>JBMYYC010000025.1:0-28221 GCA_049609045.1 Lishizhenia sp. | reverse complement strand
TAGAAATTAATAAACCAAAACATCCAAGTATAAGTGTTGCCAAAAATTGCGAAAAATTGCTGTATAATGTAGTTAAAGCAATATAAATTCTACTTTTTCCTGAAAACCATACCATCCTACCAATAAAATTACCTAAGCGATTTGGTGTAATTAAGCTAACTGCAATTCCAGAAACAAATGATTTAAAGGATTTTTGTTTATGGGATAAGTCCTTGAATTTTAATATCGTTTTCCACTTCAGATAATCGAAAAACCAGTTTAAAGGCATTAAGGCAAGTACTAGAAAAATAAAAATTGTGTGAGTTGGTCGTACGTTTAATAAATCATTCCATTGAATATCTCTAACTTGCCAATAAAATACTAGCAATACAAGACAGAAAGTGAGTAGTTTTAACCCAATTACTAAAGACTTATTTAACTTTATAGCTCTTAACACGACAATTAATAATGGTTGAAGATAAAATAATTCTAGGAATAGACCCAGGTACATCCGTTATGGGATATGGATTAATCCATATTAAAGGAAAAACGATGGAGTTAATAAACTTTGGAGTAATTCATTTGAGCAAACTTCCCACACATCCAGACAAACTAAAAAGAATATTTGATCGTGTTGATGCTATAATAGAAGAATATAAACCTGATGAAATGGCGATAGAAGCTCCATTTTTCGGTAAAAATGTACAATCTATGCTCAAATTGGGCAGAGCGCAGGGAGTGTGTATTGCAGCTTCTTTAAAAAGTAATGTACCCTTTGAAGAGTACACACCCAAACGCATCAAACAGGCAATAACTGGCTCTGGAAATGCTTCGAAAGAACAGGTTGCAGCTATGCTTCAAAGTTTGCTTAAAATAAAAGAACTACCAAAGTATTTAGATGCAACAGATGGATTGGCTGCTGCGGTTTGTCATCATTTTTCTAAAGGAATTGGTGAACATAATAAATCTAAGAGCAACAATTGGGCTTCGTTTGTTAAGAATAATCCACAGCGCGATAAAACAAAATAAAAAAGCCAACTGAAAATACAATTGGCTACTTTATTAGGCTTCTATTATTTTTTTTGCTATCGCTTCCATCTTTTCTTTCGGAAGGCTTAACTTTTCTTTATTGAAATCCATATCGCCTACTCCATTTATAGGAATTAAATGTATGTGTGCATGAGGAACTTCTAGACCGATTACAGATACTCCTATTCTTTTACAATCGAAAACAGTATTCATCTTCCTAGCAACTATTTTAGCAAACTGCATAAATCTACCTAACTGTTCATCTTCAATATCAAAAATAAAATCTGTCTCCTTTTTAGGTATAACAAGGGTATGACCTTCAACCAATGGAGCTATATCTAGAAAAGCTAAAAACTCATCATTCTCTGCAACTTTATAGGCAGGTATTTCTCCATTAATGATTTTGTTAAAAATAGAACTCATTACCTCGCAATATCGATTATTTCAAATTGAATGATACCATTAGGGGTTTGAACATCTGCAATATCTCCTTTAGATTTTCCTAGTAAACCTTTTCCTATTGGCGATTCAATAGATATTTTTTTCTCCTTAAGGTTCGCTTCGTTTTCTGCAACGAGTGTATACATCATCTCTGCGCCATTTTTTATATTCTTAATGGTTACTTTAGAAAGTATATAAACTTTAGACGTATCAATCATAGAATCGTCTATAAGTCGAGCATTTGCTAAAACATTCTCAAGTTTAGAAATTTTCATTTCTAACAATCCTTGTGCTTCTTTTGCAGCATCATACTCGGCATTCTCTGATAAATCTCCTTTATCTCTTGCTTCACTAATCTGCGCTGAAATAGATGGACGTTGAACCGTTTTCATTTCGTGCAATTCATCCTTCATTTTCTGAAGTCCTTCGGCGGTGTAATAACTTATATTTGACATATCAGTACGGGTTATATTAACAAAAAACAAGAGAGCCCTAAAGGACTCTCCTGTCTAACAAATATAATAAATATTATTTTTATTTCAAGCTAAGCGTTAATCCAAATGTATGGATTGTACCAAATGGATTAGACAATCTTACAGCATATTCTATACCCAGAGGAGATTTATTCTCTCCTGCTAACGCATCTACTGAAAATCCGGCAGTTAAACCAGTTAAAGCGTTCGTTCTATCGTCTACATTAAAAATGTTTTTCTCTAAAACGTACCCCGCTCTAATATTAAATGCTGCTTTCTCTAGAGCCATTCCATAATCTAAACCAACACGATATTGATCATTAGAGAATGAATTTGCCGTGAAACCGAATGCAGCTGTTAATTTACTTTCTTCAGAGAACAAGAAGTCATAAGATGCTCCCATAACTAGCTGAGAAGGCATTTCATAAGCACTACTTCTTTGCTCAAGCGTTGCAACTTCTCCAGTAGACTGATAAAAAATTGGCGTTGCTAAACCATCTCCAGAGAAACGCATAGTTGGACCAACATTCTTCAAAGAGATACCAAATTTAATATGGTCTTGTTCACCAGTTACATATCTCACACCTGCATCAAATGCTATACCCGTAGAACGAAGATTGGCAATACTCTCAGAAAGAACTTTCAAGTTAAATCCTCCATAAATAGAATTCGAGAATTCTCTTGCATATCCTACGTTAACAATGCTTAAACGAGGTGTAAAAGTACCAATACCACCTTCTGGCAAATCTCCAGTTGTAATATCTATGTCTCCAAACCCATAAGATTGAATACTTACAGCAATCACATCTTGATCTGAAACACGCTGGGCAATACCCGCACTACTTAAGCCAATATTCGCAGAACCTAACCAGTTAGTATAGTTAAACTTTATTTGAGTTTTGTCTGTAAATGCTAAACCAGCAATATTAGTAAAAGTAGCTTCTAAACCATTAACGCAAGAAACTCCTGCATCTCCCCAAGCAGATGATCTCGCCCAAGGATTTATTAACATCTGACTAGCTCCAGCAGATCCAACTCTATCTTCGTTTCCACCGAAAGCAGCGGAGCAAGAAATTAGTGCTCCAACTACTAACGAATTTTTTATTTTATTGAATTTCTTCATATTATAGTTTTTAAATCAGAGTAGTCTATTAAATGTTTTCTAAATCTGGCTGACGCATTCCACAGAAGAATTTAACTACTGTTTCACCGATACCTTCAACTTCGACATGAATTAAGTAAGAACCACTAGCAATAGGAATGAACTCATCATTTTTCATATCCCAATCTACCGAAGTAAGAGGATCATCTTTCTTAAACGTTTTCACCAATTTCCCGGAAGTATTGTAGATTCTAACTAAACATCTTTCTGGCAAGTTCGTAATTTTAACACGTGTATCCAATCTATCATTTTCGTATAGAGAAAATGCATAATATGGATTTGGTACTACGTTAATAAGATCTAAAACACTTGACAATGCATTTTCGTCTCCAGTAATCGTTCTGTAAGTAGACATATCCCATTCGTACATTGGAGCACCTGCATTATCGCCAGTTGCCGTATACTCTTGGTATGTTTTATCTATTCTCAATCTAATCTTGACATCCGTACTCAGTAAATCTTGACCAGGAGCTTTAATTGGATACATTACCCAAGATAAAGAACCATAGAAATCTTTATACGTAGATGTAGACTCTTGTGATAATAAATCGTACACATAATTTTGGTCTTGACTATAATTAGGCATATCATTTTCAGAACCACCTAGAACATAAACTAACTGCTGACCACCTAATCTTGGCGATCCTATGTTAGAAGTAAATGTTTCACTAGGGTTCCAAACCATGTCAGCACCACCTTCACCTGCTAAGAAAGAATTCTCTGTGAAAGCCATATTCAGCCTTCTTCCTTTTTCAACATCAATAGCATATCCTGGGAACCAACCCATTCCAGTTGGTTGCGTGCCTCCATTCGTTGCTTCGAATTCGTTATAACCTGCATCTCCAGCACGTCTACCTTCTTTATCTACAGAAGGACTTTCTCTTAACGTTCCTGGCTTAGCTCCACCAACAGACAAATTTTGATCGTTATTTAACTCAATAACTGGACAACGTGTCCATTTAGACTTGTCTGATGTAATTACAATATCAACGCTAGGCTGCGCTCCACCTCCTAAGTCATTTCTTGCTATTGATCTCCAGTTAGATTCGGTTAAGTAACCCGTACCACAACCGATAGGTGAAAATTCACACTCATTACCTCTTGCATATTGACCAAGTGTAACAATACCATTTAATAACTGCGCATACTCTCTACCAGAATCATCTGCGGTAGTTGGATCAATATCTTGATAACAATCTAAATTAGGATCTGTGTTATCTGCTTCTGGAACATAATCTCCAGCAGAAATCCAGTTAAACGGTGAAAAACCATCGTTGTCCGGAACACCTATCAACCATCTCTTAGAAGAATCGGCGAATTCAATTGTAGCTTCTATAGGAGCTGCATACGACTTTCCTTCTGAAAAAGGTAAAGACTTATTGTAATTGGCTTGTCTAATCTGAACACTAATTCCCCAATCCATAATTAATTGTTCATTATTTACTTCAATAGTTCTTTCAGAGGACACAGACTCCACAACATTACCATCAACGATTCTGTCAATAATCCATTCAGCGTCTTCCATATACTCATTTCCTTGATTTACAAAACGTAATCTAAAAAGACCATCAACCAAATTCAATGGATCGATAACTTTAACTTTAATTGGAGCTCCTGTTGTTGTATAAGTAGGAGTTGCCATAGAATTATTCGCTAAAATATTGTCTACAGATTCCTGTGTTAAGTCTACAGCAAATCCACCATTACCCGTTCCATCTAAACGCTTAATTTGAGGAGAGTCTCCATAACTTAAAGAAGTTATCGTACCGTCTGCCTCAGCAACTGGATTATGAGGAATACCAACAACCGATTTAATTGCACTACCATCAGCAGCTAAACGAGAACTAATATATGGCATTTGTTGACCATCTAAAGAACCTGGATCCGTTGGGTCGTAGTTTTTAAAATTATTGTATGCATAGGCAATAGCAATATAATAATACGTTCTATGGTTTACTAAAGACTTATTCGTTCCTGCAGCGAAAGCATCTTCTGATAATAAGAATGAATGCTGAATTCCCTCATTTGCACCTTCCACTTTCAAACTTGGAACAGCAACACCTAGTGCTTCATTAAACTCATAGTTTATAAGTGTTTCTATATCATTTTCGATGTCACACTGAGCAACTAAACGTGCTTTATCAATATCTCCAATATCAGCAACAGATGCTTCATCATCAATTAATTGATAAATCTGATAACCTTCGAAACGATAATTCTTATCATATGTTACACCTGGTGGCTCAACAATGTTAATATTATCCTCTTCAATATATTCTTCGTTCACGTTGTTACCGAAAGGATTAGACAACATTAATACTAGTTCGTTTTCTAACTCTTGAATCTTTAAAACAGGAGCAGATGGAGGGTCTAATATTCTAAAACAGTTATCAAAAAGTGCTTGCGCCTTAGTATCTGCAATTTTAACTGCTGCTACAGATTCAAATGCATCTCCAGAAAAGCTTCTTCCATAAATTACACCTACTGTAAGGTTATTTGTAGCTCCCGGCTTAAGTGTGAATGGTCCAGCCGACTGAACGAATCTTCTATCACCCGGTTGGTTTGAAGCACCTGCCTCGTTTGTCGATGTTTCAGACCAATTGTAAGTCGTTGGCACACCTGCTGTACCCCAAAATAAAGGATCTGAATCATCAGGGAACATGAAGTCAGTTGGAATACTTGAACCTCCACCACCTGGATAACCAGTACCTCCAAAGAAGTTATCTGTTCCATCTCTCCAGAAACCAGACATGTAATTGTAGAAATCTGTTGGGAAATTATTTCTTGGATCTGCTTGACCTCCGTTAGCGCCATTCGTGTAGTAATTAAAACGTCTCATACCAAAACGCTCATTATCAACAATACCATCAGAATATCCGATACCAATTCCTTTGTAAACAATACCACCCTGTGCTAAAGCTTCAGCAACTGAAGGTTGTACAAAAACTGCCTCACCATTAATAATTTCAGTTCTAGGACCAGGATTATCAATTCCATCAGGATCTTGGTAAGGTCCTTCAAAGAAGTCAATACCAACTGCAGGAACATTATCCCCATATCCGTTACCATTTTGTCCTGGATCAAAATCTACTCCGTTGTACATAAACCCTAAACCTCTAGAAACATCACAACCTGTAAAGTCATCATTCGCTAGACCTATATCTCCATCCACATATTGACTAAAATATGTTTCTTCCAAAGTCTGCGTACTTCTGTTAATCATTTCATAGTTGTAGAAAGTCATTTTATTCACTTCATCATTTGTAGCGAAAGAAAATGCCTGTGCATGAATCTCCATTCCAATCGGATCTCCACCAGACTCAGTATGTATATTTCCTTTATCGTTAAATATCCACCAGTTTGTTTGATCTCCAAAAAGTGTTACTCTTCTATCAGAACCACAAATAACATCATCTCTATTTAAAATATCATCAAACCAAGGATATTCACCTAGAGTAGGCTCATAAACACCATTTTGGTTTCTATCGTAGAAAGGAGCTAAATAAAAGTCTTGTCCTCGAGATACATCTCCATGAGCTGGCCAGTTATTAATTCTATTAATCGCATCTGCCGATACATTATAAACTTCCTCACAACCCGGAGTTTGCGAACATTCGTACTGCAGACTGTACTGAATTACTTCAGACTTAGCAATAGAGAAAAATTGATCGTATTCTATACACACATCTGGATCTATTGTTGCAGCACCAAAATCTCTGATTGCGTTATCACCAACGGGCACACCTGGCTGAATATTACCAGAACCTACGTTTACACTCAACGGACCAGGCCAGAAATCATTTCCGCTTCTAAACGTTAAAGCTGCTAGTTTAAGCTGACCGTTAACATCTTTACCACCCATCCAAATTGCTCCAGCAAAAATTACAGTTGTATTTGATTCAGCAGGAACAAAGTAAGCAGCCGATCCATTCGCTCTATCTTGCCATAAAGATCCACCTACTTCAATAAGTGCTCTTACGTCATTGAACTCCATGAATAAACGCGCATTTGAATTAGGACAATTTGCCTTTGCTCCAAATGTTTGTGATCCACTACCTCCTGCGCTTGGAGGGGTGTAGTCTGCAGGATAATAACCAAAAGAATTAGCTATTATTCCTAAGACAACTATTGTAGTTACATATATTTTCATAGTCTTCTAATTTAAATTAATTAAAAATCAATCTTAACACCTAAACGAATTGTTCTTGGTGCAGAAATATTGAAAGGATTTTGAATCTTTAATTGATAATAATCTCTAAAAGATTGCTCGTCTAACTGATTCGCAATCGCTGTTTGGAATTGAGCAGCAGCTAAGTATCCATCATCTTGAGCGTTACCCGTTGCTCTGTAAACATTGATAATGTTTTGCGCATTAAACAAGTTTGTTGCACGGATATATACATTTAAGAAAGCTTGTTTTTTCTTGTTTTCATCTTTACCAAACTCCAATTCAAAATTCCTGTCTAACTGCATATCTAATCTGTATGTCCATGGCTTTCTAGAACCATTTAAAGTACCTTGCAATGTTTGTCCCAGTGGAGTAAAACTTCCAGCATCTACAATTTGATTTGCATCGTTATAAGGCGTTCCAGAATTAATGTTTGTTACAATATTTAAACCTGTATTCTCAAGAACATTAAAGTTTTTAATAACTGGACCATTGTAGTCTTTCCCTCCACCATAACGGTAATCAAATGTGATAGCAAACGCATGACGTTGATCAAATGAGTAAGGGAAAATTGTTCTTAAGTTTGGTTGTCCTGAGTTCACAAGATTTAAAGCAGAACCTGCATCCGAACCAGTACCATCAGCAAACTGTAATGTATAATTTGCAGTCATTCTAATATTTCCTGTTCTTCTTAAATCATACGCAATAGTTAACCCTTTTACTGTACCAAAATCTCTGTTACCGTAAGTTCTATATGTATTCGGGTATGCTTCGAATACGTTTCTTAACTGCACATTATCTCTTTGCTCTCTATAGAAAGCATTAATTTTTAAAGAAGATGTTCTTGTTAATACTTGTTGGAAACCGATTGCATAATCAATTGTCTTTTCAGGTCTTAATCCAGCATTGTTGATAATGACATTTCTATCTTGAATAAACTGATAGTCTATTGGATCAAAACGAACACCGTCTGTTGGACGTTTAGTTAAGATATCATAGTTAGCAAAGAATGAAGCTTCATCCGAAATAGGGAATGAAAAAGCAATTCTTGGCATAACTGATATTTGCGGTCTGTAATCTTCGAAAGCATCTGCTTGAGGCGTTGTAGCAGACGGATCTACGAGATAAGGTGCAATACCTGCAGAACCTCTAAGTGTAGATGGGTCTTCTGTCTGAACACCTTGTGCATCATACCAAATTTCACCATCTCTAAATCCATTGATTTGAGTTGGATTATTTACATCATTTACATACACTACGAAGTCGTCTCCAATATTATCAGGAATATCTACCCAATCAAGACCTAATGATGAAGCTCGCTGCCTTGTAGACGCAGCATCATAAGCATTGTAAACAAGGAAGTTATCTTTTAAAACAGGTTGGTTAGCATCAAATACATCTACTCTAAGACCAACGTTAAAAACGATATCATCAAAAGCAAATTTATCCATTATATAACCGGCGATGTAAACTGGTTGATAAGCACCAATGAAACGCTCATAATTACCATTCTCATCAAAATCATTGAAATACTTACCTATATCAGTTGCTCCTCTTACTTTTTCACCAGTATGATCATAACCGTAATAAGAAATGTAATTCTGTCCACCATTCAATAATTCGTCTGGAGAAAACATATCTAACTGAAATACATTAGGATCGTATGCATCGATATCGATAAAATCTGTACCATCAACTGGCAATCCTAATTTCTGTCTTAAATTATAATCAAAGAAATATTGCTCATCACTAAATTCAGCACCACCATACTCTCCAGTACCTGAAGTGTAAGCATAACCTGAATTCAACCTTTCATAAGTAGCCCTAGGGAAAGTTCCAAAGAAATCGTAATTTACTTGATTTTGATCTAATTCTTGAATATGGAAGTTAGCATACTGACGTGCAATGTTCCAAATTCCGATAGGCCCTAATCTTCCAGAAGACCAACCTCTATCCCATCTTTGTTCGTATTCAAAACCGATAGACAGTGAGTGATCTCCGATGTTTACAGAACCTGAACCTGTAACACGGAATTGGTCGTTCTCAAACTTTCCAAAACTGTTAAAAGGAGTTCCTATATTATCCCAAAGATTATAAACAGACTGCGGTGAATCACCATTACGCAGCGCGTTACCTTGACTTAACTGGATTAAGTTTTCGTATCTCCCAGTAGCGTCATCAAATAAATTGTAATACTGAGAGGTAATAGCTGCTAATTGAGGATTTGTTTCAGAAGCAGTAAAAGTAACTTCTTCGTCATTAAAACCAGAATGAATCAAACTATCTCCAGAAGCAGAGAAGTCATATGAAGGATTTCTTCTAGTTTCAAAGGTACCTACGTGTCCGTAATTAAAAATGTTGAATTCGTGATCTTCATCAAACGTTCTTCTTGATTCTTTTGAATAATCTACCATTAAAGAGTAAAATGCACTTTTCACTTTAGAGCTAGAACCTTCAGTATCGTTTACAAAACGTTGCGTAAAACGACCGTAAACTCTCCAGTCAAAATCTACTTCATTACCAAAGTTTGAGAAGTTTAACAAAGAATTTCTGTAACTATATCTTTTCCCTGAATTATAATTCATAGATCCACCGAACGTTAAGTTAACCGACGGCCCTGTATTTACATCAATTTTAGCAGCAGCAATTAAATCTCTTCTTCTAGAATTCATTCTCCATGGAACTGACTCGAAATCATCAGCTCTCAAAAAGTTTGCATTACTAAAGTTACCCGCTCCAGTTCCTGACGGACGCAACGGATTTGCTAAAAGCTCGTCTCTCGACTCTTTCTTTATTCTATACCCTCCACCAGAAAGCGGACGATTATCCAAAACGTCAGAATAGTTTACAGACAATAAGAAGCCTAAAATAGGATCTGTTTTTTCTCCGTTTTCATCTTTACGCATTAATAAAGGACCAGATAACAGTCCTTCCACAAGGTTATATCCGTATTTATCTAAACCAAATACTCTTCCATCATATCCATCAGGATCGCTACCATTAAGGTAGAAACCAGAAGTTACTGCTTCCAAAGAACCAAAATATCTAGCAGAAGGTCCACGCGTTGTAACAGAAATAATACCACCCGTAGCATCACCATAATTCGCTGGTAAACCACCAGTTATAACAGAAACCTCTTGAATTGCTGATTTCGGTAAAGAAGACGAACCTCTTACTTTAATACCATCTATATAAAAGTAAGTACCATCAGATCTTGCTCCACGCACAGAAATATCTCCAGAACCCTCGTCGATATTAACACCTCCAACAGTTCCTGCAACTCCTGAAGCAGAACGCACAGGAAGCTTAGCTATATCTTCTCTAGTAACCGTAGCACCAGAAGCTCCACCATCTCTATCAATTAAGGGAACAGCATAAGCTACAACCTCAACTTCTTCTATCATGGTAACATCACTTGGCTTACCTATTTCGATATTATCTAAGAAAGTTATTTTATCTGATGATATAATAACGTCTTCTAATCTTTTCGGAGAATGACCATCACCAGATCTCACCTCCACATCATACGTACCAGGCGCAACTGAATTGATTTGAAATTTTCCATCAAAATCGGTTTCGGCACCACCCTTTACTTGATCAGCTTGAATAAGGACAACCTTAGCGAAAGGCACCATTTCTTCTGTATCTCTATCCTTGACAGAACCTTTTATAGTTCCTAGTCCGGTTTGACCGAAACTATAAGCAACTGTCAGCAAGACACTTGTAATTAATAAGTTGAATTTCTTTAACATAAGTACAGTTTAAATTTTATACTCTTTAGCAACAAAGCTCGTAAATATAGAAAAATTAGCTGTGAAACAACGCGCTTTTATAAATTTTCAATGCACATTTTTCTTATTACTGTAAACAAAGATACACAAAGTACTTTCTTAATTTGTGTTAATAATTTCTATTTGACTGATAATTATACAGGTCTATATATTACTCTTCTTTCATCCAAGAAGCATATAAAGAATAATTTTTTGCTATTCTCTGTACCTCACCTTTGAATAATTCTGGCGTAATTTCTTTTACCTTTTTAGCAGGAACACCCGCATATACACTACCAGAAACTACTCTTGTTCCTTCTAACAATACAGCACCCGCTGCAATTATAGAACCAGATTCTATATAACAATTATCCATAACTATAGCACCCATACCAATTAAAACGTCGCTTTCAACAGTACAACCATGAACTAAAGCATTATGTCCGATACTTACTCTATCGCCAATATCTGTGCTCGTCTTTAAATAAGTACAATGAATAACAGCTCCATCTTGTATATTCACATCATTTCCAATTCGAATAGCATTTACATCTGCCCTAATTACTGCATTAAACCAAACCGAACAGTTATTTCCAAGTTTCAAATCTCCGACCAATGTTGCATTTTCTGCCAGCCAAGTGTTGGTTCCAACTTGAGGTTTTTTACCTCTACATGATTTTATAAGTGTCATTTTCTATAAATTTTAAGATTTGTTAAAAATTTAACATTCATAAATAGTGTTTAAATCTAATAAAACGAAATTTCCATACCTACGTATACTAGGTGGTGATTTAACTGGTAATAATAGCTTTAAAATAAAAAAATGCGCTCTACTCCAAAAAACAGACTTATTTTTACAGTTCATATCTCAAAACACTCTTTTCCTTAAAGAGATCTTCAAATTCTTTATCTACGAACTCGGTAAAAACTTTTATTTGCTCAGAAGTATAGAACGTCACTTTTTTCTCCTTTCCCAGCTTCATATCCAGCCAAGTGTGTTTACTTAAGTAACTCGATAAGCTTTTTGCAACAATATCTCCTTGACCAAGAATATTAATGTGCGGTGGTATTATTGTAACTAGGTAATCCATTATTAACGGAAAGTGTGTACAGGCAAGAATAATAGTATCAATATCCTTGTTCAGTTTTAATAACGCATCTATATCTTCCTTAATTAATAGCTTTCCGTTTGGATTGTTCCATTTATTATTTTCGATTAAAGGCACCCAAAGCGGACAAGCCAGCTGAAAAACCTCTACCTCTTTATTCAGATTCGCTAATTCAATTTTGTATGAGTCTGAATCTACCGTTCCTTGTGTAGCCAAAACACCTATTTTTTTTGTCTTAGACAAATCACCTACCCTCTCCGTAGAAGGTCTAATCACACCTAAAACACGTTTACCAGGGTATTTTACTGGCAAAACTGTTTGCTGTATTGTTCTGAGTGCTTTGGCAGAAGCCGTATTACAGGCAAGAATAATAAGCTCGCATCCTTTATCAAAAAGAAAATCAATAGCTTCCATGGTATACTGAAGTACAATTTCGTATGATTTAGTGCCATAAGGCGCCCTTGCATTATCTCCAAAATAGACATAATCATAGTCGGGAAGCTCAGCAATTAACTCTTTTAGTATTGTTAAACCTCCATAACCAGAGTCGAAAACCCCAATCTTACCTCTAATCTCATTCATAGTTAAAATTACAAACAAAAAAACCGAACAAAAAATTGTTCGGTTTTAAAAATACGATTTTAATCTTAGTTAGCTGTAGTTGCCTTTTCGGCTTTCAATACTTCTACAATAACCTTATCTGTTAAATCTTTTCCATTCATATAAAGAAGCATAGATTCATCTACTACATAATCTACTCCTTCCGCTTTTGCAACTTTCTGGATTGCTGCTTGCACTTGTTCAAGAATTGGACCGTTTAACTCTTGCGTATACAGCTGAAGTTTCTGATCATACTCTTGTGCTTTCGCCTGTAGAGCTTGTTGTTTCTTTTGTAATCTACTTTGCTCATACTCAAGTAAAGACTTTGAAAGCGTAGCTGCTTCAGCTTCAAATGCTCTCACATCTTCTTGTAACTTCATTTGATCTGCTTGCAAATCTTTACTTAATCTTTCTTCCATTTGAGCTAACTCATTCTCAGCTGCCAATCTAGAAGGCATTGTGTCAATAATTTTCTGTGAGTTCACGTGTGCTATATTTTGAGCCATCATCACTCCTACACTCATCATCATTACTAATGCAACTATTCCTTTTTTCATTCTTTATTTATTTCATTTATTTAATAGATACTCCAAGTTCTCGAAGCACCAGTTTACTTAAGTCTGATTTTGAATCTGCGTATACTAAATTTGACTGATTCGCTTTATCAAACACAAATAAATATCTTCCTCTACTCGCAACAGACTCTAAAGCATCAAATACTCTGTCTTGTATTGGCTCAATTAATTCTTTTCTTTTTGCGAAAAGATCTCCTTTTACACCAAAACGCGCTTTTTGCATTTCTAATGTTTCTGTCTCTAAAGTTGATATCTCTTCAAGTCGTTTTACTTTTTCCTCTTCTGGCAATACAGCCTCAACTCTTGCAAATTCATCTTTCTTTTTTTGAAGCGCTTCAAACCTGTCTTCCATTTCCTTTTGCCAGCGTTCTGCAAATTTATCTAATTTACTTTTGGCGTCTGCGTATTCTGGCAAATTTTCTAGTATAAAATCAGAGTCAATATATCCGTACTTCTGCGACAAAGAAGCAAAGCTCGTGCCAAGTAATACAATAAGTGTAAAAAAGAAAGTTTTCATAGTTATATGTTTCTTTACAGAACGGCGAAAATAATACAATTATTGCAATTTTTAAAGATCTCCTAAATTAGCTCCTATCGTAAACTGGAACTGCCCTACTGGTTTACCTGTTGCTCCCGGATCATCTGATGTACCAAATCCTTGACTATGACTATCTAAAGGATCTATACCCCAACCGTAATCAAATCCAAGCATTCCAAACATTGGTAGAAACACTCTTAAACCTCCACCAACGGCACGTTTTACGTTAAACGGATTAAATTTAGACAGTCTTGTATATGTATTCCCGGCTTCGGCAAATCCAACAACAAAAAATGTTGCAGACGGATTTAAACTTATTGGATACCTTAATTCTAAAGAATACTTAGCAATTAAAGGATCTCCTTGTGCTCTACTAACAATTGCATTTTGTGTACCATAACCTCTCAAACTAATTAACTCTGTACCATTGAACTGCTGCTGTTGAGCTCCAAGTGCATTCCCTCCAAGTGTAAACCTATCAAAGGCACTTAAACCTTTTCCTTCCGTATAAGATCCCATAAATCCAAAACCAAACTTCGGCATCAAGACTAACTTCTTATCACTAGTTAATGGCAAATACCATTCTCCAGTAAGTTTCATTTTATAAAATTCATTAAACTTAATTCTTTCTTGATTTGAGATTGTTGAATAATCATCTATACCATCAAATTTAGAGTAAGGCAATGTTCCTTTTGCTGTGAAAGTAATTTTTGAGCCTCCTTTGGGATAAATAGGTGCATCAACCGAATTTCTAGACAAAACATAAGTACCTACAATATTATTAGAGAATCCATTTTCTATTGATAACAAAGCGTAATTTCTCACGTCAAAATACTGATAACTTAATTCATAGTAAGCAGAGAAATAATCGTCTGGAATTTTCTTTCTTCTCTGCAATCCTATCCCTGAACGTGTTATAGAAATACCCGAATATTCATCATCAGACCTATCGAATACATTTCCATTTTGTGAAAACAAAGAATGGGTGAGATAAACAGAAAGTGCATTTGGCTTTTTACCTCCTAACCACGGCTCTGTGAAAGAAAAGTTATACGATTGGAACAACCTACCATTAGTTTGTGCTCGAATTGATAATCTTTGTCCATCTCCAGAAGGCAACGGCTGCCAAGAAGTTTTCTTAAAAAAGTTTTGGACAGAAAAATTATTAAATGTTAAACCCAAGGTTCCTATTAAACGACCTGCACCATATCCTCCAGAAAGTTCTATTTGATCTGACGACTTCTCGGCTACAATGACCTCGATATCTACTGTACCGTCCTGAGGATTAGGCAAAGGAATAAAATTCAAATTCTCCGCATCAAAATAACCTAACTGAGCTAACTCTCTCTGCGTTCTGATAATATCGTTTCTGTTAAACAAATCACCAGGCTTCATTCTAATTTCTCTACGAATAACATGTTCATTCGTCTTTGTATTTCCTTTTATGATAATATTTTTAACACGCGCTTCTTTACCTTCTATGATACGCATCTCATAATTTATGTGATGCTTATCAACTCCTGTTTCGATAGGAACAACTTGAAAAAACAAGTGACCCTTATCCATGTATAACGAAGTAATATCTCTTCCGTCCATACTTTGAAATAAGCGTTGCTCTAATAGCGCTTGGTTATACAAATCTCCTTTTTTTATACCCAAAATCGTATCCAAAAACGAGCTTCTATATTTTGAATTTCCTACCCAAGAAACATCTCCAAAATAATATTTTTCACCTTCATCAATGTGTATGTCAACAATTAAATTCTTGTCGTCTCGCAGGTAAACAGAATCACTTGTAATTTCAGCATCGCGCAAACCAATCTCTTTAAACTTCAGCATCATGAGCTCTTTATCTCTGACGTATGCAACTTTAGAAAACTTAGAGCGCTTAAAAAATCTCCAAAACACTTTTTGCTTAGTGTCTTTCATTGCGCGAGAAAGTTTCGAAGTTTTTACCGCGTCTGCACCAATGAAATTAATTTCTGCAATTTTTACTTTTTTACCTTTATTTACTTTAATTATAAAGATTTCAGAATTATTCATTAAACTATCTGTTTGACGAATAATGTTTGCGTTTACTGTATAGTACCCTTTTTCTTTATAAAAAGATTCTACTTGTGTTTTTGTATTAAAAATTAAGCTTTCCGTAATATTTTTTCCTGAAAATAACTTTATCTCTTCTCTTATTTTATCAGCTTCTTTCTTTTCAACACCAACAAACTTGAACCTAGATAACTTTGGTCTTGGCTCTAATTTAATTGTAAGATATATGATATTCGCTTCAATTTTCTCTTGGTAGATTTGAACATCAGAAAATAAACCTTCATCCCACAGATTTTTTATTGCCTTAGAAATATCTTCTCCAGGAATAACGATATCAGCACCTTGTCTTAAGCCAGAAATTACACGAATCGCAGAATGATCGAAATTATCAGCACCTACAATTCTAATTGGACCAATTTCGTATTCTTTTGGATTTTGATAATCAACATTGAGCTGACTAAGTCCAGTAAATGAAATAAAAAGAAACAATAGTATGTGTGCTGATTTTATCATATTAAGAAATAAGTTGTTCTGATACTTTTCCAAATCTTCTTTCTCTACTTTGATAATTCAAAATGGCATTAAAGAGATCTTCTTTCTTGAAATCTGGCCAAAGTTTATCTGTAAAATATAGCTCAGAATAAGCTATTTGCCACAGTAAGAAATTACTGATTCGATATTCCCCGGAAGTACGTATTAGTAATTCAGGGTCGGGAAAATTTGCTGTATATAATTCGTTTTGAATTGTTAATTCATCCACGTCTTCTGCTTTCAAAAGCTGTTTTTCTACTTTTTGAGCGATAGACTTTGTAGCTTTTATAAGTTCTGTTCTTGCACTGTAATTCAATGCTAGGATAAGATTTAGTTTCGAATTTTCTTTCAAAGTTGCTTTCGCTTCATTTAATTCGTCCAAACAATCTTTTGGAAGTTCCGTTTCATCTCCTATGGAGTGGAGCATGACCTGATTTTTCTGAAGCGTTTCTACTTCTCCGGAAATGGTCTGAACCATTAAATTCATCAATCCATCTACCTCCTCTTTAGGTCTGTTCCAATTTTCTGTAGAGAACGTGTAAAGCGTAAGGTACTTTACACCTAAATCTAAACATGCTGCGATAGCTTCTCGAACTGCTTCTACACCAGATGTATGTCCGAATAAACGCATTTCTCCTTGCATTTTAGCCCAACGACCATTACCATCCATTATGATGGCAACATGCTCTGGAACATTCTTTTTATCTATTTGGTTTAAGACACTCATTCTTTTTGCTTATAAAAAGCTGATTACGAATTTACAACATCTAACGAAGAATAGAGCCATATATTCAAACAACCTTAACTTTGTTTAACAAAAAAGAGGGATATGGCGAACCAAACCCCTCGATTTTAACATCTTTTTTCGTTTACTCTGCTAGAACGATAATTTTATCGTTTAACATTTCTACTACTCCACCTTTAATTTTTACTCGAATTACCTTATCGTTTGACGCATCATTTTCAATTTCTCCTGTAAGATCGTCGTACTCCATTTCTGAATTTGCAAGATCTATTTTGACATTTCCTGCAGCGAGTGCAGAAATTATAGGAGCGTGCCCTTTCAAAACTTGAAATAATCCATCTTTACCAGGGAATTGAACTGCATCAACTACTCCTGTAAATATTTTCTTTTCTGGTGTAATAATATCTAATTGCATCGCAACTATAATTTATAGTGAAAGAGAGGTTTTACCCTCTCTTCAATTTTATTTCTAAGCTTCTGCTAACATCTTCTCTCCAGCTTCTTTCACTTCTTGGATATCTCCTTTAAGGTTGAAAGCTGCTTCTGGATACTGGTCCATTTCACCATCAAGAATCATATTAAATCCTTTGATTGTTTCGTTAATATCAACCAACACTCCTTTCAATCCTGTAAATTGCTCGGCAACGTGGAAAGGTTGAGATAAGAAACGTTGCACTCTACGTGCTCTGTGTACGACTAATTTATCTTCTTCAGACAATTCATCCATACCTAGAATTGCAATAATATCTTGTAACTCTTTGTAACGCTGTAAAGTTTGCTGTACTCTTTGTGCACAAGCATAGTGCTCTTTACCTACGATTTCTTCTGTTAAGATTCTTGAAGTTGAATCTAAAGGATCAACCGCTGGATAAATACCAAGCTCTGCAATCTTACGTGACAATACTGTTGTTGCATCTAAGTGAGCAAACGTATTTGCTGGCGCTGGATCCGTTAAATCATCCGCAGGAACGTAAACCGCCTGAACAGATGTAATAGAACCATTCTTTGTAGAAGTAATACGCTCTTGCATTTGTCCCATTTCCGTAGCTAAAGTTGGCTGATAACCAACCGCAGATGGCATACGACCTAACAAGGCAGAAACCTCAGAACCTGCTTGTGTAAAACGGAAAATATTATCTACGAAGAAAAGAATATCTTTCCCTGCTTCTTCTCCATCTCCATCACGGAAATACTCGGCCAATGTTAAACCAGACAAAGCAACACGCGCACGTGCTCCTGGAGGCTCATTCATTTGTCCGAAAACGAAAGCAGCTTTCGAATCCTTTAATTCATTTTTGTCAATTTTAGAAAGATCCCAACCTCCTTCTTCCATTGAGTGCATAAAGTCATCTCCGTATTTAATAATACCAGACTCTAACATCTCACGAAGCAAGTCATTTCCTTCTCTTGTACGTTCTCCAACACCTGCGAAAACAGACAAACCAGAGTACGCTTTAGCGATATTGTTAATCAACTCCTGAATCAATACAGTTTTACCAACACCGGCACCACCAAACAAACCAATCTTTCCACCTTTTGCATAAGGTTCAATAAGATCAATTACTTTGATTCCTGTAAAAAGAATTTCAGATGCAGTAGATAGATCTTCGAACTTTGGAGCTTCACGGTGAATAGACATACCGTTTGATTTGTCTAAATCTTCCATTCCATCGATAGAATCTCCTACAACATTAAACAAACGCCCTTTAACACTGTCTCCAGTTGGCATTTTTATAGGCGAACCAGTTGAAATCACTTCCATTCCTCTCGTAAATCCATCAGAAGAATCCATTGCGATTGCTCGTACAGAATTCTCTCCAACATGAGATTGAACTTCTAAAACAACTTTTGTCCCATCTTCTCTAGGAACGTCAAGCGCGTCAAAAATGTTAGGAAGCTCTACTCCCTTGTCAAAACTTACATCTACTACAGGTCCAATAACCTGAGATACTCTACCTTTTATATTCGACATTATGGTGTCTTTTAAGTAATTGAATTTTCAGGGCGCAAAGATATATGAATTATTTGAGTAGATAAAATTATGTTAGTAAAAAATTGAGATAATTACATATTTTAGTGTTCCGAGCGGTTAAAAAGTGGGCGAAAAGTAAATTTCAAAGCGTATTATTTGACATATTCCTGCTTGTGAACCAACATATACTGCTCTTCTTCTAATTTCATGTAACCTTGATCGTAGCAAAAGAAATACACACTTCCTTTTTTGGTCTTATAAACATTTGTGAAATAATGGAAATTAAAACCTTGTTCTGCTAATTGAATCGTGGTTACTGTCTTTTTACCTTTCGGGTTGAGCTGCGCTAAAATCCTTCTGTTTTTTCGAAGAATATTATTCACTTTTCGCACGTACGTATTTGCATCTTCGTTGATTCTGTTATTGTATGTATTTCTACAATAGTCTCCACAAAACTTTTGATCCCTTCTTCCGTTTAAAGGACTTTTACACTCTAAACAGTTTTTGATTTTCCTACTTGAAGTCATACACTTTATTATATATACACAATGTTAACAAAAATTAACAGCAGAAGCAAAAGGTTTGGAGAATGCATTTAACAACTTTGTATGAAAAGCAAGAATCCAATGGAAACAGACGAAAAAAGCAATTTAACGCCTGCTGAAAGTTTGAAAATTCTTTCAGATAAAATAAAGCAAGAAAACATTCTCACCAATTTACTTCAGAAAGAAGTGAGTAAAGTTATTGTTGGACAAACACACATGGTAGAACGTTTACTAATTGCACTTTTAGCTGATGGACATATATTACTGGAAGGTGTTCCTGGATTGGCAAAAACACTTGCGATCAAAACACTTGCAGATGCCGTTGGAGGAGATTTTAGTCGTGTTCAATTTACACCCGACTTACTACCTGCAGATGTAACAGGAACCATGATATACAACCAAAAAGAACAAAACTTTACGGTAAAAAAAGGTCCAATTTTCGCTAATTTTGTTTTAGCAGATGAAATCAATAGAGCTCCTGCTAAAGTACAATCTGCGCTTCTAGAAGCGATGGAAGAAAGACAAATTACTATAGGCGACGAAACGTTTTCATTACCTGTGCCATTTTTAGTCTTAGCCACACAAAATCCGGTTGATCAAGAAGGAACGTATCCTTTACCAGAAGCACAGGTTGATCGATTTATGTTAAAAGTCTTCTTAGATTATCCTACCAAAAACGAAGAAAAGCAAATTATACGTAGTAATGTTAGCGTAAATGGCAGAGAGAAGGTAAATACTGTAATTCAACCCTCAGATATTGTTCGCTTGCGTAATTTAGTTAGAGAAATCTACCTAGATGAAAAAATTGAACAATACATCGTAGACATTGTATTTGCAACTAGAAACCCAGAAGATTATCAGCTAAGTGAATTAACGCCGTTAATCAACTTTGGAGGCTCACCAAGAGCAAGTATTAATTTAGCACTTGCTGCAAAAGCGTTTGCATTTCTCCAAGGAAGAGCCTATGTAATTCCCGAAGACATTAGATCTATTGCACCCGACGTATTACAGCACAGATTAGGTTTAACCTACGAAGCAGAAGCAGAAAATATTAATGCACGAGATATTGTACAGAAAATATTAAATCGAATAGACGTACCGTAAGGCATGGACACAAAAGAGCTGCTTCAAAAAGTAAAAGAAATAGAGATCAAAACACGTGGTTTAACACGTCAAGTATTCTCTGGCGAGTATCATTCTGCTTTTAAAGGAAAAGGAATGACTTTTTCTGAAGTACGCGATTATTCTTTTGGAGACGATATACGAAAAATTGATTGGAATGTAACTGCTCGTTTTAGCGAACCATTTATTAAAGTTTTCGAAGAAGAAAGAGAATTAACTGTTATGCTAATTTGCGATATATCTGGATCTACAAATTTTGGTACAGTAGTAAAAAGTAAAAAGCAATTACTTCTTGAATTATGCGCTGTACTTGCATTCTCTGCAGTTGCTAACAACGATAAAGTAGGAGCTATATTCGTAACAAATAAAGTTGAAAAATTTATTCCACCCAAGAAAGGAAGAGCACACGCAATGCGAATTTTAAGAGATTTGATAGAGTACGAACCTGAGGCAAAAACCACACACTTAAATGAAGGAATTAAGTTTTTCACCAAAATAGTAAACAAGCGCAGCATCGCATTCATTTTAAGCGACTTCTATGATGACAATGACTTTATTGAAGGATTGAAAATAGCCAACAGGAAGCATGATATAGTTGCATTAAAACTAAACGACGAAGCTGAAAAAGAACTGCCTAAAATGGGAATTATTCAACTGTTAGATTCTGAAACAGGAAAACGAAAATGGGTAAATACAAGCTCAAAATCAACCAGAAATAAGCATAAAAAAGCATTTTTAGACAGAGAAGAAAGTCTTATGATTGATTTTAGAAAATCGAAAATAGATTATGCTGCAATTTCTACAGATGCTCATTATTTAAACGCCTTAATGCTTTTGTTTAAAAAAAGAAAAAAATGAGATGTATCTTAACATATCTACTTGCGTTTTTCTTTGTTGGAAACAGCTTTGGACAAATAATCTCTGCAAAATTATCCAAAGAAACTATTGAAATCGGTGAGACCTTTGAACTCCGTCTTTCCTTTCATCATTCTGCACCCTTAGACAGTTTAAAATACGAAGCTAAAGAAGCTAATTTTAGCGTAAAAAGCATCGGAAATAAACTCGAAGAGAACAATAATTATCAAACCTATAATTTAGAACAATTTACTCCTTTCAAAGATACCTTTTACAAAAAAGATGATACTTACCATTGGGAAGGTATTTACCACTTAATCGCTTGGGATAGTGCTTTAGTTCTAATTCCAGAAGACACGCTTACTTACAACAACTCTAAATTTATTTTTAACAGCTGCGCACTCGTCGTTAACAACCCAAAGAAAGAGCTTGATACACCTATCTACGATATTGTTGAATTAGAAACTCAATTGCCCGAAAACAACTTTCTTTTTTACAGTATTTTAATATTCTGCGTAATAATTGCACTAGGTATATTTCTATTCGTTCACTTTAAGAAAAAAAGAAAAACAACTGTACCAAAGCAATTGAATATCTCACTCAAAACATACACTTTAAACAAAATTATTGCGCTAGAAAAGTCTAAATTGTATCTTACAGATCTTAAAGAATATTATTTTCGTCTATCTATCATCACAAGAGATTTCTTGACTTTCCAGTATGAAGAAAAATACTTAGATAAGACCACAGCAGAAATAAAATTACTACTGAAAAAAAATGAAATTGATGCGGATTTGATAGAAACTATTAGTATAATTTTGAGTCAATCCGACCTTGTAAAATTTGCAAAATCAAAACCAACGGAAGAAGCTATTTTGGCTGCTACTTCTAAAGCAAAAGATGTAGTAAAAACAATCGCAAATAAAGAAATAACTGTTTCAAAACTATGAGTTCTGCAACCAATATAAAATTTTGGGAATATGTATTTCTTTCTCCTTCTTGGCTGTGGCTTCTGCTCATCTTACCTGCATTATTGCTGGTACAATTTATTTTAAAGCGCGCATATTTTTCTTCGTTCAAGTTTTCTCGTAATTCAAGCGAACTTGAAACCTTGGAAACGCCCAGTTTAAAGTGGATACTTCGAAGTGCTAACGTTGCACTGTACATTGGTTTATTTTTTCTCATTTTGGGTTTAGCAAAACCTTACCATCCGCTTTCGGTAGATAATAATAAGGATTACAGTGAAGGAATAGATATAATAATTGCCTTGGATATCTCGCAAAGCATGAAAATAACAGACTTCTTACCCGATAGATTGCAAGCTGCAAAAGAAGTAGCAAAAGAATTCATAGATAATAGAAGTCAGGATAAAATAGGACTAGTAGTTTACGAGGGAGAAGCATACACCGCTTGTCCAACAACCAAAAATCACACATTTCTAAAAACATGTTTAGACAATGTAGAAACTGGACTACTTGAACCTGGAACGGCTATAGGAACAGGTTTAGGAACTGCCGTTACCCGTTTACGAAGTGATAGTTTAAAAAGTAAAGTAATTATTCTATTAACAGATGGAGAATCTAACCGAGGTCAACTTACACCCTTAGCTGCTGCTGAACTTGCCAAAAATAAAAACGTACGCGTTTACACTATTGGAGTTGGAAAAGATGGCTACGTGCGTATGCCTATTCAGACTATACTTGGGCAAACCACTACTACAACCTATGTTTCTATAGATGAGAAAACATTAAAAAAAATAGCACAACTCACCAACGGAGCCTATTTTAGAGCAACAGACAAAGCATCTCTACGCAAAATATATGCGCAAATAGACAAACTAGAAACGCGTAAAATGATAGAAAATGTACTTCAAAGAGAACCTCCTATACATCCAATTGCCTTCATTTTATTTGGTTTAATTTGTGTATCTATTTATTGGATTATTAACTATATAGTTTTTAGAAAAATTGGATAATAAAAAAACGACATATAACGTAACCAAAGTGTTAGGGTTTTTAATCTTAACTGAAGCTCTATTTTGGTTGGCTAGCTATTTCGCACTAGATATATTTGGTTATTACACAAAAGGAAATTCAAGTGAAAAACTAGATTTTATCTCTCCAGCGTTTGGCTATTTATTTTTGCTTATCCCTATCGTTTATTTACTTTTTACAGTTATACTAAAAAGAAGAAATTTATTCATAAAAAAGAGTACAACACCTGCATTGTCTGGCACTTATTTAAGCGAAGTTTCAAACTTCAACGCATTTTTAAGATTTCTACTTTTAAAATCTACAATTACCTTTCTAATTATTGCAGCTATGCAACCTGCATTTGGTAGTAAAATTGTGAATACTGAGCTAAAAGGAGTTGAGCTTGTCTTTGCCGTGGATATTTCTGTATCGATGAATACGAAAGACATAGACAACAATCTTAGCAGACTAGATGTAGCCAAAAGAAGTATTAATCAATTCATTAACCTTAGCCAAAGTGGAAAAGTAGGTATGGTTATCTTTGCCGGAAGCGCATATCCGCAACTCCCCTTAACATCAGATTATGGTGCTGCAAAAATGTATACTTCAGAATTGAATACAAACTTTATTTCCAATCAAGGCACGAACATTGGTTTGGCGCTAGATTTGAGTGCAGATTTCTTTACTGCTCAAAAAACAAAAAAAGCAATTGTACTTATATCCGACGGAGAAGATCACGAGCAAGGCATTGAATCAGCACTTGAAAAATTAAATGAAAAAGGAATCTCTTTATTTGTACTCGGTCTCGGTTCTGAAAAAGGAGGATTAATCCCAAGAAATACATTAAACTCTGCAGCCGGATACATGAAAGATGAGAATGGAAAAACTATTGTGAGTAAAGTAAATTCAGAAATGCTAGAGAACTTAGCCAAACGTGCAAATGGAAAAGCCGTTATTTCAGGAAGCGATTTTCCAAACATCTCACCACTTTTAGCACAAATTAACAATTTTACGCCAACCAAATCCATAGAAACAGAGTTTGAAGTAAAAGAAAATAGATATCGTCTTTTTTTATTTAGTGGTTTACTCTTTCTCATCGTTCTAATCGGTTTAGAAGAGGTTTCACAACTTAAATTTAGAAGAAAATGAAACTAATTATAGTTATAACGACAATTTTTGTTGGCTTCTCATCTTTCAGCCAAAGCTGGGAAGATAGCTTGCGTGTTGGAAAAGAACTTTATAAAAATAAAGAATACAACAAAGCTTACGATAAATTTATTTCAGCACAACAAAATGCTCCTGAAGATATCGTATTTAATTATGAAATAGGAAATAGTGCATACAGAAATGGCGACTTTGAAACTGCGGAAAAAGTATTTCTGAATGAATTTAATACTTCGGAAAACAAACAAAAGAAATCAATTTTGGCTCAGAATCTTGGGAATGCGCAGTTTCAACAAAAAAAATATGAAGATGCAATAGAGAGTTATAAGAAAGCTTTGAGACTAGACACAAAAAATGAGGCTGCCAGATACAATTTAGCCGAAGCAAAAAGAAGGCTGATTAAGCAACAAGAAACGGAACAAAAACAACAAAATAGTCAAGAAAAAAAAGACCAAGAAGACCATACAGAAACTAACAAAGAGAAGGATAAAGAAGATGGGGGAAATCAAAATAATTCAAACGAAAACAGGCCAAACAAATCCAATAACGAGAAGCAAGAATTAAATCAAACAAGGGATAAATTATCTAGTAAAAAGACAGAAAGAATGTTAGATGAATTGATGGAAAAGGAAATAAAAACCAAACAAAAAATTCAAGGTAGCTTAAGTGGTGAAAAAAATAGTGAAGTAAAGTCAGGTAAAAAATGGTAAAAATTTTTCAGCATATTTTTGGTTTAACACTCTTTGTCGTAGGAATTTCTGTTTCGGCTCAAAATAGCTTTGTGAGTTTAGAAGTTTCTCCTTTAGAGGTTGAAATTGGCGAACCAGTGAGTATTTTAATTAAAACGGATGCCGACAGACCAATCGAATTTGAGTTGCCAGACGAATTTGTGCGTGCTGGAGGAACTCAGTCGGGTATGTCTTCTAGCATAGATTACAGCACCAAAACGGTTATCCAATTTAGTTACCAGAAATTTATGGGCTATTTTGAAGAAGAAGGTAAATTTTCTGTAGGACCTGTTAAGATTGCTACCGACAAAGGAAATTTAAAATCTTTGAGTTATCAAATCACAGTGAAAGAACCTGTAAATTTGATAAGTGCAGATCCTAGAAAAAATTTAGACCAGGCTATTTTTGGAATTATTGAACAATCAAAACTAGAAATCTACGAAGGAGAACCAGTTGTTCTTTCTGCAAAAACATATTCTCAAGTAAATTTAGTAGACGACCAAAAGATATACACGCCCTTTGAATTTAACGGACCTGCAAAGAAATATCCTTTACAATCCACAGCTCCAAACCGCATCAATAAGGAAAAAATTGATGGAAGAGAAGTAATTTCCTTTTCTGTTGGAAAAACATTGTATTATCCAGAAAAATCTGGAACCTACAGCGTAGATCCATTTCAACTTAGCTTGCTTTATGAAGATCCGAACAGAATGGGATTACAAAGAGCTAAAATCACTTCAAATAAAGTAAGTTTAACAGTTAAACCACTTCCTAATGGAACACCCTCTACATTCATTGGAGCAGTAGGAGATTTTAGTATTTCTTCCAAATACAAAGCGAACAAACTAAAGAAAGGGGAAGTATTCGAATTGATTGTAACCGTTAAAGGAAAAGGTAATATTCATAACATTGAAAATCCAAAACTTATTTTACCCAAAGGTTTAGTAGTATACGGTGATCCTGTGGTTAAAGATTCCATAGTATTTTCTTCAGACGGAGCATCGGGTGCAGTTGAACTCACCTACAACATACAAGCTTTAGAAGCGGATAAATATACAATTGAACCTATAGAAATTGCTTATTTCGATACGAAAAGTGAAAAGTATAAAACTGTAAAATCTAAGAAAGTTCTACTAAATGTAGTCGGAACAAAAAGTGCAGAACCGAATAAAAAACCGGTTAGTAAACCAAAAAAAGAAAATAATCAGCTCAAAACTATTTTAGTTCAAAACACACATCCAGCAGAAAAAAGAACTGAGTTCTACACTTCTCAGCTGTTCTGGTCTACCACTAGTGCTCCAGTATTACTGGGATTACTCTTTGGCTTTTTCTTCAAATACCGAAATGAAAATAAAGATACGATAGAAAAAAACACAAAAATAAAATCAGCAAAAAAGGTTGCAGAACAACACTTAAATCAAGCCAAAAGCGCTCTATCATCTTCTAATAGTGAATTATTCTACTTAGAAATTGAAAAAAGTATAAAGTTGTACATTGCTTTAAAATTAGGACTAACAGAAACTGAAATAACCAGAAACACATTAAAATCGTTAACCAAACAAGAGAAAATATCTACCATGAGTAGTAATAATCTCACAGCTATTTTTGATAAATGCGATCAAGTTCGTTTTGGTTTTGAATCTTCCCAAAAAATAGAAACAGAAACATTAGCGTTAACTGAAAACACACTTCATCAACTGGATAAAGAATTAAAGAAATGATCAAAATTTTTATTTCTAGTTGTTTAGTTTTACTTGCTTTTTGCGCTAATGCACAATTTCAAGAAGGTATCGAGGCTTACCAAAACAAACAATTCAAAAAGGCAAGAACATTCTTTCTAAAAAGTTTGGAACAGGAAGAAACTGCAGCAATTTACTACAATATCGGACTCACGTATTTTGAAGAGAAAAAATTTGTAGCTGCATTAAGTAACTTTGAAAATGCACTTAAAATCAAACCTCGCTTCGAAGATGCAATGATTAATGCAGCCTTAACAAAAGACAAAATAGAAGCAGATGCTATCTGGGCACATCCCTATTCTTGGCTAGAACGTTTCATCTACTCTATTGGCTCTAAATACTGGATTACAATAATTTACACATCTAGCATTATGCTAGGCACAACCCTTTTTTTATTGCTGATGTATAGAAAAAGAAAAGTAGTACTTCTATTCTTTCTACTTTCAATTTTTGCTCTACCCATGAGCATCTTAGCATTAAATAAACTAGAAAAACATATTCATTTAAAAGAATATTGCTTTGCAAAAAACAAGAACACTACTTTACTTCTCTCTCCAAATGGATTAGAACAACCCGAAAAAATTGAATTGGGTAAACGCTATAGAATTATAAAAGAAAGCCAAAATCATTTTCAAATAAAAACAGAAGGAAACAGACTTTTTTGGGTTTCCGCAGAAAGTGTGTTTTATTATTGAGCAGTTGGATTTTGCTTCGTGATACCGACTTCGAAACATTCGCCCTCTGGCGAACACTCAGCAGCCGTTTAGTTTTACTACACCTGAAAAAAATAAATTCCAATCTTCTACTCCAACGAAAAAAGCCAAGACTTTCCACTTTTAAACCGCTGAAAAGCGAAGTAAACTTTTAACTTTTGAATCCGCCGGATGGCGAAATAAACTTTTGAATTTTCATTTTTGAATTTAGAAATAAGTTATCTTTTAGTACCGCTGCGACAAACTC
>JBMYYC010000024.1:0-28303 GCA_049609045.1 Lishizhenia sp. | reverse complement strand
ATGTTTGTTTCTTATCAAAACCACGAATTCTCATTTTTGTGTGAGATTATATGAATGGTTTATAGAAAGTATACATTATCTTTGCTTTTTTAAACTGTTTTGGCAAAAATTAGAGATATAGATTTAGGAGATTTTCCGTTGCTTTTAGCGCCAATGGAAGATGTTAGTGATCCACCTTTTCGTGCACTTTGTAAAAAGAATGGCGCAGATTTGATGTACACGGAGTTTATTTCTTCTGAAGGTTTAATTAGAGACGCAGTAAAAAGTGTTCAAAAACTAGATATTTTTGAATATGAAAGACCAGTAGGTATTCAAATATTTGGATATGATATTGAGTCTATGAAACGCGCTACGGAAATTACTGCACAGGCAAATCCGGATATTATAGATATCAATTACGGATGTCCGGTTAAAAAAGTAGCGTGTAAAGGAGCAGGAGCAGGTATATTGCAAGATATTCCGAAGATGGTTAAAATGACGGCAGAGATTGTTAAGATGACCAATTTACCAGTTACAGTAAAAACAAGATTAGGCTGGGACGATAATTCTAAACATATAGTTGAAGTTGCAGAGCGTTTGCAAGACGTAGGTATAGAAGGTATTTCTATACATGGTAGAACGCGTAAACAAATGTATAAAGGCGAAGCAGATTGGAGTTTAATTGCAGAAACCAAAAATAATCCTCGTTTACATATTCCTGTTTTTGGCAACGGAGATATTGATACACCAGAAAAAGCATTGGCTTATAAAAATCATTATGGCGTTGATGGTGTGATGATTGGTAGAGCTAGCATTGGATATCCCTGGATTTTTAACGAGATTAAACATTTTGTGAAGACAGGAGAGCATTTGGCTAAGCCAGGAATAAAAGAGCGTGTGGCTATTACCAAAGAGCACTTAGATATGAGTGTGAAATGGAAAGGAGAAAAACTGGCTGTTGTTGAAATGAAACGTCACTATACCAACTATTTCAAAGGAATACCAAATTTCAAAGAGTACAAATCTAAGTTGGTTACTTCTTTCGATTTAGAAGAGATTTATGAGATATTAGCGGTAATTGAAGAGAGGTTTGATGGAGTAGAAACGCTAGTTTAGTAATGCAACAAGAAGACTCTATTAAAAAACATAAGATGTTCACACCCCTTCTGTAATGGATCTATATCTTTTTCTAGATTCAGTTACGTGTAAACTTCCTTTGTATTCTTTCATTATTTTAAAATAGTAAGTTGCTGCTTTTTCATAATCGTTTAGATGATTTTCATAAATATTTCCGAGTTTAAAAATGGCATCATCTGCTAGAATATCTGTATTGTATTTTTCAACAACTTTTTCATAAAATTTTATGGCTTCTAACCATTTACCTTGTTCTTCCATTGCTTGTGCTTTGCGCATTAAGGTTTCGTCTGCTAAACCATGAAAAGGTAAATAGGTGTTAATTGAATCATAAAGCACAAAAGCTTCATCGTATTTGTGTTGAGCTAAGAGAAGGTCTGCTCTTGCGAATTGATACATAGCAGTGTAATTACTATCTAAGCCAAGATTGTCTGTTATTAAAATAGAAAGCTTCATGGCATCATTTGAAATGAGCTTAGAAGTTGAAGCTTTAAGTACGTCTAATTGAGATTGTGCCCAGATAAAATCACCATCATAATAAAATACACGTGCATTTTTAAATTTAGCTTCAGCGCCTATAGTTTCGTATTTAAAATCTTTTTCTACTTGCATATAAAGTAAAGATGCTTCCCAAATATCATTTAGAATTACTTTAACATCACCTAACGCAACTTTAATATCTGCGATTAATTTGTCTGTAAGATTTGGATACTCTAGCATGCTTTGGAGTAGTGATTCAGCTTCCATCGGTTTATTTGCATAATAAGCTTGTATTTGTGCTAATTCAAGTCCTATAGAAACAGCGCTCGCTTTCTTACCAATTCTAGATAAAGTAGCCTGATATTCCTGTATTGTTGTAATCAATTCTTCTTGTGAGTAATTTCTATCTCTAGTAATTTCAATAAATCGTGTGTTGAGTAATTTCTGTTCTGCTGAGTAATAGTAGGGATATTCGGTACCCAAGTCTACGATATATTTAAAGGCTTTTCTTCCGGTTGCTAAATCATTATTACTTACCGCAATTAGTCCTAACTTGTATACTTCTCTTCCGTCGTTATTTGTTCGTTTATCCAATCCTTTTGCTTGAATAAGCGCTGCATTAAATTTTTTCTTTTGAATAAAGGTCCAAATTAACATGTCTGCATAGACAGTTTCATTCGGATTTTTTTGTATTCGTTCTAATAATTTCACTTTAAGAAGTGTGTATTCTTCGCTCTCATCACTGTCAAAATCGATATATCTCGGCATTATTTTTTTGAGACTACTTAGAATAGATGCATTATAGTCGAGAAGATCGAGGTATTCATCAATCATTTCTTCTTTTCTACCCAAATCTCCATATACTTCTGCAAACTGAAAGTGCAGAGGATAGCTGTTTTTTAGTGCTTTTCGACCTTTAACTAGTGTTTCTAAGGCATAATTTGTTTTACCTAAACCTTTAAAAGCTTGTGTTAAGTTAATTATGTTCGTGCTCGTTGGTGTTATGTCTTCAATTAATTTATCATAGGTTTTTTTTGCTTCTGAAGTGTTTCCATACTTTTCGTAAGTTACACCCAGTAAAACAGAATAATTGAAATCTGTTGAAAAGGTCTTTACTTGTTCTTTAATTAGCTTTATAGCTGCTTTTTCTCCTTCTAGCTCTTCTACACAATTGAGGTATTTGTTAAATACATTTCTATTCCTGTTGGATGTATAGACTTTTTCATAGTAGGGAAGTGCTTTTTCTAGTTCTCCTTGGTTATAATAATATTCAGCAAGTTGTTCATCGCTGTTTTGTGTGAAGGCAATGGATATAAAAAAGAGTGAAAAGACAAAGTAAATGATGCGCATTATTTCAATAGTTTGTCGGTAAAGTCAACCATAATTGGATGTAGAGAGTCAAATTTGTGCAATGTTCTTTGTTGTGTAGTTACAAATTCATTAAGTAATACATTAATTTGTTTTACTTTATTTGTTTCGTTTTGAATATATAGTGCGTATTCACTACGGTCGTTAACTCCTTTAGAAATGTCGTGTTTTAAATTTGCTAAATCTTCTTTTATTTGCGGTATTGCAGCTTTCAGTTTTGGTGGAATTTTTGAATTTCTAGCGAGTGTTTTTCGAATAGATTTGTAACCGTCTACCAAGTTACCTACTTCTAAATTTATGGTATCTCCACCGGCATAATTATTTTTAACAATAAGAATTTTATCGCGAACGGTTCTAATTATTCTTCCTGTAGAATCTATCTGAGTTGCTTCTAGTAAAGCGCTACTGCTATCTATATTTGCTTCTAGTTCACTGATTTGAGTTAGGTATTCCTCAACTTCTGTGTCTTTGCAAGATACTAAAACACCTACTAGAAAGATACTAAATATTAATTTTTTCATACTTCAAAATTAGTTCTACTAAGTTAATCAGAATTCAACAGAAACTGTAGCAAAGTTTAATGAAAATAAAAAGGGATTACATAAAATGTAATCCCTTGTGAAATGTTGTATTATTCAACTGATTACTTCAGTTTTCTAGCTACTTCTTTTTCTTCGTATGCTTCTATAATATCTCCTTCTTTAATATCATTAAATCGATCAACATTTAAACCACACTCATAGTTATTTTTAACTTCTTTCACATCGTCTTTGAAACGTTTTAAAGAACCTAAAGATCCTGTATGAATTACGATACCATCTCTAATAACTCTAATGTTAGAGTTACGTTTGATGATTCCTTCAACTACGAAACAACCTGCAATTGTACCTACTTTAGAAATTTTGAAAGTTTCTCTAACTTCAGCAGATCCGATGATTTCTTCTTCGATGTCTGGAGAAAGCATTCCTTCCATTGCAGATTTCAATTCGTCTATGGCTTTGTAGATTACAGAGTAAAGACGGATATCTATTTGCTCTGTTTCTGCCATTTTTCTTGCAGGATTTGTCGGTCTTACCTGGAATCCAACAATAATTGCATCAGATGCAGAAGCTAAGTTCACATCTGCTTCGGTAATCGCACCAACTGCTTTGTGAACAATATTTACTTGAATTTCTTCTGTAGATAACTTTAATAAAGAATCAGAAAGTGCTTCAATTGATCCATCAACATCACCCTTAACAATTACATTTAATTCTTGGAAGTCTCCAATTGCTAAACGACGACCAATTTCGTCTAAAGTAATGTGCTTTTGAGTTCTTAGTCCTTGTTCTCTATATAATTGCTCGCGTTTCGTTGCAATATTTCTTGCTTCTTTTTCATCATCCATGATGTGGAACTTATCTCCGGCAGAAGGAGCTCCGTTGATACCTAAGATAGATACCGGTGTTGCTGGTCCTGCTATGTCTAAATTCTTACCATGCTCATTAACCATTGCTCTTACTCTACCAGAGTATCTTCCGGCAAGAATAATATCTCCAATTTTCATTGTACCTTCTTCTACAATAAGGTTGGTAATGTAACCTTTTCCTTTATCTAAAGAAGATTCTATAACGGTACCAAGCGCATTTTTGTTTGGATTCGCTTTTAGTTCTAATAAGTCTGCTTCTAGAATAACTTTTTCTAGTAACTCATCTATATTCTGACCTTTCTTGGCAGAGATTTCTTGACATTGATATTTTCCACCCCATTCTTCAACAAGTAAATTCATTGCAGAAAGTTGTTCTCTAACTCTATCTGGATTAGCACCAGGCTTGTCAATTTTGTTGATTGCAAATACCATTGGTACACCTGCAGCCTGAGCGTGAGAAATTGCTTCTTTCGTCTGAGGCATTAAGTCGTCATCTGCTGCAATAATGATTATGGCAACATCAGTTACTTGCGCTCCACGTGCACGCATTGCTGTAAAGGCTTCGTGACCAGGAGTATCTAAGAATGTTAATTTTCTTCCGTCTGGACGTGTTACAGAGTAAGATCCAATGTGCTGGGTAATTCCACCAGCTTCTCCTTCCGCAATGTTTGCACTACGTACAAAATCTAAAAGAGATGTTTTACCGTGATCTACGTGACCCATTACCGTAATAATTGGGGGTCTATCGATTAAGTCTTCTGGTTTATCTTCTACAACAGGAATTGCTTCTTGCACTTCAGCTGAAACAAATTCAATTTCATAACCGAATTCTGACGCTACAATAGTGATTGTTTCTGCATCAAGACGTTGGTTAATAGATGCAAAAATACCAAGAGACATACATGCTGAAATTACTTGAGTAGACTGTACATCCATCATTGTTGCAAGTTCAGAAACAGTAACAAATTCTGTTAGCTTCAAGATGCCTTTTTCCATTTCGGCTTCCATCTGCTCTCTTTCTCTTCGTTGAGCTCTATCTTCTCTTTTATTTCTTCTGTTTTTGGCACCTTTAGATTTACCACCTCCAGATAATCTTGCCAGCGTATCTTTGATTTCCTTCTGGATATCTTTTTCTGTGATTTCTGGTTTTGGTTGTCTTGGTCCGCCTGGTTTACCTTTTGGTCCGCCCTTGAAGTTTCTTCCACCTCCAGCGTTTCTATTATTTCCAGTACCTGTTCCTTTTGCTTGAGGTTTAGAACCGTCAACTTTCTTGATTCTTTTACGTTTGCGCTTAGGCTCGTCTTTTTTAGACTTTTCTAAAGGAAGCTGGATTTTTCCAACAACTGTTGGTCCAGAAAGCTTTTTACTTTCAACGCGTATTGTTTCAATAACTTTTGGCGCTTCAGTTTCTACTGGTGTCTCAACTTTAGTTTCAACAACCGGTTTTGGAGTTTCCTTCGGTTTCGGTGTTTCCTTTGGTTTTTGAGCCGGCGCATTACTTTTCTTTCCTTTCGGTTCTTGTTTTGCGGGCTTTTTCTTCTTGTCTGGTCTTGTTTTACTGTTAATAGAGCTTAGATCTATTCTTCCTAAAACTTGGACTTTTACATCGCCGTCTCCTAAAGTCTTAGAATCGTTCTTTTCGATTTTAGGACTTTTATCTTCTTCGGCTTTTTTCACTTCAGGAGCTTCTTCTTTTGTTGGAGTTTGCTCTTTCTCGGCCGGAGTAGGAGTATCTTCAGCAATTGGTTCTGCTTCCTTTTCAGCTACCTCTGTTTGGGGTGCTTTCTCTTCCTCTACGCTAGTAGTTTCCTGATCCTCTTTCTTGGGTTCTGGATTTGCTAGCGTGATTGTTTTGCGCTCTTCGCGCTTAATAGCAGTCTTTTTCGCTGCTTCTTTTAACGATTGATCTGCAGCAAATTTTACACTTAGAATATCTAAATGATCTGCCTCAATTTTAGTGTTCGGGTTTGAATCTAATTCTACACCCTGCGTACTCATGTACTCTACTATTGTGGAAATACCCACATTGAGTTCTCTTGCTACTTTGCTTAATCTTTTTACTTTACCGGCCATATAAAAAGTCCTTCTTTTTCTCTTTTAATGTGCAAATACTTCTGCACGTTTGTCCGTTTTAATGTTACGGACACCATCAATATTGTTACAAATGTAAGAAGTGTTCTCCACCTATTCGAATTCTGAGCTCAAAATTTTGAATACTTCTTTAATCGTCTCTTCTTCTAAGTCTGTTCTTTTTACTAAATCTGCAATGTCTAATTCCAACACAGATTTTGCACTGTCACAACCTATTCCTTTTAACTCATCAAGAATCCAGCTGTCAATTTCATCTGCAAATTCTTCTAAATCTACATCTTCAATATCTACTGCTCCTTCTCTGTATACGTCAATTTCGTATCCAGTAAGTTTTCCTGCTAGTTTGATGTTATGTCCACCTCTACCAATTGCCAAAGAAACTTGATCTGGCTTTAAGTAAACATCTGCTCTTCCTTCTTCTTCTTTAATTTCAACTGATGTTATTTTAGCTGGCGATAGTGCACGCTGGATATACAGTTGAGGGTTTGAAGTAAAGTTAATTACGTCGATGTTTTCGTTCTTCAATTCGCGAACAATTCCGTGAATACGAGATCCTTTCATACCAACACAAGCACCAACAGGATCTATTCTATCATCGTAAGATTCTACGGCAACTTTAGCGCGCTCTCCTGGCATTCTTACAATGTTCTTGATTGTAATTAATCCGTCAAACACCTCAGGAACTTCTAATTCAAACAAACGCTCAAGGAATTGAGGTGCTGTTCTAGAAAGTATAATTACTGGGTTGCTGTTACGCATATCTACTTTTGCTACAACCGCTCTAATAGACTCTCCTTTTTTGAAGTAATCTGAAGGAATTTGTTCAGATTTTGGAAGCAATAGCTCGTTTCCTTCGTCGTCTAAAATTAAAATTTCTTTTTTCCATACTTGATATACTTCTCCAGTAACGATATCTCCGATACGGTCTTTGTAAATCTTATACAGTTGATCTTTTTCTAATTCTAAAATTCTAGAGATTAGGTTCTGACGTAAAGAAAGAATATTTCTTCTTCCGAAGTCTAAGAATTTCATTTCCTCAGAAACTTCTTCTCCAACTTCAAAGTCTGGCTCAATTTTAATTGCATCCGGATAAGCGATTTCTGTATTTTCGTCTTCCACTTCTCCCAAGGGTACAATCTCTTTGTTTACCCAGATTTCAAAATCTCCTTTATCTATGTTAATAATTACGTCACAGTGTTCATCTGTACCGAATTTTTTCTTTAACATCGTTCTAAACACGTCCTCAAGAACGGTCATCATTGTTTGTCTATCAATGTTCTTGAATTCTTTAAATTCTGAGAACGATTCAATCAAATTTGAGCTATCCATTTTGCTTCTATTTAAATGAAATTACAATTTTTGTTTCTTTTATTTCGTCGTATTTTAGAGGATGTTCCTCTATAATAGTCTCTTTCTTTTTTCTTCCTTCAATTCTTTCTTTTCGAGTAGTTTCAACAACAATACCTTCGTCGTTTGCAGCTTTTAATAACCCTTCTAGTTTAGAATCGTCTGTACGTTTTATCTTCACATCTCTACCTATGTTTTTGATATACTGCTTGATCATTCTTAGCGGTTTATCAATTCCAGGAGAAGTTACACTTAATTCAAAGTCATTTTCTTCTCGGTCTAAATTATGTTCAACGTTACGAGAAACTGACATACAATCTACGATAGCAACTCCGCCTATTTCACTGTCAATTTCAATTTTTATCACATTAGATGTACTAATTGAAATATCTACTATAAATAAGCCTTTGTCTAGCTCGTCTATGCGTTCTTGTGCTAATTGTTGTATGTTCTCTTTACTAATCATCTCGATACAAAAAGAGGGGACTTTCGTCCCCTCGTTCTACATATTTCCCAATAAAACTTGTGCAAATATAATCAATTTATTTAGAATAGAGTGATTTAGAATCTTTTTCTGAATTTATCAGTGTCTTAAGTGTATAAATTTCGGGTAAAAACTCTTCGTTTATTAGGGTGTAATTCCCTTTTTCAATTTTTTCCTGTATACGAGGTTGCAATCCTTTCCCTTGTTCTACAATTAATAGTTTCGGTGCAGCATTAAAATCAAATCCTATGTTTTGGGCCGAAAGACATTCTGTTAAATGTACGTTGGAGGATTTTTGGTTCGAGGCGAAGAAGTTTGTTTTATCTGTATGATATGCAATTCCATGGAGCATTTGATAATCAGATAGTACTACCTGCGTTTCTTGTGAATGGTTTGTTTTTATCCATTCTGCTATTTTATCTAGCGGACGTTTATTGTCGATGACCCATCTGTGTGTTATTCCAAAAAGTAAAACGAGGCTAAATCCAAAAATCCAATTTTTTATTTCTGATTGAAATACCTTCGTGAGAAGAATAGCAATTGTACCATAAAAACCAAGAGAGAGTATCATCAAATATCTGTCTATAAACATCGGAACTTGAAACGAAAGTAGATACATTGAAAGAAAAAGTAGTGGAAACCAGAGGATGAAAAAGATGTATTTTCCAGGGATTCTAATACTTTTATTTTTCCAAATTTTAAGCAAAGGAATAAGAATAATTAGGGCAATAATTAGTACAGCAATTACAGGTTTGTTAGAGAAACGCCAAATGTTATTGTAGATGTCTGTTATGCCTTCTGGCGGACCTAACCACGTAGTTTTATTGTTTTGATCTTTAATGCGCAGAATGATATTTAATAACAAAGGGCTCATTATTAAAGCGTTTAAACCGTAATAAGTGAAAATAGTTTTTATTTTACTTTTTATTTCTGGTGATAATAGAATTGCAAGAACTTGAACACAAATAAATAGTGCGCTGAGATAATGCGTAAGTAACAGCAAACAATTGATTATAACTAAAGCAATTTTTGCACTTTTTTTATGCTCTGTATATCCTTTGAAAAATAAGACTACGGAAATACAAATGAGGAAATTTAACATTGAATATCCTCTAGCTTCTAAACTAAACGTGATAAAGTAGTCTGAGAAGCAATACATGAATCCAAAGAAAATAGCAGCTTGATAGGAGAACCGTTTTTTTAAGAATTGATAAAATAGATAGAGTGTAGCTGTTGCGAAAAGTAAGGATGGTAATCTAAACACAACTACTGATTTTCCGAACAGCGTACTTATTGTTTTTAGAAAAATTTCATACAGCGGAGGATTGTTGCCTGTAAATAACTCAGTCCAAATTTTTGAGTAGGGTTGACCAGAAAAATAAATGCTAAATGGTTCGTCTCCAGCAATAGCATTAAACGATATGAATGTGAGTCCGCTAACGAAGTAAAACAGACAAAAAATAAGAATACCAAAGTTATGTTTAAAAAATGGAATCATAATATTTTATAGAGCACAGGTCTGCTTGGCGCTGCATCATTTTCAAAAGGAGCAACTTGAAGGTTAAGCAGGTAGTCTCCGTCTAAGATAGTGTTGGGAACAAAAACCATTTCGGTAATAGTTCTCTCGTGATTTGGATTGTTAGGTACTTCCCAAAAAGCGTGGTGAAATGCCAATACACCACCGTCAGATTCTCTATCAACACTAGGTAAGTCAATTAATAAATGTTTAATACCTAAACTTAGAAGTAAAGGCACACATTCGGCATCAAAATAAGGAGGATTAGAAGCAGAATAATTTTTAGATTTTTTGAGGCTCTCGTTTGGGAGCGTTCGTATAACAAGCGCTTCTGTTTTATTTCCTTTTATTGCGTTTTGAATTGTCTCTTTAGAAATAATATAGTCTGTTTCAGTACCATTTTTTACTTCTTTTGGCGTTACGGTTATAAGCTCACAGTTGAAAAAGAAATTTTTGAGTCGTTCATTAATAGAGAAAACTTCTTTGGTAATATGGCCTAAGCACTCTGTATGTGTTCCGTGTCCGTGCGGATTAAAAAAAATATTCCTAAAATTCACAGATCCTCCTTCTTCAACGGAACCTATCCAACCGTTTTCTCTTACAGGTTCGATAACTGGCGGGTTTACATACCAAGCACGAGGATTGTTTTCATCGTTAGACAATGGTATTGAAATATCTAGAGGTGAAGATAGGTTAACCTTTCTTCCATGTTCATCAGAAAAAATCATAATTCTACTATAGGTTTGAAAGATAGTATTCTGCTTTTAAATATTTCAGAAATATCTTTATTTTCTATACCAGACTTATGTTGAATGCAATAAAAAAGCCGTTTTAAATCAATAAAACGGCTTTTGTAAATGGTTTTTAATTTAACGAGGTAAAAGACTTAAAATTCTTTGATGCTCATTTTTGTACTCTTTATCGCCTGTGCAACCGAGTTCATTTTTTACATTTTTAAAATTTTCTATTCTATTTGCTGGAGCAGGATGTGTAGATAGAAATTCGGGTTGACTAGCACCACCTTCTGCTTGTATTTTCTCAAAAAACTTACCTCCAGCATCTGCATTATAGTCTGTAGGACATAAATATTTTACAGATGCTTCGTCGGCTTCTGTTTCGTGACTTCTTGAAAACTTTAAGTTGATAACTGAAGCAGTAAGTTGTTTTAACAATTCTCTATCGCCTGCTAATACAGCTAAAAGCATTGAAATTGAGTTAGATTTTGTCATTTGTCTAGTAGAATGTCTTAAGTCTGCATGAGCAATTTCATGACCTAAAACACCTGCCAATTGATCTTCTGAATCGAGATACTTCATTAAGCCTGTGTAGACATAAATGTATCCGCCGGGTGTACAAAATGCGTTTAAAGTATTGTCATCTCTGATGATTCGTAACCTCCAAGCAAAGTCATCTTTATGCGCAACTTTTCCAGAATTCAAGATTTTATCTCTCATACCATAAAGATAAGCGTAGACTTCTTGGTTAGTTGCACTATCCAACACGGGATATTCTGTTTGGTTAGCGTCTATTTCTGAAGCTACCTGCGCTCCTAGATCTTTGTCTTGTTGAACCGTAAAGGTGTTGAAACTTAATTTCTTGCCATTTTCTGCACAAGCTGCCAACAAGAGCACAGAAGCAAAACTAAATAGTACTAATTTAGATGTGATTTTCATGTTATATTTAATTTATAATAGATTGCAATAGTAATAATTTGAGTTAATAACCCAACTAAATAGCCCAGACCAATTTGTTTTAAGTTGTGTTTTTCAAGATAAAGTCTGGCCCAAGTAGTGAGTAGTCCGACCCCAATAATCAAATAAATAAAATTGAAATTAAAAAAAGTTTGTGTTTCAAAATAAGCAAGTATAAAACCAAGTAAAGAACCTGTTCCAAGTGCATGCAAACTTATTTTTGTTTTAACGTTAATCAATAAGGCGAATAAAGAAGATAAACCTCCAGCTAAACTCGTTGCCAAAAGAACTTTAGGAACTAAACCTTCATCTTGATAAATTAGAAAAAAGTACAAAATAAAATAATAGATAGCAGTAATTGTAATAGGTGTTTTTCGTTCAGATCTATCATTCAATTCTAAAGAACTAACAGAATTATTGAACTTAAGCATAAGCAGTGATAGTGCCGGAGCAAGGAAACAAAAGATAATAAAGAGATACAGAAAAGATGTTTTATTCGGGTTTTCGAACAAATTATCTAACATAAACGCACTCTTTTGTATAGAAAAAGAGTAGAAAGTAATAAGTAAGCCATAAACTGGCATTAGTAAAGGCAAGAAAATAATAGATATAATTTGCGCAACTACTTTCATTACAGTTCTTTTCTTAATCTAGCTACAGGAATATTTAATTGTTCTCTGTATTTTGCAACAGTTCTCCTTGCGATATTGTATCCTTTTTCTTTTAACAAAGCAGCTAGCTTTTCGTCGGTCAATGGTTTTTTCTTTGGTTCTGCTTCAATAGCGTCCATTAATATTTTTTTCACTTCGCGCGTAGATACTTCTTCGCCAGAATCAGTACTTAACGATTCAGAAAAAAAGTATTTTAATGAAATTGTACCGTAAGGCGTTTGAACGTATTTTGAATTGGCTACACGAGAGATGGTAGAGATGTCTAAATCTACAATTTCAGCAATGTCTTTGAGAATCATTGGTTTTAACTCAGTCTCATCGCCAGTTAAGAAATATTCATATTGATAATTCATTATGGCTTTCATGGTCGTAAACAAGGTGTTTTGACGTTGTTTAATTGCATCAATAAACCATTTTGCAGATTCTAATTTTGATTTTACGAAAGTCATTGCTTCTTTGTCTGACTTTGTTTGCTTAGCACCGTCTGCATAACTGCGAAGCATATTTTGGTATCCACGACTTACTTTTAATTCTGGAGCATTTCTACCGTTTAAGGTGAGTTCTAGTTTTCCATCTTGCTCGGTAATCATAAAGTCTGGCGTAACATGCTGCAAACTTTTAGAAGAAGCTTTTAAAGATCCGCCAGGTTTTGGATTTAGCCGAATAATTTCTTCGATGGCGTCTTTTAAATCTTCGTCTGTAATTTCTAGTTTTTTCTGGATTTTAGAATAATGCTTTTTAGTGAATTCTTGAAAATGATTTTCTAGAATTTTCTTTGCGGTGAAGGCGGTAATGTCTCCATCTTGTCTTTTATTGATCTGTATAAGTAGACACTCTTGCAAGTTTCTAGCTCCAACTCCTGCAGGTTCTAAATCTTGAATTACTTTTAAAAGTTTTTCTAATTCTTCTTCTGTTGTGATAATATTTTGAGAAAAGGCTAAATCGTCTACAATTGCTTCTAAATCGCGTTCTAGATAACCTGCATCGTCTAAATTTCCAATTAGATTTTCTGCAATGTTGTATTCATCGTCAGATAAATTTCTGAGATGAAGTTGCTCTCTTAATCGTTCTTGAAATGATTTCCCCGAAGATAAAGGCATTGCTTTTTCTTCATCGTCTGCACTTGAATTGTTAACAGCGGTTTTGTAGGAAGGAGAGTCGTCGTCTAAATAATCACTAATTTCAAAATCTCTTTCGTCAGAGTTTTCGTCTGAAGCATCGTATTCTTCTTCATTTGAATAGTCTTCTTCGTCTATTTCTTTTCCTTCTTCGAGCGCAGGATTTTCCTCAATTTCTTGTTTTATTCTTGCATCCAATTCCATTGTAGGAACTTGTAGCAGTTTCATTAACTGAATTTGCTGAGGCGATAATCGCTGATCTAACTTTTGTGATAAATATTGTTTTAAAGCCATGCAATTAGTATTTGTAGTATAATATACGCTTTTTCGTTTTACGGGTTCAAATTTTGAACTAGAATTCTGCGTTTTGAGGGGTTCTTGGGAATGGGATTACATCTCTAATGTTCGTCATTCCTGTTACGAACATAATCATTCTTTCAAAACCAAGTCCAAATCCTGCATGCGGTACGGTACCAAATTTACGGGTATCTAAATACCACCAAACGTGCTCTTCTGCGATGTCAAAATCTTTACATTTTTGTTTTAAAACATCTAATCGTTCTTCTCTCTGAGAACCACCAACGATTTCACCAATTCCAGGGAATAAAACGTCCATGGCAGCAACAGTTTGCTTTCCTTCTTCACAATTGTCGTTGTTTCTCATGTAAAAAGCTTTAAACGAAGCAGGATAATCCGTAATAATTACAGGCTTTTTAAACTCTTTTTCTACCAGATAACGCTCGTGTTCAGATTGTAAATCTGTTCCCCAAACTACATCGTATTTGAATTTCCCTTTTTTGTATGGTTTAGAGTTTTTAAGTATTTCTATTGCACGTGTATATGTGATGCGTTCAAAATCATTGTTGGCAACAAACTCCATTCTTTCTATCAATCCAAGCTCATTTCTTTCTGCTTGTGGTTTTTGCTTTTGTTCTTGCGCTTCGCGTTGTGCTAAAAAAGCAAGGTCGTCTTTACAGTTCGAAAGAATATAGTTGGTTATGTATTTTAAAAAGTCTTCTGTAAGATCCATGTTGTCATTCAAATCATTAAATGCAACTTCGGGTTCTATCATCCAAAATTCAGATAAATGTCTGGATGTGTTTGAGTTTTCTGCTCTAAAAGTTGGTCCAAACGTATAAACTTGTCCAAGTGCCAAAGCGCCAAGTTCTGCTTCTAGCTGACCAGAAACAGTAAGATTTACAGGTTTTCCAAAAAAATCTTTTTTATAATCTACCTCTCCATTTTCGTTCATTGGAGCAGCGTTCGGTTCAAATGTGGATACCTTAAACATCTCTCCTGCACCTTCGGCATCAGAACCAGTAATAATTGGTGTGTGGAGATAGAAAAAACCGTTAGAATTAAAATAATTATGTACGGCAAAAGAAACTGCATGTCTAATTCTAAAAACAGCTCCAAATGTATTTGTTCTAAAACGCAAGTGCGCTTGTTCTCTTAAATATTCTAAGCTATGCTTCTTGGGTTGCATAACCGTTTTAGCAATTTCGTCTGGATTTGCATCTCCAATAATTTCGAGAGTTTCTACTTGTATTTCAACAGACTGACCTTTCCCTTGGGATGCTACTAACTTTCCTTTTACGGCTACAGATGCTCCAGTAGTTATTCTTTTTAACGTATGCTCTTCAAAATTTTCAAATTCTACAACTGCTTGGATATTATTTATTGTAGAGCCGTCATTTATTTGTATGAAACTATTGTTTCTAAAGGCTCTTACCCATCCTTTTACGAGTACTTCTGTGTTTACTTTTCCAGAAGTTAAAACGGTTGCAATTTTTGTTCTTGTCATCATAAAAATTTTGAAGATGTAAAAGTACAAATTTGAAAGGTGGAAATCCTATCCCTGCTTTAAAAAAATAGAGAAGCTAAAGAACTGAACTGGATTGAGTAACTGTTTCGTTGTTTTAACTCCTATTGAAATGCGCAGCGCGTTTCTTTTCCGAGACGAAATGTAATTCCAAGATTAAACATGGCATACCAATCTTTGGTTGCATCATTTCCGCGTGCTCCGAAGGATCTTTCTCCTTCTAAACTTCTGTCTGATAGTTCAGCAGCTATAGTCCCATTCTCTAAGGCAAGTTGGTTTGGATTTACATACGAACCGCTTACATCGTCTAGAAAATCTGTAAAGGTTTTACGCAAACCATATTCAATGTTAAAAGCAGTTTTTTCGCCAAGATTTACCTTAAATCCAACTCCAAAAGGAATTACGATTTGTGTTAAATTGTAAATTTTATCTCCAGTAAAGCTTGTACCTTGTCCTTCGGTTCCTAAAGGTTGTAGTTCTATTAATTCTCCTTCAAATTCTGTCTGGGGATTAATACGGGCAACGCCTAATCCAACAAATAAAAACGGTGTTGCATAATATTGCTCGTTTCCTATTTTGTAGTTGAAATAATTGAATTCAAGTCCTGAAGAAAACTCCCAAATTGGAGATTCGAAACTTAGGTTTCTATTTTTTTGATTTTCATCTTTCGCTTCTGAATCATATGCTTCTACTTCTCCGTAACTAAGAGCAAAACGCAGTGCTACGCGCGAGTTAAAGTTATGTTTGTAAATTAGAGCTCCGCTAAAGTTGGTATTTTTGAAGTGACCAAATTTGTTTAAATCACCTAAATAATAACTGCCACCAGCATTAAAACTAATAGAAGATTTAGATAGGAAATTATCGAACTGACTTACACTTGTGAAACTTAAAATTAAGAAGCTGAAAAGAACAATATGTTTCAAATAGTTAGACATGAATTTTTTAACGTTTTCTTTAGTAATATATTGTGGTTAATTTCTTTTATCGTGTCCCCACATCATTTTGGCTCTAATCGTATCTAAGAAGTTATTTTCTTCAAATTTAACAACGTTTATCATAAACTCTGCTTTATTTACAATTACTTCAGAACCGTTTTTAATAGGTTTTGAAACAGAATCGAGTGAAACAAGATATTTTCTTTCTCTTCCTTCCACTTGCAGTTTAATGGGCATATGATCCGGAACAACCATTGGTCTTACATTTAAATTATGCGGAGCAATTGGTGTTAAAATATGTACTTGACAACCAGGCGTTATTATTGGTCCGCCACAACTTAAAGAATAGGCTGTTGAACCTGTCGGAGTTCCTACAATTAATCCATCTGCCCAATACGAGTTTAAGTATTTATCATCTAAACTGGCATGAACAGTAATCATAGAGGAAGTATCTTTCTTATGGAGCGTTAATTCATTCATCGCAAAATTATCTTCTCCAAATAGTTTCTCCTCTGTGTTTACTCTTAATAAAGATCTTTTTTGATGTACATAGTTTTTGTGTTTTACCATGTGCATCGCTTCTTCGAGTCTTTCTTTACTTACGTTGGCTAAAAAACCTAAGCGTCCGGTGTTAATTCCTAAAAGTGGAGTTTTAGAATTTCGAACATAACTCACCATTTTAAGAAAAGTTCCGTCACCTCCAATACTCACAGCCAAATCAATTCCTTGCGCTAGATCTGTGTGCGAAGAAAACTCCTGAAAGCTGTGTCCCATGTCCATTTTCTTAATAAGCTGCGACTTAAATTCTTTTTCGACTATTGGTTTCCATCCAAATTCGTTTAAAATATTAAAGAATTCAGCGTACTGAGGTACATTTTGTTTCACCAACTTTCTGCAGTAAACTGCTATGTTCATTATTAAAATTTTAGGTAATTCATTAATTCATCGTAACGATTTTTTAGGTCGTCATGGTAATTATTTTTTTGATACGATGCTTTTATAATATAATCGTAGCGCTCAAAAGTTCTTAAAATTCTACCCAAATCAGTTTCACTTAATTTGAGAGTAATTTCTAGTCGATTTGAATCTTTAGGCGAAGAAATATAGGTGCTTAGAATTTTAGCGTTATTAGATTCTACAATTTGCGCGATTTGCACGAGAGAATAGTCGATTTGATTCATCTCTAAAACAATGATTCCACCTACTTCCTTAATAGAACCGGTTTCTGCAATGTGTTGCATGAGACGCTTAATGTCTATACATCCAATATAATTTTCTTCGTCGTCAATAACAGGTACAACCGTTATTTTTTCATCAGAAATTTTAGCGAGGATTTCATAGATATGTGCATTTGGTTTCACATACGGTCGAGGCAAATGATCAAACAGAACATCTAGAGTATCTTCAGTATTTTCTCTGTCGTAGATAATGTCTTCAGAAACTAAACCACAGAAATTATCGCCTTTTAGAACAGGTAAATGTTCTACTTTAAATTCTTCCATCCACCGAAGGGCTCTTTCTCCACTATCCGTATGTTTTAAAGGAGGAATTTCGTCAGTTATTAATTCTAATGCTATCATTGTCTTCTGCCAAAGTAGTTAATTTGATTCAATGTATATAACTTTGAACCCACAAAAATAGTGTGAATTATGACCAAATTAAGTGTAAATGTCAATAAGATAGCAACTTTAAGAAATGCAAGAGGTGGAAATACGCCAAATGTGGTAAAAGTTGCACAAGATTGTGAGCGTTTTGGAGCAGATGGTATTACCATACACCCAAGACCGGATGAACGACATATTACAACGAAAGATGTGTATGATCTTAAGAAAGTAGTTACTACAGAATTTAATATAGAAGGTTACCCAGATCAGCGTTTTATGGATTTGTGCAAGGAAACGCGCCCAGAACAAGCTACTTTGGTTCCAGATCCGCCACATGTATTAACTTCTAACGCAGGTTGGGATACAAAAGCGCATTTAGAGCAGCTTAAAGAAATTATTTCAGAGTTAAAAAGCTGGGGAATACGTACTTCTATTTTTGTAGATACAAAGTTGCAAAACATAGAATATGCTGCAAAAACAGGCGTGGATAGAATTGAATTGTACACTGGTCCGTATGCCGAAGATTTTGAAAAAGACAAAGAAAGAGCCGTAAAACCTTATTATGAAGCATCTAAACTTGCTGTAGAATTAGGGTTAGGAATAAATGCCGGACATGATTTAAGTTTAGACAACCTCAACTACTTTAAACAGAATACAGTTGGTTTAGCTGAGGTTTCTATTGGCCATGCTCTCATTTCTGATGCGCTTTATTTAGGATTAGAAAATACAGTTCAAATGTATAAAAGGTTGCTGGATTGATAGATGACTTAGGCTATCAAATAGAATTATAAATTGGCTTATTAGTGCTTTTTTTATGTTTCGTGTAGCGTTCATTACTTCTTTCAATTATTCAATTTTCAAATCTCTAATTTCCAATACAGGTTGGTTATATTTGCAGTATGAAGCTTCATTTTAAGAAACAAGGAGAAGGAAAACCGCTGGTAATTTTACATGGACTTTTTGGATCCTCTGATAATTGGCAAACACATGCGAATAGATTAGCAGACTATTTTACGGTTTATCTTGTAGATCAAAGAAATCATGGACATTCTCCGTGGAGCGATAATTTTGATTATGACTTGTTAGTTTCTGACTTAAAACAGCTTGTAGATGCAGAAGCATTGAATGAATTTATTTTATTAGGTCATTCTATGGGTGGAAAAACAGCCATGGCTTATGCACAAAAATACCCAGAAACATTAGAGAAATTGATTGTTGTAGATATTGGTGTTAAACAATATCCGATGCACCATCAAACCATATTGGCGGGTTTAAATGCAGTAGATTTATCTGTAGTTAAAACAAGAGGAGAAGCTCAAAAAGCAGTAGAACCTTATATTGAAGATCTTGCGGTTAGACAATTTTTACTCAAAAATTTATATTGGAAAGAAAAAGGTGTTTTGGGCTGGAGAATTAATATTCCTGTATTGGAAGCTAAAATGTCAAACATTCTAGCACAACTTCATAAAGCGGAATCTTTTGTACCAACATTATTTATGCGCGGCGGGAGATCTAACTACATATTAGATGAAGATTTTGAAACTATTTCTGAGTATTTCCCAGATTCAGAAATTCATACTATAGAAGAAGCCGGACATTGGATACACGCAGAAGCTCCAAAAGAGTTTATGGATGAGGTTTTGGGATTCTGTTTGCGTTAGATTTTATTCTGATTTCATTTTTAGTCTACCTCTCGTTTTATCTCCTTTCTGAAGTACACTTTCAGTGTGTAGAACTTGCGCTGCTTGAGCAGAATCTTTTACTTTTTTAGATGCGCGCAGGAACATTTCTTCTTCAAACAACTGTAATACATTTTTACGCAAGCCCTCTTTTTTCCAACTGTGATTTGCTCTGCAGCCTGTTGTTATTTCTCGTGCTAAAGAAAGCGCATCAAGCAAGGCTTGGTTTGCTCCTTGACCTTTAAACGGACTCATAGGGTGCGCTGCATCTCCCATCAAGGTAATGTTTTGAAAATCAGATAAATCTTTGCTGTTGAGCGGTTCTCTATCATAAACAGGATAACCAGATATTTTTGAAACAGCTGTTTTCGTAATTATTTCTGGTATTGGCGCATGCCAAGTTTTAGTTAAGTCTAGGACCTTGTTTTTTAATGCTTCTGAACCTTCTTTACTTAACGTTATAGCATCCTTTTCGTGCATTTTGAAACTGAATTGCCACATAATCGTATCTCGCGTAAAAGGCATCATGTACATTCTTTCTTTCCCATTTACAGTCTGAAAAACAGTTTCCCCATCCAATAAACTGTGCTTTTCTTGGTTTATTAAATTTAAAGGACAAATGCCGAGTATAACAATTAAATTAAGATAGTTTAACCGAGAAAAGCGCTCACCAAGCAGTAAGTTTCTAAGAGAACTTCTGATTCCGTCAGCTCCAACAATTAAATCTGCAGAGTACTTTTTTTGCGCTCCATTTACGTCAAATATTAATTCGGTTTTATTTGATATTTTAACAAAAGAATGATTCCATTGAATGTCGGTTTCTGATGATAATTGTTGGAGTAATCGCAAGCGTAAATTTTGTCTTGTAACGTGAATGTTACTTTTTACAGCGGATGTTTTTGCTTCTGATCTATTCCATTTCTTATTTCCCCATTCGCCTAAAACTTCTCCTTCTGTTGTGTGCACAAGATGTCTTTGAGATACAATTCCATCTTCGAAGCCTAAAATGCCAAAACCTTTCATCGCTTTATTGGCTTGTTGTAATGTGAGGCCATACCCTTGCGAGCGAGCATCAAAATTTTGGTCACGTTCAAATAACGTAAACGGAATACCTCTGTGTAAGCAAGCAACTGCAAGAGCGGTTCCGCCAATTCCGCCACCGATTATTGCAACATGTGGATAATTTGAATTTATTTCAGGAAATTTATCAGCGCTCAGTAAGCCAGAACCATCACAATTTAAACAGGCGGATAATTGACCAATAGGTGGAATAGGAGGAGTGCCAATTTCTCCATTCTTTTTGAAAAGGAATACTTCTTTTTCGTAAGCTATACTTCTTTTCTTGCGAATCCTACTTCGTTTTCTTCCTTTGCCTTTGCATTCTGGGCAAGGTTTCCATTTTGTATGGTTATTGTTTTGCACTTTATTTTACGCTGCTTTATTTACAAAGTTAAGGTTTATAAAATGTTTGATAGCTTTTATTTGAACTCCAATTTAAGCCCTTCTTAATTGAGCCTTTTTAATTCGTCTGTTATATTAATTTTGAGATAGTAGTTATCTATTATTTTTGTTTCTTAAAATTACAAAACAAAAAATTCTGAGTAGTTGCAAAAGGTGTGGTGTGCACTTCATTTGTACAACTAATTTTATCAAAGCCTGTATTGAATTGAGTTGTTAAACTTTCCTCGTTGTATTGTCTGATTTCTAACCCACTACATTTTTTTGGTCCACTTTCAGAAAATGTACCAATTGTTAAGTAACTATTTACAGAATTTCTTGCAGTCGTTAGATATTTTTCAACTTGTTCTGGCGTTGTCAAAAAATGAAATACTGCTCTATCGTGCCAAATATCGAAGGTTGTTTTTGGTTGAAAATCTGTAATATCACATACAACCCAATTTACTTTTTTTGCTTTTTCACCGAGTCTTTTTTTTGCTTTTTCGAGTGCTTTTTCAGAAATATCTAAAACCGTTATATTTTCGTATCCTTCTTCCAGTAAATGGTCTGCAAGTTTGCTATCTCCTCCACCTACATCGATAATACGAGCAGATTTCGACAAACCAAATGAGTGTATAGAATGAAGAGATGTAGTCGGGATTTCTTGTGTCCAACTTACCTCATCTGGATTTTTTGTTTCGTAAACTGTTTCCCAATGTGTTTTGTTTTCCGTCATCATATTGTCTTTCTTTTGGTGTTTATTTGATTTTTTGAGTATAGTTTAGTCCTTCCTTTTTTGTGAGAATTTAAAGTTAGTATTATTTTCGGGTGTAGTGATTAAGTTAGACTTTTTACATTGTATTTCATTTATGTTTGGTCTTATTTGATTCATAGTTGAAAAATAGTGTGCACGTTAAATACCGAGCAGCAAACAGAAAATTAGAAATCAAGTCATGTTTTTTGTTCTAGTGCGTAAATAAAAAAAGAGCAACCAATTGGCTACTCTTTTTCATCTGTATTTTCACTTTGGCTTATAAACCAAATGTAGATTTTACTTTATCTACGTAGTCTAATTTTTCCCATGTAAAGGTTTCTACCTCTTTCGAAACTAATCTTCCTGCGTTTTTAAAAGTTACCGTTTTAATTTCTGAGTTACGTCCCATATGTCCGTATGCTGCAGTTTCGCTGTAAATAGGCTCTCTTAATTTCAGTCTTCTTTCTATTGCAATAGGTCGCATATCAAAAATCTTAGAAACATGCTGTGCAATTTCGCCATCGTTCATGTCTATTTTTGAAGTTCCGTAGGTGTTCACATAAATCCCCATAGGTTCTACAACACCAATAGCATAAGAAACTTGTACCAATACTTCAGAACACAACCCTGCAGCTACTAAGTTTTTTGCAATGTGACGTGTAGCATATGCTCCTGATCTATCAACTTTACTTGGATCTTTTCCAGAGAAAGCTCCACCACCGTGAGCACCTTTTCCTCCGTAAGTATCCACAATAATTTTTCTTCCAGTTAAGCCTGTATCGCCATGCGGACCACCAATCACAAACTTACCAGTTGGGTTAATGTGATAAGTGATATCGTCGTTAAATAATTTTTGAATTTCTGGTTTTAACTGAGCTTTTACGCGTGGAATTAATATTTCTACGATGTCTTTTTTGATTTTATCCAACATTGCTGTGTCGTCTGCGTCAAAATCATCGTGTTGCGTAGATACTACAATCGCATCAATTCTTTGCGGTACATTATCGTCGCTATATTCAATAGTTACCTGAGATTTTGCATCCGGACGCAAATAAGTAATGTCCTTCATTTCTCTTCTCAAAGCAGCAAGCTCAATTAATATTTTGTGCGATAAATCTAAAGCCAATGGCATGTAGTTTTCAGTTTCGTTTGTTGCGTAACCGAACATCATACCTTGATCTCCTGCACCTTGTTCTTCTGGATTATCTCTATCTACTCCTCTGTTAATATCGTCAGACTGATCGTGGATTGCAGAAATTACTGCGCAAGATTTTGCATCAAATTGATATTCACTTTTAGTATATCCAATTTTAGCAATTGTATCTCTAGCAATTTCTTGAACGTCTAGATATGTATCAGATTTTACTTCTCCTGCCAATGTAACCAACCCTGTTGTAACAAGTGTTTCACAAGCAACTTTAGAATTTGGGTCGAACGCTAAGAAATTATCTATTAATGCGTCAGATATTTGGTCTGCAACCTTATCTGGGTGCCCTTCAGAGACAGACTCTGATGTAAACAAATATGGCATGTTTTATTCTTTTAATTTTTACAAGGCGCTAAAGTAATAAATCTTACTCACTATCACATATTTTGCCTTTAAATACAGAGATAAAATCTATTTTTGTACGAATGTCTAAAATACTTCATATAGAAACTGCAACAAAAGTATGTTCTGTTGCTTTATCAGAAAACGGAAATATTGTTGAACGTATTGAAAATGAAGAGGAAGGATTTTCGCATGCTGAAAATTTGAACCTTTTTATTGTTAAAGCACTAGACAAAGCGGGATGGAAATTGAGCCAATTAAATGCTGTTTCGGTTACTTCTGGTCCGGGTTCTTATACCGGACTCCGAATTGGTGTTTCAACAGCGAAAGGACTTTGCTACGCTTTAAACATTCCGTTAATTTCTGTAAATGCCTTAGAAAGTATTTCTGCTTTGGCAAGAGAAAAACACCAAAATAAATCTATTTGCGCGGTTATTGATGCGCGAAGAATGGAGGTTTTTTCTCTGATTACTGATAGAAATAACACCATTGTTAAAGCCATATCTGCTGATGTGATAGAGGAGAACACGTACTCAGCGCATTCCAATTTGGTAATTTGCGGTGATGGAGCCGAAAAGTTGCAAGGTATTTGGAAAAATAGAGACTTTATCTTTGAAACAAACATTAAGTCTTCTGCTGGTGGACAGTGCAAAATTGCATATGAAAAATATAGTGCGAAGCAGTTTGAAGATGTAGCCTATTTTGAACCATTTTATTTGAAAGATTTTATTGCTGTAAAAGCGAAGAAGCGCGTTTGAAAAAAAAGTTAATTTTTCTCTTAATCTTTGTTAATCAGGAAGATGATTTTATTCTAATAGAGTATTTTTAGAGAAAAGAAATTATATGAAACGAGGAATTACAGCTCTCCTGATTTTAATAGCAACAGGATTTGTTTTAGGTCAGGAAACGAAAGGAAGTTTTTTATTTGGTGCACATGCCAATGCTAATTATGGATTAGGAAAACCGATAGAGTTATCTGATTTTGCAATTAGCCAGAAATATTTTAATCTTAATCTATTGCCAAGTACTGGATATTTTTTAACAAATAAATTAGTTGTTAGCGCCAATTTGGAGTATGCATTATTTATAAGAGGAGGTGATGCTACCCATGATTTTGCTCCTGGTATTTTTGCTCGGTATTATGTACGACCTTTAAGTCGTGATTTTAACATCGTTACAGAACTAGGTTACAGTGCTACAAACTTAGATCCGTATCGCGATAATCTTAGATTTAGTTTTGGACCATCATTAAAATTGAACAATCGTAGTTCTATAGAATTATTACTTAATAATAACTTCTTTGAAAGTCCATTTAGCCAATCGATGATTATGCAATCTAGTTTTTCGTTAGGATTTCAATACAGACTTGGGAAATAGCAAAGTTTCTTTACAATTAATTTTCTCTGTGCATTAAGTTTTTTGCCAAACCAAGCAAGTCTCTCTTTTGAGCGTCTTCTACATCTATCTGTTCCATAGCTGTTTTGGCTAACAGATAGTATTCTTGCATTTTAGTTTCAGCGAGTTCTCTCACACCAATTGCATCAAAGATTGCCTTTACTTCTTTCACTTTTTTATCAAAATCAGTTTCTGATTCTAAATTTTTCAAAGCCGTTTTTTGAGTAGCGTTTGCCAATTCGTAAGCCTTAATTTGAAGATATGTTTTTTTGTTGGCAATAACGTCTCCGCCTACTTGTTTCCCAAATTTTTCTGGATCTGCATAAAGATCTAGAATATCATCTTGTATCTGAAAAGCCAAACCAACATGCATACCGAAATCGTAAATAAGTTGCGCATTTTTCGAGTTTGTTTTGGCAACTGTAGCTCCCATTTCTAAAGCAGCACCGAGTAATACAGAAGTCTTTAAACGAATCATTTCAAGATACTCGTCTATCTGTACATCTTCTCTAGTTTCAAAGTCCATATCCATTTGTTGACCTTCGCAAACTTCTAAAGCTGTTTTAGAGAATATTTCTAAAAGTCTTGGTAAAACATCCGTTTCATTTTTTGCGAGGTATTGATAGGCACAAACAAACAAGGCGTCTCCTGAAAGTATACCGACGTTCTCATTCCATTTTTGGTGTACGGTTTCTTTACCTCTTCTTATCGGAGCAGCATCCATAATATCATCGTGTATAAGTGTGAAATTATGGAAAAGTTCTACGGCTATAGCAGCGTTCATTGCTTTTAGTCCTGGAACACCAAATAAATTACAACCAAGTAAGGCAAGAACAGGTCGTGTTCTTTTCCCTCCTAAGGTTAAGAAATACGCCAATGGATCGTATAGGTTTTTAGGCTCTTTAGGAAAAGAAACCTTTGAAATTGTTTCTTCTAAAATTGACTGGTATTCTGCTAATTTCTGCATGCAGTTTTAAAATTTAATAAACGTTGTGCTAGTTCAACACCTAAGTTGGGTGTTAGTTTAAACGCAGTGCAATTTTATTAATATTTTTTAGACTTGAAGTACTAACGCAAAAAATCTTTGTGAAAATAAATTCAATAAAAATCTATCACCCTTTTTACTTTAATACGTTAATATGTCCGTTAAATTCATACGTTTTATCTGTAAGTAAGTCTTTTGTATTCACTTTCCAAACATATACACCTTCTTCTATCGCTTTTCCGCCAAATGTTGCATCCCAGCCTACTTCAATATTATTACTTTCCCATACTATTTGTCCCCATCGGTTAAAAATAGTGAGATTAAAATCATAAAAATCGATTCCTTGCATAAATACGCGCCAAGTAGGGTTGTATTCATCGGCGTCAGGTGTAAATGAATTTGGAGCATAAATTATAAGGTCTGGATAAACCGTTATAGTTTTTATCATCGTATCTGAACAACCCGCTGCCGAAGTTGAAACTAAGGTAACTTGATATTCATCAGCTACTCCATCAGGATAAGTGACTACAGGATCTTCTAATGAAGAAGAAGTAGGAACGGCTTCTGGAAAAATCCATTCGTAATTAATTGCTCCTGTTGAACTTTCGGTAAACTGAACAACGGTGTTGAACATGGTTACCGGATCAGGATTGTAACTAAAGTTTGATACGGGTGGAGCCTCAACATCGATAGCGTTTAAAAAAGTAAAACTAGTAAAGCAACCTTCTGTAGAAGTAACATCCATGGTAATATCGTAACTCCCTTCAAAAAGCGGAGCTGTTATGATGGTGTCTTGATTTGCGAAATTTTGGTTACCTGCAATCGTCCAATCTACATTTTGCACAATTACATTAGTTGTAGCATCTATTATTTCAATTTCTGCTGGTTCGCAAAATGGATTACCTGGCATGATGTAGTTAGGACTTGGAAGCGGATGTACTATAACGTCTGTTGATAAGATAAGAGGGGTAGATTCGCAATTATCCGTTATACTTAACAGGTAGTTTGTTGTTGTATTCGGATAAACTACAAGGCTATCAATGTTTGTTCCTGTTTGACTATTACCCGTGTTCCAATTAAAGGTATAACCTATTCCAGATCCGCCCGAAACAACAGCAACTAGAGTGCTACTATCCCCATCACAAATCTCAAGGTTTTGACTAATTAAACCAGTTAAAGGTGGAAGAATGGTAACGTTAATTGATTCATTAATAGAAGTACAACCAAGTTCATTCTCTGCAAATACGGTATAAGTTTGAGAAGTTAATGGGTTAACGGTTTGATTTGCATCTTGGTTAGCAGTAAAGCTCCAATTATACAAAAACGTATTTCCTCCAGAAGCCTGCGCATTTAACATTACAGTTCCGTTTTCGCAAATTGTTGTATCTCCACTCGCACTTATTTGCATTGGATCTGTATTTAATTGAATGTTCTCGCAGATTACACAACCTATATTTGTACGAGAACATACATCATAAACTCCGTTTGGTAAATTCACAAAAAAGGAATCTACTTGCCAAGTTATACCATTGTCAATACTATATTCGGTTGCTAGTGGATTATCGACAGATATCATTCCGTTTGCATCTTGATTACAGATTGGAGGTGTTGCAGTTAAGGTTTGTGTTGGGGTCTGAATACCTACAATAATTGTATCTGATATTACACAATTTGGAGTAGAATTTATTGTTGCATTTACACTATAAGTATTCGCTGTGTTCACAGATATACTTTGCGTATTTGCGGTATTATTCCAAGCGTATGAATCAAAGTTGGCTGGTGCTGAGAGTACTAAGTTAGACCCTAAGCAGATTACTGTATCTACACCAAGATCAAAGCCCGATATAAAGTTAACATTCACTGTTGAGCTCAAAATAGAAGCGCAAGTTGCTCCGTTCGGTGGTGTGTAAGTGTATATTCCAGCGATATTTACGTTTGGATCGTATGTACCAAGGGAGCCGTTGCTAAGTAAAGATGGACCAGTCCAAGTGCCCCCGTTAGGTATGTTTGTGCTAAACAAAGAACTTAAATCAATAGTATTTAGATTGTTACAAATCACATGATTTACCTGTTCTGTAGGAAAATTAGAACATTGACTCATTACGATGTCTTCAATAATAATATCGTTTCCATTACCACCGTTACTGTTTATGTGCATTACTAATCGTATGTTTGGACTAGTAACTACCGCATTTAGAGTGATTTGTTGGTAGGTACTGGTTAAACTTAGAGTAGTGGTAGCGATAGCTACTCCGAAATCATCAATTAAGCTATAAGTAACATTTGTACTACCGAAAGAATGTCTCGTCCAAAAAGTAGCTTCTACACTTTCTCCTACACAAAGGTTGGATACTTGTCTATCATAAAAATCAACGTTTCCTACATTGTTAACTACATTAAACCAGCCGTGAGCAGATCCGCTCAGTGTATAGCTGGCGTTTGTCCAATTTCCTTGTCCGTAAATAACAGAAGTAATTGCTCCTATGATTGGAGTTGTTTCAAAATCTTCTGTAAATAGAACAGTTGGATTAGGGCATTGTGCATAAGATTGTTGGCTTAGCAACAAGAAGATAAAACAAAATTTAAGTACGCTGTTTTTAAACATATTCTCTTTAATTTTTATAGTAGTAAACAATATAAAACAAAACGACAATATAAAAAAAATGTTGCCCCGTTTTTATATATTTAAGAGGTCTAAAAGGTACTGTCCATACCCGCTCTTAACTAATGGTTCTGCTATTTTTGTTAATTCTAAGGCTGATATAAATCCATTTCTGTAAGCAACTTCTTCTATACAACCTACTTTTAAACCTTGTCTTTCTTCTATTACTTGTACAAACTGACTGGCTTGCATTA
>JBMYYC010000023.1:0-30294 GCA_049609045.1 Lishizhenia sp. | reverse complement strand
TTAAAAACAATCGTTTTTTTTCACTATCCTAAAGGAGGGAAAATTGGTAGAATTAATTTTTTTTCTTTTTTGATGAAAGTCTAAGCAGGAATAACTTCTCCACTTGAGGGGAGATTGAGAGGGGTGAGAAGGTGAATTTTTTCACGAAGTTTGAATAAACAATTTATACATTTTTTAGAATAGTATATTGTTACTACTCTGCTTTGCTCTTACGTTGAGTCTTTAAAAACAATCGTTTTTTTTCACTATCCTAAAGGAGGGAAAATTGGTAGAATTATTTTTTTTCTTTTTTTATGAAAGCCTGAGCAGGAATAACTTCTCCCCTTGAGGGGAGATTCAGAGGGGTGACAAGGATAAACTTTTTGTGAAAATTAAATAGTTTCAGCCTATACAAATTATTCTTCTCGCTTAAATCAATCCAAAAAAAAGGTCGTCTCTACTTTAAGACAACCTTTTCTCTTTGATATGCTAAATTGTTTAAATGCTCTCTACAAATTGTTTGAAAACAGCTTTGTGCTTTTCTAAATCCATATTGGCAGATAGTGATGCTCTTACGATGTAATCTTTATCTCCTTCTTTGGTGGTGCCTTGTGTAGAAGTTGCTGGGATAGTCCAATAACAGCCTTTTAGTTGACCGTAACTTACACAAAACTTACTTTCTGTTGGAATCTCGGTAATCATAAGGTTGATTAACTTGAGGTTTAATTTACGCTTGTAGGCTTCTTGCTCTTCGGCTGTGTTGCCTTTCGTTGGCAAATCTAGAGAGAAAACAGACGGCGTAAAGCTTGCAGCTGCTAATTCTTCGGATACAAAATTGATTTTTGCGGTTGGTAAAACTTCTTCAATATAGTTTACGAAGGCTCTTGTGTTTGTATATGCACCGGCAATTCTCTGATTCATAGAAGGCAATTGCTCTGCTAAAATCTCCATTTGTTGGTCGGTTGCAGCGTTATCGCACAAAACTAAATGTTTTTCTATTCTAGAAAGTAGGGCTTCGGCTTTGTTGTTTACTACACAATATCCGGCAGTGCATTTACCACCACTCGGAAATTTAGAACCACTGGCATAAGATAGTGCTCTAACGCCAGAAAGGATTTCTCCTTCGCCCAAGAAATGTACGTTTGGACAAAAAGTTTGGTCTAAAATAAATACCGGATCTACGGCAACTGTTCCGTTTTGTGTTTTACGCTCTTTACTTAATACATTTTTAAGTGCGGTTAAATCTGGAACTTCTACTCTTGGGTTGGTTGGAATTTCTGCAATAATAAACGGAACAGCATCTTCTGCAGCAATTTGCGTTAATACATGATTGATGCTTTGTACCATGTCATTGTCTCCATCTACAGGTAGATCTACAATGTCTACATTTTCTAAACAGGCTGCAACTCTTCTTGCTTGGTCATTTGTACCTCCGTAGCAATTTGGTGGAACCACAATTTTGATAGCTTTTCCAGGATGGTTTTCGTTAGAAAAATCTATCATTCCCATCATGATGGCATACTGCATTGAGAGTCCGGATGAAGCAACCAAAGGCTTTAGTGTAGTACCCGTAACGGTTTTAATTTCTGTTTCTACTTTAGTTTTATCTTCTGTTTGATTTTTGATGCCGTTATCTAAACTTTTTTCGTTTAAAATAAACTGCAAGGCAAGAAAGCAGTTTGAAGGTGTCATGGCAACAGTTTCTCGTCTTCTAACGTGTTGTATGTCTTTAGTGTAGCTTTCGTTTTCTGTTTTGTTGATGATTAAAATACTGCCCAAGTTGCTGTAAAGGTTTACTTTAAAGTCTACATTTTGAGGAAGTTGGTTGTCTAACAAACTATTTTCGTTAGAAACAAAAATTGTGCTTCCTTCAAAAGGTGCTAATGTGTCAATACTTTCAATTTTTTGAACTTCGAACCTGTAATTGTAAACGACTTTTATGCTTTTTTCGTCAAAACTACTTGGGAGTGCATCTGTATAAACAATTCTTGTTTTTTTATTGTCGAATAGATTTTTTCTTAATACAGCCAATAGCGGAACGGTTTGCGAAGAAAAACTGATTACACTTGCTGTATTTAAATTGTTTTGCTTTGCAACTATCCATTCTAAGATGCAAGAAAGTGGGTGACCCAAACGTATATAGTCATACGCTGTGGGTAATTTTTCTAGTGCTTCAGTAGTTGTATTATCTTCTTTATATAACTTTTCGAACAAATCTAGAAACTCTGTTTTGGCTAAACTTTCGTTATAAATATCTAAGCGATGTGTAGTTAAGTTGAGCCAATCTGTTGGCATATTATCTATTACGCGTTTACTGAAATCTAATATCTTGTTCTCTTGCATATACTTCTCTTTTGCTAAAAAGCGAAGATACATTAATGGCTTAGATTTTGAAAGTTGTGTACTAGAAAGTTACCTTGTTGTTTGTTTGAAAGTTGTTTTACCGGCCGAGATCGATATACCTAATTTTTAGAAAAAAGAGTTGAAAACGTTAAAAACCGAACTAAAACCAATGCTTTTTGACCAAAAAGTGAAAATATACGCAGAAAACCACCTTGAAACGGAACTGAACTGAAAAATGTAAACCCTGTTTTCGTTTTTAAGAACAACCAAAACCAAATCATTTCCCAACAGCCAGTAGACGGTCATGGTGATAAAAAAAATATTTCAATCTACTCAAGGATCAGTCAATCAGCCGAAATGGCAGACACAATACTACTCGATTCCCTGGAAGGTGAATACCTTCAACGCTTGCTTATCAGCGCGTCGAATGCTTAGTTGTTGGGCATAGTTTTCTTTATAAAATCCATAATAGAAAAATAAACACTACTATCCACAATAATTTTGCAATGAATCCTTTCCAAGTTATGAATTTATATTCGTCTTCATACTTTTCAAATGGTTTGATAATACTCAAAATTTGAATAACAAAAAAGAAAGCAATTATTTTTTTATACCACTTGAAATTAAAGTAGTTATCATAAACTTCTAATTCAACAAAATTAAGTTTAAAGATAAAAGAGGGTATAAGAAGTAAAATAATCAAACCAAATATGATATCAATAATATTAGGCAATTTTGATTTTAAGACACTTTTTGCTTCTTCATAGGCATAAGTTAAATTTATGTTCTTCATTGAATAACAATCTATAATTAAAAGGTTTCCAGGGATTTCTACGGGAATAGTTTTACCTTCTTTATGTGAGTACCTTTTTGCATTTTGAAGCATTATTTTACTTAAAGAATTACAGTTATTATCAATTAATTCATAGTCAACTATAATTCCCGAATAGAGGTGAGTTTTATTATTAGAATCAATTAAGATATCTGCTTTCGTAAATAGGTGCTTTTTATTTTCTAACCTTAAATGTTTCATCTTTTTAAAGTTAGTATGCTGTCCATTGAAGATATAAAACCAATAATTCTTAAATCGAAGTAATTTGAATTTAGCATCAAACTTTGTCAATCTAACCATTCTCCCAGAAATAGCACCAAAAATGAAACTACTCAGATATAAGAAACCTATAAATGGTGCTGCTTTTAAATTAATTAAATCTTTTAAAGGTTTTGAGTCAGACTTTTTAAATCTATAATCTTCATTATTTATATTCTTGAAAGTGTCTATAATTTCACCCAAGTCGATTGTTTCATAAAATGTATCATAAAGAATATAAATAATTATTAAATTAATAATTCCGGGTATTGTCGAAACTGCTAACAATGAGAATAAATTAAAATTAGATTTGAATTCTTTGGAAAATTCTCCATAAAAATATAAACGCCTGAATAATAACCCCGGAAATATTATCAACAATAGAACAACTATAAGACCTAAAGACAAATCCATAACTTATAAGTAAATTACGTTATGAGAATTCTCGTTTTCGGAGTCTTCAGTGTCTTTTATTTTTGATTCAAATTCAGACATTTTTTCAGAATCGGATAACATCTTTTTTCCTTTTTTAGAAATGATTTTACTGTTATCATTTTCAAAAATAGATTTAAGAGCAATTATTGCAATTGCTCCTAGAAATATTTTCAAAAAGATTTCAAAATTATCTTTATTTTCTTCTGACATTCTCATTTTTAATTATGCACAACGCTTTGGCTATACGCAGTGTCCCGTAGGGCATTGCGTATAGGTGTTGTTGGAATTAGTTATTTTAATCTTCTTTGTCATCTTGGAACTCCTCCAAGTAATCATCAACTTTAACATCATAATATTCAAATCTCGCAAATGGTCTTCTTGGGTCATAGTCGTCTTTTATGGCATCTATTATTGCAACTTTTTTTGTCTTATCAATTGCACTAAATTCAGACCAATCTCTTTTGAAATTTTGAAGTGTTCGAGTCGAAAATCTATTGGACAAGTAGAATGTTTCATCAGATTTCACGAAAGCAAGACCTTCGCTTCTTCCCATTCTATCCTTTGGTAGCGGTAACATACGACATTCGATTATGCCAATTTTAGTAAGCAATTTATCCCAAGAAGTCTTCACAGTTAGTTTACTTTCTATCCCCTCAGCTTTAAACTGAAGCATTATTTCTATGAAGGACCTAAATCGGATAGATGCCTTAGCAGTTTCCTTTAATTCGTCATTAGGAATAGTCGTAAGGATTGTAGTTTTAATATCTGCAATTTGTTTAGAAATATACTCAAGCTTTCTTTCTTCATTTATTATTGATTTCTGTTCAGCAAGTAGTTTTTGCAAAAGACCTGACCATTGTTTTCTTAAATGGGATTCAATGTCTTCGGTTCGTGAGAATTCCTGAATACTATTGTTGTCTGTTAGATGCGTTATAAAATTGATGAATTCGAAAATGTATATAGCTGTATCTTTCTTTTCTATTGAAGGAAAAGTAATATCTTTTAGTATTGGTTTGTCCTTATTCTTTTCATAAACAAAGTGGTCGTGGTAAACCTTGGAATCTACAAATGCAAATACTGGAATTCCTAATTCTAACGCTTTAATAACCTCAAGTTGAGTTATAGATAGTTTTCCATCAGATTCGAAAATTTTAGGACTGGAACTCAAATTCCTAACTTTCTCCATATCGATTTCATCAAGAGCCTTTGGTATGGCACTACCACCGAATCTTTTACCGACTATTAAAATCAAAATATCACAATTGCTTACTTCTTGGACACAACTAGAATGGGTATGGTGTCTTGGGTCATACAGTACATCAGAGTAGTCACTCATAATAGGGTCATAACCAAATCCGGCTATAAAATTTCTCAAATGAGACCGAATCATTCCTAGGTCATAACATGTTGATGAAACAAATACTTTTAATGATGCCATATCTAATAGGTTCTTTTAATTAATGCCAACGGTAAATAAACCAAATTCCGTTTATTTCTCCTTTATCTTTTTAATACTTCTGCTTCATAACTAGTAATCAAAATTGAGGCTAGTCGATATTAATTACTTATAATTATTTGGTTTTAGTCTATAAATTTAAATAATTAGAGTGTAAAAATAGTTCTTTCGTCTAAAAAAATAAATTGGAGGTTATGTACACTTATTGTCAATTTTTCTACCCCTGATAGAAACGGCAGCTTTGTGCGGTATGAATTTTTAAGGATACTTACCGTTGGGTTGGCGACCTTAGAAGCCTATCGAATGGTTAGTAACCTTTAATTTATAACGCATAAACTATAGTGGATAGCAGGAAATAGGTTCAAAAAAAAGATTATACTTCGCAAAAAAAAATTCTCCAATTTTCACCCAGATACATCCACAAAAAAACCACCTCAGCCAGTTGACGAGCAAGATTCTTTGAGAGAGATGGTATACTGTACTATTCAGAAAAACCTGCGGACTGAGTATTCCGATATAATCGGGATGTATCGAAGTCCACCCTTGCGAAGCTGGGGTTTAGTTGTTTAATTCACCAAAATAGTAGTTTTCAAAAAAAATAACCGTAAAAGAAATTATAAGAATAAGAAATATAAACCTCTAATAACTTATCACTCATCACTTATCACTCGTCACCTATCAATAATTCCTCTTGCTTAACAAAAATTACTTTTTCCTAAAATAAATACGAATCGGTACACCTTCAAAATCGAAATTATCTCTCAACTTATTCTCTAAGAAACGCTTGTAATCATCTCTGATGTATTGCGGTAAATTACAGAAGAATGCGAAAGATGGTGCATGTGTTGGAAGTTGTGATACAAACTTAATTTTAATAAATTTTCCTTTTACAGAGGGCGGTGGGTTGTGTTCCATTACCTCTTGCATTACTTCGTTTAATACAGAAGTTGGTATTTTTCTAATACGGTTTTGATGTACGTCCATCGCAGTTTCTAGGGCCTTATGTATTCTTTGCTTTGTGAGGGCAGAAGTAAATACAATTGGCACATCGTTGAACGGAGCAAGTTGTTCTCTAATTTTATCTTCGAAGGCTTTGGTTGTGGTGTGGTCTTTTTCAATCAAATCCCACTTGTTTACTAATACTACAATTCCTTTGTGATTTTTTTCGCAGATATAGTAAATATTCAAATCTTGTTTCTGAATTCCCTCTTCTGCATCTATCATAAAGATACATACGTCAGAATTTTCTATTGTACGAATAGAACGCAGTACAGAGTAATATTCAATATCTTCGTGTACTTTGGCTTTTTTACGAATTCCGGCGGTGTCTATCATCACAAAATCAAAACCAAAAGCGTTATAACGTGTATTGATAGAGTCTCTCGTTGTACCACTAATATCAGTTACGATATTTCTTTCTTGACCTATTAATGCGTTGATCATAGAAGATTTTCCTACGTTAGGTTTTCCTACGAAAGAGATGCGTGGTAATCCTTCTTCTAAATCTTTATCGTCGTCATCTTCAAATTCTTTTACAATTTCGTCTAACAAATCTCCAGTTCCAGAACCGTTTACGGCAGAAAGGTCAAACACTTCTCCAAGTCCGAGTCCCCAAAATTCAGAAGACAAACCAATTCTTTCTGTATTGTCTACTTTGTTGGCTCCAATGAAAACTTTCTTCTTTGTTTTACGCAATACTTCTACTACGGCTTGGTCTAAATCTGTAATACCTACCATAACGTCTAACATAAAGATGATAACGTTGGCTTCTTCTATGGCAATAAGTACTTGTTTTCTGATTTCGTCTTCAAAAACATCGTCAGATCCTTGTACGTAACCACCAGTATCTATAACAGAAAATTCTTTTCCATTCCATTCTCCTCGGCCATAAATTCGGTCTCGTGTAACTCCACTTACTTCCTTTACAATCGCTTTTCTTGATTCTGTTAAACGATTAAACAGTGTTGATTTCCCAACGTTAGGTCTTCCTACTATTGCAACGATATTACTCATCTTAGTATCCGTATTTTTTTAATTTTCCTTCTGATGTTCTCCAATCTTTATCCACTTTCACAAAAGTTTCTAAGAACACCTGTTTGCCAATAAATTTTTCTAAATCTTTACGGGCGTCAATTCCTATATGCTTAAGCATAATACCTTTATTACCGATTATGATTCCTTTTTGAGAATCTCTTTCTACGATAATTTGGGCTCTTATTTTTACTATATGTCCTTCGTCTTTGTAGTCTGTAACTTCAACCTCACAAGCGTAAGGAACTTCTTTCTTTGTATTTAAAAAGATTTTTTCTCGTATAATTTCCGACACGAAAAAACGCATGGGTCTGTCAGAAATTTCTTCCTTATCAAAGTATGCTTCGTGCTCGGGTAAATTTTCTATAATTAAATCCCAAACGGCATCTATGTTAAAACCGTGCAATGCAGAAATAGGCAATACTTTTGCATTTGGTAATTGCTCTGCCCAATATTCTAAGCGTTGTGCTACCAATTCTTGGTCTTTGATGTCTATTTTATTCACTAAACAAAGCAAGGGCTTGCGCATTTTTTTGATGCGTTCCAAGGTTTCTTTGTGATTCATGTCGTCTTCAAAAATATCTGTGATAAAGAGAAGAACGTCTGCATCTTTGAGCGCGGTTTCTACGTAAGACATCATGGCATCGTGCAATTTGTAAGCTGCATTTACTACACCGGGTGTGTCAGAAAAAATGACTTGATAATCTTCTTCATTAACAATTCCGTGTATGCGGTGTCTGGTAGTTTGCGCCTTAGAAGTTACGATAGATAATTTCTCACCTACCATTTTATTCATAAGCGTTGATTTTCCAACGTTTGGACTTCCTACAATATTTACAAATCCTGCTTTGTGTGCCATAATTCTAATAATCGAGTGCAAAGATAGTGTTTATTGTATTGTGAGTTGGTTTTCTTGAAATAAAAGCGTTGGCGTTAAAAATAAGATGTGCAGTAATAAAAAAGTCTCGCTGAATTTTCAACGAGACTTTCAATTTTAAAAAGCGTATATTATTTCTTTTTGAATTTATTAATTCCTCCCATCATAAATTCTTTATACTCTGTAATGTCTGGTGTGTATCCGATGGCTTCTGTTAAATCATTGCCTTCTAAATCTTGTATGATATATAAAGGTTGAGCGTTTGCGCCGTAGTTCTTAACTTGGTAGTCTGACCATTTATTACCTACTGTTTTTACTTTTCCGCGTATTGCTTCTGAGTAATACCATTCGTCTTCAGGAAGTAATTTTTTATCATCACAATAAAGAGAAACAATCACAACATCGTTTTGTAAGAGCGGACGAATTTCATTGTCTGTCCAAACCTTAGATTCTGTTTTTCTGCAATTTGCACAAGCATATCCAGTAAAATCTAACATTAAAGGCTTGTTTACTTTCTCTGCATATTCTTTTGCGATATCCATTTCGTGGAAAACGAGAATAGAGCCATCTCCAACTTCGTGCATGTGTTCTCTATATTCCATAAAAATAGGATCTCCTGTACTTGCGTTTTGTGCAGTTCCGGAACCTCTAACAAATCTAAAATTGTCTTCAGAGTGTGTTCTTGGAGGTGCAACACCGTCTATCATATAAAGTGGAGCTCCCCACATTCCTGGTAAAAGATACACTGCGAATGTAAGTGCAAACAGCGCAAAGAAAAAACGTGTTACAGATAGTTTCTCAACAACAGAATCGTGCGAAAAACGTATTTTCCCGAGTAGGTAAATTCCCATAATTGTAAAAATTACTATCCATAGGGCAACAAATACTTCTCTTGTTAAGATATCCCAGTGGTAAGCTAAGTCTACCATAGATAAGAATTTTAACGCCAAAGCAAGTTCTAACAATCCTAAAACAACTTTTACTGAGTTTAACCAACCACCAGATTGAGGTAAAGAGTTTAACCAACCTGGGAAAATTGCGAATAAAGTAAAAGGCAGTGAAAGTGCAATTCCAAATCCAAGCATACCTATTGTTGGTGCCCAAGAACTTGTTGCTCCAGAAGAATCTACTAGTAAGGAACCGATAATTGGACCTGTACAAGAGAAAGAAACTAAGGCAAGTACAAACGCCATAAAAAAGATTCCTATAAATCCGCCTTTGTCTGCTTTTGAGTCTGCCTTATTTACCCACTTAGCAGGCATTCTAATTTCAAATGCTCCTAAGAAAGAAATAGCAAAAATGATGAATATGAAAAAGAAGATTAAGTTCATGTAAACGTTGGTAGACATTTCGTTTAATCCTGTTGGTCCGGCAATTGCGGTAACAATTAATCCAAGTGCTACATATATAGCAATAATTGAAACTCCGTAGAGTATTGCGTTCTTAATTCCTGCTGACCTTGATTTTGACTGTTTGGTAAAGAAAGTAACTGTCATTGGTATCATTGGGAAAACGCAAGGTGTTAGAAGTGCGATTATACCCGCAGCAAAACATTTGAAGAAAATAGTCCACATTGATCCTTTCTCTTCCTCGTCTTCTTGTTTTTTAACGGTTCTATTGTCTTTTATTTCTTCAGAAGTTTTCACTTCTTTCTCGTTACTTAAAAGTGTTTGACTGGCAGTTGAATCTTCTTTCGGAAGTATTTCCTCGTCTGCTATTAGTTCATCTGTAGTGGAATCACTTTGAGGTTCTTCAACAGCTTCATCTTTCAAGTTGTTGCTTACAAAATAGTTTGCAGGAATTGTAATTGTTGCTTCTTGTGCTGGTGGAAATAAGCATCCATTTTCATCACATACTTGGAATTCGTACTCCACATCAATATCAAAAGAACCTTCTTGAAGCAACTCAATTTTTTGTTTGAAAACTGCCTTTTTTTCGAAGTAAACAGAAGTTCCAAGTACATCTGTATGTTCTTTCGCTTTCGCGCCGTCATAAGCCTTACCGCGTAGTTTGTATTTTGGGTTTGCTTTGAAATTAAAAGTTGTTGGAACACCTGTATAATCTGCTTTAACAGGATCGTGATTGATAGAAAAAACATGCCATCCATCCGCCAGTTTGGCATTAGCGATTATAGTTGCGTTATTTTCTCCATCATTTCTAACACTAAATTCCCATTCAATTTTCTCAAACCAAGCTCCAGAAGGTTGCGCAAAAATTGTTGTGGTTACTGTTAGTAAAGTAATTAACGTTAAGAGTATTTTCATTTTGTTTGTTCTTTTTATTACAATTTAATTTCAAATTTTTCTTCGGCTGGAGGTAAGCACATTTCATCGTTGCAAACCATGTAAACAACATATCCATTTACAATTGTTTCACCTGTTACTTTAATTTTATTTCTGAAGCTTACTTCCTTCTCAAAATAACTTAAATCACCTCCAAAGTTTTCGTCGTAACTCACTTTAGGAGTAGGTTCGTTTGTTTTATTTGAAAATTGAACCTTTTTGTTTGGATTAAAGACAATCTCAGTAGAAATTGGACCAAGGTCGTTTCCTAGGTATTGACTATATAAATGCCAACCTTCTTGTATTTCTGCATGCAAAACAATCTCAGAATTTTCAGAAGAATAGGAGCTTGTCCAATCTACTTTCTTTTGTGAAAAGGTTATAAATGAAAAGAGGAGGAGTGAAGCCAGTAAATAAATTTTCATTTGTTGTTACTTTTTTTGTTCAATGAAGCGTTAAAGATAATTATAATGTGAAGCTAAGCGCTATGATAGTGAAACATATTCTTGGGTTTCTAACACAAAAAAAGACAGCAATTGCTGTCTCTTAATTTTAATTATCTAATAAGTTTATAAAAACTTTACGTCTGAAATACGCGCAATGGGGAGCCAAACACCTCCTTTGAGGCAAATATACTTTGCTCCGGTTGCCCAAATCGTTGTTTCTACTTTTTTTAATCCTTCATCGTCTCTAAAAATAATAGCGCATTTTCCGTGGTGTAAATTTCCCAGAGATGTTGCTTCTTTCAACTTATTATGAAGATTTTCGTTTACTTTCATAGTGTGAGGTTTACTGAATTTAAGTTGAGGAATGTTCTCTTTCTCAATTAATAAAGGCTTTTCATTTATAATATCTTGCATGTGTTTACGTTTTAATAGAGAAACAAAATACAAAAAAAGACGCAATTATACAACTAAAATAAAAGGTGTTATTTTAAAATTTGTAGCGTAATTATTTTCTTCGTATTTGAATTAATTTTCACTTTTTGGTTAATTACACCAAATTCAACGGCAACAATTTTAGAGTTGTCTGCAATAACACAAGCTGTGCTTTTATGACAAGCAAATACTCTTTTGTCTGTTAAGTATTTAGAGATTCGTTTTTTCCCGCTCATTCCTAGCGGTATGAAATGGTCGCCTTTTTTTCTTTCTCGTAAGATTATATTTCCATCAATTTTTTCAGCGTCGACATAAAAAAGGTTGGGATCAAACTCTTTTGGAAATGCATTAAGTTCATTGATCACAATTTTTTTGAAACTTACGTTGTTTGTGATGATAGAAATTCCTTTTCTTTCTCTAAAGAGTGTAAAGTCTTGAAATGAGAGTGTACTTCCAACTTGATTTTGAGCTAGTTTATCTATTTCTGTTGTTTGATTTCTAGGAATATTAAGTTGATACGTTATTTCTTTCTTTAAAAGTGTTGGCAAATTATTCCAAGTTTCTAATAGCGTGGTGGATAGCCATTTTTTGCACATAGAAGCAGCGATAACTTCTAACTGGTTTTGTAATTTTTTAAAGGCATTGAGTGTTTCTAAACCTTGGAATCCTATTTTTTTATGATTTGACAGCAATACATTTCTGAATGCGTTTCGTTGGTAATAATTGTTCTGGTTCGAGCGATCTTCTCTCCAGCTGAGCTGATGAAAATGTGCATAGTTACGTATCCATTCTTTTGTTTTTTCTAGTAATGGACGCAGATAAATACCTGTTTTCTTTTCCATTGCACACAACCCTCTAACTCCACCACCACGCAGTAATTGTATGTAAAACGTTTCTATTTGATCGTCTTGATGATGCCCGAGAGCAATGAGTGCATTGTTGGATGAAGCGAGTTCTTTGAACCAGTTATATCTGAGTTTTCGTGCAGTTATTTGCGTGTTTTCTTTGTTTTCTTCTATGTGTTTTTGCGTATCAAATTGATGCGTTTGTAAAGGTATGCAATGGTCTTTTGCAAATTGTTTTACAAAATTTTCATCTTCGTTGGATTCATCTCCTCTCAATTGAAAGTTACAATGAGCCAAACTGATGTTGTAGCCGTTCTTTAAAAGAATATGCGCTAGAACGATTGAGTCAATTCCTCCACTACAAGCAACGATGATATGTTGGTTTTTACGCACTCAATTATCTTGTTAAGATGGCTAAAGCAATACGAATTTTATGGTATTCAACTTCTCCGTTAAAATACTCAAAATAAGGTTTTAATTGATTTTCTTCTTGAATTTCTTCAAAAGCCTTATTCATTTTGGTCAAATCACTTTCCGAAATAAATGCTTTGTAGTCCATATCCTTGTTATTATTCAATAAGGTAGCGATATGAGAGTATACAGTAGTTGCACTCAAATTTCGTTCTTCGGCAATTTGTTCAACGGATAAATTCTGATTCAACAAGGTTGCTGTGATGTCAATAGTATTGACTTTCTTTTTGGGTTTGGCTGTTTTTTTGAATTCTATAATTGCAGCTAAAAATTCTTCGCCATAGGTTTCTGCTTTTTTTAAGCCAACACCAGATATTGCCAAGAGTGCATTTTGTGTTGTTGGTTTTTCTTTAGATAACTCTAAAAGTGTTGCATCACTAAACACAATATACGCAGGCACGTTATCTTCTACAGCTATTTTTCTTCTCAGTAGTTTTAATTGGTTAAAAAGATTTTCATCACTACTTAACGTTGTAATGCTTTTCTTTTTTTCTTTTCGGATGGTATCAGTAAGTGTTGGTTTCGTTAGATAAATTCTTTTTTTACCGTACAAGATATCTTTCCCAAATTCAGTAATTTTCAGATGCATATTTTCGTCGTAGGCAACTTCAAATAATCCCATATTTATACATTGTGTAATGTAATGATTCCATTCATCTAAAGAGTATTCTCTGCCGGCTCCGTAAGTTTTTACTTTATTGAGACCTCTTGAAAATATTTCCATAGTTTTTGCACCACGCAATACATCTACTGTCATACGCGCACTGAGCGTTTCTTTAGTTCTGGCTGCTGCGCTAAGTGCTTTTTGTGCGATAATTTCTCCATTAAAGGAAGCTGGCGGATTTTTACATACATCACAATTATTGCAATTGTTTGTTAGCTGTTCTGAGAAGTAGGCAAGCAATATTTTTCTTCTACACGTTGTTGCTTGTGCATATTCTTTCATGCGATTTAACTTCTCAATTAAAACTTCTTTTTGAGAACTATCTTGAGCAAATTGTGCTAAAAGTACAACATCTCTCATGTTATAATAGAGTAGGGTGTCTGAAGCTAATCCATCTCTACCTGCTCTACCGATTTCTTGGTAATATCCTTCTACGTTTTTAGGTAAATTATTGTGTATAATCCACCGCACGTTAGACTTGTCTATTCCCATGCCAAAAGCGATGGTTGCGCAGATAATTGGAATGGTATCATTGATAAAGTCTTCTTGTACTTTAGCTCTTTCTTCAGCTGGTAGTCCGGCATGATAATGCGCTGCTCGTATACCGTTTTCAGTCAAAATTTCACTCCAGCTTTCGGTTTCTTTTCTACTCAAACAATAAATTATTCCACTCTCGTCTAATCGGTCGGAAATAAAGTCTACTACTTCCGTAATTTTTTTCTTTTTAGGAATATTACCTCGCACAGTTAAGCTTAGGTTCGGTCTGTCAAACGAGCTCACAAATACTTCTGGAGATTTTAAGCCTAGGTGATTGGCAATATCTTTTCTAGTTAGTTTATCAGCTGTGGCGGTAAGCGCAATAAAAGTTGCATCGGGCAAAGAGTTTCTAAACGTTGATAATTGTGTGTATTCTGGCCTAAAATCGTGTCCCCACATAGAAACACAGTGCGCTTCATCTATTGCAACAATTGAAATATCTAAATCTAATATAAAACCACTTAATACGGTTACTAAGGTTTCGGGAGATAGGTAGAGTAGTTTAATTTCGTTCGACTTTGAGCGCTTTATGATGTCTAATCTTTCCTCTTCGTCAACTGTGCTGTTCAAATAGGCTGCACTTACTCCGTTTGCTTTTAATGCTTCTACCTGATCTTTCATCAATGAGATAAGCGGAGAAATAACAAGTGTAATGCCATCTTGCATTAATGCTGGTATTTGAAAACAGAGCGATTTACCTCCGCCGGTTGGCATAAGTACTACGCTGTCTGTTTTGTTTAAAACGGCATTGATAATTTTCTCTTGTTGCGGTCTGAATGATTTATATCCAAAGACTTCCTCTAAAATATTGAGCGCATTTTTAGTCATAAGGCAAAGTTATAATAAGGTTTGTGTTATCTAAGATAATAAATAATTTCAAGTTAAAAATGTAGAATATATTGCCCAATTTTTCAATTTTAGTTCTTATCTTCCCTCATAATTTGAATTCAACAACACGTCAACTACATGTTAACTACTCTAAAAATGCAAATTCTCAATGTACCAAAGTAAAGTATTGATCATTAGTGAAGAGCATGAGGTTTTAAAACCCTTGAAACATTTTTTAGAGAGAAAAGGTTTTTTAGTGCGCACTGCTACTCAACTGTCTTTACTAGAAATTCAGAATCAAAACATTAAGTTTGATCTTATAATTGCTGATCTAAGATTAAATGAGAGTCAGACTAAATTTACATTATCACAATTAAAAATAGAATATTCATACCTTCCAATTTTGCTGCTAACTTATTTCCAAGAGGTGAATTATGCTGCTGCTTTAATTCAAAAAGAAGTGTTTGGGTATATGCTTCATCCTGTTGTTCCTGAAGAGATGTGGTTGTATATAAATGAAGCATTGGGAGAGGATAAAATTATTCGCCCAAAATTAGAGCGTTTAACCGCGCCGATCTTCTTCTTTACGAAAGAAAGCAATCCATTAGAAGCAAATAAAGCATATCGTTTTAGTACTTCTATTCCTTCTAAAAATGTGAAAAAGCTTTGCGAAACTTTTGCTCCAAAGGATTTAAATTTACTACTGGTTGGAGATAATGGTGTAGGTAAAAGTAGCCTAGCAAGAACGCTTCACAATCATTCAAAAAAAGTAAATGAGACTTTCGTACACGTAAATTGTGGCGTTTTATCTAAGGATGAAGAATGGCAGGTATTCAACGATGTAATTGATAAAGTGACAAATGGGGGTACTTTATTTTTTAATCAAATAAGTCAGCTTTCTTATACAAATCAAAAGAAGCTCTTAAAGTTTTTTGAGCTAAATAATAAAGCGAATGAAATTGGAGAACGTCCATTTCGAATAATTGTGGCAGAAAATAAACATTTAATCCATAGCGTAAAAGAAGGTCGGTTTAACGAAGATTTATTTCACACAATACATCAAGCGAATATTTATGTTCCTGCTTTAAAGAGCGATGTTGACGGATTACTTTTTCATTCAAATAGATTCATACAGGAAGCAAATCAAAGGTTTAAAAAGTCTGTAGAAGGATTAACCTCTTCGGCTATTTCTCTGATTAAAAATTACAATTGGCCAGGAAATTTAAGCGAATTAAGGTTAGTAATGTTTAAAGCAGTTTTAAATTGTATAGGCAATAAAGTTGATTTAAAAAGTCTGCCACAAGAGATATCAGAAAAGCAGGGCAATCAATCTTCTTTAACTCATATTGCGAGCTTAACTCTTAAAGAAGCAACAGAGCGCGCAGAATCGGAGTTTATTTTAAAAATTTTAAAGCAAACAAGACAAAATAAAAGCAAAGCAGCAGCTATTTTAGGTGTAGATAGAAAAACACTCTACAATAAAATGGCTGCTTATCACTTACTTGATTAATAATCTGTTTCGCTTACTTATGCAATACAGTTGCAGAAGCTTGAGCTGTTGGCATAATTGTTAAATCGTTAATGGTAACATGTGCTGGTCGTGAGGTTACAAATTCTATTGTTTCAGCGATGTCCTTCGCAACTAAAGGTGCGTAACCTTCGTAGACTTTTTCTGCTTGTTTTTGGTCGCCTTTAAAACGTACAACGCTAAATTCTGTATCCGCTGCGCCAGGAGCAATGTTGGTTACTTTGATGTTGTAAGGAAGTAAATCTATTCGCATAGCTTTGCTTAAAGCATCTACAGCGTGTTTGCTTGCGCAGTAAACATTGCCTCCAGGATATACTTCTTTTCCTGCAATACTGCCAATGTTGATGATGTGCCCTTTCTTGTTTTGCTTTAAGAATGGAATTAATGCTTTGGAAACATAAAGTAATCCTTTTACATTCGTATCAATCATTCTATCCCAATCGTCAGTAATACCTTCGTCAATTGGACCTCTACCAACTGCCAAGCCAGCATTGTTGACTATTATTTCAAGGCTTTCCTTTATTTCTTTTGATAAAGAAGAGATGGCTTCAATTGTTTCTGCTTCTGAACGAACATCAAAGCATAACCAAGATACTTTTTCTGCACCTAAACTTTTTAAATTTTCAGTTAGCTTTTCAAATCGTTCTTTTCTTCTACCTGTAACGATTAGAGAATATCCTTTTTTTGCAAAAATCTCGGCAGTTGCTAATCCAAATCCGGCTGTTGCTCCTGATATAAAAATTGTTTTCATTTTGTCTGTTTTTTCGGGTCGAAAAATATACATAAAATACACGCCATAGCTAAAACTCCAGGTATTTTATAACGCACAATTGCTCCTGTAACTGGTGTTGTATATCCAATGATTAGGTAAAGGCAAAGCACGAAGATAAATAAGGCTATCACAACTTCTTTTTCTTTGTAATTTAGTTTTCTTCGTAAAAAGAGAAGAGAACCTAAAAATAGTAGGGCGAAAAGGATGTTTTCTGACATGGCAAAATAGATGAGCCAAGAACCGTCATCTCCAGGAAAAGGTCTAAACAATACATTTAAAAGTACTTCGGGTAGTGTAGTGAAAAGTGTAAGCGCAGATCTGTTGATACGCGTAACTTGAAAGCTGCTTGCAGATCCGTTTGACTGATGTAAAACATGCCACGGTTCTGGATCTGGCGAAATTTTCACGGTTTCTAATCCATAATTCTTTTTATCTACAACCAAAGCTCCTTCTGTTTCTTTTAGTAGATAGACCAAATTATCTTCTTGTTTCATTTTACCGCGTTCTACACCTTCAAAAAAATAAATTGTATCATTTCTGAAAAGATGTAAACCGCCTAATCCTACGTTGATAAAATCTCTTTGTTGATCAGATATTTTATGAACTACTTTATTTCTCAAGTTAGGAATAAGAAAAAAGATGAGTAGAGAAAGTCCAAATATTCCTAAGTTAAAGGTAATTGACTTTGATTTAAATATTTTCTGAATTATCAAATAGAGTAGTACGGGTAAGAAGCAAAGAAAAACATATGGTTTAAAGCCGAGGATAAATAAAAAACCAAGTATAAATTTAAGAATTCTGATTTTACGTGTATTGGTTTTCGAAAACAAGGAGTTTAAAAATAGCCCAACACCTAAAATGAGCAGAGGTTCCTTTATAAAGCTACTGCTCCAGAATGCTACACTAGGAATAAGTAATAGAATAATCAATACATGTTTTTCTTTAATTTTAGTGTAATGTTTCACCCATTTAAAACATTCAAAAACTCCCCAGAAAGAAAATGCGCACATAAATAAGATATGTGTCATTACTTCTCCTTTCGATAAAAACAGGAGTAATGAATTTACGCGAAGAACATTTTGCGAGTCGTTAAATAATAGTTTTTGGGTTCCATTCCAATGTTGTGTATACCTTAAATGTTTGTCAACAAACTCTGGACTAAGATCAATGTTAAATATATATTTTAAATAATCTATTGGAGAATGTGCGTATACACTATGTAGAATTTTACTTTCTCTAAAAAATGCGCCGGCATCTGCTGTAAGTTCTCCTCCTCCGTATATGTAAGTATAGACATAAAGAAAAAATAAACCTGCACCAAATTTAAGTGTAAATAATAAAGGTAAAAAGTATGCAGGCGTGTTTTGTAGCTTCTGTCCTTGTCTATAGAAGAAATACAAAATGATTAGGGCGTATATTAAAAATAGTAGCAAACTCAAACTGCTTGTTTTGAGGCAAAATTAGATGAATTAATTGAAATTCCTAGAGTTCTAGGTAGGCGTATTGTTGGATTTTGATTTATTTCGTCTACAACGCTCGCTACAGTATTTTACTTCGTCCCAATTTTTCTTCCATTTTTTTCTCCAATTAAAGGTGAGTCCACATTTTACACAAATTTTCGCTGGAAGATATTGCTTTTTCATAACTACTTTTGATATTTGTTTTGATATTACGTGATACAAATTTCTTGGCAATTGGAGCTTTTAAATTATATGTTAGGTGCATACTAGCTCCATAAGCACCCGTGCTGTGTATTTCAACAATATCTCCAATAAAAAGTTTCTCTATATCGTAAGAATCATGAAAAATATCGGTGCTTTCGCAGGATGGTCCTGCAATTCGGTATGTGTCAAATACTAACGTCGAATTTTGAGATGTCATTTTATGAAATGCTCCGTACAACATAGGTCTAATTAGACTAGACATTCCAACATTGAGTAAAGCAATTTTGCATTTTTCTCTTTTTTTGATGTATTGGACCTGAGCAATTATTTTTCCACATTGACCAACTAAGCTTCTACCGGGTTCTAAAGAAATTTCTGGAAATTTGCTTTCGGGTAAATATTTGCGAATTGATTGCATCCAACCTTGGAAATCAGGAATCGGAAATCGAATTGGATCATTGTAATTTATGCCTAAACCGCCTCCTAAGTTAAGATAGCTTGGTGTGTAATTTGGAATATTATCGAGGATCTCGGCAATGTGCTTAGACAGCGATTCGAAGTAAGCTAAATCTTCAATTTGAGAACCTACGTGTATGTGAAATCCTATGATGTCATTTGCATTTTCAGCGATTAGTTCTTTTGCTTCAACGAGGGTTAATCCAAATTTGTGTGCGTCTTCTCCTGTTGCAATTTTTTCCTGAGTATTTACTTTAAAGTCAGGGTTTAAACGCAATGCAATACTCGTCATTGAATTCAGATTTCTCTTTAGTTTTTTAATTATATGAAACTCTTCTTTGGATTCACAATGAATAATTTTAATATTCGTATACAGTGCGTATTCAATTTCTCTGTATGTTTTTCCTGAGCCAGCAAAAACAATATTGTCAGGAGAAAACCCGAGATGTATACTATGTTTAATTTCCTCTTGAGATACAGCATCTATTCCAAGATTAACATCTAATATTTTGGACAGTATTTCTGGTTCATGATTTGCTTTAATCGCATAGTATAATTTTATACTATTGATTTTAGCTTCTCGTTGTGCTGCCTTAATTGTTTTTTCTAGTAAGGTTAAATCATACTCATAGTAAGGGTCTATGTAATCCATTGCTAATTTTTTGTGATCAAAAGTAACTGCTAAAACTAGTCGATTAACATTGTGTTAAAAATAAAACATATTGTTAAAACGAACAGTTTTTAATCACGTTTGTTTAAGGCTTATAGAAATGAATCATGGGAGCAAAGGATGAGTATAATTTAGATGAAAGAGCTGTTAACAGAATTATTGAAATGGCATGGGAAGATAGAACAACTTTCGATGCTATTGCATTTCAATTTGGAGTTCCAGAGAAAGATGTTATTCGATTGATGCGCGAAGAAATGAAGTTGAGTAGTTGGAGGATGTGGAGGAAACGTGTCCAAGGAAGGGCAACAAAACACGCTAAAACAAGAGGTTTTGAAGTTGGAAGACACAAATGTTCTCGCCAACGAACAATTACACACAATAAAATTTCTAAACGCTAATTTGTTTTCTCATTTTTGTAAGAATGAAGAAAATTGGACTTCTATCAGATACGCATGGTGATGTGGATGAAAAAATATTTCATCATTTTAAAGATGTTGATGAGGTTTGGCATGCCGGCGATATTGGAGATATAGAAGTAATAGACAAATTGAAAGCATTTAAACCTTTAAGGGCTGTTTATGGTAATATAGATGGACACGAAATAAGACAAGAAACACCTGAATTCAATCGTTTCAAAATTGAAGGTGTGGAAGTCTTAATTACGCATATTGCTGGAAAACCGTATAAATATTCAAAGCCTTTGTATCAAGAAATTCAAAGGAATGGAGCGCCAGATATCTTAGTTTGCGGACATAGCCACATTCTTCTTGTTAAAATGGATACATTTAATAATATGCTTTGGTTGAATCCTGGTGCTTGTGGTTTTAAAGGTTTTCATGCTGTTAAAACGCTTTTGCGGTTTGATATAGATAAAGGGAAACCAAAAAATATGGAAGTTATAGAGCTCGGACCAAGAACTAAAAATTAGATTAAAAACAATTTTTAATATTTTTACACGTTCTTCACACAGCTTATGAAAATAGTAGTCGCACTTTTTTGTTTACACGTTTTTTTTATTGGATTTTCACAAACAGGTGGAGAAACTGTTTTTTCGTTTTTAGATCTCGGATTCAATGCACGTGCTAATGCTTTGGGTACTGATTTTATTACCGTAAAAGATAAAGATGTTAATCTTGGAGTAGCAAATCCTTCTCTTCTCAACAAAGAAATGAGTAAATCTCTTGGTGTTAATCAAGCGTTACTTGCAGGAGGAATTAATTACGGAATGCTAGCATATGCGAAGCATTTTGAAAAAGCAGGAACATTTTCTGGACATCTCAGATATGTGTCTTACGGTACAATGATTCGTAGAAACGAAGCCGGAGTAGAACAAGGAAGTTTTAGCGCGGGAGACTTTGCTTTGGGAGCAGGTTATGGTAAAACGCTTAATCCTAAAGTTTCTGTTGGAGCAAATTTTAATATCATCTATTCTCAATTAGAATCTTTCATTTCTCTTGGATTAGGACTTGATTTAGCAGGGTCAATCTTGTTGGGAAATGATAATCGAACATTGTTCACAGCCTTAATAAAAAATGTTGGTTTTCAGTTTAAAGGATATACAAAAGGGAATCGAGAAGCGTTAAGATCAGATTTTCAAATGGGGATTTCACACAAGCTAGAACATGCACCATTTAGATTTTCTGTATTGGCCCATGATTTAAACCGTTGGGATTTATCTTACAATGACCCGAATGAAGAAGCAACTTTGGATTTATTGACACAAGAGTTGATTGAACCTGAGAAAGCTGGCTTTGCCGAGAAATTAGGAAGACATTTTACTTTTCAAGTAGAAGCTTTATTGGGAGATAAAATTCATATTCGAACAGCCTTCGACTATCAACGCAGAAGAGAAATGAGGTTGGAGTCGAGACCCGGAGCTGCAGGTTTATCTTTTGGAGCAGGATTTTATTTCCAGCGTTTTTCACTAGATTACGGCATCTCTATTGTTTCTCAGGCAGGATATAATAACATGCTTACACTTACAACTGATTTAAGTAAATGGAAAAAATAAGATAATTTCTACAATTAGTCTTCTGCTATTGTCAGTTTTGCAAATTTAAGAATCAAGGTTTTTTGTCCAACTCTAGGAAAGAATACAGTAGCTTTCTGGTTAGGCGCAGTGCCTTCTAAACCGGTAACTTTTCCTTTTCCAAACCTGTCATGAATTACATTGTAACCAACTTTTAAGGTTTCTGTTGTTCCACCGCCTTTGCTTGGCGTTGCATCAATTTTCTTTAAGTTTCTTTGTGAAAAACCACTGGTTCTTGGTCCAGGAGCATTTAAACCTCCTTTAAATTTTCTCTCAGAATTTAATGATCTACCTGTCGTTGCTCTATCCGAATAAGCATTTTCGTGCTCTACAAATTGTTCGTCAATTTCATCAATAAATCTACTTGGTTCAGAAGATATAATTTGCCCAAACCTAAACCTGCTTTGAACATGACTCAATGTACATGTTTTTTCTGCTCGGGTTACCGCTACATAAAAGAGTCTTCTTTCTTCTTCTAATTCCGTTCTTGAGTTAATTGAAAGTTGTGAAGGGAATAGATTCTCTTCAAGTCCTACGATATAAACATGCGGAAACTCAAGTCCTTTTGAAGCATGAATAGTCATTAACGTAATTTTGTTTTTATCGTCTTCCGTATCTTTATCTGCATCAGTTAATAAAGCTACATCTATCAAAAAGTCACTCAAAGAGTTATTTTCAGCTTCTCTGTTTGAAATAGAAAATTCTTTCACACCGGCAAGCAATTCTTGTATGTTTTCATAACGAGCAACACCTTCGGGAGTTTTATCGTCGTGCAAGTTTTTAAGAATTCCTGTAGAAGTTGCAATTCGTTGTGCTAAATCAAAAGCCGGAACACGATCAAGATCAGCACCAAAACTTTTGATCATGGTTACAAAATCAATAATCTTTTTTTGAGCAGCACTTCCGATAGAAACTGGATAGCGCACAAAATCAGACATTATATCAAATAAAGAGACGTCATATTGTTGTGCAGCAATTATGATTTTTTCCATTGTTGTGTTTCCAATACCTCTTTTCGGATAATTGATAACGCGCTTTAATGCTTCCTCATCATTCGGGTTAGCTGTAAGTCTAAAATACGCAATTAAATCTTTAATTTCTTTACGCTGATAAAAAGATAGGCCACCATAAATTTTGTAGGGCATATTTAGTTTTCTTAGACTTTCCTCAAAAGATCTAGACTGTGCATTTGTTCTGTAAAGGATAGCAAAATCAGAATATTCGGCTCCTGTACTTTGTTTAACATCAAAGATTTTGTTAGTGATAACTCTACCTTCTTCATTGTCTGTTAAGCATTTTACAACTCTAATCTGTGATCCTTGGTCGTTGTCTGTCCAAACGTCTTTTTTGATTTGATCTTGGTTTCTCGCAATTACACTATTCGCTGCTTCTACAATATTTTTAGTACTTCTGTAGTTTTGTTCTAGTTTATATAATTGATAATCGGGATAATCCTTTTTGAAATTGAGTATGTTCTGGATATTTGCTCCTCGAAAAGAATAAATCGATTGGGCATCGTCTCCGACTACACAAATATTTTCGTAAACGGCAGCTAGTTTTTTTACAATAAGGTATTGCGAGTAGTTTGTATCCTGGTACTCATCAACAAGTACAAATTTAAATTTCTGCTGATAGTAATGCAATACTTCAGGAAAGTCTCTAAGCAAAACGTTCGTTTGATAAAGTAGGTCGTCAAAATCCATTGCTCCAGATTTGAAACAACGCTGCATGTATATTTTGTAAATTTGATAAATAAGCGGACGCCTACTCATTCTATCTTCGCCTACTATTTCCGCATTGTTGGCATATTCTTCAGGAGAAATGAGGTTGTTTTTAGCGCTAGAAATTCTTCCGTGTACAGAAGCCGGTTTGTACTCCTTATCATCTAGCTTAAGTTCCTTAATTATCGTTTTTATTAAACTTCTAGAGTCTTGCGTATCGTAAATAGTAAAGTTGCTGGGGTATCCCAAACGCTCAGAATTATAACGCAACAATTTAGCAAACACAGAGTGGAACGTTCCCATAGCTATATTTTTAGCTTCTCCGTCGCCAACAATAGCAGAAATTCGCTGCTTCATTTCGCTTGCAGCTTTGTTCGTAAACGTAAGCGCTAAAATGTTAAATGGATCAATGCCAGAGTTAATCATGTGAGCAATCCTGTAGGTTAACACTCTGGTTTTGCCAGAACCTGCTCCGGCAATTACCATTATTGGTCCTTCTATATGCTCAACAGGTGCACGTTGATTTTCATTTAATCCGCTTAAATAATCCATAAAACAAAAATAGAAACATTGGTTTAGTATCGTAGAATAAAGATAGTGTTTTCTTTCACAATTGTTTTTAAAAGTAGCTTAGTTCACTTTTATCAATATATTTTTGCTAATGATTTACAATCATTTCGTCTAAAATTAAAAGACTGGCTAAAGCGAGTTGACTATAATTCTGAGAGCTATTCTTAAAGTTTCCGGCGCTGGTTATCCACATTTTTTCAATCAGTTGTCGTCCTCCTTGCTTCGGATTAATTTTCTTAACTACGGCTTCAACGTTTCCTGCTCCGGCATGATAGATGTGTAATACAAAAAGTCTAAACCATAAATCAGTTTCATTGTAATCTATATTTTGTGCATTCAAAATTCTTTTGGCTTGTGGTATACAGGTTGTTGATAATAGGTGCGATGCTCCGTAAGCCGACTTCACAAAATCTTTTCGCTCATCTACATACTTGTCTACGCGTAAGCCATGGCTTCGGGCAACGCCTTTCATTAACTGAAAAGCACCATACGCACCAACATTAGATTTGGCTAATTGTCCCGGACTTTCAATCAAAAGTATAGCTTGAGCATACCAAGGATCAACGTTTAAAGAGTCGAAAACTTCTACACCACGCGATAAACTGTGAAAAACTTTGTTGAATTTGTAGAAGTTTTTTTTTCCGGACGTCATATACACTTTATCTTCCGCTGCCAATCCTTTTATTTCACGAATGGAGTCTCTGTAAAAATCCTTTTCTTCGTCGGTGTATTTGTCCCAATCATTGATTGATAACTGCGTAATTATTTCTCTTGTTTTGCCTATGTTAATTATACACGAATCTGGCGATAGCACCATTATTTTTCTCCAAAAGATAGGATGTGCGAGTGAATCCCAACCATTGTTGTATAATTCAGGAGAACTTACAAACAGTAAACTTTTAGATTCTAATTTTTTTTCAATTAAGTCTACTTCCCATTTTTTAGTTATGCTGTCTGTATGGTTGGCAACGCATTTGAATTGAGTAAAAAGAAGTAAGAAAAATAGTGCTCGCATAAATTTGATTTATCGTTATATAATTAAGTGGTTCAATAAGTGTACCGTTTATTTTAACATGAAGTGCTCCTTTGTAATTTTATTTCGTTTAAAATTACTTGAATAGTGATACAAAATATTCAAGAAAAGTTAATTCTTTTAACTGAGAGAGAAAAGCATTTGTAAAGATTTGTATTTCTTATGCTTTAAGCTGTTCAATCCATTTTAGCACTACTTCTAACTGCTCTTGTTTGTTTAAGAACGTATTGTCTAAAGTGCGTGCATCTGAGGTTTTTATTAACGGACTCTCTTTCCTATTCGTATCGGTTTCATCGCGTTGTTTTAAGTTAGTACTTACCTCCTCAAAGGTGATTTGATCTCCTCGTTCAGTCAATTCTTTAAAACGTCTTTCAGCGCGTACCTTAGGATCAGCGGTAACAAATATTTTTAGTTCTGCGTTTGGGAAAACAACACTTCCTATATCTCTTCCGTCCATTACTACACCGCCTTGTTCTCCTAAAGATCGTTGCAAGGCTACCATTTTCTGTCTAACTTCTTTGATGCGTGCAATTTTAGAAACTACATTTGAGATAGTTAGAGTTCTAATTTCATGTTCTACATTTTCATCATTTAATATTAATTCTGGTTTATTGGTTTCAGAATTTAATTCAAAATGAATTTTAATGAGATCCAGATTAGCAATAATTTCGTCCGCGTTAACTTCTCCATTTTTCACCCATTCATTTCGAACGGCAAACAGTGAAACTCCACGATACATTGCTCCAGAATCAATAAAAACATAGTTCATTTCTTGGGCAATTGCTTTTGCTAAAGTGCTCTTTCCGCAAGAAGAATATCCGTCAATTGCTATGGTGAGTTTTTTCATTGATCCAAAGATATTAAAATTAAAAATCTAATAAATTATTCGCATACTTTTGTTTCATATATATTTGTAATAAATTATTTTGAAATGATTCCATTTTCTCCGCCAAGAATAGACGAAAAAGTAATAAATGAGGTATCCGAAGCGCTGCGCAGTGGTTGGATTACTACAGGTCCTAGGACTAAAAAATTCGAAAAAGAAATTTCAGCTTACACTGGAGCTAAAACAACGGTTTGTGTTAGTTCCTGGACAACCGGTATGGAGGTTGTTTTAAGGTGGTGGGGGATAGGTCCTGGAGATGAAGTAATACTTCCTTGCTATACGTATTGTGCTTCTGCCAATATAATTGTGCACACAGGTGCAAAGGTTGTAATGGTAGATATTAACGAAGGTGATTTTAATTTGAATCTTCAAAAGGTAAAAGAAGCGATTACACCGAGAACGAAAGCAATCATGGGTGTTGATATTTCTGGTTTTCCTTGTGATTATGATGAGTTATTTGCGCTTGTAGAGGAAACACCAATAAAGCATATGTTTACACCTGCAAATAGTTTACAAGAAAATTTGGGAAGAATACTCATTCTTTCAGATGCAGCGCATTCTTTCGGAGCAACATATAAAAATAAAGTATCTGGTTCTATCGCAGATATTAGTGCATTTTCTTTTCATGCAGTAAAGAATTTGACAACGGCAGAAGGCGGAGCGTTAACGTTTAATTTGCCAGAAGCTTTTGATCATGAATTGATTTATAAACGTTTTTGCTCATTAATATTACACGGACAGTCGAAAGACGCGTTGGCAAAAACACAGAAAGGAAACTGGAAGTATGACGTTGAAGATCCAGGTTATAAATGCAATATGACAGACCTTCAAGCTGCTATTGGCTTGATAGAATTAGAACGATACGGAGAAAATTTAGAAAAAAGGAAACAGATATTTGAAGCTTACAACAATGCATTTAAAGTTAAATCTTGGGCTATTTTACCCGCTTACAAAAATGCAAATAAAGAAACTTCATATCATTTATATTTGTTGCGAATCAAAAATATAACCGAAGATCAGAGAGATCAAATTATTCAACATATTTTTGACTTCGATGTTTCAGTAAATGTACATTTTCAGCCATTGCCCTTATTAACAGCTTACAAAAAAAGAGGTTATGCTATGGCAGATTATCCGCAAGCCTATAAAATGTATGCTTCTGAAATTACATTGCCTGTTTATTTTGACTTAACGGATGACCAACAAAATAAAGTTGTAAATTCTGTTATTCAGTCTGTTGAAAAAGTTATTGGTTCGTCTTGAAAAGAATTTTTGACATATTCGTTTCTTTCATCATTCTCTTGTTTTTTATGCCAGTCGGTATTTTCTTATCACTTTGGATAGTAATAGAAAGTAAGGGAGGTGTTTTTTATCTTCAAGATAGAATTGGTAAAAATGGCAACACTTTCAAGTTAATCAAGTTCCGTTCTATGCGTAAAGACGCAGATAAAGATGGTAAATTAACCATTGGGATGAGAGATGCTAGGATAACTAAATCTGGTTATTTTATTAGAAAATATAAACTAGACGAATTCCCTCAGTTTCTTAATGTACTGAAAGGTGATATGAGTATTGTTGGTCCAAGGCCCGAAGTAGAAGAATATGTAAGACTCTACACTTCTAGCCAAAGAGAAATTTTAAAAGTAAGGCCAGGTATTACTGATTTGGCCAGTCTCGAGTACTTTGATGAGAATAGACTTTTGGGAGAAAGCGATAATCCAAGACAAACGTATATTAAAGAAATTATGCCAGCTAAAATTGAGCTGAACAAAGAATACTTAAAAAATCCTACACTATCGAACGATATTAAAATAATGTGGGCAACTTTTCTAAGAATAATCGGCTGAGATTTGTTTTTTTAATCGGTCAGAATGCAAACTTGTTCTTGATAAGTTTACCCAATTTTTGAACAGATAACTGATGAGAAGTTACTTTACAGAGCAGTTTAGGTTTTATAAGAGTTTTATGTCATTCAGAATTGCATTTTCATTGTTTTTCCTTCTTACTTTTTTACTATAAATTAATTCTATTAGTTTTGCGAAGTAGAGTTCACTCTATTATGCATAAAAAAGCTATATGAATAAATTTAAACTTATTGCATTAATTTGCAGTTCCTCTTATTTTGGGTTTTCTCAAAGTAATTCAGAAATCAAAAGCAATGCTTTAGAAACAACTAATAAACTTGGGCAAAAGGTTGTTACCATTACACCGAGTACTTTTAGTAAAACAATTCCCTTTAAGAATCTTCCTGAGGTGTTTGACGGAGTAGATCCAAATTCTGAGCCTAAAGAAGTTCGAAATAACTTTCAAAGAGATGGTTATTTAGAAGCACAAACTCAGATACAACCTGACGGAGCATTACAAGGAAAGTCAGTGGGTAAGCAATTAAGTCCTCCTATCGTAAATTTTAACGGACTTAATGGTAGTGGTTTTCCGCCAGATCCTTCTGGTGCAGCAGGACCAAATCACTACGTCCAGGCTGTGAATACGGTGTATAGAGTGTATGATAAGAATGGTTCTCCTGAAACATTTTCTTTCAGCCTAAGTACACTATGGCCAAATAGTTCAAATCTTGGAGATCCTATAGTTATGTATGATAGACATGCGGATAGATGGTTTATCTCTCAATTTAGTAATTCGCCTAATGGAATAATGATTGCTATATCACAAACTCCAGACCCTACGGGTGAATATTACGCGTACAGTTATACGTTGTCTCAATTTCCAGATTATCCTAAATATTCTATTTGGTGGGATGGTTACTATATGACTTCAAACTCTTCGCATACAGCGGTTGTATTTGAACGTGAAAAGATGCTTGCAGGTGATCCTTCAGCGCAAATGATTTCGCTAAGTCTACCAAGTTTAAATACGGGAGGATTTAGAAGTCCCTTGCCAGCAGATGCAGATGGAGATCTACCTCCGAATGGAACACCTTGCTACTTCTTTAATTTAGAAGACAATGCTTTCAATGGAGTCTCTCAAGATCAAATAGAAATTTATGAGATGACTACGGATTGGGATACGCCAAACAATACTCAAGTTGTTTCTTCTCAACAATTGCAAGTAGCATCTTTTGACGCTGTTTTTACAGGAGGTTTCGCGAATATCGCTCAGCCAGGTACGAGCCAGAGATTAGATGCCATTCAGGGAGTGTTAATGTACAGAGCTCAGCATACACGATGGGTAAACCATAACTCAATTATGCTTTCTCACGCCGTAGATCTTGGTGGAAATCGTTCTGCCATCAGATGGTATGAGTTAAGAGATAATAATGATGGCGTTTGGACGGTGCACCAACAGTCTACATTTGCTCCTGATAATAGCAGTCGTTGGATGAGTTCTGTTGCAATGGATAAGCACGGACATATAGGTATGGCTTATTCTGTTTGTAATGCAAATAATAATGTCTTTCCAGGGATAAGATATACTGGAAGATTAAGATGGAATGATTTAAATATCATGGGATTTCAAGAAGCGAGTGCAATTGAGGGAGGTGGTTCTCAAACCTTTACTGACCGCTATGGAGATTACGGCCATTTATCGTTAGATCCTGATGGTGAAACTTTTTGGTATACTGGAGAATATCTTGGTTCTAACGGATCTAAACGAACACGTATCTTTTCATTCAATTTAAATGATGTTGTTGGTCTTGAGGAGGATGCATATTATGCTAATTTAGAGTTGAACGCATTTACAAACGGAGGTAATTTGAATGTTAATGTAAGCGGTGTGAAGGATGATGAAGAAATACTTATTCAACTTATAGCAATGAACGGACAAGTGGTTAATGAAAAAGTAAACGTGAAGCCTGTGTCTGGAATCTGTTCTGAAGTATTAAACGTTAACTCCGTTAAATCTGGAGTATATTTCGTTCGAATCGGGAATGGGAATTTTCAAGAAACTAAAAAAATAATTATTTCTGAATAAATTTCAGCCTTATCAAACGTTGTTTGAAAGTTGCGATAAATAACCTTTATTTAAAGCCACGATTAGTTTCGTGGCTTTTTCGTTTTATGGAAATTAATAGGGTTATTTTTTTATTTCAACAACATCATGTTAAAAATCAGTAACTTTAATTAGTAATTAGTTGTATTCTAAAATAAAATGTATACATTTGCACCCCCCAAAGTGTGTTTGGGGGTGAAAATATATTGTAAATAATTAAAAATAAATATGCCAACTATTCAACAATTAGTTCGCAAGGGTAGAACAGCGCCGGTAAAGAAGAGCAAGTCAGCAGCACTTG
>JBMYYC010000022.1:0-31669 GCA_049609045.1 Lishizhenia sp. | reverse complement strand
TTTTCGGGGGTTTTAACGCTTCAAATTCCGAACAAATTCAGTGCATTAACCGCTTGACCAAAAGTTTTTAAACCCACATTAAAGCCGTCATAACGAATTGGGTTTACACAACTATAGCATGATGATCGCGCCTAAAGTCTTGTCAACAAAAGAGCTTCTTTCCGCTGTTGAGCATCTCGATTCCGGCTTTGCCATATACAGTCCTGACTTCAATCTCATTTTTGCCAATAAACAGCACGTTATCCTCGATGAGGCACTTTATGCTCAAATCCCACTCGACACCTTTTCTGTCTCAGCACGAGTGCGAGTGGATAAACCTCAATAAAATAGTGCGACTCATTCGTTTCTGGTTTATACGTTCCACCGTGCGCCCTCTCTAAAGACAACCGCACTCTTCCACCATCGTTTATAGATGAATGTTGAAGTAACTCTTCAATTTTTTCTTTGAAAAATTCAACAGAATAGAAATTTGGAACTCTAATCTTAAGTGCTTTAGCACCTTCTAACATACGCGAAATATGTGCGTTAATATTTACAACTCTACCGTTTTTAATCCGAATACTTTCAAATATTCCATCTCCATAAAGATATCCTCTGTTTCCGGCAATGATTGTAGCTCCGTTATTTTCAAGAATTTCTCCGTTATTGTTTATGTAGCTTGTAGACATCTATCCAAAGATAGCAGAAATAAATTCTTTTCCTTTATCAAAATTGATTAAAAGTATATAAACAATTCCAAAAACTGCTCCGCCAAAGTGTGCATCGTGACCAATATTAGAATTTCCGCGTTTGGCCATATAATATTCAAAGGCTAAATATAAAATACCAAACAACCATGCTTTTATGGGAAAAGGAATAAACAAAAAACGTAATTCCATCGAAGGATTCCACAGTATGCATGCAAAAACCACTGCAGAAACAGCTCCAGATGCTCCTAAACTCATATAACTACTATTGTCTTGATGCTTAGAATACGGCCAAACGGTAGCAAATAAACCTCCCGCAAGGTAGATTATAATAAAATGTAAACGCGCTACACTTAGTGCAAATTCAGTAGATAAAAAATACTCTAATCCTTCACCAAAACTATAAAGAACAAACATATTAAAAATCAAATGCGTATAATCTGCGTGTATTAATGTATGACTAAGAAATCTATAAATTTCGTTATTGTGTTTTGCTTGATAAGGTATAAAAAGGAGCTTGTACTTTAATTCGTTATTTTGAAATGCGAAGTATGAAACTGCACACACAAGGCAAATAAGTATAAGTGAGATTGAAATTTCCATAGCAAACAAAAATACAATTATTTGTGTCTATTCTATTCTCAAAAAGAAAATGCACTGCATTTCAAAAGAAATATTCACGCCCTCTTATTACCGTTCTAGTCTATTCATAAATAGATGTTCATAAATAAATTTTAAAGCTTCAAAAAAAAGTATATTTTTGCAAGGCTTAAAATAGCATAGACATGAGTGAAGAAATAACAAGAGAAGAGATTATAGAACAGTTCAAAGGAAACAAAGTTCTTAAAGGAATAACAATCGCTGTAGGTGTTTTAGTTGTAGGTGTCCTTATTTATTTTGGATACAATACTTTTGTAGCTAAACCAAATGAAATGGCTTCTAATGAGCAAAACGCTAGAGGAATTATGTTGTTAGAGAAAGACTCTCTTGACCTTGCGATTGAAGAACTTGAATTTCAAGCAAACGAATACAATGGATATACGGGTGGAGAAATTTCTCAATTCGGTTTAGCAAGTGCTTACTTCAAAAAAGGTGAGTTTGAGCTGGCATTATCTACATTAGAAGATGTGAATTTAGATGATATTTACCTTTCTACTATGGCTATAGGTATGCAGGGAGATTGCTACTCTGAAATGGAAGACTTCCAAAATGCAGTAGATAAATACGTTCTTGCAGCAGAAAAGAGTAAAAACGAACTTACTACTCCAATGTATTTATTCAAAGCAGGTTTAAATGCAGAGGCTGCAAAAGACTTCTCTAAAGCTGCAGAATTTTACAATAGAATAAATGACGAATTTTCGACTTATGCATCTCAGAACGGTATAGAAAAATATATCTCAAGAGCAGAAAACTCAAGCACAAAATAATAATGGCTTAAAAATGGCTACAGAAAATAGAAATTTATCAGAATACAATAAGGACTTTGTTCCTAATGGTGCCGATTTTTCAATCGGCATTGTTGTTTCTGAATGGAATGAGAACATCACACTAAACTTATTAAAAGGTGCTAAACAAGCCCTTCTAGAAAACGGTGTGAAAGAGGAAAACATAAAAATACGTTTTGCACCTGGAACGTTTGAATTACCGTTGGCAGCACAATTTATGTTTGAATATACTAAAGTTGACGGCGTTGTTGCTATTGGCTCAGTAATTCAAGGAGAAACAAGACATTTTGACTTTGTGTGCGAAGGCGCAACTTTAGGATTAAAAGATGTTGGTTTAAAATACAACAAACCTGCGGTTCTTTGTGTTCTTACAGATAACACCTTACAACAAGCAATTGATAGATCTGGAGGTAAGCATGGTAACAAAGGCATCGAGTGTGCCATTGCTTGTTTAAAAATGGTAGGATTAAAAAACGACTTAAGCTTTTAAAATTTTGACTTTAATAAAATCTATCTCAGGAATACGCGGAACCATCGGCGGTAAAGTAAACGAAGGACTAACACCTGTTGACGCTGTTAAATTTGCAGCAGCTTATGGTACTTGGTTACAGAAAAGAAATAATGCAAAGAAATTAAACGTAGTTGTGGGTAGAGATGCTAGAATTTCTGGTCCAATTATATCAAGTTTGGTTATTTCAACTTTAAGATCTTTAGGGATTTCTGTAACAGACTTAGGGTTAAGTACTACTCCAACTGTAGAAATTGCCGTACCATTAGAAAAAGCACATGGCGGAATTATCTTAACTGCTAGTCACAACCCAAAACAATGGAATGCGCTAAAGCTTCTAAACGAAAAAGGTGAGTTTATTTCAGCTAAAGATGGCGAAGAAGTTTTGCATCTGGCAGAAGTAGAAGATTTCAATTTTGCAGAAGTAGATGATTTAGGTAAATATAAAGAAGATGATACTTACATGGAAAAGCATGTAGACGCCATCTTAAAATTACCTTATGTAAATATCGATAAAATTAAAGCTGCCAATTTTAAAATTGTGGTAGACGCTGTAAATAGCACAGGAGGTGTTTTTGTACCTTACCTTTTAAAAAGACTAGGCGTAACCAGAATAGAAGAATTGTATTGTGAGCCAACAGGACATTTTCCTCACAACCCAGAACCTCTGCCAGCGCATTTGGTTGATTTATCAGATAAAATTAAAGAAGTTAATGCAGATTTAGGAATCACTGTTGATCCTGATGTTGACAGATTAGCAATGGTTTGTGAAGACGGTTCTATGTTCGGCGAAGAATATACGCTGGTTTCTGTGGCAGATTTTGTTTTGAGACATAAAGGCGGGGCAACGGTATCCAACCTATCCTCTACCCGAGCGTTAAGAGATATTACGGAAGAGAAAGGATATACTTATTTCGCAGCTGCTGTTGGAGAAGTGAATGTGGTAAATAAAATGAAAGCCGAAAATGCCGTTATTGGCGGTGAAGGAAATGGTGGAGTTATTTTACCTGAGTTACATTATGGTAGAGATGCTCTTGTTGGAATTGCCATCTTCTTAACACAATTAGCAGAGAAAAATTGTACCGTTTCTGAATTGAGAGATAGTTTTCCAAAATATACGATAAGCAAAAACAAAATTTCGCTTACACCAGATATAGACGTAGATCAAATTCTAAAAGATATGGCTGCAAAGTATCAAGATTTAGAAGTTGATACGGTTGATGGAGTTAAAATATATTTTGATAAAGAATGGGTGCATCTTAGAAAAAGTAATACAGAACCTATTATTAGAATTTATTCAGAAAGTAAAAACGAAGCACAAGCAAACGCTTTAGCGGAAAGAATAATGAACGAAATAAAAGCGATAAGCTAATCTTTGCACTACAAGATTCTAAGAATAAAAATTTGAAAATATTTGATGTAGATTACATCTTTATAAAAAAATAAAAATGAGAGTTTATCTAGACAATGCTGCAACAACACCAATTGATCCTGAAGTTGTGGAAACTATGTTACCTTATTTAGAAACAACATTCGGTAATCCATCGTCAACTCACTTTTTTGGTAGACAAGCCAAGGCTGCAATTGAAACTTCTCGTAGAAGTGTTGCTAAAAATCTAAACTGTAGTCCAGCAGAAATTATTTTCACCTCTGGAGGAACAGAAGCCGACAATATGGCGATTAGCATAGCTGTTAATGAATTGAACTGTAAAACAATCATAACTTCAAGCATTGAACACCATGCAGTTGGACATACGGCAGACAATATTTGTAGCAGTAAAAACATTGATCTGCAGCATGTAAGTGTTGACGAACGAGGTCACGTTAACTTAACGCATCTAGAAGAACTACTAAAAAATTCTAATGGCACTGCGTTTGTTTCATTGATGCACGGAAACAATGAAATAGGAAACCTCTTGCCCTTAAAAAAGGTGAGTGAAATGTGCAGAAAATATGGCGCTTATTTTCATTCTGATACGGTGCAAACCATGGCGCATTACACCTTTGATTTATCTGATTTAGATATTGATTTTATAACATGTGCTGCACATAAATTTCATGGACCAAAAGGTATAGGTTTTCTATACATTAAAAAGTCTGTAAAAAGCGCAGCTATGATACATGGAGGTGCGCAAGAAAGAGGTTTACGCGGTGGTACAGAGAATTTGTATGGAATTGTAGGTTTAGCAAAAGCATTAGAAATCGCAAACCACGATATACAACAGCACCAAACCCATGTTCAAGCCTTAAAAAGCTACATGATAGAAAAATTAAAAGCGAATTTTTCTGATATCGATTTCCATGGAGATATTCGTCCCGAACATTCTTTATACACCGTGCTAAATGTATGTTTCCCTAAAACAGAAAAATCTTCAATGCTTTTGTTTACTTTAGATTTAAAAGGAATTTGTTGTTCTGGAGGTTCTGCTTGCAGTTCTGGATCAACGAAAGGTTCTCATGTGTTAGAAGGAATTAAAGCGGATATGAGTAGACCAAATGCCCGTTTTTCATTCTCAAGATTTACAACCAAGCAAGAAATTGATTACACCATCGATGTTTTGAAAGAGGTTTTTGAGTGTAATTTAGTTGCAGGATAATCCGAAAAAATATATTAAAATGAAAAAGACATTCCTTACAATAAAGAATGTCTTTTTCAATTTATACTAATTCATTCAAAAATTGAATTTCTTTATAAAAGAAAAGCTAAACCGGTTCTGGAAGTAGATAATTGTCTATAAACTCTCTCACACAACCTTCTCCTCCTTTTTTATTTAAAATAATACGGGCAGTATTTTTTATTTTCTCCACTGCATCATTCGGACAAGCACTTACACCTATCGCCTGCATTACTTCCAAATCATTAATATCATCTCCAATCATAGCAACCTCAGACAAAGAAATATTCAGTTCTTCGCACCAATTATTTAATACATCTATTTTCTTACCTCTTCCGACGTAAAAATGTTGAATTCCCAATAAATCTGCCCTGGCTTTCACCATCTCAGTCTTAAATCCAGAAGAAATAATACCTACTTGAAAGTCTTTTTTAGTAAGATGAATAATCGCCATTCCATCTTTTGTGTTGTACTTTTTGAATTGATCTCCGGCTTCCGTAAAATACATACCTCCGTCGGTCATTACGCCGTCTACATCTAAAATTAAGAGTTTAATATTTTTAAGATGATTTGCACGCATTTTCAAATCAGAAAACAGTAAATCTTTTAAATTTACCTCGTAATGTTTTCCTATCTCCTGTAGCTGCTCAACGCTAAATTCTTCAACAGAATTAACGTCGTTTTTAGTTAGGAAATCAGATAAAGCTACCTTTTTTGCTTCTAAAATATATTCAATATTTTGCTTAAGTAACATAGTTAAACAATTTGATAACCAACAGCTTTAGCAATTGGGTTTAAAACATCAATTAAAGAACTAAACTCTTCGTGATTCAGTTGTTGCGAAGCATCAGATTTTGCAACTTTCGGGTTTGGATGCGCTTCAATTAATAAACCGTCAATGCCCATTGCCGTGCATGCTTTAGCTAGAGGAATAACGCCGTATGCGTGTCCCATTGCATGACTTGGATCTAAAATAATTGGCAAATTTGTATACTCTTGTAAATAAGCAACTCCACATAAATCTAGCGTAAAACGTGTTTTCGTTTCAAAAGTTCTCAAACCTCTTTCGCAAAGAATTACGTTTTCATTTCCACCAGAAAGCACAAACTCTGCACATTGAACAAACTCCTGAAGTGTTGTACCAAAACCGCGTTTAATTAGAACTGGCTTTTTAGTTTTTGCACAAGCTCTCAAAATACCTTGATCATACATTGCTTTTGCTCCTACTTGAATTACATCTGAGTGCTCTATAACTTCCTGTACATGCGTTGCATCTCTAACTTCGGTAATTACTTTTAAGCCAAATTCTTCTCTCATTTTTGAAAGTAACATCAAACCTTCGTAACCTAAGCCCTGAAAACTATAAGGCGATGTTCTTGGTTTGTAACAACCTCCTCTTAAAGTGGTTAATCCCATCCCTTTAATCAATTCTGCTGAAATTCTAATTTGCTCTTCAGACTCAACAGAACATGGTCCACCAATCAAGATAGTATTTCCCGTATCACCACCAATGGTAACATCACCAATACTAACAGTGCGGGTTTCATTTCTATACTCCTTTGAAGAAAGTTGCATATCATTTGCAAACACCCAACTCTTTTCAACTTTATCTTCTAAACTAAACGGAATTTCTTTCAAAGACGACGAAGTAACAAGTACTTCCACTCCATTCTTATCTGTAAAATGAAAGGCTTTATTTTCTTCTGCTAACTTAATTGCGTTTGCAGTATTTATGTTTGACTTTAAATGTAATATCATAATTCTCCTTTTATTAGGTTCACAAAAGTAACTATTCCTGTAGCTTTATTATTCATATCTACAACAGGTAAGTATAAAATTGGGAAAGCCTGTTGCTTCACTAAAGACAATAAATCTTGTACAGAAGCATCTTCTATAATTTTAACAGGATTTTCGTTGATTAAATTTGAAAGATCCGGATTCTCAAGAGAATCTATATTCTTCAACATTGTTTTTCTAACATCTGCATTAGAAATAATTCCTTTAAACGAATTTGTTTCATCAACAACGATACAGAATCCCATTTTACCATACTCTATGGCTTCTAAAACAGTTTTAAGATTTAATTTTTCTGTACCTACACAAATTGAATCAGTAAGAGAGTGCATAAAATCGCGCACTAAATATTGAGAGTTATGCGCACGATTTGTAAGATTCATTAACGCTTCTCCTATACTAGCAGATTTAAAAAGATAACTGCCAGAAACAGAAGCACGCACACCCATATTCCTAAGAATAAATGAAACTTCAGCATTTACTCCACCATCTACGTGCACAGTCTTTTTTGGATATTTCTTTTTAAATTCTCTTACCTTTTTAAAATTCACCGGATCAAAAACACCCCCACTTTGTCCGGGTATAGTTGCCATTACTAATAAAAAATCCCAAGTATTAAATGCATCAAATACATCTATAGAAGTTGGTGTTATAACAGCCAAACCCTTTTCTCCTTTAATATCTATTGGAAGTTCAAACCCCTTTGGCAGTTGTTCGTACTGAAAAGTGACGTACTCTACTGGAGTTTCTCTTAATAAATCAAAGTAGTTTTCTGGTTTCTCGGTAATAATATGCAAATCTATAGGCAAATTGCACCACGTTCTAATCTTTTGAATATCATCAAAAACACTAAGATCATCATTGCAATCAACATGCAGAAGATCTACATTGTGTGCTACTAAATCTGCTATAACGGCTTTTAAATCTCTTTGCTTATCTGAATATATTGAAGCTGATATTTTCATAAATCTCTTTGTAAGGGTTTGAATGTGTTATCTGTAATCACAATGTTAACCCGTTTATTTTCAAACACACTGTCTCTTATCATCGTTTGTATTTTCGTAAGAAACATTTGATCTTGTAAAGTAAGTGGTTTGTTCTGATAAAATTTCTTTTCAATTACATTTACATTCACAATATCATTGCTCGATAAGTCTAATTGAATGGTTTGTTTATCTTTTCCTATAAAACCGTTCCTTTTCCAAAAGCGAGTAAACGCAACAGCCTGTTGTTTATCCACTCCATTTATATAGTAAACATCTAAATTTTTTGTTTTCACAATATCTCCCATAGGATTACCACAAGAAAAAAGAATGAGCAGTATTAAAAAAGACTGAATCCGGTATTTCATGTTATAAAAATAACGGTAATCTTTCATTATTGCCTATATTTCTTGTGTACTTTTAAACAGTTTAATTAGGATAACACGCTATGCAATTAAAAAACAAGATCTACCGCGGAGCAGAAAATAGAAAATCGCTTTATGATTTAACTGTTCCAAATAAATTTAATGGAAAGATGATCTTATTTCTTCATGGATACAAAGGGTTCAAAGATTGGGGATGCTGGAATTTAATGCAAGAGTTTTTCCTAAAACAAAATTATGGTTTTTGTAAGTTTAATTTTTCTCATAATGGAGGAACTATTGATGAAGGTATTGATTTTCCGGATCTAGAAGCATTTGGAAAAAACAGATATAGCTTTGAACTCGAAGATACGCGAATAATGATTGATCTTATTTTTGAGAAAATGAAAAGTAGTATTTCAGAGTTTATCTTAATCGGTCATAGTCGCGGTGGAGGAATTGCAACATTAACTTCTACAGATTCGCGCGTTAATAAACTGATAACTTTAGCCAGCATTTCTGATATCGAATCGCGATTTCCAAAAAATACCGCTTTTGAAGAATGGCAAGAAAAAGGAGTCTATTTTATTAAAAATGGAAGAACCAACCAAGAAATGCCTCATTATTTCAGTTTTTATGAAGATTATATTAAAAATAATGAAATACTGAACATAAAGAATAAAGCACAAACCTTAGTGATTCCCTGTTTACATATTCATGGAGATAAAGATACTGCTGTATTACCAAACGAATCTAAAGCGCTAGCGGGGTGGACAAATGGAACTTTTCTTCAACTTGAAGATGCACAGCATACGTTTAACACAAAACATCCTTGGGATGAAAATGAACTTCCTAGTAAAATGATGGAGGTTTGTCAGGAAATAATAAAATGGTTATAAGTTAAATTTTTACAGTTTCGTTACTAGTTTTGATGTATGATGTACCAAAAGATACTCTAACTACTTTTATAAAACAGTTAATAATTAGATTAAAATTGAATACGTAAAATGTCATTTTTTAATAAAAATAAGAAAAAAGGTAAAGAAGATAATACGTTGATTAAAACGAATCTTACATCTACAAAACTGGAGTATCATCCAAAAATTATATTGGCTTGGGCAAAGGCAATTGACGGAAATACGCAATTATTAAACTATTTAAAAGATAACGGTTTTGAAGAACTGGCTGTGTCTGTTTTTGCCATTCAATTAGATAATAAATCTAGAGATTGGTTAATGCAAAATGGATATCCTCACTTGATGGCGTTAATAAATGCTTCTGAAGGAAATGAAAATGCTAAAAAATGGTTAAAAATAAATGGATTTACACTGCTTTACTTCATTTCTGAAGCAGTAGACGGAGAACAAAACGGAGCTGCTGGTTTCGATTGGTTAAAGAAAAATACATCTCCAGATCTTTATTTACTTGCTCAAACTATAAAACAAGTAAAAGATAAAATAGAAGAAAGACATAACGATATACATAGCTTTGGATAAATTGAGTCGTTTTTAGATTAAATTTTAAATCTTTCTTTATTTTTGCTGAAAAAAAATTATGCCGGTTAAAATAGCTCCATCAGTACTTTCTTGTGATTTTGCAAACATTCAAAGAGATGTTGAAATGATTAATTCAAGCGCTGCTGATTATTTTCATATAGATATAATGGACGGCGTATTTGTTCCAAATATTTCTTTTGGTTTTCCGGTGATGAAGGCAATTTCAAAACACGCTACAAAGCCTTTGGATGTTCATTTAATGATTCAAAATCCAGATCAATACATTGAGCAGTTTAAAGACGCTGGAGCAGAAATTTTAACTGTACACTACGAAGCTTGTCCGCACCTACACAGAACGATACAAGCTATTAAAGATGCCGGTATGAAAGCTGGTGTTGCTCTAAACCCGCATACGCATGTAGATCTTTTAGAAGATTTAATTGAAGAACTAGATCTTGCTTTAATTATGTCTGTAAATCCTGGCTTTGGCGGACAAAAATTCATTAATAATTCAATCTGGAAAGTGGAGCAACTACACAACCTTATTCAAAAAAGAGGATCAAGAGCGCTTATAGAAGTTGATGGAGGTGTAAATGGAGAGAATTCTAAAGCGCTAATAAAGGCCGGTGCAGATATGTTGGTAGCAGGAAGCTACGTTTTAAACTCCGCAAACCCTTTAGAAACAATTAAAGCGTTAAAAAGCGAATAAAATCTGAATCTAAGGTACACAAGAACAAGCTCCTTTATAATCCTGTCTTGCTAAAAATGTAAAGCAATTTCTTTGCTGTAGTTGTTGGGTTGATTTCACATTTCTGCTTATTTTTAACTATGCAAAAGAGGAAAAAAGTTTTTTATGACGGAGATTGCGGTTTCTGTAATAAAAGTGTACGATTTATTTTAAAAAATCGACGTACCAATAATTTTCTTTTTATTCCTCTTCAAACTGAGTATGCTAAAAAGGAATTGGAAAGATTTGACATTATTATTGACATGTCTACATTATACGTGTTAGACAATGAACGTGTAAGAGAAAAATCTGACGCTCTATTATCTTTAGTTAACAATCTAAAATGGTTCTGGTTTTGGCTGCGTTTAGGCTATTTATTACCAAAAAAAACGAGAAACTTCATTTATGATAATATCGCGAAAAGAAGACATAAACTAGCAAAAAGTTATTGCTACATGCCAAGTGAAGTTGAAAAAGAAATGTTCTTTAAGCTTTAAAATTTCGGACAAGATTTACATGCTTTTCCTTTCTTTTTATACTTTTTACAACACTTTTTCTTCTTATCACAATTCATAGAACAAAAATTGCTTTCTTTTTCAAAAATATCTTTGTATTCGAAAATTGTATTTTTTAGTTTCACTTTCTTTATTAAGACTAATTCTAAACAAAAATAGCAATTTGTATTCAATATTCTAACTACTCAGAAGAAAAAAAGTTATTTTTACTACAAATAAAATCATTATGAAAATTCTATTCGTGCTATTAACGCTATCGCTTACTTCACTTCTCTATTCTCAAGAAAAACCTTATGTTTCAAACGAATTGTTAGTTCAACTCAAAGTTGAAAGTACGGCGCATGATTTTTTGAAGTCGTCTGGCTTAGAGTATATAGGCCTTAAACCTCAGAAACTTCTTTCAAAGAATATGAATATTTACTTATTCTCTTTCGAAGATAATTTATTCACGCACGATGAACTGTTACACATCATCAGAGCTAATGAACACGTTTCTAATGCGCAAAACAATCACTTTATCCAAGAGCGTGAAACCATTCCAACAGATCCGGGTTTTACGAATCAATGGCACCACAAAAATACAGGTCAAACCGGGGGAACTTTAGATAATGATATTGACACTCCAGATGCATGGGATATCACTACTGGAGGAACAACGCAATTTGGAGATGAAATAGTTGTTTGTGTACTAGAAGGAAATGGTGCGAATATGAATCATCCTGACATAAATGATAATATTTATGTTAATGCAAATGAAATTCCTGGTAACGGTATAGACGATGATGGAAACGGATATATTGACGATATTAATGGATGGAATATAGGGTCCAACAGTGACAGTCATAATTCAGGAAATCATGGTACACAGGTTATGGGAATGATTGGTGCCGAGGCAAATAACACGATTGGTACAGTAGGAGTTAATCACAACATTAAAATGATGCTTGTTTCTGGGTTTAGTACTTCAGAAGCTGGCGTTATTGCTGCTTACGATTATCCACTTACACAAAGAAAACTTTACAATTCATCGAACGGAACAAACGGAGCTTTTGTTGTAGTTACGAATGCATCTTGGGGAATTGATGGTGCAAACCCTAACAATTATCCACTTTGGTGCAATTATTATGATACACTTGGAATTCACGGAATTTTGAATGCGGGAGCAACTACAAATTCAAACTTTAATGTTGATACAGGTGGTGATATGCCAACAGCTTGCGGTTCTCCATACATGATTTCTGTGACTGCTTCCAATCATAACGATCAACGCACATTTTCTGGTTATGGTCAAACAACCATAGATTTAGCAGCTCCTGGCGAAGATGTTTATTTACCAAGCGGGAGTCAGTCTTACGGAACAACTTCTGGAACCTCATTTGCAACACCCTGCGTTGCCGGAGCAATTGCACTGGCCTACTCTGCTCCATGTGTTTCTTTAGCAACACTATTTACCAACGATCCGCAAGGTGGAGCTGACTATATTCGTCAACAATTATTAAATACAGTTGACATAGTACCAAGTTTGGCTACCGACTGTGTTACGGGAGGAAGAATGAACGTGAATAGTTTTATAAATTCAATTATGAATGGTTGTTCAAATTCTGGATGCATAGCGCCCTATCAAGTTAATGACAATGAAGATAGCGTAGATACGTATACAATTTCCTGGGGAGGAACGGCTACGGAATATTATTTATATACGCGTTTATCAGGCGCAACGATTTGGGATTCTGTACTCGTAAACGCAAACACCTTTCAATTGACTAATCTTAGCTATTGCAGTTTGTATGAATACAAGCTTGCTGCAGTGTGCGGAAATGGTCTTTCAAACTACACACCAATTAATACTATTGAAACTGACGGATGTTGTGAAAATCCATCATTAAACTTTATTGATAATACGAGTAGTTCAATGGATTTTTCTTGGAATTCAATATTAGTTGGTACTTCTTATAATCTACGATATGCTGAATCTGGAACTGGAATTTGGACAACTATTAATAACGCTAATTCTCCTCATACAATAAACGGTTTAGATGAATGTATAGAGTATGATATTCAAATACAAACGGTATGTGCGGATAGTTCAGAAGATTACAGTATATCCATATTTGGAGAAACTTCTGGATGTGGAGCTTGTAAAGATCTAGAATACTGCTCCGTTAGTGGTGGGAATACACAATATGAATTTATTTCAAACGTAAATATTGGTCCGCTTACTAACAGTTCTGGCGATGATGGAGGTTATATAAGTTTTGAAAATAACGCTGTAGAATTTGTACTTGGCGCAGATTATCAAGCAAGTATAACTCCTACTTTCACAGGAAATGAGTACACCGATAAATTTTACATCTGGATAGATTTAAACCACAACGGAACTTTTGAGAGCAGTGAATTGCTTTTTGAGGAAACAGGAAATCAAACAGTTACAGATACCATTTCAATACCCACTACGGCAACTGTGGGCTTAACAAGAATGAGAGTACAATTATTTGGTTCAACCGGTACGGGTGATGCTTGCAGAGATAACCCTTATTGGGGAGAAACTGAAGATTATTGTATTGTAATAAAGTCTGATGAATCTGGTGGTGTTGGACTATTCGAAAATGATCTTTCAACAATTCAAATTTATCCAAATCCAACAAATGGTATTTTTACCATTAACGGAATAAGCAAAGAAGCAAATGTTTGTATTACGAATGCTGAAGGAAAAGAAATTGAGAATTTTATATCAAATGAAATGGATTTAGTAGACTTAACAAATGAAGCAAGAGGTATTTACTTTATAAGTATAACGACCGCTAAATCTTCTAAAACATTTAGAGTAGTAAAAAATTAGAGATACTGTAGATTCAATGTTTAAAAGCAGCCTTTTAAGGTTGCTTTTTTAATTTATTCACACAAAGCCATAAAATTATAGAGCTGCTGAAATTTACGAACATTTTCGTCGATATATTTCAGGGTATCTCTTTCTAAATTCAATAAATTTTCGTCGGAGGTATCTGCCAAATCTGAATTAGATAATAGTAACTCTGGTTGAAACCTGAAGTAAATTAAGTTTTTATTCTGTTTTTCTAAAATCTCTAAATCTCGATGTACATTTGAACAATCGTTTTCTATTTTATCATTTAAAGAGGATTTAAAAGAACCTGTTCCTAAAGAAATGAGTATTATCGGATCATCAGGGTAATACAATCTTGCGTATTCTAGTGCTAACATTGCAGGATTCTTAGCTGTAAACATACCGTCTGCCAAAACTTTTTCTCCAAGCTCAATTGGAGGGAAATATCCAGGTATGGCACTGCATGCCATCATTACTTTAGAGAGCGCTAGATTTTTACACCATTTCATATCGTCTTTAAAAATGAAAGGTTCTTGCGAATTCAAATCATAACTAAGAAAAATAAAGTGCTTTTTTACATCTTGAATACTTGAATTTCCAAAATTCTGTTCTAAAATAAACTTTAATGGGTATTCTGGATGTGATGTATTTAGGTTTAACGCTTCATTAAAAATTTGCTTACCTCTGCTTTTGTATAAGTGTAAAATATCATTCACAGTATATTTTTTGTTGCCATTGACGTCCGACAACATCAAAGCACCAGAAATAATAGCTCCTGTAGAAGTACCTGCAAAAAGATTTATCCAATCAGTAAAACTTTTTGTATCGTTAATATGATTTAAATTACTTTGAATATGCTGTAAAATCAGCAAAGGTAGAATACCTCTTATTCCACCTCCATCAATTGAAAGAATTGTTCTGTACCTACATTGCATATAGGTAATTTAGACAAAAAATGTAAGGTTTCCAAATTAATTATCTAACTCTCAAAGTTTTACCTATGCGTAGTGTGGTTGTTGGACGAATACCGTTTAATTTACACAATCTACTTACCGTTGTTCTGTGTTTAGCTGCTATATGTCCAAGCGTATCACCAGATCTAATTTTATAATATTTAGAAGCTGAATTGGCAGTTGAACTTGAACTTTTTGGAGCGTGTGATGGCGCTGCTCCTGGTCGAAACAACCCTTTATGAACAAATAAATTCTCACTTCTTACTTTACCCTTTTTAAAGTCTATAATTTCTTCTGGATTTAACGGTGCATCAAAAAATCTTGTTTCAAAATGCAAATGAGAACCACTTGATCTACCTGTGTTTCCTCCTAAGCCAATGGGTTGACCGGCTTCTACCCATTGATTCGGAACTGTTAAGTGTTTATCCAAATGTGCATAGAACGTTTCCAAACCATTGTAATGACGTATAATTACTAAATTTCCAAAACCTGACTCGTTGTATTTTGCATATCTAATTTTCCCCGAAAATGCAGCTCTTACCGTATCTCCCGTAACTAAATCAATATCAATTCCATTATGATACCTTCCTCTTCTGTAGCCGTATCTAGAAGTTACTTTACCCGGAGATGGCATTTTAAAATTATTATACTTTTCATCTAAAACACACAACCATGCAGTATCTTTTAACTTTTGAAGATCATTAGATAAATTGGAAGTATAACAAACATCATTGTCCCACGTTTGAACAAAACTAATCGTAGAATCTTCACAAAAATGTGAATAAACTGTTTCGTTTAGAATTCCATCAAAATCTCTGTCTTCTAAATACTCCCATGTTCGGTTGGCATAGAACAAGATTGTACCGTCTTCAGTTTCTAAAGTATCAATTGGGTTTTGCCCAAGACTAATGAAACAGAAACTAAAAACAAAGGCAAATAAGAACGATGTAACTTTCATCTAAAAAATAATAAATAAGTATTTAAAGTGTCGGGATGAGAGGATTCGAACCTCCGATCTCGCGCCCCCCAGACGCGCACTTTAACCGGACTAAGCTACATCCCGAAGCAAGTTTGCAAATATAGCTCCTAATTTATGAAAGAACAAGAACTGATAAGTACGTTTACGAACATTACATTCTTAAAAAAACATAAAAAAACCCGTTATATGAAAAACACATAACGGGTTCAAAAAATATATTAAAACTATTGTTTTACAAATTGTTTTGTAATTGTACCATTCTCCGTTTGAATAGTTGCAAAGTACATTCCGCTTGGAAGGGTACTCACATCAAATTGAGTTGATGCAGTATTATTCACAGCTGTAATATCTTTCGCTTGTAATTTTCTACCTGATAAATCACTAAGCACAATTGAAATATCTGTTCCCACTGTACCGCTTAAAGAAACAATTAAATTTTGCTCTGTTGGATTGGGAAACAAATCAACAATAACATCTTTATTTAGCTCTTCTAAGCCTACTCCAAAATCAATAGAGAAATCATATCTATGGTAACTTCCAAAATCACCAGGAAAAGATTCTTGCAAACCTCCGCTCACTTTTTTAACTCTAAAGAATCCTGCTGTTTCTCCTTCTACTTGAGCAGAATACCAAAAAGATAAACCGTCATTATCTGTATCTTCTATAATAATACTGTAACAACCTGGATCTAAGTCAAACGTATCTTTATAAGTAGTGTTATTATCCAAAGTAGTGCGTTCAAACAAAATATTTCCTTGTGCATCTATAAGTTTATAGCTGTTTTCGTTGGCTCTATTGTTTGTCTTGAACCAAGTATGAAATGGTCCATTCATACTTTCAGGGGCAGTAAACTTTGTCTTATACACGTTATTGTTCGCATAATCGTCTTCATATCCCATTCCGTTCACATCGTATATTTGAGCTGTAAATGTTAGATCACCCGAATAGCTTCCCCACCATTCGTTATTTGTAATTGGAATTTCAATGATCTCTTTTTCAAGAAAAGCTAAATCACCAGTCCACACATACTCCACATAATTGCCATAAGAAACCCAAATTTTAATCTTACATGAAGTTAAATTTTGCGCTCCTGTATTTTGAATAATAATCTGTGGATTTGAACATGTAGGATTCCACTTACTATAATACTCCCAACCGTTAGGGTTTAAAACGTCAACTATCGCAGCATCGTTTTGAAAGTTTGGCGCTCCGTATGATATTAATTGACTTGCTATAACATAGTTGCCTGACTCCTGCCCTAAATCAGAAACAGGAACATCTGAAATATCATAATCTAAAGCAACCGTTGTTCCTGGAGTAACAAAAGGGGTTAAATCAAATTCTTTGTCTTTTACTAGATCGCCCGGACACCAACCTTCTCTTGCATAAGGCCATGTTCCACCCTGACCAATGTTTGGATTATCTCCACATTCTGTATTTTGCCAAATTCCCCAGTTATAGCGTTCTACACCATCTACCAGTATTTTATGATTCTTTGGAGACCATTCGCAGCACTGTCCGTTTCCTTCATGACCATGACCTGTAATTCTTGACTTAAATTTAAACATTGAAGATGAATCTGAAAGTGGAACATTAACTTCTGAAAGAGAAACATCGTTTGCAAGATTTCCATAATTATAAGATTTAAACTTACCATAAATTTCTTTCACTGAGTGGACGTCTCTAGGCGGGATACCTTCTATAAATAAAAACTTTAAATCAATTAATTCTTGCGTATTATGAGCTGCTAAATCTACTGTATTTTTGAGATATTGCTGGTAATCTGTCACATCATACACCCAAGTGAATCCATCAGAACCTAGATCAAAACCAATTCCATAAGGCGTAATGAAACGACCAATTTCAATATCATTTATAATATCAAAAGGAGTTTCAAAGTAGAAAATATCGTTATTCGTGATTTGATTGTCAAGAACAATAGGTAAAGAAACAGAAACATTACCATTATTATCTAAAATCACTGGAGGTTCAACACCACCCAAAAACGCATTTGATATAGCAAACCTTCGATTTATGGGAGTGTACTCAAAAAACACATGAGGTTCATAAGCAGCCGGTTTATATTTAGTAACACTCACAGCTACACCAGCTACGGTTCCCTGTCCAAAACTTATTGCAGGTCGTAGTCCAGAAACTTGTTGTCCTGCATTTGGTAATTCAGAAAAATCAAACATACCTAATTCTGAAGGCATCAATAAATAGTCATTTACACTTTCATCTGTTGCGTAGGCCACATTATCAAAAGTATGATACAGTAATAAATCATTATAATTTGGATGAGAATTTGTCGTTTTTTTATCATACCAATTCAACAATGTTGCTGCATCTAACTCTTTTTTGAATACCTGAAACTCGTCAATTTTACCAGACCAATTTTGCGATAAACCTTTATTTGCTCCAATATACAAACGATCAACTAAGCCAACTGCTCTCGTATGTCCAGAGCCAGTATGCCATAAAACACCATTTTTATAAATATTCATGATACCTGTTGTTGCATTTTTAGTTAAAGCCCAATGGTTCCAGCTACCATCAATTTCGTTGGTTGCAATTGGTTTATCAATTCTATCGTAACCGCTTCCTTCGCCTGCATCCCAGTACATTCTATTATTACTCCATGGCATATGCATGTTTAAAACCCTGTTACCTTCTACGTCATATGCTTCGAAAACACATGTATTTGTACCTTCAGCACCATCTCCTTTGGCCCAAAAAGAAACTGTAACTTCATCGCCAAAATCAATGTTTGAAAGCTCTGACATTGCGTGGTTATTTGTAGTAATTTTTAACACACCGTTATTTGCAGGATAAATCACAGAAAGATTTTCTGAAGAATTTACTCCGTTTAATGTAAAGTTGGTAGTTCCTGATCCGTAATCTGCGTACTTTATTGATAAAATTAAATTGTCTGTTCCATTCCATGTAATTGGTTGGTGAAATAAAAAGGTATTATCGCCTGAGACAAAAGGTAAATCATCAGAAGCATCTGTCCCTTTCTGCGCATTGTAAACTTCGGTAAAACCAGTGTTAGATAACGCAGTAAGTTCTGTTAGAGAAGTAAATTTTGCAGATATAGTTAAACCTTTATATTCTCCACCTGCTAACAAGTTTCCGTTTAATATAATTGATTCGATATCGCCAGGTGTTACTCCTGCACTTAATAGCTCGCTTGCTTTAACAATAAATTGATAATGCACACCATCGTTGTTAACATTATCAAAAACAGAATTAATTGCAGCGGTTCCACTAAGCGTTTGATTGTAGTTTAAAGTTGGATTTGACCTTTTTAATTGAAAATACTCTTGAGAATTTGATAAAAACGGATTAACAAACGCTGAATAATCTTGTGAAAGAGGTTCTGTTAAGTTCATTTGAAATGATTTCCCTTCAACTTTTACAGAATCTTGAACTCCTGTGTTTTCAAAAATTCTGGTGTAGGCTAAATAATCCCACTCGCCACAATTATAGCTATCCCAAGGTGTAGCCGGATCACATTTAAGGTTATAATACATCAACACTTTTTCAAAACGTTTATCGTTCAATTCTTGAGGGAAATCAAAAGTTGCTCTTCGCGTTGAGATACTATCCCAGGTAAACGTCTGTACAACAGTTGTGTCTTGCGACTTAACGGAAAATCCCAAAAAAAGGATAGACATTAGTATTAGAATTTGTTTGGTTTTCATTTTATAAGTTTTTTTCAAATATAAATAAGTTCGCAATCAACTACAAATGATTATTGTAAATGACCGTGAGAAGTCAATTACTTGAGATAAACGTCTAATTTCCTCTATCCTCTTCATTTTTTAGTAGAAATCATTAAATTCGCAACAGATTAATTAAGAACTAGAGAATATGAATTACGATATTATTGTTGTTGGTAGTGGTCCTGGTGGATATGTTACGGCAATTAGAGCTTCACAACTTGGTTTTAAAACTGCCATTGTGGAAAAAGAATCTTTGGGTGGTATTTGCCTAAACTGGGGATGTATTCCTACAAAAGCTCTACTTAAAAGTGCAAATGTCTTTGAGTATATAACACATGCTTCTGATTATGGGATTAACGTAAAAGATTCAAGTGTAAACTTTGATGCAATGATCGAAAGATCTAGAGGTGTTGCCAATGGAATGAGTAACGGTATTCAGTTCTTAATGAAAAAGAATAAAATAGACGTTATTAATGGTTTCGGTAAAATTCTTGCAGGAAAGAAAGTAGAAGTTACCGCAGAAGACGGAAAAAAAGAAATCTACAGTGCTGATAAAGGTGTAATTATTGCTACTGGTGCTAAATCTAGGCAATTGCCTAACTTACCACAAGATGGTGAAAAAATTATTGGTTACAGAGAAGCGATGACTTTAAAATCACAGCCGAAAAAATTGGTTGTAGTAGGTTCTGGTGCTATTGGGGTAGAATTTGCTTATTTCTACAATGCGATAGGAACAGAAGTTACCATCGTAGAGTTCCAAGATACAATTGTTCCTGTTGAGGATAAAGATGTTTCTAAACAATTAGAAAAATCACTTAAAAAACAAGGAATTAAGGTAATGACAGCTTCTTCTGTTGAGTCGGTTGATACAAAAGGAAAAGGCTGTAAAGTTTCTGTAAAAACTAAAAAAGGAGAGGAAATTATTGATGGTGACGTAGTTCTTTCTGCTGTTGGAATTGAAACGAACCTTTCAAATATTGGTTTAGAAGATGTTGGTATTGCCACAGACAAAGGTAAAGTATTGGTGAATGATTTTTATCAAACAAACATGCCTGGATACTTTGCTATTGGAGACATCACTCCTGGTCCGGCATTGGCACACGTTGCTTCTGCTGAAGGAATTATTTGTGTTGAAAAATTAGCAGGACATCATCCAGAGCCTTTAGATTATGGAAATATTCCAGGTTGTACATATTGTTCTCCTGAAATAGCTTCTGTTGGAATGTCTGAACAAGCTGCAAAAGATGCAGGATATGATATCAAAGTTGGTAAATTTCCTTTCTCTGCTTCAGGAAAAGCTTCAGCTGCAGGCGCTAAAGATGGTTTTGTAAAACTAATTTTTGATGCTAAATACGGCGAGTTACTTGGCGGACACATGATAGGTGCTAACGTTACTGAAATGATTGCTGAAATTGTAGCAATTAGAAAATTAGAAGTGACAGGAGAAGAGTTGATCAAAACAGTACATCCACACCCAACAATGTCTGAAGCAGTTATGGAAGCTGCAGCAGCTGCATATGACGAAGTAATTCATTTGTAAAAAAAAGAGTAAATTAATTTTTACATCGTATATTTAAAGTCCTCTTACAATTAAGAGGACTTTTTTTATGCGGTATTTATTTACATTAACAATCTCAATACTTTTGTTTTCGTGTTCATCAAATGAAGACGAAACCCAACTACTCTATTCCTATCTTGAAGAATGCAATCAAAACTATTACGAAAACAGAGGAATTAACGCGAACCAAGAATTAGACTTATTTTACACGCTGCTCAAAGATGAAAATCAACTAGAGCAAACCGATTATAAATCATTAAAAAATTTACTCAACTATCTTGTAGAGAATACTACGTTTCCATCTCTTCAAAAAATTGAGATACCACAAGATCATCAGTTTTTGAATGAACCTCCACAAGAATTATTCTTATGTGTAAATGACTTATACGCTGTAGATAGTTTGCAATTTATAGAAACCGAATATTACCAACTAGAAAATGAACTGTTAAACTACATTAATGAAACGCCAACACCGAGCGCCAATCATATTTGGAGTATTTATGCTGAAAACTTAACAGAAAACAACTACAACATAGATTTTTATAAGAAAAACATTTTGATGCAACTCTTCAGATGGTACTATGTGTGTAAATATGAGAATGAGAATTTATCAGTAAAATGAGCGCTAAATTCTATTTATTTTTCACTCTTAAAAAGTGGTGATTTCTTGGTATGCGACAAACATTTTCTCCTTTTACTTTAACTCTTCTAGCATTCTCTTTTTCTGTCGGTAACAGAATTAGCTTTCTTGGTTCTGGACAAACCGTTCTCTCATGAGTTATCTCTTTGGTGTTTTTGATTGTTTGTGCGGCAGCAGTGTTTGCAAGAAATACACATAAAACAATCAGACTCAAAATTTTAAAACTTTCTTTATTCATAATTTATTTTTTACAATCTATATGAATAGGTTCAATTCTTGTGCCAACATTGAAATTACGTGTAAGAAAAGTATATATTTATCGACCAATAAATTAAAAGAAATGAACAAATATCTTATCATCGCTGCACTTGCACTTGTATTTGGATTAATAAATAGTATTTATTGGTACTCGAAAGGTTATCGCGGAGGAAAGTTGTTTTTTATGGGAAGCATAGCCTTTTTTGGAATAGCAATGTTGGTAGTTCAGCTATTCGAACCCAAACAGTACTGAAAATAATATTAACTTTCCTGTCATGAAATTCATTGGACAGCACTTAATCGCTTTAAAAAAAGTACTTCAACTTATCTTCTCTGGTAGGTATATCGCCTTTTTCTTACCAGGTATAGTCATTGCAATAAGTTACTTTTTTATAGTAGAATTATTTTCTAGTTGGTTCGGGTTACTTGATAACTTGAGTTACATTCCATGGATTGGTGATGAAATTCAGAAAGGAGTTAGTTTTATTGGGAAATGGAGTAATTCTGTATCCTACTTTATCTTTCAATTCATTATCCTAACACTCTTCTCCCCTTTTAACACCTTACTTGGAGAAAAATTAGACTACGAAATTTCCAACCAGAAAATCGATGGAGGTTTCGGTAGAATATTAAGTGATTTGGTAAGAATGATAGGTATCTTGATCATTGGTTTACTGTTCGATTTTTGCTTTTTCATCATTTGGAATTTAACCATAGGAAGTCTTTTTAATGTAGAATTTTTATCTCCTTATTTAAGTCTAGTTATTGGTTCGTTTTGGCTGGGATTTAGTTTTTACGATTTTGCTTTAGAGCGAAAACAAATCAATATTGGTAAAAGCTATTCTTTTGCACTGAAAAACTTTTTTCATACAGTGTTAACAGGACTATTATTCTCTGCCCTCATGTTAATTCCTTATATCGGAATAGTTATAGCACCTGTATTAATAACTATGTTGTCTACTTTTAACTATTACAATATGACACCTCCAAAGTAAAGCGATGAGTTTAAAATTCCTTTAAATTTCTTACTTTAAATCCTGCGCTTCTTTTCCTTTACCGCCTTATTATGCTTATTTTTGAAGCTACACAATTGAATTTCTATGAAAGAACTTTTTAGTGCATTTGAATCTCCATCAAAACAAGAATGGTTAGAGAAAATAAAAGTTGATCTAAAGGGAAAAGAATTTGATTCTTCTATGATAAATAATTATTCAATAGAAGATATAGAATTTTGGTCGCAACACCACAGATCTGATACAAATCAAGACCATCAAGTACCTGGATCTGGAAGCTTTAAACGCGGAAATAGAACAGAAAATAACGAGTGGGAAATTGTAGCCGAAATACCTGCTACTTCTCCAAAAGAAATGAATGCTTTTGCGTTAGATTGTTTGATGAAAGGAAATACCGCATTAACAATTGATCTTGGAAACTTTAATAATGATGCGTGTAAAGAAATCGTGAATCAAATTGGTTTTGATCATATCTCCACTACTTTCAAAGTAAATACAAATGAACAATTAGAATTTGTAGAAGAATTATTAAAGCAATTTCCGAATGCAAGAATTGATGTTTTTAATTCTCATCAAAAAAGTAAAACTCTTAGAGGTAGATCTCAATTGATAAACGCTGTAGATATTTTAAATGCTGGAGGAAATAGCATACAAGAAATTGCTTATGCTTTGCATGAAGGACATACACAGTTACATTCACTTTTATCAAATGGAGAAACCATAGACAAAGCAAGTTTACAACTTAAATTCACCTTCGGAATAGGCAACCTTTATTTTATTGAAATTGCCAAATTTAGAGCATTTAGAAGCTTATGGAGTTTTATTATTGAACAATATAATCCGAAAGAAGAATGCAGTAAAACGGCTTATATTGAAGCAAAATCTATATTTGTAAACAAATCATTACAAGATCCTTACACTAACTTACTTCGACTAACAACTGAAGGACTTTCTGCTGCTGTTGGCGGTGTTAATGAAATCAATTTATTACCCTACGATACTTTTGCCGAAAATAAAAAAACACATTTCACTCAAAGGATGAGTAACAACATCTCGTTACTGCTCAAAGAAGAAGCCTATATCAATCAGGTAATAGATGTAGCTGGAGGTTCTTACGCATTGGAGAAGATTACAGAAGAAATACAATCCAAAGCATGGGAACTTTTCCAATCTATAGAAAAAGAAGGTTTAAAAGCATTGAAAGAAGCTGTTCTCAACAAAAGAAAACAAAGAATTGAAGCAGTAGAAAATGGATCGCAAATGTTAATTGGAGTTAACAAGTATCCAAACATAGAAACTGTTACAAACAATTGGATCGAAACACCAGAAACACCTTTTGGTTCGTATTTAATTTTAGAAAGAGACGCAAAAACTGAATTAGCATGAAGAAAATAGATTTTAGTCAATTACAGTTTAAAGAAGTACCCGTAAAAAACATTCCTAATCAAAAGGAAATATTTGAAACGGCAGAAAAAATTGATCTCAAAAATTACTATACAGAAAAAGATAGTGATGCGTTAGAACATATAGATTTTGTCTCAGGATTAGCTCCTTACCTTGGTGGTCCGTATTCTACAATGTATACTGTTAGACCTTGGACGATAAGACAATATGCAGGTTTTTCAACAGCGGAAGAATCTAATGCTTTTTACAGAAGAAATTTAGCTGCTGGTCAAAAAGGCTTGTCTGTTGCCTTTGACTTAGCTACGCACAGAGGTTACGACTCAGATCACGAACGCGTTGTTGGCGATGTTGGAAAAGCCGGAGTTGCCATTGATTCTATCCTAGATATGAAAGTTTTATTTGACAAAATTCCGTTAGATAAAATGTCTGTGTCTATGACAATGAATGGAGCCGTTCTGCCTATTATGGCCTTTTATATTGTTGCTGCAGAAGAACAAGGAGTAGATAAAAAAGATTTAGCCGGTACGATTCAAAACGATATACTGAAAGAGTTTATGGTTAGAAATACCTACATCTATCCTCCGAAACATTCTATGAAAATTATATCGGATATTTTTGAATACACTTCTCAAAATATGCCGAAGTTTAATTCAATTTCAATTTCTGGTTATCACATGCAAGAAGCCGGAGCAACGGCCGGTATTGAGCTTGCCTATACATTAGCAGATGGTTTAGAATATTTAAGAGCAGGAATTAAAGCAGGTTTGAAAATAGATGAATTTGCACCGAGATTAAGTTTTTTCTGGGCAATTGGAATGAATCATTATATGGAAATTGCCAAGATGAGAGCCGGAAGATTGATTTGGGCAAAACTTGTTAAGCAATTTGATCCAAAAAATTCAAAATCATTAGCATTGCGCACACATTGCCAAACTTCTGGTTGGAGTTTAACAGAGCAAGATCCTTTCAATAACGTAGCAAGAACATGTGTAGAAGCGCTTGCGGCTGCTTTCGGTGGAACACAGTCTTTACACACCAATGCATTAGACGAAGCAATTGCGCTTCCGACAGATTTTAGTGCACGAATTGCAAGAAACACACAAATTTATCTTCAAAATGAAACTGGAATTACAGATGTTATCGATCCTTGGGCTGGAAGTCACTACGTTGAAAAATTAACAGACGATTTGGTTAAAAAAGCTTGGGAGTTAATTGAAGAAGTTGAAGAACTTGGAGGAATGGCTAAAGCCATTGAAACAGGTGTTCCAAAAATGAGAATTGAAGAAGCAGCAGCAAGAAAACAAGCAAGAATTGATGCTGGAAAAGATATTTTAGTAGGTGTAAATCGTTATCAATTAGACAAAGAGGAAACGATGGACATCTTAGATGTGGATAATGCAGAAGTGAGAAAAGCACAAATTGAACGTCTATCTAAACTGAAAAGAGAAAGAAACGAACAAGAAACACAAGCTGCACTAAATAAATTATCTGATATCGCAGAAAATCAAAATGGAAATCTTTTAGAAGCCGCCGTAGAATGCGCTCGCAAACGTGCAACTTTGGGAGAAATTTCTGATGCACTAGAAAAACATTTTGGCAGATATCAAGCAACTATACGCTCTATAAGTGGAGTTTATTCATCTGAAGCTATGCAGGATAAAGATTTTGAAAAAGCACAAGAACTTGCAGACAATTTTGCAGAGTTGGAAGGAAGACGACCACGTATTATGGTTGCAAAAATGGGACAAGATGGTCACGACAGAGGAGCAAAAGTAATTGCAACTAGTTTTGCAGATATTGGTTTTGATGTGGATATAGGTCCCTTATTCCAAACTCCTGCTGAAGCAGCAAAACAAGCTGTAGAAAATGATGTACATGTATTAGGTGTTAGTTCTTTGGCTGCCGGACACAAAACATTGGTTCCACAGGTAATTGCAGAGTTAGAAAAGCTAAGCAGAGGTGATATTATGGTTGTAGCTGGAGGTGTAATTCCTGCCCAAGACTACGACTTTCTTTTTAACGCTGGAGTTTTTGGTGTATTTGGGCCTGGAACTAAAATTAGTAAAGCAGCTCAAGATATTTTGGCTTTACTAATCAAATCTGCGCAATAAATGACTCGAAAAATCGGTTTCTATTGCAGCTCTATGAGTTGGGGAGGTTTAGAAATGAACTTTGTTCGTTACGCCCATTGGCTGAAAGAAGCTGGTTTTACAGTTTATATTTTTTGCGTAAAAGATTCTAAAATAGAACAGAAAGCAAAAGATCTTGGTATTGAACAGGTTATAGTAAATAGAAACAAAAAGAATTTTGATTTTAAGAATGTGAAAATAGTAAAAAGACATCTTTTAGAATTAGAAATTGATACCGTTTGGGTGCGCGACAGAAGAGATATTAATATTTTTTCTCAGATTAAACGAAAACGAGAAGCGAAGCACATCAATCTCGTTTACCAACAAGCTATGCAATTTGCAAAGAAGAAAAAAGATTTCTTCCACACTAGAAATTACAAGCAAATAAATCTTTGGATAGCACCACTCCAATTCTTAAAAGACGAAGTAGTAGAAAAAACAAATTTTCCTGAGGAACGTATTGCTGTAATTCCATTGGCGAGTGATTTAAATTGGAATAAACCTCCTATTTCAAAAGAAACGGCGTTAGAAAAACTAAATCTTCCAAAAGATAAATTAATCATTGGTGTAATCGGTAGACTTGATCCACTTAAAGGTCAACTCTTCTTAGTAAACGCACTAGCAAAATTAAAAGAAGAATTCTCTCATCTTGATTTGCTAATTGTGGGAGAAAAAACCTATAATGAACACGACGATTACGTTGAAAAATTATATACTACAATAAAGAAAGAAGGACTTGAAAATCGTGTTCACATTCGTCCATTTATGAAAGACATTCGATATTTCTTTGAAAGCGTAGATCGTTTTATAATGGCTTCCAAAGCAGAAACAATAGGTATGGTTACAATTGAATCAATGTCATACGGAACGCCTGTAATAGGCACTAACGCTGGAGGAACTCCAGAACTTTTAGGCTTTGGAGCATACGGAGATTTATACGAACCTGAAAACCTGCAAGATTTCATTAAAGTATTGAGAAACAATCTTAATGCGAACGACAACGTTCTAATAAAAGCTAAAAAAGGAAAACAGATTGCGTTAAAAAAGTACAGTAAGGAAAATGTTGTACAAGAAATTGTCAACACTATTTAACGAATACTAAAGCAAACTTTAATTAAAATAACCCGTTAATTTCTGCATCAATTGCATTTATTATTTTCCCCAAATCTTCCGGATTTTCATGATAGTTGTTATTGTCTACATCAATGATTAGCAATTTCCCTTTATCGTAAGTAGAAATCCAAGCTTCGTAACGTTCGTTCAGTCTTTTCAAATAATCCAAACGAATACTTTCTTCGTAATCTCTACCTCTGCTTTGAATTTGCTTTACTAATGTAGGAACAGAAGCACGTAAATAGATTAATAAATCTGGTGCAGAAACAAAAGATTCAATAAGATTAAACAACGAAAAATAATTTTCAAAATCTCTTGTTGTCATTAATCCCATAGAATGTAAATTGGGAGCAAAAATAAACGCATCTTCATAAATTGTTCTGTCTTGAATTACAAAACCTTCTGTAGCTTTAATTTCTTGAACTTGGTTAAATCTACTGTTTAGATAATAAATTTGTAGATTGAAAGACCAACGTTGCATGTCTTCATAAAAATCATTCAAATATGGGTTTTGCTCTACGTCTTCATAATGCGTTTCCCAATTAAAATGTTTTGCTAAAAGTTCTGTTAACGTTGTTTTTCCTGAACCAATATTTCCTGCTACAGCTATATGCATTTGATGTGTTATTTTTAGGTTGACTAAATTACAAAACTAAACGCTTTAAGAAAACATTTAATTCAATTTTAATGAATATTTTTTTAATGTTTCGTTTGATTTAAAATAGATATAATCTCCTAGAATTTTAAAATCCAGAATTCCTTTCTCTGGCAATTCAATAAATGTTTCAAAACCATCTAATTCTCGTTTAGCAAGTGTGTCGTTTTTGAGATAATAAATTGTTTCATTTACAACTTCAACCGCGTGAGTATTAGCTAATGGAATTCTATTGACCAATGTTCCAAAATTATCAAACAAATAAATTCCGCTGCTTTCGGTAATTAGGTATAAGTAATTATTAGACTCAAAAAAGTCTACCAACTCAATTTCGTCTAGTAATAAATTCAGGTTTTCAACTAAAATCGGTTCTTGTGCGCCTTCGTCGAATCTAAAAAACTTACTGTTTACGTCATCATACACCCAATATCTGGTAGAAATCTGAGAGAAACAAACAAATTTGGCATAATCTACACCTAGATCTTCTAAATTTTCATTTCCAGAACTGCTCGTTAATGTATTGTCTAAAAAAGAAATGTATTGCATATCCTTTCCAAAAACCAAAGTTTTTTGAGCATAAGACGCGTCTATTGATGTGATATTACCGAAGCTTTTAAAACTTTGTTTAAACTGAATATTGAAAGCAGTATCTAGTTTATATAAGGCATCGTTTTTTGCATAAATAAGATTACCCAAAGGATCTATATCCCAGATATTAAAATCTGAAAAATATGTTTTCTTCAATTTCCATTCTTGTGATAATGAAAGTTGAGTACAGCAAATGAAACTTAAAACAATAAATAATGATTTCATGACCGACAAGATACAAATAACGTGCTAAGAAATGATTTTGATGTCAAAATATTTATATTTATACCGATGAGTAAAATAAACAGAGAATCATTAGCGCAATTTGGCAATTTAGAACTTTTAGCAAAGCAAGTTGTAGAAGGTTTTATAACTGGAATGCACAAGAGTCCTTTCCACGGATTCTCTGTAGAATTTGCAGAGCATCGTTTATATAACAAAGGAGAATCTACAAAACATATTGATTGGAAACTCTTTGCGAGAAGCGAGAAATTATTCACAAAAAAGTACGAAGAAGAAACCAATTTAAGGTGCCAACTTGTATTGGATTGTTCAAGCTCTATGTTATTCCCTAAGCACGCAAGCAAACTGAATAAATTAGAGTACAGTGCTTATTGCATTGCTTCTTTGATAGAATTACTAAAAAAACAACGAGATGCTGTTGGACTATCTTTGTTTTCGGATAATTTAGAACTTCATACACCAGCAAAATCATCTAAAAGACACCTTAAGTTAATTTATCAGAAGTTAGAAGAACAAATGATAAATTTTGAGGAAGCAAAATCAAAAAGCACATCTACAATTCAAGCAATGCACGATATTGCTGAACTTACACGCAAGAGAAGTTTAGTTGTACTGTTTTCTGATTTTTTAGATGATCCATCGAAAACAGATGCTTTTTTCCAGGCCATTCAACACCTCAAACACAACAAACATGAGGTAGTTATATTTCATATAGTAGACAAAGAGAATGAAATTGATTTTGAGCTAGAAAACCGTCCACATCATTTGATAGATATGGAAACCGGAGAGAAAATCAAACTCCAACCAAACCAAATCAAAGAAACATATAAATCACAAATTACCAAGTACTTTAAAGAGATTGAGACAAAGTGTAAACAATACGCTGTAGACTTTACCCAAGTAGATATTCAACAAGATTTCAACTTTGTTTTATCTAAATATCTTATAAAAAGAGGTAAATTATATTAAACAAAAAATGCGCGCAATTTCTTACACGCATTTCATTGTCACTAAATAAATTTATTCTGGTAACCTAATCCAAGTTTGTGTTCTAAAGAAAATTCCGGCATAACCTCTAACATTTAAACGGTTCGGGTTTGCTGGATTTAACCAAAGTGCAGCATCATAAATTTTCCCTTTCTGCGGATCTATAATTGTTCCTTCTTCCCACTCAGAACCGTCCCACTTCATTCCTCTTATAATTTGCAACCCAATTAAAGGCTGATTTTTTCTGTCGTCCGGACAAAGCGTACACTTCGGGTTTGGTCCTCTTCCTTCTCTTGGATAAAGCTTTATAATTTTACCGTAAAGCATACCGTCTTTTTTGTACAATTCTACAATAGATTTTTTCGTACCTGTTTCATCATCAATAGTTACCCATTTACCTACACAAGACTGAGAATAAGCAACACTTGTAACAATAAATAAGGTTAATAAAGCAATAATTTTTTTCATCTTTCTTCTATTAAATTAAATTCAAATTTTCTCCTACAAATATTAGAGTAAGCGTTCACAATATATTGAATTTATGTTTAGAATAAATAGTTTGTTTTAAAAATATAGTATTCAATAAGACATAAGACAATACACACATACTTGGCTATCTAAAAAACTACGCTTATTTTTGAGGCAAACAAAATCATTACAATGACAATTAAAAACGTAGCAGTAGTTGGTGCTGGAACAATGGGGAATGGAATTGCTCATGTCTTTGCTCAATTTGGATATAAAGTATCACTTATAGATGTGGCAGAAGCATCTTTAGAGAAAGGAATGAAAACCATTACTAAAAATTTGGATAGAATGGTGGCTAAAGAAAAGATTTCTGAAGCAGAAAAATCAAGTACTCTAGAGAGAATAACAACCTATACAGATGCAGCTGAGGGAGTTAAAAATGTTGATTTAGTGGTTGAAGCAGCTACTGAAAATTACGATTTGAAGCTTAAAATATTTAAGAATTTAAGTGATGTTACAGAAGATCATGTAATTCTAGCTACAAATACATCTTCTATTTCAATCACAAAAATTGCTGCTGTTACTAATCGTCCAGACAAAGTTATTGGTATGCACTTCATGAATCCGGTTCCTGTAATGAAATTGGTAGAAATCATTAGAGGATACTCAACCTCTGATGCTGTTACTTCTTTAATTATGGAAACATCAAAATCTTTGAAAAAAGTTCCTGTTGAAGTAAATGATTACCCTGGTTTTGTAGCTAATAGAATTTTAATGCCAATGATTAATGAAGCAATCATAACATTAAATGAAGGAGTTGCAGGTGTTGAAGAAATTGACACTGTAATGAAATTAGGTATGGCGCACCCAATGGGTCCTCTACAGTTAGCAGATTTTATTGGATTAGACGTTTGCTTAGCAATAATGGAAGTACTTTATGATGGATTAGGAAATGACAAATACGCTCCTTGTCCGCTTTTAGT
>JBMYYC010000021.1:0-34974 GCA_049609045.1 Lishizhenia sp. | reverse complement strand
GTGGACTTGGATAACTATCTAAGAGACGAAACAACATTACACAAAGCAATGGCGGTACTCTATCGCCCTATTGAAAGAACAGCAGGCAAGAGATACGACATAGAGCCATACGACTCAGCAGACAAATACTCCGAGACAATGAAGAAGTGTCCAATGGATGTTGCTATGGGTGCAACGCTTTTTTTTCTTTTGTTGGAAGGCGTATATCTTTCCAAACCTCTTATCGTTCCAAACCAAAGATTATTTTGGTCATCTTTAAAAGCACTTTCTAAAGAAGTTTCTACACCTCTAAAACCTTCGTTATGCCCGAAATTTTTAATATTCGCTTCATTATTTTCTGAATAATATACGCGATCAACACCTTTTTCAGTTCCTACCCAAAGTGTAGTGTCGTTCTCAACTAAAAGTTGATAGATATTTTGAGAGGTAAGTTTAGAGTTGAAGGAAACAGGAATAAGTTTGTTTTTTGAGATAGAATAAAGTCCGTTTTCAGTACCAAAAATAGGTTGCTTTCCCAAGAAGGTTATGGTTCTAATATTGAACTTCTTGGATTCTTTTATGAAGTTGAGTTCTTTACCTGTAAAGTGAGCGGTTCCATTTTTTGCATCGACTATCCAAATACTATTATCTGGCGCTATTTTTACGAGTTCTATGCGGTTAGAAAGATATTTGTTAATATGGCTGTATCTGAAAAAAGATACGCGATATAGACTATCTGTAAGTGTAGCATTTGCTTTGAGTAGACCTTTATCGGCTGTTGCCAACCAAATTGTACCGCCTTTAGCAATATCCATATCTAAGATCCATTTGCTACTGTTGCTATCAGAAAAATAGTAAATTGAATCGATTTCTTTATGTATAAATCCTAAGCCAACTTTTTCTTCTGTGAACCAAATGTTTTTGTTTTTATCAGCCAGTAGATTTCTAACTTTTCCTATTTTTCTTTGGCCGTATTTTATATATTGTTTGTTTAGTGTATCGTTTAGTTTTACAATTCCACCTGCAGCTGTAGATACCCATATATTGTCTTTTTCTGCATAAACGGTGTAGATATAATCTCCATTTAACCCAGAAAACGTATTGTAATGGATAAAATCAGTTGGGTTGTATTTCGAAATACCACCTCCAGAAGTTCCTATCCACGTATTTCCCCAATGATCTTCGGTAACACATTTTACGTGGTTGTTTGCAAGGCCTTGCTCTGTAGTATAGTGTTCTATTTTATTTTTGGCATAAATATAAACGCCATTATTTTGTGTGGCTATCCATAATTGTTGGTTTTGATCTAAATAAAGTGAGTTGATAATAAGACTAGAAAATAAGTTTGGAGTTTCTTTTCGTTTTAAAGAAGGTTCTAGTGCAATAATTCCATTTGTTAGAGTTGAAAGAAATATTCCTTCTTCATTTTGAACAGCAGCTGTAATAAATTCGCTAGGCCAACCATTTTTTATGCCTAAATTTTTGAAGGTGTTAGAAATATGCCAACACCCTTTTTGCGTACTTATCCAAAGGTTGTTTTTTTCATCTGTAAAATATCCAGTTATGTATTTGTTGGATAGTTGCTGATTAGAACTTGCAATAAGTGCGTTGTTAATGAGCTTGAACAGGCCAACTCTCGTGCCAACGTAAATTTGATTGTTGTATCCAAACAAACATGTAACACCTTCTTTTGTAGAAATGGTTGAAACAATCTCTTTGTTTTCTATAATAGAAATTCCTTTATCTGTGCCAATTATGATTCTATTTTCTTGAGAGTAAAATGTACTTATTTTATTCGAAATTAGTCCGTCTTCTTTTCGAATAGAAGTGAATTTTTTTCCGTCGAAAATCGAAATTCCTCCGCCCTGTGTTCCTAAATAGAGTTTTCCTTTTTGGGTTGGAAGTATAGCGTAAACTTGTGATTGTGCTAAACCATCAGAAACAGAATAGTTTGTGAAATTGAGTTGTTGCGCCCAAAATAGTTGTGGGAGAAAAAGTAGTGCGAAAATAAGACTCAATTTCATGTTTACGAATTTACAGTTAATTCTCGTCACCTTAAAATTGGACATAAAAAAAGCACGAAATTAAGTTTCGTGCTTTTTATCATTAATAGCTCTTTAAAACGGAAATATTAAACTAATATCTGCACTCACTAGATTAGTGAACAATGCACTGTCAAATAAAAAGTTTACATAATTCGGATCTATGTATCCTATCCAGTTTGGTTCAGGAGAAGTTTCTCCAATAAAGTCTCTAAATCTGTTGTTTTTAGAAATTAAACTTGGACCTAAATTGATGTTAAATCCATATTGTAATACCATAAAGTCTGTTAAAGGTTTGTGCAATGTTATACCATAAATAAACTGCAAACCACTTAAACTAATTTCTTCTGGTTCGGTGATGTCCTCCAAGGTATATTCAACTGTATAGAGCTCGTTAAAGTCGAATTCATTTCTGTATCTTCCTAAGTATACTTTATCTCTTAAGCTTCCTGCAACGAAACGCAACCCGAATTTATGAGAAATACTAGACATGAGGATTGATTTATTAGCAGATATTTCTAAAAATCCTTCAAACGAAAAAGTGTTTGCTTCTAAACTTTCTAAACCTCTGAACTCGTAATCATAAAAGAAAGATGTACCCAATTTAAGGCGCGTATATCCAATATTTGCTCCAACAGCCATGTTTCGTTTTATTAATCTAGCATAACCAATTTGAAACATATTTTCAAAATTGAAAGTTTTAGTAATAACACCAGAACCATCAGATTCTTTAAATATGCCATTGTTATAAAGTAGATTATCTTCATCAACATAAACGGCTCTTCTATTCTCAGTTGAGTAGTCTAATGTGGGTAGGTATTTGAATGTAAATACATTGTATTTTCCAAAATATCCAGGATTTTGCGCTATAGTAAATCCACTAATTAAAATGGATAATATTAAAATTATTCTTGACATATTCTTTTATTTTGGAGTAGATAATTGCATTAATAAATCGTACATGTGCAGTTCAATTGCAGTTTTACTTGGCTTGATTTGAAAATAGTAATTGGTGTATGTTTCAACGGATCCTTTTTTGGCGTTAAAAACAAGTATAGACATTTTAACATCATGCGCTAAAGCCAACTTAGCGGGTATGTAAAACAATATGGCAGGAGGGAAGTATACAAATGCCAGCATCGTTAATGCATTTAGATCTGGTTCAAAACTATGTTCTATTAATGAGAACACTACGTTTTCTGTATTGTATTGCTCTGTAATTTGATTAATTATTTGATAGTCTGTAACAAATATATCTTCTGATTCTATATTTGCGAATTGATTAATATAACGTTGTAGGGCAGCACGTTGATTATAACCGTCTGTTCCTAAGTCGACCATTTTATACTTACTCAATTGGGTTGCATTCATACCTTGTTGATCAGCACTTTTGTCTATCGCCTCAACAAATTTAAGTTGTAAATCTGCACTTTTTATTGGATCAAATCCTTTATTGGTATATTCTGCAGCCAAAGGCTCAACAAAGACAACAGATTCTAAGCCCAAATGCAATTCTTTTGTTTCTTCTTCCTTAATACGTTTCTTGTATTCTCTTTTAGACAGTTGGTCTAGTTCTTCTTCTAGTTCCTCTTCTTCTTTCTCTTTTATCTCAAATTTTTCTATTTCAGATTTAAGTATTTCGCTGTTCTCTATATAATCTGATAAGGCGTAAAATCTAAAGTCAGTAGAATCAATGTCTGCTTTAACTTTTAAATCAGTATCACCGCTAATAGTACCAGATGCTTGTTCTTTAAGTTTTATTTTTTCGTATTTAGATAGTTTTTTCCATTCTTCGCTGTTTTCATCAATAATTGAAGAGGTAGAATTTGATGAGCTATCGGTGTCGTTCAGCGCACTCACTTTACTGAGGGCTTCCTCAAAAGTTAGCGTTGAAAAATCCTCCCATTTTACCTTTTTCTTCAGGAGCTGTCTCACGGCTATACGCTCCATTTCAATAAGTTCTTGATTGTTGGGAATTGCTTTTTTAATATCTACTATGTTTCTCAAGGCCAAAACACGAACATCTTCAGTACTTAATTCGTTAAATACATAATGTATGGTATGGTGTTCGCCTTCTACTTTACTCGGCTTTTGATAGCACTCATGTAATTCACCTTCTGCACTGTATACAGCTAATCCACACCAAGCTTGAGCTTTACAAAGTTGCAAGTGTTTATTCTCAGGGTATTGAGTTTCTAAAACGGCAATTTCATACAAACAGTTTACGTATTCGTTTGCATAAAGCCAGTTTTGAACACGTTCGAAACGCGCTATATCTCGCATATTAGTAAATCTATCTTTTCCAAGTTTAAATTCTACATCTCCTCCTGCAGCACTTTCTTTATCTAAAATAGTTTGCGCATTTTCTTTTCTGCTTTTTATATTCGGATGAGAGCTCTTGCTATCGTCATAATCTTCATCTACTTTTATTGGGTTGCTTTCCTTTGGGAAGAATTCTTGCGGAATGTATGCTAAATCTCCTGCTAAAATATCTTCTGTAATCGTTAATTCATCAATAGGAAGGTGCGCGTACATTAAAATGTCAAACACTTGTTTTACATTGCTTCTTGGATATCCTGCGTTCAAATAACGAATAATTCCCAATTCATCAGCTTCTAACTCGTGGTTTTTAGAATACTCACTTAATTCTTCAATCTTTTCGTCAAACTTTGTCTTTCTATCGTTACTAACAGTTATTACGTTCTCGAAAGATTGGAGTATGTGACTCTCTTCGTAGTGTGCAATTTCGTGAGAAAGTACCATTGCTAAATCGCTTTCAGATACAATTTGAGAAAGTAATCCTATAGTAACGAAAACCATACCTTCTCCAGTAACAAAAGCGTTGGTAGCGTTTGATCTTAATGTGAAAAATGTAAGTTCTGACAATAATTCTGGACTATCTACTAATACTTTTGCAGCTACGTCTTCAACATATTTTGTTAACGGATCTCCAAATAACACTAATCCAGAATGTAAAAGATTATCAATAGCTACAGATTTATTTTCTACGAAATAGGTCTTTTGTCTGGCAGACATATCATACTCTACCTTCATTTCTTTCTCTAAGCGCTCTTGTAGTGATATCGAAAAATCTTCAGGTAATTCTCCTTCAGACTGGATGGATGTGTAGTTCTCAAAGTCGATTTGACCAATCGAAAGAAAACTAAAAAAGCAAATGCTTAGCAGATATAGTTTTTTCATAAACTCGTTTTTTAATATAGTTCGAAGGGCTAAATATACATAAATTGTCAATCTTGTAAAGGTTTGGATTATTTCAGTAGTTAAAGTTAGCGTATTCTTACGACTGCAGAATAGTTAGAACTTCGAATAAAGATTATTTGTGAATTTGACGTTAGTAACTTTAAAAGAAGACTGATTTGATTGTAATTCCATCATCAATAACTAGTATATTCTCCTAAAATGCGTCTCCTTCGTTAGTTTGTCAGAAATTGTACCATACCGTTAGGTATTTTTATTGGAAATCAATTAATTTTATAAATTGAAAAGCATAAAGTGTTTTTAAACTTGTGTAGATTAGATGCTAAAATGAAAAATTATTTTGAATAATTACTGGGAAGTTATAGAGAAAGCATATACCAACTATGCTAGTTATTTTTGGAAGAGTATTGTACAGCCAATATTTAATGGCGACTTAAATTATTTTTATTATTTGATTTTTGTTTCGCTATTTGTTTGGGCTTTAGAGGTTTTGATGCCGTGGCGAAAAAATCAAAAAGTAGTTAGAAAAGATTTTGGATTAGATACTTTTTATATGTTCTTCAATTTTTTTCTAGCCAACCTTTTCTTTTTCATTGCTTTGAGTGAAGTAACGAGTGTTTTTATTAATGATACTTTAACTTATTTCGGTTTAAATAATAGTGTCTTGTTAGATTTAAGTAGTGCGCACTGGTTAACACAACTTTTAATTTATTTTCTATTAGCAGATCTTATACAATGGAGTGTACACAACGCTTTGCACAGGATACCTTTTTTATGGCGTTTCCATAAGGTGCATCACAGTGTTAAGGAAATGGGGTTCGCTGCGCATTTAAGGTTCCACTTTATGGAATCGGTGTTTTATAAGTCTACTTTGTATATTTTACTATCTGTTTTATTTGGTTTTAAATTAGAGTATGCCTTCGTTTTGCATGCAGTAACTATTTTGATTGGACACTTAAATCATGCCAACTTGTCTTGGGACTATGGCATTTTTAAATACCTGCTGAATAATCCTAAAATGCACATTTGGCATCACAGTAAGGAGTTGCCAGAGTCGCACAAAAAAGGAATGAATTTTGGCATCTCATTGAGTGTTTGGGATTATATTTTTAGAACAAATTACGTTCCATATGACGGAGCTACTATTGAGCTTGGGTTTGAGAATGACGATGACTATCCCAAGCATTTTTTTGCACAACTAATTGATCCATTCAGAGTGAAAAAGACGAAGAATAAAGACCGTTAAAAACGAAAAAGCATTGCCTTAGAGCAATGCTTTTCTTGTATTCTTTTTTACTTATTCTATTGATTGATTAAAAGACTTTTAATCGTTGCTTTTTCTCCAATTATTTGTGATAATGCACTTATATCAACTCTTGATTGTTGCATTGTATCTCTATCTCTTACTGTAACTGTGTTGTCTTCTAACGTTTGATGATCTACACAAATATGGTAAGGTGTACCAATTGCATCTTGTCTTCTGTAGCGTTTTCCAACGGTGTCTTTTTCATCGTATTGACAGTTAAAATCCAATTGCAACATTTTCATGATTTCCTTTGCTTTCTCTGGTAAACCGTCTTTTTTAACCAAAGGTAAAATTGCTGCTTTGTAAGGAGCTAGAGCAGGAGGTAAACTTAAAACTACGCGTTCTTTACCTTCGTCTAACTTTTCTGTTTTTAAAGAACTACCTAAAACGGCTAAAAACATTCTATCTAAACCAACAGAGGTTTCAATTACAAAAGGTGTATAGTTTTCGTTTAATTCTGGATCAAAGTACTGTAATTTTTTTCCAGAATGTTTTTCGTGTTGTTTTAAATCAAAATCTGTTCTAGAGTGCACACCTTCAAGCTCTTTGAAACCCATAGGAAAGTCAAACTCAATATCAGTAGCTGCATCGGCATAGTGCGCCATTTTTATATGGTCGTGGAAACGGTATTTTTCTTCACCTAGATTTAAGGCTTTGTGCCATTTGATTCTGGTTTCTTTCCATTTATTAAACCACTCTAATTGTGTTCCGGGTTGCACAAAGAATTGCATTTCCATTTGTTCAAATTCGCGCATTCTAAAAATAAATTGACGCGCGATGATTTCATTTCTAAATGCTTTACCGATTTGCGCAATTCCAAAAGGAATTTTCATTCTTCCAGATTTCTGCACGTTTAAGTAATTAACAAAAATTCCTTGAGCAGTTTCTGGTCGTAAATAAATTGTAGAAGCATCTCCCGCAACAGAACCCATTTCAGTAGAGAACATAAGGTTAAACTGCCTAACATCTGTCCAGTTTTTTGATCCGGAGATAGGACAAGCAATACCTAATTCTTCAATTAAAGCTTTCACACCTTCTAGGTCATCTTTGGCCAAGGTGTTCGCCATCTTCGCTTCAATCTCATCAATTTTAGCTTGGTTGCGCAATACATTTGGATTTGTAGCTCTAAACTGCACTTCGTCAAAGTCTGCGCCAAATCGTTTGATTCCTTTAGCTACATCTTTCTCAATTTTAGCACGGTATTTTTCTACATGATCCTCAATAAGAACATCAGCTCTATATCGTTTTTTAGAATCTTTATTATCAATTAATGGATCATTAAAAGCATCCACATGTCCAGAAGCTTTCCAGGTTTCTGGGTGCATAAAAATAGAAGCATCGATACCTACAATATTTTCGTGCATTTGCACCATTGATTGCCACCAGTATGTTTTGATGTTGTTTTTAAGTTCTGCACCTAATTGTCCGTAATCATAAGTTGCAGCTAAACCATCATATATTTCTGAAGATGGGAAAATATATCCGTATTCTTTCGCGTGCGAAATTACATCTTTAAGGTTGTCTTCTTTCTTATCCATAGTGCAAAATTAATAGGATGATTATTAAAAGCATCAAAGTTTATAAAAAATAGAATATGTTTTTTTGAAGAATAGAAGTCTAATTAATTAGAATTACTCGCTGTAAAGTCTCCTTCTTCAATAGAATTAATTACTGCAATAATTTGAGTGGGTTCAATCTTGGTAGAGTCAAACAGAACTTCTACCGTATTGCTCTCTCTGTTTTCTTGAAAATCGAAAGCACATTGTTCAATTGCTCCTGTATTGTATAAATTTTTACGGATAACAGAACCACATCCCATTTCACACGTCATACCTTCAATGTTTAATTTAACAGAAGCGTTGGATGCAACTTTAGTTTGGTCTATAAATTCAACCTCAGTAGTTTTTTCAGGATTATCTAAAAAAGTATTTTCTTCATTCGAAGTAACTGGATTACAAGAGAAAAGAACTGTTGTAAGCGAAAGAAATAGTAAGTGCGCTTTTTTCATTTTAGAGTTTTTTTCAAAGATAAGAGATTTTCGGTTTTTATAGGTGTGTGAGAATAGAATTCTGTAAAGAGAATAATGTATTTTTGCACGATGCAAAGAGAAACAAAAAACTGGCTTACCTTAATCTTTTTAGCTTGTGTTTGGGGAAGTTCATTTTTCCTGATGAAACGAGGAATGAAATTTCCTGAAACGGGAGAGTTAATTTACACCAATCTTCAAGTTGGAGCGCTTAGAATGTTTATAGCTGGACTCGTACTTTTTCCTTTTGCTTTCAAATTTAGAAAAGAGTTACTGGTGAAAAAGCGATTCCTTTGGATTTCAATAGTTGGTTTATTGGGCAATTTTTTTCCGGCATTTCTCTTTACATATGCTGAAACAGAGCTATCCTCTGGATATGCAGGAATGCTGAATAGTTTTGTGCCTATTTTCACTTTACTTTTAGGTTATTTCATCTTTAAGCAAAAACTAACAAAAATTCAGTTAATAGGTGTTTCTATTGGTGCTGCTGGTATAATACTGTTAATGATGAGTGGTGCAGATTTATCCAATTCTGGAACATGGACACATAAGGGTGCAATTGTTTTGGCAACACTATGTTATTCCATCAGTTTAAATACGATAAAGTATAAGTTGCAAGGTGTAAAACCTTTGGCGGTAACAAGTCTAGCTTTTGGTGTAACGCTTATTCCTTCAACGGTACTCACGTTTTTATTTGGCGCGCACACAACTTGGTTAATGAATCAACATGCTACATATGGTTTTATTCATGTTTTCATACTCGGATGCGTAGGTACAGCTTTGGCCGTAATTGTTTTTAATCACCTCATAGTTAATTCAACAGCTCTTTTTGCAAGCAGTGTTACCTATTTTATTCCTATTGTAGCCGTATTAATTGGTTTGTTTATTGGCGAAACAATTACTTTGTTTCAAATTGTAGCTATGTTTATTGTTTTATCAGGGGTATACATTGCAAATTATTACGGAAAGAAAAAACAGAAATTGTAAGAACATTTTTCAACTAATTGTATGCTTTACAAATTGGTATTGCGTTGTTTCAATATGATTAGAACAAAAATTAGCTGTAGTTCTCATATATTAGTAAAAGTTTATTTGACCATTAGAAAAATAATCGTATCTTTGCGCTTCGATTTTTGAAATTATATTTAAAATTAAGCTATGTACGCAATTGTAGAGATAGCAGGGCAGCAATTTAAGGTGCAAAAAGACCAAAAGATCTATACTCACCGTTTAGATGCTAAAGAAGGAGACAAATTAGATTTTGACAAAGTTCTTTTAGTAGATAACAAGGGTAAAGTAACACTTGGCGCCCCAGCTATAGAAGGTGCAACAGTTTCAGCGAAAGTTGAAGAGCACTTAAAAGGAGATAAAGTAATCGTCTTCAAAAAGAAAAGAAGAAAAGGTTACAAGAAAAAGAATGGTCATCGTCAGGCATTAACTGCGATAACTATTACAGGAATTAAAGCTTAATAAGAAATAGAAGATAATTAAGGTTATCTGTAAAACTTAAAAAGATGGCACATAAAAAAGGAGTCGGTAGTTCGAAGAACGGTAGAGAATCAGAATCAAAACGATTAGGAGTTAAGATTTTTGGTGGTCAAGCTGCAATAGCAGGTAACATCATCGTTCGTCAAAGAGGAACTGCACATCACCCAGGGAATAACGTAGGTATCGGTAAAGATCATACTTTATTTGCTTTAGTTGATGGAGTAGTTGAATTTAGAAAAAAGAGAAACAATCGTTCGTATGTTTCAGTTGTTCCTTTCGAAACAGCAGAAGCTTAATACAACATTGTTTGTAGATATTAAAGTCTGGTTCTGTTAGAGCCAGACTTTTTTTTGTTAGTATTAGAAAGGTTTAGTAGTAAGCTGCAGAAAGTTAAAACAGAAGTTCTGATTAACATATAAACCGCATAATTTTTACAATGTTTGTTGATCGTTTCAAACAGTAAATTGCTGGGTTTGGTTATTTTTGCGAAACAAATTTTTTGAAATGTTAGAGATTACAAGAATAAGAGAAAATAAAGACGCTATCATTGAAGGTTTAAAAACAAGGATGATTGATGTTTCTGAAGAAGTTAATGAACTCGTAGCGCTCGATGAAGAGTGGAGAGCGAAAAGAACCTCATTAGAAACAAATGCTTCTGAAATGAATAAAATCTCTAAAGAAATCGGACAACTTTTCAGAGAAGGTAAACAAGAAGAAGCAAATAAAGCGAAAGCACTTACCACAGAATTAAAAGAGCTAGAGAAAGACCTTAAGGTCGAAGTTGAAACTTTAGAAACTAAAATTCAAACAATTCTCTATCAATTGCCTAATGTACCACAAGAGATTGTTCCTAAGGGTAAAACTGAAGAGGACAATGAAGTGGTAGAAGAGGTGGGCACTGCGCCCGTATTTTCTTTTGAACCTTTACCGCATTGGGATTTAGCTTCAAAGTATGATTTAATTGATTTTGAATCAGGGGTTAAAATAACAGGAGCTGGATTTCCAATCTATAAAGGAAAAGGAGCAAAATTACAACGAGCTCTGATAAACTTCTTTTTAGACGAAGCTGAAAAAGCAGGCTACAGTGAAGTTATTCCTCCGCATGTTGTAAATGAAGCCAGTGGTATTGGAACGGGACAATTACCCGATAAAGAAGGTCAAATGTATTACATACAAGAGGACGATCTTTACTTGATTCCAACAGCAGAAGTTCCTTTAACCAATATTTATAGAGACGTTCTACTTCCTAACGATGATTTTTCGATTAAGATTACGGGTTATACACCTTGTTTTAGAAGAGAAGCAGGCTCTTACGGTAAAGATGTGCGCGGTTTAAATAGGTTGCACCAGTTTGATAAAGTAGAGATTGTGCGAATAGAAAACCCTAAGAACTCAGCACAAGCGCTTAATGAAATGGTTGAGCATATCAAAGGATTGCTAGAAAAATTAGGTTTGAATTACAGGGTATTGCGCTTATGCGGTGGAGATCTTGCTTTCACTTCAGCAATTACCTATGATTTTGAAGTATATTCAGCAGCTCAAAAAAGATGGCTAGAAGTGAGTTCAGTATCACTTTTCGAAACTTTCCAAGCAAATCGATTGAAATTGAGATTCAAAAATGATGGTAAGAAATCAGAGCTTTGTCATACATTAAACGGCTCTGCACTTGCTTTGCCAAGAATAGTAGCAGCTCTGTTAGAAAATCATCAAACAGAAAACGGTGTAGCTATTCCAGAGGCGCTACAAGCATATACACGTTTTAATACAATTAATTAAGTTTTTCTTGGCAATTGTTTTTTAATTAAAAAAAGTTGAACAACAGAAAGACGTCATTTCTATCTTTACAAAAAGTAGATGGAATGATTATATTTGCAGAAAGCGAACAAAAATGAGTAAAATTAGTACAAACAAAGCGCCAAAACCAGTAGGGTTGTATCCGCACGCTAGAAAAGTTGGAGATTTATTATTTCTTTCAGGAGTAGGACCAAGAACTGCAAATTCAGACGATACAGACTCTCACGTTCCAGGATTAAAGTTAGATAAAAATGGAAATTTCCTCGAGTTCGATTTTGAAGCACAGTGCAGAAGTGTGTTTGATAACGTTAAAGTAATTTTAGAAGAATCAGGTTCTTCTTGGGATAAATTGGTAGATGTAACAGTATTTCTAGTAAATATGAAAAGAGACTTTCATACATACAATAGAGTTTATGCCGAGTATTTTAAAGATAATCAACCGTGTAGAACTACCTGTGAGATTAGCAGTTTACCAACACCAATTGCAATAGAATTAAAGTGTATCGCAACAATATAAAAGAGAAATGTTAGGATTTATAGTTAGAAGTTTAATTGCAATAGCCAGTTTAAGTTTTACAGTTTGGTTGTATGCTACTGGATACTGGGGATGGGGAATTGTGTTTACACTTATTTCTGCCCTGATAGTTTTAAGTTTCTTTAGAAACGAGAACATAATTATCGCGCTCTATCAAATGCGCTTAGGGAAACAAGATAAGGCGTATGCTGCTCTGAATAGAATTAAGGCACCAAAGTTACTACCTAAAAAGCAATACGCGTATGTAACGTATTTAAAAGCGATGCTAGGAGCGCAAGAGTTAGGGTTTGCAAAAAGTGAGCAAATGCTTAGAAAAGCACAAAGTTTGGGTTTAAGAACAAAGCAAGATCAAGCAATGGCAAATATGCATTTAGCTGGTATTTGTATGCAAACTGGACGTAAACGAGAAGCACAAACTTTACTTGCTCAGGCGAAGAAGTTAGATACAAATGGAATATTGAAAGAACAACTGAATATGATGAAAAATCAGATGAATATGGTTGCTTCTAAAAATCAAATGCGCCAAGCAGCAATGATGAAAGGCCGACGCAAAACGCCAAAGGCGAAGTAGTACAAATGCAGTTGGATCAAAACTACTGGGAAAACCGGTATGTTCAAAAATCTACTGGATGGGATTTAGCTAAGGTTTCATCTCCCTTGTTCACCTATTTCAAACAGCTCAAGAATAAGGATATAAAGATATTAATACCTGGAGGAGGGTTTAATCATGAAGCAGAATATCTCTTTAAGAACGGTTTTAAAAATGTTTTTATCGCAGAATTCTCTAAAACGGCATTAATCCAATTTAAGGAAAGAAATCCGAGTTTTCCGAAAGAACAACTGCTTGAAGTAGATTTTTTTCTATTGAAAGATAAGTTTGATTTAATAATTGAACAAACTTTCTTTTGTGCGCTAGATCCTTCTTCTCGAGAAAAATATGTAGAACAAATGTACAGTCTTTTAACCCCGAACGGTAAGCTAGTAGGTTTGTTGTTCGACAGAATGTTTGAGACTAATCCGCCTTTTGGAGGTAATAAATCTGAATACCTCAAATTGTTCAGTACACATTTTAACATCAGTATAATGGAAGATTGTTATAATTCCGAGAATGCGAGAATGGGTACAGAGTTATTCATCAAATTTTTAAAGTTGTAACCTTTTAATTCAGTTTTCGTTTACAGCTATAACGAATACGTTATTAACTTCTACAGGGTTAGTATTATAAAGCCTTCACAGTACGTGAGGGCTTTTTTTATAGCTAAATTAATCGTTGAATCATGTTATTTTTTCGACTAAAGTTAATTTTTCTTCGACAAACTATTGTTTTAATAAGTTAAATTATTATTTTTGTGTGAAATATTAAAAAGATGGCAGTGGATTTGTTTCCCGAAAAAGCGGAAGATAAAAAAGTAGAAGACAAAACAGTTGGAGTTTTAGCCTATTGTACATTTATAGGATTTATAGTAGCGTTGTTTTTAAACTCTAAAAAAGAAGGAACAAACAAGCGCTTCGGTGCATTTCATTTAAGGCAGGGTTTGGGCTTTTTAATTGTTGCTTTACTCTTCTTTATTTTGTTTACTGTTCTTTCTTCAATATTTGAATTTGTTTTTCCAAAAGAAGCTGTTGCAATTATTATAGGTTCGGCATTCTGTATATTAATGATTATACAGATTATAGCTGCTTCTAATGGAGAATTCAAAGAGATGCCTATTGTAGGTAAAATAACAACGAAAATATTTGGCGCTATATATTGATAATAAATTATGAAGATAATTTAGGAACCACTTCTTTGCTGAGGTGGTTTTTTTATTTTTGTATAAATTTAGAATCACATGGCGCAAAAACCTTCTATCCCAAAAGGAACAAGAGATTTCTTACCCAAAGAGGTAGCGAGAAGAAATTATATTTTCGATACAATAAAAAAGGTGTTTATAAAATATGGATTTTCTCAAATAGAAACTCCGAGTTTCGAAAATGCAACAACCCTAATGGGTAAGTATGGCGAAGAAGGAGATAAGCTGATGTTTCAAGTGTTACGATCAGGAAACTATATCTCTAAACTAGAACCAACAGATTTGAATACGACACTCTTTAGTGATTCTGCGGATAAACTTTCAACTGAAAATAGAGTGCAACTGAATAAGATAACGGGGAAAATTGCTGAAAAAGCATTGCGTTATGATTTAACTGTTCCTTTTGCAAGATTTGTTGTGCAACATCAAAACGATCTTGCTTTTCCTTTTAAAAGATTTCAAATACAACCGGTATGGAGAGCGGATAGACCACAGCATGGAAGATATCAAGAGTTTTTTCAATGTGATGCTGATGTTGTGGGTAGCGATTCTTTATTGTATGAAATTGAATATGTTCAGATTTTTGATGAAGTGTTAACCGCACTAAATATTCCTGATTTCACGATTAAAATAAATAATAGAAAAATTCTTTCAGGAATAGCTGAGATCACAGGAGAAGCGGATAAAATTATCGATATTACAGTTGCGATAGATAAACTGGACAAGATTGGAGTAGATGGAGTGGAGAAGGAGCTAAGGGAAAAAGGAATTTCTGAAAGTGCAATTGATAAGATAAAACCATTATTTCAAATTTCGGGCAAGAATGCTGATATTCTAAAGGAAATGAAGGTTATGCTTGCCGATAGTGAGGATGGTTTAAAGGGAATTGAAGAATTAGAGTTTGTTTTTGATTATATCGAAAGGGTAGGTTTAAAGCGTGCTAAATTAGAGTTCGATGTTACCTTGGCGAGAGGATTAAATTACTATACTGGTGCAATTTACGAGGTAAAGGCGAATGGTGTAAAAATGGGTTCTATTTGTGGAGGAGGAAGATACGACGATTTAACCAGCCTTTTTGGTATGAAAGATATGTCTGGCGTTGGAATTTCTTTTGGTGCCGACAGAATTTATGACGTACTTACAACACTAGAATTATTTCCTGAAGAAACAGATAGAGGATTAACAATTTTATTTGTCAATTTTGGAGAAAAAGAGCAAATGCACTGCTTTGATTTGGTAAATAAATTAAGAAAAGAAAATATTGATGCTGAGTTATACCCAACTTCTGCTAAAATGAAAAAGCAAATGAAGTATGCAAACGACAGAAATGTTATGTTTACTGCAATGGTGGGATCTGACGAAATAGCTCAGAATAAAATACAATTAAAACACATGACTTCTGGAGAACAGCAGTTAGTTAGTTTTGAAGAATTAGTAAAAGAACTTAAGAAATAATGAAAACATTTACTTTAAATAATCAGCATTACAGTATTGAAGATGTTTTTTCAATCATTGAAAATAATACTGAAGTTGTTTTAGGAGAAACGGCAAAAGTTGCAATTTTGAATTGTAGAGCATACCTGGATAAAAAAATTGCAAAAGGGGGTGAAATAATTTACGGAATCAACACAGGATTCGGAAGCTTATGCGATACCGTAATTTCTAATGATAATTTAGAACAACTCCAAGTTAACCTTGTTCGCTCTCATGCTTGTGGAACAGGAAATGAAGTAGATCAAGAGGTGGTGAAAATTATGCTCTTGCTGAAAGCTATGGGGTTATCACACGGAAATTCTGGAGCGCAATTAGATACGGTAGAGCGTTTACTTTATTTTTTTAATAATAACATTATTCCACAAGTTTTTGAACAAGGTAGTTTGGGTGCTTCTGGAGATTTAGCCCCGCTTGCTCATATCGCAATGGCTTGTATAGGAGAAGGTAAAGTTTATCATAACAACCAACTAAAAGATACTAAAGTAGTTTTTGAAGAGCTAAATTTAAATGCAATACAATTAAAGTCTAAGGAAGGTTTAGCTTTATTAAACGGTACGCAGTTTATGAGTGCTTTTGCAAGTTATGCTGTTTTCAATGCGAAAAATATTATTGAAAAAGCTGTAATGGTTGCTTCAATCGCTATTGATGGTTATGATGGCAGAAAGGAAGCCTTTTGGTCGCCTGTGCATGAAATTAGGAATCAAGTTGGGCAAATAGAAATTGCGCAACGCATAAATAATTGGTTAACGGGAAGCGAAATTTTTAATCAGGAAAAAGCACACGTACAAGACCCTTACACTTTTAGATGTACACCTCAAGTGTTGGGAGCATCTTTAGACACGATTAATTATGCAGAACAAATCGTAACTAGAGAAATTAATGCAGTTACAGATAATCCTACTATTTTTATTGAAGACGATAAAGTTGTTTCTGCGGGTAATTTTCATGGTCAGCCTATGGCTTTAATTTTAGATTTTTTAGCAATTGCATTGGCAGAAGTAGCTTCATTATCTGAACGTAGAACGTATAAACTAATTTCAGGAACAAGGGGTTTACCTGCGTTTTTAGTAGCCAATCCAGGAATTAATTCAGGTTTAATGATTGCTCAATATACAGCAGCTTCAATAGTAAGTCAGAACAAACAACTATGCACACCTGCAAGCGTAGATACAATTGATTCTTCTAACGGACAAGAAGATCATGTAAGTATGGGTGCTAACGCAGCTACTAAATTATACAGAGTAATAGAAAATGTATATCAGGTGCTCGGTATTGAGATGTTAACAGCAGCTCAAGCACTTAATTTAAGAGGGTATGAGAGATCTAGTGATAAAATTAAGGAAGTTCTAGAAAATTATAGAAGAGAAGTTCCTTTCATTGAAAATGATAGATATTTATCAGAAGATTTAAGAAATAGTAAAGAGTTTATAAAAAGAAAGTAATGCAAGATTTTGATACAAATAGTATACAGACAGAAGAAGAAACAAAACGACCAGTATTTCTAACCGTTCTTTGTGTTTTAAGTTTTATATCCATTGGGTTTGGATTAATGTCTTCATTGTTGGGTATGATAAATGGACCTATCTCCAACGAAAAGTTAGAAGAATCTTTAGTGGATATGTACAATATGCTTTCGTTCTATCAAGATCAAGGTATAGAAGTGATGACTGATTTTATTCAGAAAACGATTGACTCTAGTCTGTATATCAATAATGAAACCTTTTATTTGAATGAAGCTCTAGGATTGATTTCTTTACTTGTCGGATTGGTAGGAGTTGTATTTATGTTTAAACAACTTAAATTGGGTTTTCATTTTTACATCATCTATTCTATACTTCCTGTTGTAATCTTGTACATGGTTCTTCCTGCAGAGTTAATCTCTACATTTTTTGTAGGAATTAGTCTGTTTTTCAACGCCATATTTTGCTTGCTGTATGGGCTGAATTTGAAGTATATGAAATAAAGTCTTATTTATTCAGTTTTAGAGAATGACCCATTTTATCTCGTTTTGTTTTGAGATAAAGTTCATTGTGCACATTGCTTTCAATTTCTAAGGCTACGTTCTCTACAATCTCTAATCCATAACCGATAAGGCCTGTACGCTTTTTAGGGTTGTTACTCATTAAGCGCATTTTAGAAACGTTTAAATCTCTTAAGATTTGAGCACCAATTCCATAATCGCGTTGATCTCCTTTGAATCCCAATTCTAGGTTCGCTTCAACGGTATCCATACCTTCTTCTTGCAGTTTGTAGGCCTTTAGTTTATTCATTAAACCAATTCCTCTACCTTCTTGGTTCATGTAAACAATTACACCTTTGCCTTCTTTTTCTATTTGCTCCATGGCTGCATCCAATTGCGGACCACAATCACATCGGCAAGAGCCAAAGATATCTCCAGTAACACAAGAAGAATGCACGCGCACTAAAACAGGTTCGTCTCTCTCCCAAGTTCCTTTAACAAGCGCTAAATGTTCTTCTCCAGTATTATTATTTGTGTAGGCATACAGTTGAAAATCTCCTTTTGGAGTGGGTAATTTCACATCAACTTGACGCGTAACTAACGTTTCCTTTTGGAGCCTGTATTTGATTAAGTCTTCTATCGTAACAATTTTCAGATCAAACTTCTCAGCAATTTCCATTAACTGCGGAAGCCTTGCCATAGTTCCATCTTCATTTAAGATTTCTACAATAACTCCAGCAGGTTCAAAACCAGCTAAACGCGCAATATCCACAGCAGCTTCTGTATGTCCAGCTCTTCTTAAAACACCTCCTTTTTTCGCTCTAAGCGGAAAAATATGTCCTGGTTTACCCAGTTCTTCTTTTTTAATTGTAGGATCAATTAAAGCTTGAACAGTTTTTGATCTATCACTGGCAGAAATACCCGTAGTACAGCCATGACCATTTAAATCTACAGAAACAGTAAATGGTGTTTCATACGCAGCGCTGTTAGAAGAAACCATAAGCTCTAAACCAAGTTCATCACATTTATCTTCTAAAAGTGGAGCACAAATTAATCCTCTACCGTGTGTAGCCATGAAATTTATGATTTCTGGTGTAACATTTCGAGCAGCCGTTAAGAAGTCTCCTTCATTTTCTCTGTCCTCGTCATCTACAACAATAATCACTTTTCCTGCTTTAATATCTTCTAAAGCTTCTTCAATCGTATTTAATTTGTTTCCCATTACAATAAATCTTGTGCAAAGTTAACACTTTACTTCGTTTTCGTTAACCTTCTATAAGGTCAATTAGTAGTTTGGTTGCAGTTTGCCAATTATAGTTGTTAAGAACAAAAGCTTTTCCATTTTGTGCGATTCGTGCACTCATCTTTTCGTCTTTCATTAGACGATTTATAGCTTCTGTAAATTCTTCTTTCGTATTTGCAATTAATATACTTTCGTTGGGCACAGCATGAAGTGCGTTATTTGCAAGACTTGTGGTAACGCAAGGAATACCCAAAGCCATGGCTTCTAGCAATTTGTTTTGCAAGCCGGTACCAATAAACATAGGTGCTATAAATATTTTTCCAGAAAGATAAACGGCTTTAATATCTTCTACCCATCCGGTAATCGTTACATTTTCACATCTTAATTTTTTGATTTCTTCTGACGGATTGGCTCCTGCTAAAACGAGTTGAAGATCTGGAAAATGCGGTAGAATATCGTTCACAATAAATTTAGAAGCTTCAATATTCGGCGGATAGTTCATGTTTCCAGTGAAAACAAGATCGAACTTTTTATCTGCAGAATTTGAATAGGAGAAAAAGTTCTGATCAACTCCATTTGGAATTACTTTAATTTTGTTTCTTTCTGTATGAAAAATTACATTTTTATCTTGTTCTGAGATAATCGTATGGTGTTCAAAATAATCGAAAATTTTATGCTCGTAATTTTTTAAACGCAAAAATTCTGCTTTGAAAAAAGGTTTTTTATACCAACTAGCGCTTTCGTATCTTCTTTCCACTCCTTTACTCAAGGCGTCCATATAATCAATTGTCTTATCGCAATCGTGGTAGTTTTTTACATATTCTGCAGGCCGAATTAATTGGCAATAAATATGATCTGGCTTCAGGTTTTGTAATAAATTAGTTACTTTTCTTTTTACTCGGTATGAAGTGAAGTACCCGATTTGAAAAGGTTTGTTTCCAAATAATTGAAAAAATGTAAGCAACCAACGTTCTAAAAATCCAATATGGAAGACATACATACTTTTACAAATAGTGCTCAACTCATTTTGGTGAACTTTAGAAACATTGTGTTCTGTTAAAGAAATTAGATGAATTTCGAAACGAGTAGAGAGCTCTTTTAATTGATAGTACGCTCTAAGTTTGTCTCCTTTTTCTAAAGGAAACGGAAACCTTGAGGTAATAACTACCAACTTTTTTTTATTTGGAGAGGAACTCAATTAACTTTTTCTGTTCTGATTCAAGCGCAAAATTATCAATAAGATACTGTTTTCCATTATCTCCAACACTTTTTCTTTTTTCTTCGCTCTCTTGAAATGTGCACATCGCGGAATAGAATTCATCTGCATTTTTTGCTATATGGAGTTCTTTACCAGATATACTTTGCAGTCCTCTAGCTCCTTCGGGTGTAGAAATAACTGGTTTTCCATGACTAAAACTTTCCAACGCTTTCATTTTTATTCCTCCACCAGATTTTAATGGAATAACACAAATACCGTGCGCTGAAATAAATTCACTGGCCTTATCTATTTCCCCATGGTTTTTCACAAAGTCATATTCCGAATAAAGATTTTTAGGTAAGTTTTTACCTGCAATATGTAATTTTGATGTAAAGTTTCTCTTATGCAAGACTTCCTTAATGAGCCAATCTAATCCTTCTTTGTTCGGAGCCCAATCATAAGCACCCAAGAAATAGAAATCGTTTAATGTATAATTTGTAGTTTCTTTATTAATCTCCACAGTCGTATTTAAATGCAAGGTGTTTTGCTGATAATTTTTAATATAATTCGCATCGTCTGTTGTAATTGCCAAGACTCCAGCTACATTTTTCCAGGCCTTAACCTCTTCTTTTTTCAGTTGATCAGAAAGTGTTTTTAAGCCCCATTTTTTTAGTCCGAATTTTTGGGTTTCTGCTTTTTGTTTCCAAATGTGATGCTCAATATTATGGGTGCGTAAATAAATCGTCACATTTAAATCATGAAATACATCGAAATATGGAGATAGATATATGCTCTCAACTATAACACTTTCAATTTTATTTGTTAGAATAAATTGTTTTAATTTCTGTTCTATACTTTTTGAATAGAAACGAGAAATATTATAGGATTTACCACAGATTAAATTCGAAAAAAAAGTTATTGGGTTCGTTTTTGTATTTACCCATTCTTCATGTACTTTTTTGTATTTAGACGCGCTGTAGGCTTTTGAATCAAAAGGATGTTTATGGGTTGATAACGTAAAATGATAGGGTTCAATTTCGGTTTGATTTTCTAAGAGTTTTGAAATACTTTTCATAGCCAAACATCCACCATCAATTACAGGATAAATTGGTTTGTTTGTAAAATGTAAAACTCTCATTTTTTCTTCTTGAATTTAGAGAAGAGTCCACCGAGTTTCAACACGCTTCTATCATTAGCAGCACTATACATTAAAATAATTGCAAATGGAGCTAAAATAAACGATGGTCCCCACATGCCTAAAAATGGAGTAAGTACTCCGCTTTTTACCATTCCATCTCCTAAACTAATTAGTACAAAATATACCATAAACAGCAAAGCTGCAATTACTACCGGAGCTCCAAATCCTCCTTTTTTTACAATTGCCCCGAGAGGTGCTCCAATAAAAAACAAAATAATGATGGTAAAGGAAAGTGAAAATTTTCTATGAAATTCTGTTTGAAAACGGTTCAAGTTGTTCATGCGAGCAGCTTCAAAATCAAGCTGGCCAGTTAGTTGTCGCTGCTTTTTTAAGAGTTTATCGTGCGCTTGATTTAATGCAATTATTAATTGACTTTCAGTAATTGAATCAAGAAAAACAACTTCGTTTTTTAAGGTGTCTACAAGATCTTTGTCGTCTTCTACAGGTTTTGGAGGTTCAAAATTGACAGCCTGAAAATATCCATGGTCATTCTTTACAGTTCTTAAAAAATTTTCAGAAACACCTTTGTAATCTTGTTGTAAAGAATCTATCAAAGTATTGATTTGAAATACATTTAGCATTTCATATTCGTTCTTAAAAAGGTCGTCGTCTGTTTTATTCATCTTAAAACCTTCTAAACTCATTTTATAGGCTGCAGATGTGAAGGTAGACTTTCTTGCTGGTCTGTATGTATCTTCTTTCTTGCTAGCCTTATTATTGGAACGAAAATGAGGAAGTTCTTCTATTACTTCGCCATTTTCTAGCTTCAGAAATAAAATATCTCCTTCTTTTGACTTAAAAAGTTCTCCAGATTCTGCAGTAATTGTTTTGAGTACCTTTTTATCGGTATGGTCGTGAATAGTAATTCCTTGAATTATGTTTTCGTCTCCGCTATTAATTTTAATACTGTAGCCTTCAATTTCGTTGATGTATGCGCCGGGTTTTAGAAATGCAGTAAGCTTTGTTTGTTGAATATCCCAGATAATAGAGTGCCATTTTAGATTCGCAACCGGAATCACATAGTTACTGAAATAAAAAGTACCAATTGCAATAAGTATTACAACATAGGTAAGCGGACGCAGTATTCTGTAGAGCGACAAACCACTCGATTTTAAAGCGGTAAGTTCATTTTTTTCTCCTAGATTTCCAACGGTAATAATTGATGCAAGTAAGATGGCTAAGGGTAAGGCTAGTGGTAGGAGGGAAGCAGAAACGTAAAAAAGGAGTTCTAAAACCACCCAAGTGTCTAATCCTTTTCCCATTAAATCGTCAATGTATTTCCACAAGAACTGCATCACCAGCATAAACATGGAAATCAAAAACGTTGCAACTAATGGACCTGCAAACGACTTTATCGAGAAAATACTTAGTTTTTTCACACGCTAATCTTTCGACTGCGAAATTATACGATTAATTCGAATAAATATTGTTTAAGCGCCAAGAACTCTTTTCAATTCTCCAATTGTAGATTCCCAAAGGTCTTGCATTTCTTCCAACTCTTCTTCGTAAGCAAAGGCAGTTAACCACAAAACAACCGCTTTTGTCATAGGATCAACCTTAAATTTTATCTCTAAAAAAGTGTTTAAACCTTCTTCTTCGTCTTCTAACCATCTAAATTTGATGAATTCATTGTTCTTTTTAGAGAGCAAACGCGCCTGTTCTTCGCTACCATCCCAGATAAAAGTGTAGATATCTTCCTTAATATTTACATCGTCTGCAAACCACTCTGCAAGTCCGCTAGGCGTCATTAACATTGAGTTTAAAGCTTTGGGAGATGTTCTTAATAAGTACTCTTGTTCGAATTTAATTTTATCTGGCATAATCGGTTTCCTTTAAATGTTATAACTTCGCAGTTCGAAATATATTCGATTTGAAATATACAAAAACTTTTAAATGGCATTAGTACACTCTTTAGAAAAATCAGGAAATTTTTTATTTCGTTACAGAGGACAATTTCCAGTTGTGTTGTTTTTACTGGCAATTCCGGTAGTTTACCTTACAAGTTATTCGTTGTTCGGAAAATACGATTGGATCTATCCTGCATTGTTGGTTTTTTCTATTTTACTTAGCTTTTTTGGTCAATACATTAGAGCAGTTGCTATTGGAACGAGTAACAAACATACCTCTGGTAGAAACACAAAAGAACAAGTTGCAGAGGCGTTGAATACAAAGGGAATTTATTCTACTATGCGACACCCACTTTACGTAGGAAACTACTTTATGTGGATAGGAATTGTGGTGTACACCTTTAATATTTGGTTCGTTTTAGTGGTGAGCTTAGCCTTTTGGTTGTATTACGAGCGCATTATGTTTGCAGAAGAACGTTTTTTAGAAAGAAAATTTGGAGAAGATTATGTAAAATGGTCGATGAAAGTGCCCGCATTTTGGCCAAGTTTTAAGAATTACGAGAAAAACGACATTAAATTCTCAATGAAAACCATTTTAAGAAGAGAGTACAGTGGAGTAACGGCAACAATCCTAGGATTTCTATTTGTTGATTTCTTTAGAGATTTGTTCACTACAGGCGAATTGACTTTCAGATGGTACTACATTTACGTTTTAGTAGGAGCTTTATTAATTTCTTTAATCCTAAGAACCTTAAAACACAACACACGTATTTTGCACGAAGACGATAGGTCTTAGCACAACCGAAAACGTCGCGAAATTCAATATTTTTAAAACTACTACATCATTGGTTTAACTTTTCGTTTTTAAGCCTATCTTTGCACCATGAAAACGAAGACGCTCAAGAAAAACAAGGTTAACGTAGTTACTTTAGGTTGTTCAAAAAATATTTTTGATTCTGAAGTAATGATGGCTCAATTAAAAGCCAATAAGTTTGATGTTGAACACGAAGCGAAACAAGATGATTCTGAAATCGTTATCATAAATACATGTGGATTTATAGACAATGCCAAGCAAGAGTCGATAGACACTATTCTGCGTTATGCAGATGCTAAAAAAGAAGGTCAGGTAGATAAAGTCTACGTTACAGGTTGTTTATCTCAGCGTTATAAAGACGATTTAGAGACAGAAATACCCGAAGTTGATGCCTTTTTTGGTACAAGAGAATTACCACGATTATTAAAAACATTAAAGGCAGATTATAAGCATGAGTTGGTTGGAGAACGTTTGTTAACCACTCCAAATCATTATTCTTACTTCAAAATTGCAGAAGGGTGTGATCGACCATGTTCTTTCTGTGCCATTCCATTAATGCGCGGAAAACACGTATCTACACCAATGGATCAATTGGTAAACAATGCAAAATCTTTGGCATCGCAAGGTGTGAAAGAATTGATGATGATTGCTCAAGATTTAACCTATTACGGGTTAGATATTTACAAGAAAAGAAATTTGGCCGAGTTAGTAGATAAGTTGGCAGATGTAAACGGAATTGATTGGATTCGATTACATTACGCATATCCTTCTGGTTTTCCTATGGATGTTTTGGATGTCATGCGCGAGCGCGAGAATGTATGTAATTACCTAGACATGCCTTTGCAACACGGTTCTACCGATATGTTAAAAGCCATGCGTAGAGGAATTACAGCAGAAAAAACAGAAAAATTAGTTCAAGATATTCGAGCAAAAGTTCCTGGTATTGCCATGAGAACTACTTTAATTGCAGGTTACCCTGGCGAAACTGAAAAGGATTTCCAAGAAATGTACGATTTTGTTGAGCGTACACGTTTCGACAGATTAGGAATTTTCACTTACTCGCACGAAGAAAATACACACGCTCACAACTTTGAAGACAACGTTCCAGAACAACTGAAAAGAGAGAGAGCAGACGCAATTATGGAGTTGCAGAGTGGAATTTCTTACGAACTCAATCAAGAGAAAATTGGGAAAGAATTTAAAGTACTTTGGGACAGAACAGAAGGAGATTTCTTTATTGGAAGAACAGAGTTCGACTCACCCGAAGTAGACAACGAAATACTAGTTAAAAAAGCAGAAGGTTACGTAAGAATGGGAGATTTCTCTACCGTAAAAGTAACTAGCGCAGATCATTATGATTTGTATGGATCTTTGGTGGATTAGAAAGATGGTTTGTAGGTTTGCTGCGTAGTGCTGAACTTTAGTATACAGCTGTTTTTAATAACAACCAAAACCAAGTCATTCCCCAACAGAATGTAGGCGGTCACGGTATATAAAAAAAATGTTTCAATCCACTCCTAGGTTAGTGAACACTAGATTCAACGCTGGTCTTGTTACTGAGTGCTAGTAGAAATATCAGTGGGTTGAATGCGCAGTTGTTACTAGCAGCTGGCTATTTTTTTATTAATTGCTTGTTTTTTGTATAATACAATTCTTTACTAGCTTCATTAAAGTTATAATCGCGGTTTAATATTTTGATTAATATTTTTAATTCCTTTTGGCTTGTAATTTTAATTAACCCATCTTCATTTGTTGTAAATTGATGCTTTGCATATTTCTTTGCTTGCCTAATTACAGATTTCCATTTTTTATTTTTTATTATTGGATTATTTTTGGATACTGAACTTAACTTTTTAAGTTCTGCTTTTGGAAATTTTCTGATTTTATCCTGCAAACCTTCTTCAAATTCAAAAGCACCAGTGCCTATTAAATCGATATAACCTGTTTCTGCTTTTGCTTTTAATTCAGCTATAAAACCAAATTGTACTTCATAGACCGTTCTACTATTAATGTATACGTAGTGATTAATTTTAAATAGGTCAACTGTTTTATTTATATAAATAGCGTTTTGTTCAATAAGTTTTAGTTTGTTCTCTGTCCCTGAAATAAAATTGATTACTTTTTTCGGGTTTATTGCATTTGTAGGTTGATTTCTTTTGTAAATTGTAACATTGTCTTCGCCATTACAGATTTCTATTAGAAATCCATATATTTTACTGAATGATCCTACATCTTGAGTATAATCTAAGACTTCTGCTCTGTCAAAGTTAAATACTTTATTTGCTACATCATTTTTAGCAATTTCATCATAAAACAAATGATAATCTTCAAATTCATTATCATCATAAATATCATTTAATTCATATGGGTTGTTTTCAACAGTATATCTCTTTAGAATTTCTGTAAACTCTTCAAGTAATTCTGTTCTAAGCTCTTCATTTGGATCTACAATATATTGGACATAAGTATCTCCATTTTTATAAACGAAATATAAGTCTAAACTTAATTCATTCTCTCTAATAATATTATTTAATGCTGTTACTAAACTTATTTTGTCCATTTTGATATCATAAATGTGTTAATTCCTAATTTGATTCCTTTTGGTTTTTCACCTATACTAAATATGTCTTTCGATATACAATCATATTTTTTTCCTTTATCAGTTTCAATTTCATAAATTTCATAACCGAAAAAGGCAAGAGTTGGATTTGTATAAATTAAGTTCGTTTTTGAAAATATAAATCCAATAGTTAAAAACATAAAAGTAACTGCAATTATATCCATAGTTGTTTTAGTTTCTAGAGCAATAAATGGTAAGATGTATGTTCCTAAATAAGTTACATATTCCTTATGTTGTTGTTTGATTTCTTTAATTGTAAACTTTGGATTTCCTTTTGGTTTTAAAGCTATTCTTGAATAGATGAAAAAATATATAATAAGAAGGAAAGAAAAAGTAAATAAAAAGATTGGTATTTGATTATTTGATGCGATTTCACAAAAAGTTAAAGGGATATTATCCTTATTTACTAAGGAGGTATTTGTTGTTTTTAATGCAGTAATTATGTAAATAGGAACATATGCTAATAGAAACAATATATATCTAATTATACTTTGGTTCATCTCCTTCTTGTTTTTTTTTGCTTGCTGTTAACGGTCTGTGTATGGTGTCGTAGCATCCCGTAGGGTGCTATGCACTATACATATTGTTGTGCATTCGTTTTATATTAATATTTCTTCAATCTGATTTGTCATTGAAGGATTGTTGAAGCTTCTCATGTTGTTTATTCCTCTGACCATTTTGTTAAATTCATCAATGTATCCTCGAACATCTAGAGCAGTTCGCACTTCTGGTGAAGATTCATGTATCCCACTTTCTCCCGATATTTTATTGTGAACATCCATTAATAAATTATAATCCGTCTCACTTATTTCCCGAATGTCTCTCCACTCTTTTATTAAGTCATTATTCTTATACACTTTTCGCTTTATATCACCTAAGACGAAACGTTCGAAAAAATTATTGATAGTCGTTCTTATATGCTTATCCGCCTCCCTAATATCCCCTGCGAGTAAATTGGACCTTAAAACTTCAATCCTCTTTTCCCAATCAAGAGAAAGGAACATTACTTCTTCATTTATGGAGCCTGGTTGAAGGATATGTTCAATTTGATAATAAGAGCAACATTTATGAGTCAAGTCAGATTGCGAATTGAATCCGATACATTGTTGTTGTTCTGATTCATTTTTGCATATTTCACACTTACCCTTGTGAAGAGGAGAACCACCCAATGATTTTTGTATCAACCTGTGGTAAAATTCGAAATTATGAGTAAATACAATTACTTGATAAGATTTACTTAAATCAATAATTTTATCAACCAGTTTATAAATATTTACTTGATCTAAGCTTGTGATAGGGTCGTCAAAAACTAAGATTTCATTGTCATCAAAATCTAGTTCCGTTAACCAATCACAAAGGGAAAAAACTTTGGCTTCACCTTCACTGAGTATTGATGATATTTCAAATTTACGTCCGTTTGAATCTATTTTACCGTCTATTTTACTTGAACCACTTGGATTAGAAAATGAACGAATAATTTTTTCTCTTTTTGCTAATTCAAAGTATTCTAGGTTTTCATTAAACCTAGAAATATAATTATTTCTAATTAAATCATCTTCAACTCTGCCTTTATCTCTCGAAACTTTAGTTTTAATGCCTTGGAACGTTGAATATGATTGATTGTATTTCTGGTGACTTTCCAAAGTTTCAATGAGAGCTTTTACCAATTCTCTTTGAGTTATACAAAACTCAATGTCTTCGATTTTATTTAAGTTATTTAGTGCTTCCTTTCTAATTTTTTCAATCTCTATTGATTGCTTTTTTAAATCATTTTTTTGAGATGTGAGTATTTCCTTTTCAGATTTTGCAATTTGAAATAGCAATTCGTTTGCTACCCATGAATCATATACTGAAGACGGTTCTTTAATTAAATCTGAAACTTCTTGTTTTAGTCCTATTAAGTCTTCTTTTGAATTAACTACTGTTTGGAGATTATTTAAATCAATAATGGATTTGGTTTGAATATCCCAAATTTGATTGATTTCACTAAATTCAATTGTGTCTGTTTGTACTATTAAGGATTTTTCTATTCTTACCGCATACTCCTCAATAGTTTTGGACAACCTTTGAATTTCTGTACTTACTTCATTGTCGATTAAATCATGAAGATTCTTCAGCAAAGATTTATTTTCTTCTTCTAAAGTTTGGTTACAGTAAAAGCATTTTTCGACATCTGAGGGGTAGTTATCAAAACCAAAAGTCAATGCAGTTTCTGCAATCTTTTTTAGTAGTGATACATAGTCATCTTGATGTGATTTTGGATTAAATAACAACTGATACTTTTCAAATTGAGTAAAATCAATGCTTTCTTTTAAAGAAGATAGTTTGACTATGTTTTTTGTTATTAGTTCCAGTTGGGCATAAATCTGAGTATTTTCAAGAGTGAATGATAGTACCTTATCGAGTTTTTGAATCTTAGATTCTAAGATGGAAGTTTTATCTAGTAATTCTTGAATTGATAAATTAGATTTCTGCAAATAAATTGGTTTTTGCTCAATGTCTTTAGACGTAAGTTCAACTATGTATAGCTCTTTACATTTGTCTAAAATTAAGTTCTTGCTAGCTTTATTATTAGTTAAAAAAGCTTTGATAGCATCATCTTTGGATAGTTTTAGTCCATTAATAATAATATTAATCTTTTCTTCAAAACCTGAATTTAGCTCAGAAAGTTTTACTCTAACCTTAGATTCGACTTGCTCTATAGCATTACGAAACTTCTCGTAGTATTCCAATTTATATCTATCAATGCTCCAGCCAGTTTCTCTTTTTGAAAGTGATGAACTCAGAATCTCACCATCACAAAATTTAAGAAGAGAACTATGTTTAGAACCAGCAGTCCAATTGATAATTTCTGCATTGTTAGAAAAGTTATTAGTGCTTCCTTTCTTTTGCCATTTTAAATGAGAATCCTTATTCCGAAACTCTATGTTTGAACTGGGTGCATTATTATTTGTATTATAAATGTTTCCTACAATATTTTGCTTACTATGAAAAGCATCCTTTAAGATTTTGTAATAACTACTTTTACCACTTCCGTTTTTACCATAAATCAGGGTGAGGTTTGGACTAAATTCAATTTTTTTATTGTTATATAAGCCCCCTACATTCTCATTTTCTCTTAGTTGGAACAAGCTTTTGTTTGAATGACTTACATCTTCAGAAGTTGCACTAACTTCTATGTCTTCAATAACTTCATCTGAATGAATATTTTGAAATGCTGAATCAATATCGCTTTGTGCTAAAGTTCCATTCAAACACAATTGGTTCTTTAATTGACTTATCCATTTTATTCCGTTAAAATTTAATTTGGATAATTCCTCAATAGCGTTACTCATTTATTGTTATTTTTTTTCATTTTAGTAATGATGCACAACGGTAAATAAACCAAATTCCGTTTATTTCTCCTTTATCTTTTTAATATTTCTACGTCATAAATTGTAACTAAAACTGAGGTTGATCAATATTAATTACTTGCAGTTATTCGGTTTTGGTCTATAAATGTATGTAATTAGAACGAGAAAATAGTTATTTCATCTAAAAAATAAATTAAAAGTTAATCGTATTTATTGAAACTTTTTCTACCCCTGATAGAAACGGCAGCTTTTTGGTTTTCTCTTTTTTAGAGGTGCTTGGGTTTTGAGCAGCGACTTTAGAAGCTGGTTAAAAGGTTAGCAACTGTTAAAGAAAAACTGAAAACTATAGTGGATAGCAGGTTTCTGGTTCTGATCAAATTAAGAGTTGTTTATACAGGATTTAGATTATCCTTTGTCACCCCTCTTAATCTCCCCTAGCAAGGGAGAAATCTATTAAAATAAACTTTTAACCTCCCTTTTCATCTAAACTTGAGATCGGTTTTCTAGTATTTTGTAAGCTAAAACAAATCTTTTAAATTTAGTTAGAGAAATTATAGTGCTACTTCCTTTTATTTAATAGGAAACTTCTTTAAGAATTAGCTCAGTTTTTCACTACTCAATTCCTTGTTTTTTTACCGGAATGATACTATATTTAATACTATCAAAAAAAACGAAAAATGAATCCTCCCTACGACCTTAATAAGAAAATTTTAAAATTGGTTAGTGATATTTCCTTTCAATTAGGAGAATTGAAAAGCTACACCATTCCAAAAGCTACGCCTATGTTGCGTAAGCAGAATAAAATCAAAACGATACAGGCTTCTTTAGAGATAGAGGGCAATTATTTTGATACGGATCTGGTTAGCGCTGTATTGGAAGGTAAAAGGGTTGTAGGAGCAAAAAAAGAGCTGTTAGAGGTTCAAAATGCTATAAAGGTATACGAGGAAATTGTAAATCTAAAACCCAATACGGTACAATCATTTTTAAAGGCGCATAAAATCTTAATGGACGGTTTGATTGATAATCCTGGGAGATTCAGAAACAAAGGTGTAGGTGTTTTTTCTGGAGATAAGTTTGTACACATGGCTCCACCACATACGCTAGTTTCTGCGCATATAGATAATTTGTTTGATTACATTAAGAACAGCGATGATGATATGCTGATTCTGTCTTGCGTTGCCCATTATGAAATAGAATTTATACATCCGTTCAGTGATGGAAACGGAAGAATTGGTAGGCTTTGGCAGTCGTTATTACTCGCAAAAGAAAATGCTGTGTTTGAGTATCTTCCTTTTGAAACTGTAATTAGAGATACGCAACAAGAATATTACAAAGCGCTTGCAGATGCAAATAAAGAAGGAAAAGCAACCAAATTTATAGAGTATATGCTTGCTACCATTAATCAATCTTTAAAAGAACTGGTGATAGATTTAAACAATGGAAAACCACAAACTGCCGAAGAACGATTAGAGTTATATATTACTTACAACAAGAGAGAAATGTTTACGCGTAAAAACTATATGGATGTTTGGAGAGAAATTTCGCCAGCTACAGCAAGTAGAGATTTACAACATGCCGTAGAAACAAAAAAGCTAGAAAAAGAAGGCGATAAGAATACTACGAAGTATAAAGTGAAGGAATAAGCAGGGTTTTAATCCTCCGCCAGATTCTACTTTTTAATTTTTAAGCCAAGAATCGCCGAGGAAACAAGAATTATTAGGTTGGAAATACCAAGAAAGCCTTTTTGGTCAACAAAATCTGATAGCGTTTTTCCTAATAAGTCGTTAGAATCTCCGCCAAACATAAATAAGACAAGTAGAAACGGAACAAACCACCAAAATTGTTTGCTGTTAAAAATAGCGTAGGTGAGGTACACAATTGATGGAACGGCAAACAAGAAATGTTCAACATCTGTAATAATCACATTGGGTACAAAGGCTAAAATAAGCAAGGTGTAAAAAATGTAATCGAATACTTCGTGTTTCGACTTTCTTACAACTAAAAATACAAAGAAAAGTAAGCCAAATACAAATAAATAAATAGGCGAATTTGCCATCGGTAGGGTTAAGCCAAAATGAGTTTCTATCAAAGAAAAAACAGTATGATTACTGGTTAGGTAACTCGAATGATCTAACATCGATTTTAACCAATCAAGATGTAAAATATAACTTTCTTTAAATCCTGTAAATAAACTAAAAAGCAGAATTGCGCTCAATCCAAAAAGTACAACTGCGTAGATAGATTTCCAGCTTTTTATTAAAATAAAGCCCAAAACAAGAAGAATAAAATAAGGTTTCACAAAAACTACAGTAGCCATAATAACACCCGCTTTTGTCTCTTTTTTCTCTAATAAGGCAAGTATACTCCAAGAAATTAAAAAGACCAATATCACATTTACATTTCCTAAATGAAATTCTCTCACCAAATGAATCATAGAGAAAACCAAGGCAGGAAGAAATAATAGTGAAGGAAATTTAACCGTTAATTGCGGAAATATATGTGTGCTGAATAACTTTCTTAGATTTAAGAATAATCCAATGGTACACATCAGTATTACTGCGTAATGTAACACTGCTGCAACCTTAAATGTGAAAAGCAGATAAGGTGCAAACAACCACAAGCTTTCTGGCGAATACTTATAAAAACCAGTACTTAATCCAAACGACTTCCCATAGACTTGCTCACCGTTAAAAAAAGCTTCTGAGGCAGAATACATCACCTTAAAATCATTGTGCCAAAACCTGCCGTTAATGTTTTCTATCACTAACATTAATGCGAATACAACAAACAGTAAAACCACCAAAATTTGAGGTTGGTTTTTCGCTTTGAAAAATGAGCCTATCGAATTGAAAATCTGCATAAGCGCTAAATTTACTTTTTTATCTACATTAAAATAGATAAGATTGTCTACAAAATATTAAAAACTTACTTGTATTGTTGGCAATATAATGGTTTGAGATAGCCTCAGATTTCGTATTTTTGCCTCACATTTATCGAAAATAAACATGGAACAAGTAGAAACATACAAACCAAAAAATAAAGTTAGAATAGTTACGGCTGCTGCCTTATTTGATGGTCACGACGCTGCAATTAACATCATGCGAAGAATTATTCAAACTACAGGTGTGGAGGTAATTCATTTAGGGCATGACAGAAGTGTAGACGAAGTGGTGAATTGTGCGATCCAAGAAGATGCAAATGCAATTGCAATTACTTCTTATCAAGGTGGACACAATGAGTATTTTAAGTACATGTATGATTTGTTGAAAGAACGCGGTGCCGGTCACATTAAAATCTTCGGTGGAGGAGGAGGAGTAATTCTTCCTTCAGAAATTAAAGAGTTGATGGATTATGGTATCACGCGTATTTATTCTCCGGATGATGGGAGAGAATTAGGCTTGCAAGGAATGATAAATGATCTTGTGATGCAGGCAGATTATCCTATCGGAGATAGTTTAAACGGTCAATTTAACCATCTTGCCGAGAAAGAAATTGGTTCTATTGCAAGAGTTATTTCTGCTGCAGAGAATTTCCCAGAAGTAGCAAAAGAAACACTGGATAAAATTCACGAAAAAAATAAAACGGCACAAACACCAGTTCTTGGAATCACAGGAACTGGAGGAGCAGGTAAATCTTCTCTAGTAGATGAATTAGTAAGAAGATTTTTGATTGATTTTCCAGAGAAAACAATCGGATTAATATCTGTAGATCCGTCAAAAAGAAAAACAGGCGGAGCACTTTTAGGAGATAGAATTAGAATGAACGCAATTAACAACAAACGTGTGTATATGCGTTCGTTGGCTACGCGACAATCTAACCTCGCACTTTCTAAATATGTAAACGAAGCTGTTGAAGTTTTAAAAGCTGCAGAATTTGATTTAATTATTTTAGAGACTTCTGGTATTGGTCAATCCGATACAGAGATTTTAGAACATTCTGATACTTCTTTGTATGTAATGACGCCAGAATTTGGTGCTGCTACGCAATTGGAGAAGATTGATATGTTAGATTTCGCAGATTTAGTTGCGATTAACAAGTTTGACAAACGCGGTTCTTTAGATGCACTAAGAGATGTGAAGAAACAATATATGCGCAACCATAATTTGTGGGACACGCACCAAGATGATTTGCCCGTTTTTGGTACAATCGCTTCTCAATTCAACGATCCAGGAATGAATACGCTCTACAAAGCAATCATGGATAAGTTGGTAGAGAAAACAAATGCAGATTTAAAATCTGATTTCCATATTTCGAAAGAAATGAGTGAGAAGATTTTTGTGATTCCGCCAAACAGAACACGTTATTTATCAGAAATTTCTGAAAGCAACAGAGCGTATGATGCTAAAGCTGCTACTCAGCAAGAAGTTGCCCAAAAATTATATGGAATTTACAAAACGATAGAAACGATAGTAAATCAAGCGCCTGTTTTAGATAAAGCAGGAATTGATACAGCTTCTCTTTCAAATGTAAAAGCAGAGGACAAAGATTTCTTAAAACTATTGGTGGGTCAGTTTGATAGAACCAAAATGGATTTAGATCCTTACAATTGGGAAGTAATTACAGGCTGGGCAGATAAAGTAAACAAATACAAGCAGCCTGTTTATTCTTTTAAAGTAAGAGACAAAGAGATAAATATAAAAACACATTCAGAATCACTTTCTCATACACAAATACCAAAGGTTTCTTTGCCAAAGTATGCAGCTTGGGGAGATATTTTAGGATGGTGTTTACAAGAGAACGTACCTGGAGAATTTCCGTATGCTTCAGGATTATATCCATTTAAAAGAACTGGAGAAGATCCATCAAGAATGTTTGCCGGAGAAGGTGGTCCAGAACGTACAAACAAGCGTTTCCACTATGTGAGCGCAGGAATGCCAGCTGCACGTTTATCTACTGCATTTGATTCTGTTACCCTTTATGGAAATGACCCTGATCACCGTCCGGATATTTATGGCAAGGTTGGTGAATCCGGCGTGAGCATCGCTCACCTAGAAGACATGAAAGCCTTGTATCAAGGTTTTGATCTCAGCTCGCCGTCGACCTCGGTCTCCATGACGATCAATGG
>JBMYYC010000020.1:0-35963 GCA_049609045.1 Lishizhenia sp. | reverse complement strand
TAACTCTAAATATAACGGTCTCTATATCATCATTTAATCTTACTTTTATAAAAAGTTTAACAATTTCGTTAGAAGAGAATTCTGCTCCTGTTGTAGCTATTTCTCCTTCTGCTAAAATAACGGCAACATTTGCTTTTTTAGCTCTGTTTATAGTCTGTTTAGCATAAAATTTCTTTTTAGCATACTCATCAAATTTTACTAAACTAAGGTCTTCAACATCGTTTAGTGATACTCTGGTAGCTAAATCTTGTAGGACTTCATCTCTATACTTTATACCATCTAATAATTTGTATTTTACTGCATCAGAAGCTCTTCTAACAAAGGTGCTGTCTGCTATTTTATCTAGTTGTGTTGGCGCTATTGATCTAGAATTGGAAATCTCTGCTTTAATTTCTTTCCAAATTCCACTTAAAAATGTTTCTGTTTGAAGTCGCGAACTATCGCTCATATTGTTTCTAAAGTAAGGTTCTACTGCAGATTTAAAATCGTTGTTTTTACCGCGAATTACTTGCATTTCAACATCCAGTTTATCTAGCATATTTTTATAATACATTAGCTCGGCACCCAAACCCCCAAACTCCATCATAGATGAAGGAAACCCATAGTTGCTACTTGCTACAGATGAGAGGTAGTACTCTTTTAATGTAATTACTTCGCCTTTATTGTAGGCTTGAATGAACTTTCCGCTGTTTTGAAAGTCGTTTAAAGCTTTTCTGATTTCAGAAGCACTGGCATATCCGCAAGATAAATTATCTACTTCAAGAAAAATTCCTTTGATATTTTGGTCTTCTTTTGCTTTTTTAATCCCATAGAGCACGTCTGCTAAACCAATGGTATGATTGATTGTTAAAGAACCCGGATTAATTTCAATTTTACTGTTTTCTCTTATGTTTCCATTCAGCTGCATATGCAAGATAGAATTGGTTTTTACAGAGTATTCTGGTTTGTCAGGAAAAAGTCCGCCTATTAGTAAAACGGTTACAAGCGCTATAATAAGAGCTACAATACTGCTGGCTAATAAGCTAGGCCAGAAAATTCTACCAAAACTGATTTTTTTTATCTTCATAGTCATTAATTAAGTACAAAAGTCAAATTTAGTGTATAGTTTTGTACTTCTCTAGATTTCTTTTCAGGAGAAAATTAGTTGTGTACTAAAATATATAGTCTGACTTAAATGATACATACCGTTTTTTTTAGTCTTGGAGGAAACCATGAAAATTCTGTTGATTTATTAAAAATTGCTATTCGTGAAATAGAAACTATTTCGAGTAGTAAGGTGCAATGTTCTTCATTTTACTCAACACCTCCTTGGGGTTTTGAAGCCAATTTAGATTTTGTAAATTGCGTTTGTAGAACTCAAACTCACTTAAGCGCATTTGAGTTACTTGACTTTATAAATGGAATAGAGAAAGATTTGGGACGTATTAGAGTGGGAGGTGGATATACTTCTCGCCCGATTGATATAGATATAATTTATTTTGGAGATGCGATCATGAACGAAAAGCGTTTGCAAATTCCACACCCTAGAATGTACGATAGAAATTTTGTGCTTGTACCATTAAACGAGCTGGCTTCATTTTGGATAGATCCAAATAAGAAAAAAAGTGTTGCGCAACTATTAAAGGATTCGGATGATTCAAGTGAAGTTACTAAAATCTAAATTATAGCTCATTTTTCGAATAAATATGTAACGCGATTTTATTGTAGGTAAAAAAATACTTATTATTGCATATTAAAACAGAACGAATTAATCAGTTATAATGAAAAACAAAGGTATCAAAGGTTTAGCTTTAATGGCAATCGCCGGTGTTATGACTACGGGTTGTGACTTAATTAAAGAATTAGACTACACCGTAACTCCGGATCCATTAGAGATGCACGGAGATAGTGTACGCGTTAAAGTAAGTGTTAAATTCCCAGAAAAAGGAATCAATAAAAAGGCATATGCAGAAATTACTCCAATGTTAGGAGAAACTGCTTTGACACCAATCACTGTAGTTGGCGAGAAAGCTACTGCTAATGGAACAGTTGTTCAGTATAAAACTGGTGGTACGGTAGTATACGAAGATGTAGTTGCTTACACACCAAATATGAAAGTTACTTCTTTAGACGTAACTGGTAAAGTATTTAAAGGTGATAAAGAAAAAGCTGAAATGGAGAAAACAAAAATTGCAGACGCAACTATTGTTACTCCTTTATTAGTAAATAAAGATTTTAGAGTAGTTTATGCGCAAGATAAATTTATGCGCGTAACAGAGCAGAATTACTCTGCTGCTATTAACTTTTTAAAAGGACGTTCAGAAGTGCGTACTGCAGAGCTTAAAGATCAAGATATGGTTGATTTAGGTGCGTGGTTAGCAGAAGAGCAAATGAATCCAAAACTTACGTTGAAAGCAATTAACTTAACAGGTTTTGCTTCTATTGAAGGTGAAGTTGCTAAAAACAGTAATTTATCTACTGACAGAGCAACTGCTGCTAAAGCTGCAATTATGAAAATGGCTGCAGGTAAGAAAATAGCAAACGAAATGGCTCAAAACGAAGCATCTTTTTCAGTTGCAGGAAGTGGAGAAGATTTTGATGGTTTTAAAGCTGCCTTAGAAACAGCTACTGATATTTCTGATTCTGACAAGCAATTAGTTTTAAGAATTCTTGAAACAATTAAAGATCCTTCTCAAAGAGAGCAAGAAATCAAAAACTTAGGAAAAACATTTACAACTTTAGATAAGAACGTTTTTCCAAAGCAGAGAAGAACAGAAATTAATGTTGTTTACGATAAGACAGGTTACTCTGATGAGGAGTTGAAAGCTCTTTCTAAATCTAATATTGATACGTTAACAGTTGAAGAGATTTTGTTTACGGCAACACTTACAGATGATTTAAACGAGAAGTTAAGACTTTATAAAGAATCTGCTAGATTATTCTCAAATGACTACAGAACACATAACAATGTTGGTGCTGTATTGTACATGCAGAATAAAATGGCTGAAGCAAAAGTAGCTTTTGAAAAAGCAAATAACTTACAAGAAAATGTTATTTCTTTAAACAACCTAGCTGCTGTTGCTGGAGTTGCAGGAGACAGAACAAAAGCAAAAGCATTATTAGCTGGAGCTTCTGGAGCAGGAACTGAAGTAGGTTACAACAATGGAATTTTAGCAATTCAAGACGGTGATTACGATGCTGCAGTTTCTAACTTCGGTTCAGAATCTACTTACAACAAAGCATTGGCGCAGTTATTAAGTAACAATAGTTCTGCAGCGGTTAGTACAATAGATGCTTCTGCAGATAAAGAAACAGCTCAAGGTTATTACCTTAAAGCTATTGCTGGTGCACGTAAAGATAACTTAGGTGATATCATTGATAACTTAAAGAATGCTTTTGCTCAAGACGGTTCATACAAGAAAATGGCGTCTGAAGACAGAGAGTTTATGAAATATTTAGAGAACGCTTCTTTTACTGCAATTGTAAAATAAGTTGATCAGATTTTCTCAAAAAGGCGAACCATTTGGTTCGCCTTTTTTTATGTTCTTATTTTTCAACATTTTGTAGAGAAAACTGTTTATACTACATGCAAGTGGTATTCACATACAACGGTACAGATAGAAAAGTGCAACACGAAATCGAAACTAGAGTAGGAAAGGCATTTACTTTTTTTGAAAAAATTAAAATGGGAGGAAATGGTTCTCCAAAACTATATGTAGAAAATTGTAGTGACGCCGTACTGCCTTATTTCAAAAAATCATCTGATAGAAAATTAGTAAATATAGAGTTACGACCGAAGGGTATTTTGCTGTATTTGAAAAATGAGTCGAACGATTTTATCGCCGTATTTCCTTATTCAAATTTAATTGTTCAGAAACAAGAGTTGAGTTGTCGGTTGTGTTTTAATGAATATACTTTTGTCTTTGAAAATAGAAGAACAAAGGCACACACTAAATTTTGGAATAATCTAGATGCTCTCGCTTTAAAAAATTAGTTTCTATAAAAGCAAGAATTAATGTTTATTTGAAAACGGCCAGACTCATCATTTGCATTCCTGTGATTAATGCTTTTTCGTCAATGTCAAAGCGAGGATGATGAACGCCATGTACTATTCCTTTTTCTTCATTTCTTACTCCTAATCTAAAAAAACATGTCGGAATAGTTTGTGAATAAAAAGAGAAATCTTCTGAAGTTAATCTTAGTGGAAGTTCATGTACATTTTCACTCCCAAGTAAATCAACTGCTTTTTTTCTTATCGTTTGAGTTAGTGTTGTATCGTTTTCTAAAAATGGATAACCTTTACTAATCGTAACTGTTGCTTTTCCGCCATGAGCTAGAGCTATTTTTTCTGCTTGATGAACGATTTGCTCCAACGCTTCTGCACGCCAAGATTCATTCATGGTTCTAAATGTTCCTTTTAAATGTGCGTGAGAAGGAATAACATTGGTAGCTCCTAGTGCTTCGAAATGTCCAAAAGAAAGTACGCAAGGAATTGTTGGATCACACTTTCTACTTACAATTTGTTGCAAAGAAGTTACAATTTCAGCTCCAATAAGTATACTATCTACTGTTTTATGAGGAGTTGCTGCATGTCCACCTATACCTTCAATATCTATATAAATTTCATCACAAGATGCCATGTAAAGCCCTTCTTTAAATCCTACTTCACCAGCTGGTAAGTCTGGAAATACGTGTAAGGCGTACATTTCTTGTACTTTTGGATTTTCTAAAACACCAGCTTTTATCATCAAACTTGCACCACCAGGATTTTTTTCTTCTCCAGGTTGAAAGATGAGCTTAACAGGTTGAGGCAATTGATTTCTTAAGTTATGTAGAATTTTAGCTGTTCCTAAAAGAATTGCTGTATGAACATCGTGTCCACATGCATGCATCACACCTTTATTTTTTGATATATAATCAGTTGTATTTTCTTCTAAAATTGGAAGTGCGTCTAAGTCTGCTCGTAACCCAATACAACTATCACTATTTGTATGCTGTTTTCCATGGATTAAAGCAACAATTCCTGTCTTAGCAACCTCAGAAGTATAGGTTATACCGTAATCAGAAAGTTTACTTGCAACAAACTTCATGGTTTCATGCTCTTCGTAAGAGAGTTCTGGGTTGCGGTGGAGATGCTTTCTAATTTCATTAACTTCTTGAAACAGCGCATTACTTTCTTTACGTACAATTTCTATAATTTCAGGATTCATTTTTCAAGGTGTTAATTCCAGAATACATCATTTTAAAAGCAACATAGGCCATAATGGCGCCAAAAATAATTTTGACTACATTTTCATTCATTCTTAAAGCGAGTTTACTTCCGAGATAACCTCCAACAATAAAAGCAATTGCGATTAAAATACCATAAGAAATATTTACATTTCCTGCCTTGTAATAATTTATAAAAGCCAATATTCCAATTGGAGGTAGCATTAAGAATAGACTAGTACCTTGTGCCATAAATTGAGTTAAACCAAACATATATACTAAGGCAGGTACTATTAATATGCCACCGCCAATACCTACGAAACCTGAAAGAATTCCAGCTAAAACCCCAACGGCTAATAAACCTAATATTGTTGTTATTGTCATTTTGCTTATCATTATACGTGAAGTAAACTTCTGTAACGCTAAAGTTATATTAATTTTGCGGGAAAATACGAGTATGAAGGTTCAGAAATTTACGTTTAACCCTTTACAAGAAAATACATTTGTTGTTTACGATGAGAATAACGTGGGTGTTATCATAGATCCAGGGAATTATTTTAGAGAAGAAAACGATCTTTTGAAGTCATTTTTAGAAGAAGAAAAAATTGAACTGAAAGCAATATTAAATACGCACGCGCACTTGGATCATATTGCAGGTGTATCTTATGTGAAGAATTTATTATCTGTTCCGTTTTATTTGCACGAAAAAGATTTACCTACTTTATCTATGGCAGATAGATCTGCAGAAATGTATGGTTTGGATGCGTTTGTTTCTCCACCACAACCCGACTTTTATTTAAAAGATAAAGAAGTTCTAATTTTTGGAAACTTAAAGTTTGAAGTGCTTTTTACACCCGGACACGCACCTGGTCATGTCGTCTTTTACAACAAAGAAAACCACATACTTTTTAATGGAGATGTGCTGTTTCAAGGAAGTTTTGGTAGAACAGATTTGCCAGGCGGAGATACGGCAACGCTTAAAAAATCGATTACCGAAACGCTGTTTACTTTGCCAGAAGAAACAATTGTTTGTTGCGGACATGGTTCTGAAACAAAAATTGGGATAGAAAAAACAAACAATCCTATTTTTAATTACTAAGCTATCACAAATAGAATCGTTAATTTTACACCAAATGGACGAGAATAAAGAAATGTCTTTCTTAGACCATCTTGAAGAATTGAGATGGAGGATAGTAAAATCAGTTATAGCAATAGTAATTGTTGCAGTTGGCCTATTTTTCTTTTTAGAATGGATAATGGACAATATTTTCATTGCCATGATGGATAAAGACTTCATTTCTTTCCAAATGATGTGTAATTATTTTGGAATGTGTATTGATGAGATTAAAGTAGAACTGAAGAGTTTTAAAATGGCAACTCAGTTTACTTACTCTTTAATAATGTCAATTCTTGGTGGTTTTATTATTGCTTTTCCGTTCGTTTTTTATCAATTATGGGCATTTGTAAAACCAGGTTTAAGACAAACAGAGGTGAGTATGATGCGCGGGATTGTATTTTATGTATCTGTACTTTTCTTTCTTGGTGTATTGTTTGGTTATTTTGTAGTTGCTCCATTATGTGTACAGTTTTTTGGTGCTTACCAAATTTCTGATAAAATTGAAAACAACATTGGAATAGACAATTACATAGGACTAATTACAAGTTCTGTTTTCTATACAGGGTTACTTTTTTTACTACCTATTTTAATCTATGTACTTTCTAAAATAGGAATTATGACGCCCGGATTTTTAAGAAAATATAGAAAGCATTCCATTGTTGGCGTTTTAATTCTGAGTGCAATTATTACACCTCCAGATTTCATATCACAAATCATAGTATCTATTCCTATTATTATACTCTATGAAATAGGGATTTTACTTTCTGCCAGAGTGGAAAAGCAAAGAATTAAAGCAGAATTGAAATAACCTTCAGGGAAACAAATTCTCTAATGCACTTTAAACAGCTACATTTATTTAATTTCTGAGCTTCATTAACTTTTCTCTTCGTACATTTAGCACTCAAATGCTTAAACATTACTGCATAACTATATTGCTACTTTTAACGTTCTACACTACAGCACAAACTGTAGAAGTTGAAGGGGTAGTACTTGATGCACAGACGTCAGAACCTTTGCCTTTTGTTAAAGTATTTTTTCAAGGAACGAAAACGGGTACAGAAACGGATTTTGAAGGAAATTTTTCAATTAAAAGTTACTATGTTTCTGATTCTTTAGTTTTTCGGGCAGCAGATTATAATGACACCCTTGTTTTTGTTGATGTTCATCAAACCAAAAAAAAACAGGTGTTTCAAATTTATTTGAAGTTAGAAACTTCCATTCAAGCCATGGAAATGGTTGTTGTAGAAGCTCCTGATGAAACACCTTCTCAACGGCTTCATAAAAGGATAGTAAAAAATAAGCCAATAAATAACAAAGAAAAGCTAGAAGCTTACGAGTTTGAGGTCTACAACAAGCTTCAGTTAGATTTAAATAATATCGGAGATAAATTTGAAGATAGAAAGGTTATTCAAAAATTGAGTGCGCTTGATGCGTATATCAATAATGATACTACTGGAAAAATTCTTCCATTAATATTATCAGAATCGCTATCAGATTTTTATTATAGAACTAATCCTAAAAAACGAAAGGAAGTTGTTAAGGCAAGCAGGGTTACAGGAGTAGATAATTTAGAGTTAAGTCAATTCACTGGAGATATGTATCAAGACATTAATGTCTACGACAATACTATTTCTATGTTTGGAAGAACCTTTGTGAGTCCAATTAGTCCTTTCGCCTTTTCATTTTATAAGTTTTATTTAGAGGACAGTAGTTTTATTGATAACCAATGGTGCTATAAACTGCGTTTCGCGCCTAAACGAAAAGGAGATCTTGTCTTTTTGGGAGAGATGTGGATACACGATACTACATATGCGGTAAAAAAATGGTCGGCAAGCGTGCCCGAAAAAGCAAATATTAATTTCATAAATGATTTCCTATTAGAACAAGAGTTTGCTTTAGTAGAAAAAGAAGTTTGGATGTTAACGAAAGATAAATTGGTGGCAGATTTAAACGTAACTAAGGGAACTAAAACCTTTGGTTTTTACGCTAGAAAATACGCAACAAGAACTAAATTTATAATTAATTCACCGCATCCAGAAGATTTTTATCAAACAGCTGATAACGTGCAAGTGCTCGAAGATGCAGAAAAACGAACAGCTGATTATTGGAAAGAGAATAGACATACGCAGCTCTCTAATACTGAAGAAGGCATAGGCGAGATGATTGATTCTTTAAATAATGTAGGTTTCTTTAAACTAGCCAAAAATGTTGTTTACATGTTTTCTACAGGTTATTATCCTGTTGGAAAAATAGAAATTGGTAATTACCAAACTTTAGTAAGTTATAATGGTGTGGAAGGGATTCGAAATCAAATAGAATTAAGAACATCCAATAAATTTAGTAGAAGAATAGAGTTTTCAACGAAGTTAGCATATGGTTATAGAGATCAAAATTTTAAATACGGAGGAAAAATACGCTATAATATAACTCCTAAAAAAAGGGGAATGCTTGCGCTTTATTATCAAAAAGATATAGAGCAGCTCGGTCAAGCACCCACAGCAGCCGAAGTTGGAGCTACCTTTGGAACATTACTTCGAACGGGTCCATTAGATAAGTTAACCTTTGTAGAGAAGTTGGGCGTAAATTTAGAAAAGGATATTGGTAAAGATTTGATTATAACTTCTGGTTTTGAATGGAAAGAATTTACTCCACTTGGTTTGGCAATTTATCAAAGAGAGAACAGTGAGGGGGAGATTGTAAACATAGAAGATATTAGAACATCAGAATTGCTAGTGAAGTTGAGATACGGTAAGAATGAAGAGTTTTTAAGTGGAGCATTTGATAGAAAATCTTTAGGAAGTAAATGGCCAATATTTTCGCTACAAGCTATCTTTGGATTAAAAGGTGTTTTAGGTTCTAATTATGATTATCAGAAGTTTGAAGCGCAGGTTACGCATAATCCTAAAATTGGAATTTTTGGCAGGTTAATGTATAATTTATACGGTGGATATATTTTTGGCTCGGCAGCATATCCTTTCTTAAAAGTTCATGAAGGTAGTCAGAGTTTATGGTTGCAAACGGCTGCATACAATAAAATGCGCTTTTTTGAGTTTGTATCAGATCAATACGTTGGTGCGCATATAGAGCATCATTGGAATGGACTTTTACTAGATAGAATACCTTTAATTAATACGTTTAAATTGCGACTCGTAACTAATTTTAGAACTGTTTATGGTACAATATCGGATAGACACAAAGAAGAAATGTTATTACCTCAAGCCATAAAAACATTTGGAAATATACCGTACATGGAAACGGGTATTGGAGTTGAAAATATTTTCCGCGTAGGAAGAATAGATGCGATTTGGAGGTTAACTCATCTCGAGCCAGGAGAAAGTCCTTTCACAATTAGAGCTAAATTTGTAGTAACTTTTTAACTTTGTAAATCATGAAACTATACACCACTGAAATTAAGAAGAGTTATAAAGGACGAGAAGTAGTTAAGGGTGTAACCGTTGAAGTGAATCAAGGAGAGATAGTTGGTCTTCTTGGACCAAATGGAGCCGGAAAAACAACGTCGTTTTATATGATAGTTGGTTTAGTTAAACCAGACTCAGGTAAAGTTTTTCTTGATAATAAAGAAATTACCAAATTACCTATGTACAAAAGATCTCAGCTGGGTCTTGGATATTTGCCTCAAGAAGTTTCTGTATTTAGAAAGTTAAGTGTAGAGGATAACATTATGGCAATTTTGGAGATGACCGACTTATCTAAAGTAGAAAGAAAAGCAAAATTAGAGCGTTTGATTGATGAGTTTAGCCTTGGTCATGTTAGAAAAAATTTGGGGTCACGACTTTCTGGAGGTGAAAAAAGAAGAACTGAAATTGCAAGAGCTTTGGCTACAGATCCAAAATTTGTATTGTTAGACGAACCGTTTGCCGGCGTCGATCCAATTGCTGTGGAAGACATTCAATACATCGTTTCTGAATTAAAAAAACGAAATATTGGTATATTAATTACAGATCATAATGTGCAAGAAACGTTATCAATTACAGATAGAGCCTACCTTCTTTTTGAAGGAAAAATATTAAAATCGGGTACTGCAGAAGAACTCGCTGAAGATGAGCAAGTTCGAAAAGTGTACTTAGGTCAAAATTTTGAATTACGTAAAAAAATATAATTAATTTCTATTATATTTGTTCTATGAAAAGAATATTTACACTTGGCCTTTTGGTTACTACTGCTGCGTTATTTTTGATTGGATGTGAGAAATGTGAACTTCCAGACAACTCCCAAGCTGGCGAAATTTTAGATCACGTAGTTTTAAAAGAGCTACAAAGTTCGATTACTGACTTTGATGAGATTCTTATTGATGACTCTCTTACAAACAGTCTGTATGAGTCTGTAGTTGTTTCTTTTGATAACGGTATGACTTACGACGAAATCGACTTTACAAACTATTCTTTATTAGGTATAAATACATCTACTACTTGCAGTGCAACATTTAATAGAACTTTAGATATTAATTTGGATGACAGTACAGCAGTTTACTCTTTAAGAATAAATGAATGTGAGGATTGTGATTTTACAGTATCTACTCAAAACTGGGTGTTAACTCCAAAAATTCCGGATTACGTAACTACAACTTTTGTTGTTACACGTTAGAATATTCTACAACCAAAAATAGCAGTATCGTCTACATAGCTAGATTTACCTCTGAATTCGTCCAATTTAGAAAAAATAAGATTATTTAAATCTTCCATGTTCAGAGGATAGAAAGTCTTTATAATTTTTTCTAAACGATCTGTTTCAAACTGTTCTCCGCGTTCATTTTCTAGTTCAACAACTCCATCTGTATACAAAATAATAGTTGTATTCGGTTTTATCTCTATTGTTTCCGAATCCATAAAAGGAATTTCGTTAAGCATACCCAATCCTATACAACCTTTATCCAGGTTTTTTACTTTGTTTCCGTTGGTAAGAATAGGATGATTATGTCCTGCATTAATGTACTTTAACTTGCGCGTAGTTGAGTTGTATGTAGCAACGAAAAATGTAATAAATTTTTCGCCTTTAGCACTTTTCATTACTTTCTTGTTCAATTCTTCTACTAAAAATTCTAGCTCAAAGGATTGGTAATTTAATAAGGTTCTTAACGTTGCCTGAAAATTAGCCATCAACATTGCTGCGCTTATTCCTTTCCCAGAAACATCGGCAATACAAATTAGAAACTCATCATCAGAAATTGGGATAAAGTCATAGTAATCTCCTCCAACTTCATGCCTAGCTTTATAAACGGCAGCTAAATCTAAACGTTTATCAGAAGGTAGGTCTGATGGAAAAAGAAGTTTTTGCATTTCAGAAGCAACTTCTAACTCTTTTTTAATTCTTTCTTGTTGCAGCGCTTCTTTTGCCATTCTTTTATTTTCAATGGCAACTATAATTATATTGGTTAAAGTTTGTATAAAAGAGAGATTGTCTAATTTACTTGAATGCTTTAGAGTTTTCACTTCAATTCCTGAAATCAAAAGATAAGCAAGCGCTTTATTTTTATGAAAGATAGGAACTACTACATCAAATTGATTTAGAATAGGTAAATGTGAAGATTCAATAACTGTTATTTCTTTGAATCGGATTAAGTCTCTCTCAACATCAATTTCTTTCGCTTTACCTTTGAAACCTTTTTTTAAAATACTTTTCCAGTTTTCTTGTTTGTTGAAAAGCATAAACTTTTCAAAACCTAACTGCTCACTAAGAATAAATTCATAAATACGAAGTAAGTTTTCTACAGAAGAATTGCTATTTATACTATTGGTGATTTCTAATAGTGAGTTGAGCTTAAAATCTTTTAGCTTAATATTTTTTTCTAATGCTGTAATAAACTGATCTTCCATTACTAAAGCGTCTCAAGAATTTCTGGTAGTTTTTTAAGTGCTGCTAATTCTCTGTAAGCACTTCTCACTTCTTTACATGGAGTGCCAAAATAAGATTTACCCGGTTCTAGACTTTTTCCGATACCAGATTGCGCCATAACTGTACATCCTTCTCCAAGTACTACATCACTTGCGCATCCAACTTGCCCCCAAAGTGTTACTTTATTTTCGATTGTTACACATCCAGCAACGCCAACATTTGCAGCAAACAAACAGTAATCACCAATTATTGTATCATGTCCAATATGTACTTGGTTGTCTAGTTTTGTTCCTATACCAATGGTTGTGATGGCAGAAACTCCCGCGTCTATTGTGCATAAAGCACCAATTTCTGCATTTTTCTTTATTAAAACTCCACCACAAGAATGCATTCTGTGATATCCATCTTCTTTCTTTTTGTAATAGAAAGCGTAATGGCCAACCACTGTATTAGCACCAATAATTACATTTTCCTCAAGTGTTGTATTATCCATGATTACACAACCTGCATGTAAAACAACATTTGCACCTATAGTTACATTATTTCCTATAAATACATTAGGAAAAATAAGAGCGGATGCATCTACAGTTGTATTTTTTCCTATGTTTCCTGTGGGAGCTATAAAGGGAGAAAAATGTTTAGTGAGTTTATTGTAAGCGTCAAAAGGTTTTTCTACAACGATTAAAACTTTTCCTTCCGGAACCTCTACTTCGGCGGTGTCAATTAAAATAATTGTAGCAGCACTAGTTAAGGCTTTTTTGTAGTATTTAGGATGATCTACAAATACTAAATCTCCTTTTTCAACGCGATGAATTTCATTGATACCTGATACAATTTGTTTTTGATCACCTATAATATTTCCATCGATGAGCGCTGCGATTTCTTCAACCGTTTGTTTTGTCTTTAGTTTCATGTGCTTTAACCGTTATGCTAAATAAAGGTAACTATAACCCGCGCTTCTTTTCTTTAGTTTAGTGTTTTTTATACACCTCACATTGTTATTAGTAAATTCTAGTGCTTGATTAAAAATTAGTAAGCATAAAAAAACGCTTTTGTCAAGATGAAAAAAGCGTTTTTAGTTTATTTAAAAAGATCAATACAACTGATAATTCATGTTTACCTTTGCTTGTAGCTGGTTTAAAAGACTATAAAGTCCGAAAAATGTACGCATAACGTATATTGCGTGTCGACTTCCACGTGCATTGTTCATTTTTCTAAATTCTTTATCTTTTGAAAAACCTTCGCCCATGCTGTATATTTTAGTAAAGTATGCGTTATCACCAAAATCAAAATTTTCTGTGTGAAAAGGCTTGGCTAAGAGTCCTATTATTTCTTGAAACATCGCTTTTAGTTTTTCCTTTTGTTTCTCTGTATCATCAGGCCTGAAAAAATCCATATTTTCATAAACGCTATTGAGTAAATCTGGTTTTTTTAGAATATCAGGACGCAACAACTGAAAATAATTATTGAAAAAATCTTCGGGTATTTCTTTCACACATCCAAAGTCTAAAACGCATAAATTGTTCTCATTATCTACAATGAAATTTCCCGGATGTGGGTCTGCATGTACCATTCTAAGTTCTTTCATCTGATAGAGAAAGAAATCCCACATGGCTTGTCCTATCGCATTTCGAACCTCTTGTGTTGGATTTGTCTTGATAAAATCAGGAAACATTTTTCCGTCTAACCAATCCATTGTTAAAACACGACCAGAAGAATAAGATTCGTAATAGTTCGGGAATCTTAAATTTGGAATAAAAGCACACTTCTCAGAAATAAACGTAGAGCGTTTTAATTCTAACGCATAATCTGTTTCTTCTATCATTTTAGATTCTACTTCAGACATATACATTTCCATGTCTGCACTTTTCATATTTAAAAGCTTTCCGGCTAAGGGCTTTACAAGTTTTAAATCAGAACTAATTGCATCTGCTACACCTGGGTATTGTATTTTTACTGCAAATATTTTTTCATCTATCTTCGCTTTATGCACTTGGCCTATAGAAGCTGCATTAACTGCATCTTTAGAAAAATCATCGAATATTTCGTGTGGTTTTTTACCAAGTTGTTGCACAAATGTTTTAGAAATAAGCGGAAAACTTAAGGCTGGCGCAGAATATTGAGCCATAGAGAATTTATCTTGGTACGCCTGCGGCAACATTTGATTATCCATACTCATCATCTGTGCTACCTTCAAAGCACTTCCTTTTAATTCGGATAACGATTTATAGATATCTTCAGCATTGTCTTTATGCAAACTATCTTTGCTTGTAGACGGATTTACTACTTTTTTTGCATAATACTTTACGTAGTTACCACCTACTTTGGCGCTTGCACCCATAATTTTGGCTGCGCGTTTTACCTTTGAAGTAGGAATTTTATTTTGCTTTTCGTCTTTACTCATTACATTACTTTGGTCTTGAGTGCAAATTTTCCGAAATCGATAAGAGAGTCTAACGGACTCTGACCTAACATGTCAAAAGCCAAGTTTACAGATTTTTCAATGGCAGCATCTGTGGTAGAAAATTCAGAAGATTCATCTTTTAACCAAACTCTAAAAACATACGTAAATACAATTTTAAATCCTTTTGCGTAGTGTTCTCCTATGTAAGGTCTATCTTTTATTTCTTCGGTATTTTTACCTTCGGCTAATATTGCTTCTGCTCTTGCTTGAAATTGATTAAAGAAGAGATTCCAATCTGATTTTGCGTTTCCAAGATCTTTGACCTCTATTTTTTGGTATTTTTCAATCAAATAACTTCTGTTTTGTTTGAAATTCTCAAACAATGTAAAAAATAAGGCCAATAACTTTTCTCTAGAGCTAAATGTTTCGTAGTCTTTATCTGCATCTAAATCTGAGAGTGTTTTGTTTGCATATTCTACCAAGATTTCTTTGCGTAATTGTTGAATGCTGTTGGCTACAGTGTAAAAATCTGCTTCTTCCTTTTTGATAGACTTTGTTAACTCATAAACAGAATGTGGCTCTCTTCCGTTAGACAAAACGAAGTCGATATATGCAGCGATAAGCTTTTCTTTTTTCATATCAATTGTCTTTGTTCATAATCAACAAACGTTTAAGCGAAAGGTTTAGTCTTAGTTAGGATAAATTATAAAGAATTTTAACAAATTGTAACGATTTACTTCTTGTATGATTGTCTGTTGTATCGCTTGTGCTTTTTTTCTGGAAATTGACGTTGTTTTCGAATAAAACAAATCTTAATTTTACCACATGGATTTATCTAAAACAAAAAGGTACAGTTTAAGCATACTTAGCGGAGTTTTACTAGGACTATCATTTCCTTTTACTGGAGGTGTTACACCTTTAATTTTTGTAGCTTTAATTCCTTTACTTTTCTTAGAGCATTATATTTATTTAAAGAAGTATAGACCAAGAAAAGTATTTGTACACGCCTATATTTCTTTTACAATCTACAACCTAATTTCTACGTGGTGGATTTGGAATGCGAGTGCGGGTGGAGCGCTGATGGCGTTCTTTTTAAATGGATTTTTGATGGCTGTTTTTTTTCAATTTTTTGTTTGGACAAAAAGGTATATCGGTCAAAAAGAAGGCTATGTTGGCCTAGTAATTTATTGGATTGCTTTTGAGTTCTTCCACTATCATTGGGAGTTAAGTTACCCTTGGTTAAATTTTGGAAACGTATTTAGTACATGGCCAGAAATTATTCAATGGTACAGCTATTTAGGAGTTCTTGGAGGAACACTTTGGGTGTTACTCGTTAATATGATTGGCTTTAAAGTATTTTCTAATGTGTTCTTCAAGAAAGAAACATGGCGCATTCAAACTCCAATAATCTGGATTTTTTCTTTGTTTATTGTTTTGCCGGCTTCTCTTTCTATTTGGTCGTATTTTACTTTTGAAGATAAAGACAATCCTGCAGAAATAGTTGCTGTACAACCGAATTTCGAGGCATATACAGAGAAATTTACTGTGCCCGTTTCCAATCAAATAGAGAAAATTATTTCTTTAGCTAAAGAAGAAACTACAGACAGTACTTTGTTTGTTCTTGCGCCAGAGACAGCCATAAGAAATTACAACTTTTCTTCAATAAATGAAGATGAGTTTTTCTATTCAAGTATTTATGATGCTTTAATTGACGGTACAAAAGAATGGGGCGGAGCTGCTTTGTACATAGGCGCATCTACTCATCGTTTTTTTAATGAACCAAATAGTAGTGCAAGTAAATTAGGTAGAAACGGACGTTGGTACGAGTCGTACAATTCCTCTTTAGTAATTGCAGAAAACAACAACTCTGGATTCACTCATAAATCTGCACTTGTATTGGGTGTTGAAAAAATACCTTTTTCAAGTTGGATGCCATTTTTAGAAGAGTTGGCGCTTTCAAATGGAGGTACAGACGGAACACTTGGTGTTGAGAAAGACGGACCAAAGGTGATTACTTCTAAAGGATTAACATTTGCACCAGTAGTTTGTTATGAGTCAATTTACGGAGATTTTGTGGCGAGACAATGCAGAAAAGGAGCTGAGGCTATTTTTATTATTACAAATGACGGTTGGTGGAAAGATACTCCAGGATATAAACAGCATCTTGCTTTTGCTCAGTTGAGAGCAATTGAAAATAGAAGGTGGGTAGCGCGTTCTGCAAATACCGGTTCTAGTGCATTTATTAATCCGAGAGGAGAAATTATTCAGAAATCTGATTATAATGTGGCTGCAGTTTTAAAGCAAAAAATTCAATTGAATTCAGATCTTTCGTTCTATTCAACTTATGGAGATTGGATGGGAAGATCTTTCGGTTTTGTAGCTGTTTTAATGCTTGTTTTTACTTTTGTGAAGTATTTCAGAAGAGAGAAAAAGTTTTAATATTTACTTTTTATTGAACAAATTGCGATACACTGTTGCATACAGTTCAACGCCTTGTTCTAAGGAGAAATGTGTAAAGGATTTTGATCTAATTTCTTCCGGGTTAAAGGTGTAATTATTCAACTTTATTTTAGAAAATTCACTGGATGTAAGTGTGCTAATTGTGATTCCGGCATTGTTCTTTTTTACGATTTCATCTGTATCTCCAACGCCTTCATTACAAATTACAGGAATTCCCATTGCCATTAGTTCTCCTTGTTTCACAGGCGAAGAAGCTTTCTTTGAGAAGCTCGGACGAATAAAAAATACGGAGTAATCAAATAATGATATGTATTTAGGTACATCTTTATGAATAACCGAAACTATACTTATTTCCGTAGATGGGATTTGTTGTTTTTCTGCTTCTTTTTTTATCGTTGTAGGACTTTCTGCTGAAACGAAAACAAATTGCGTGTCTTCAAATTGTGTTCTAAAATGTGCGTAAAAAAGCATCATTTCTTTGAGCATATACCAAGTGCCAATAGATCCTACATAACCCAATATTTTTGTTGTGTGATTTAAATTGAGTTGTTTTAATAGATCACTTTTTTGTTTTGTTTGTATCGTGTTCGGATTAAATAAATCTAAGTTTGCACAGCAAGGTATAACCTGAATTGGAGCAGGAGTGAAGGTGTTAGAGCTCCAACTTAAAATTTCTTTTTTTCCGTTATGTGTTAACGAAATTACGGTGTCTGAAGTACTTAAAAAAACGCGTTCTTTTCCTTTGAAATAGTTATAGATAAGTCTGAACAGTATGTTTTTTTTATTCCAAATATTTCCTTCTAAGCGCTCATCTGCCCAAAATCCGCGCATATCAAAGAGTAATTTTGTTTTCTTCTTCTGCTTTAGTTTAAGTCCAACAAGTGCTGTAATATAACTTCTACAATGTACAAGTTCAATATTATATTTGGCTTGCGTTGCAAATGCTTTTTTTCTGAGCTTTCGAATATCTTTAAATGTTGAAAGTACAGGAGGTTTTTTGGTGTAGATTAAGGGTTGCCAATCTATTTTGTTTTTCTTACATAGTTCTTGGATGTATTTTCCGTGCTGCTCAAATAATGTGGGTTTTTCAAAACTGATCAAATGAAAATGGTATCCTTTTTTTGTAAGTTCAATTAAATAAGAGAGCACTTGTGATTGACCCAAAGGATCTGTCATACCATCGTAAGATAAATAGAGTATAGGTTGTGTATTCATTGTTTCAAAAGTAATGAAATTAGTTTAGTGCTGTTTGGAGAGAGTTACAAGTAGAAACTTTCTTACATCATAATTATACCGCCGAAATTTCTTGACATATTTGCAAAGCGTTCTATACTAAATTGCCAACAGGCGGTTAATGCAAATGAATCAAAATAATCTCTGTTGTTTTTGTCTGCATTGAAAAAACCATTGTATGCAATACCAAACGCCCAGTCTTTGTTTCTCCATTTTGCATCGAAGGTGTAATATAAACCTCCTCCAACAATAGTTTCATTGGAGTACAATCCATACCCAAAGGGTAAATTAAATTCTAAACCATGTTCATCTCCAGTGCGCACGATAAGACTTGGTCCGGCTCCTGGAAGCACCAGTTGAAAAGAAGGGTTTGGGGATAATCCAATAGAAATAGATGCAATATTAAAGTTTACACCGAGTGCATAAATATATCTATCTAGAAAATAAACATTCCCTCCGAGTTTCCATCTTGGGCCAACACTTAAGCCAATTTGTGTACTGTAAGTTTCTAGTCCTAGTTCAGTATATACTCTGTTTTTAACTAACGGACCATCACCGCCAAATGTGGTTTGACAAAATGAGTAGGAGTAGAGACTGATGAATAAAATAGAAAAAAATGTTTTCATAATTATTTATTTTTTAATACTCAAATCGTATTTAAAGCAGGTGTTCATCGTACCACATTTGAAACATAAGTAAATACCAGATTTTTGTATCTAATTCTTTTTTACCAGAAAATAAGTTAGATTTTAAACGCGCTACAAAATTCCAGTTAAAAATAGCTTGGCGCTCAATTTTTTCTTGGTTTAAATGACTTTCAACAAGCTCTCTTAAAATGGTATACATCCAATTAGCAATAGGAATGGCAAAACCCATTTTTGGTCTATCCATCATTTCTTGCGGAATATAATCATGTACTATATCTTTTATGATGCGTTTTTTTACACCACTGTGATATTTAAAATGATCTGGTAATTGAGCAGCAAATTCGATAATTCTATGGTCCAAAAACGGTTCTCGACCTTCTAAACTGGCAAACATAGTAGCTCTATCTACCTTCTGTAAAATATCATCGTGGAGATACGTTTCATAATCTATCGCCATCATATAGCTTAAAGCACTGGCTTCCTTATTTAGTTTTTTGGAAGCATACGCCGTATCTAATTCGGTAATAGAATGAGAGAAGAGTTGCTGTAACTGTTTTTGGGTAAATTGCTGGCTTACGCTCAACATTATGTTTTCATTTGAAGGGTCGCGCAATAATCCTTTCAGTTTTTCATATCTATTATGGAAATTGTACTTATGTTTTACTATTGGTAAAGCGTTAGATGGAATAACGTCCATTAAGTTTGCGCTCGTTTTTCTCACTATTTTTGGGAGGCGTTGTAATTTTGATTGATACCTAGAGATAAAATCATACCGATTATAACCTGCAAAAATTTCATCTCCGCCGTCTGCGCTTAAAGCAACAGTAACTTCTTTTTTAGCCATTAAACTTACGAGCATTGTAGGTATTGCACTGCTATCGGCAAAAGGTTCGTCAAAATAATAAGGTAGCTTATTGATAAGTTCAGTAGCTTCTTTTTCTGAGCACATGTACTCTGAATGTTCTGTTCCTAAATACTGTGCAACATCTTTTGCATAAGGAGCCTCGTTTAAACCAATGTCTGGAACACCAATCGTAAATGTTTTTAATTTTTCTTCTCTATCCTTTTGTAGGATTGCTGCAACACATGCACTGTCATAACCTCCGCTTAAAAACACACCAACAGGAACATCTGAAACCATTCTTAATTGAAAAGCGTCTTTTAATAGTTTATGTGTTTGTGCTTTTGCTTCTGGATAACTGATTTCCAAATTCGGTTTATTATAGTATTCGTAAACACTCCAATAGCACTGTTGATGAAGGTTGCTAAGATCGTCTGTTAAAGAAAATTTTAAATAGTGACCAGCTTTCAATTTGAAAGTGTTTTCAAAAATACAATGCGGTTGAGGTACATTGCCAAATTGCATGAAAGCTGCAACAGCATGCTTATTTATCGTCTTTTTAAACTTAGGATGCTTTGTTAAAGCTTTTAATTCTGATCCAAAAATGAATAGATCATTTTGGAAGGTATAATAAAGTGGTTTAACTCCGGTTCTATCGCGAGCAATAAAGAAGTGATCTGTTTCTTGGTTGTAAATACAAAATGCAAACATTCCAATAAACTCTGATAAACAGGCTTCTTCCCATTCTTGATATGCATGGAGTATTACTTCTGTGTCTGAATTAGATGTGAATGTATGACCCAGTGAAATGAGTTTCTTTCGGATTTCAGAAAAGTTGTACACTTCACCATTAAAGGTTATCCACCATGAATTAAATTGCATGGGTTGTTTCCCTAAATCGGATAATTCTAAAATTGAAAGTCGTCTATGTCCTAACCCAATAAATGCTTCTTTGTTTTGAAAAGATTTAGTGCCAACGCCGTCCGGACCTCTGTGCTCCAAGGTGTTTGTCATTTGCAAAAGTAAATGTTCCGAGCTTTCAGAAGAGAAATCAATAAGTCCTACAATTCCACACATAGCTCAAATATACTGGAAAAAGTAGCAGCTTTAGTTGTTTTTTTCGGGGTATTTTTCTAAAATTTCAAGCGTCATTTTTTCACTATCCGTATAATCTATCCATTGTGCGTTTTTATACCGCTTAAACCATGTGATTTGTCTTTTTGCATAACGCCGAGAGTTTCTTTTTACTAATTCAATAGCATCTTGTAGATTAATTTCTCCATCTAAAAATTGAACTATTTCTTTGTATCCTACAGTATTTAAACTTTGAAGATGAGAGAGGTGTTTTACAGATTGCACCTCTTCAATTAAACCAGCTTCAAGCATAATATCTACTCTTTTATTTATTCGAGCATAAAGTGCTTCTCTTGTATGATTAATTATAAACATTGAGTAATTGAAATTGCGTACTTTTTTCGCTCCTGTTCTTAACTCTGAGAAGGTTTTTTTAGTAATTGCTATAACTTCTAGTGCGCGTATTATTCTCGGAATATTGTTTTTATCTACTTGATCAAAATAGATGGGATCTTTTCTTTTGAGTTGGTTCAATAGAAAATTAGCGCCTTCATTTTTGTAATATTCGTTTAGTTTAGCTCGTATGGTATTGTCTTTAGGAAGGTCGTCTGTTCCGTGCAAGAGAGCATCAATAAACATTCCGGATCCACCAACAAGTACTACATAATTGTGTGTGAAGAAAAGTTTTTCTAACAGTATTAAAGCCTCCTTTTCGAAACGTACACTTGAAACTGTATCTTCTAATTGATGAGAATGGATGAAATAATGAGGAATACCTTCTTGCTCTTCTAGCGTTGGTTTTGCTGTACCAATACTTACTTCTTTATAAAACTGCCTGCTATCTGCGGATATAATTGGAGCTTTTAACGCTTTTGCAACAGCTACGGATAATCCAGTTTTTCCGCTTGCGGTTGGTCCGCCAATTACAATAAGTTCTTTTTTATTAACCATACGCTATAAAATGTTGAAAGGAACAAGACGGGCGTCTCATTCCTTTCAATCTAACCTAACCTACCTTTTACAACTAAACCTAGGCAAATATAGGTTTTTTTTTCATTTTGGACAATTTATGCTACGAAAAATCATTGAAATGCTACTTTTTTTAAAAAGTTAAAGAAAAGTTGGAAGATTTCGTTTTGGTGGTAATGTTTATATTTGCATTCGAAAAATTGATAATTATGTTGTTAAAAGATAAAGTTGTAATCATTACAGGAGCATCTAGAGGAATTGGTAAAGCGATCGCTGAGAAGTGTGCAAATGAAGGCGCTACAATTGCATTTACTTACCTTTCTTCTGAAGAAAAGGCAAGAGCGTTAGAAACAGAATTGTCTGTGAATGGAGCTAAAGTAAAAGGATTTAAGTCAAACGCTAGTGATTTTGACGCAGCTCAGAAATTAGTAGACGAAGTGGTAGAAGCTTTTGGAACAGTAGATGTTTTAATCAATAACGCTGGAATCACTAGAGATACGCTATTGATGAGAATGACTGAAGAGCAATGGGATGAGGTAATTAATACAAACTTAAAATCTGCCTTCAATTTAACAAAAGCGGTACAACGTCCAATGTTAAAGGCTAGAAAAGGTTCTATTATAAATATGTCTTCTGTAGTTGGAGTTTCGGGTAATGCCGGACAAGCAAATTACGCTGCTTCTAAAGCTGGTATGATTGGTTTTACAAAATCTGTGGCGCAAGAACTTGGTTCAAGAAATATTAGATGTAATGCAATTGCTCCTGGTTTTATTGAAACAGAAATGACTGCTGCTCTAGACGAAAAAGTGGTTCAAGATTGGAGAAATAGTATTCCGCTGAAAAGAGGAGGTTCTCCTGAAGATGTAGCAAATGCGACTGTGTTTTTAGCCTCAGATATGTCTGCCTATGTTACTGGACAAACAATACACGTTTGTGGAGGAATGTTGATGTAATAAAATAAGAATTTATACTAAAAAGGCTCAATGTAAATTGAGCCTTTTTTTGATCGCGAAATCAAAGATACTTTACTTTTGTATCCTCGCATGTTTGCCTTTTTTATTTCCTTTAATTGCTTTTCGATTCTCTTTAAGTGTATTCAGTTTCTGCATTTGTTCTTCTGTTAAAACAGACTCTATTTCTTTTTGATTTGCTGTTCTAATAGTTTTCATTTTCTGTTTGAGTTGTTCCATCTCTTTTTTAATCTCTTCTTGTTCTCTCGCTGTATTTAAATTAATAGCTAAGATCTTTTCGCTTTGATTTTTATCTAGATTTAGTTCCTTCGTTAACTTTTCAGTCTTTCGCTCAGCCTTTTGGGTTGGAGTTAATTTTTCTCTAGATTCTTGACCAAATACTAAAATGCTCGTAATCATGGTTACGCCTAAAATTAAACTTTTCATATTGTCTTTTTTAATGTTCAAGTTTTAGACTACACTTCTCTACAAAGGTTTAATCCATCCCAATTTATTTTTTATAAACTTCAAAAAAGAATATTGTTTTACCGCTTATTTCGAGGGTGGAAACTTATAATTGCTTCGCGTAGAAAAGTTCTATCAAGGTGGGTGTAAATTTCTGTTGTGGTTATTGATTCATGACCAAGCATTTCTTGTATGGCTCGCAAGTTGGCTCCGCCTTCAATTAAATGAGTAGCAAAACTGTGTCTAAAAGTATGCGGACTAATCACTTTTGTTAAACCAATTTTTTCTGATAACTGCTTCACAATAGTGAAAATCATAACGCGTGTAAGCTGTTTACCACGTCTGTTAAGAAAAACAAAGTCTTCATGTCCTTTCTCAATATTTAAATGTTGTCTAACACCTTTTACATAGAAATCTATTTCTCTTTCTACAGAATTAGAGATGGGTACAAGTCGCTCTTTATTTCCCTTTCCTATTATGCGAATAAAACCTTCTTTTAAGTAGATTTGAGAGAATTTAAGAGAAATTAATTCGCTAACACGCAAGCCACAGCTGTAAAGCGTTTCTAATATTGCTTTATTTCTGTGTCCTTCTGGTTTACTTAAGTCAATTGCATTTTGCAGTTGGTCAATTTCTTCAATAGTTAAGTAAACCGGTAGTTTTTTACCTACTTGAGGCATTTCTAGTAATTCAGAAGGATCTTTATTCAGTTCATCTTCTAAAATCAAAAAAGAAAAGAATTGTTTCACGCCTGAAATAATTCTAGCTTGTGATCTTGCAGATAATCCAAGATCATATAAATCAGTTATAAATAACTTTAAATCCTCGTATTGTAAGGTTAATGGAGAGCTGTGGATTCCTTCGCAATACGATTTTAACTTTAAAACATCTCTTTGGTAAGCGAAAATAGAGTTTTCAGCTAAACCTCTTTCAATTTTTAAGTACGAAACAAAATTCTTAATATAGTGCTCCCAATTCATAGGCAATGAAAATACTAATAATCAATGGTCCTAATTTAAATCTTTTAGGAAAAAGAAATAAAGAAGTTTACGGCAACCAATCTTTCGAAGACTTTTTAGAAGGTTTAAATAAAGAAAGCGTAGCTATTTCTTATAAACAAAGTAACATAGAGGGCGAGCTAATTTCGTTTATACAAGACGCGAAAGTGGATGCAATTATATTGAATGCTGGAGGTTACACCCATACTTCCGTTGCTCTTCGAGATTGTATAGAAGCTGTGAATACACCTGTGGTTGAAGTACATATCTCAAATTTAGCTGCAAGAGAATCTTTTCGTCATGAAAGTTTAATTTCTCCTGTTTGTGAGGGTTGTATTGTTGGTTTTGGACTTAAAGGTTATCAATTAGCAATTGATTATTTCAAAAATGTACGGGAATAAAAAAAGGCCTTAATAAATTAAGACCTTTTAGAGCGGGAGACGAGACTCGAACTCGCGACCCTCAGCTTGGAAGGCTGACGCTCTACCAACTGAGCTACTCCCGCAAGACGGTCACAAAAGTATAATTATTTTCTATCTTCAATACAATAATCACAAGTATTTTTAAAAAATATGTATAAAGCAGATATCATTAAGCGTTATAAGCAATTCAATAATTTTGGAAGAGAACAAAATATGGATTTTAAATTGCTATCTCCTGGAGAAATTGAGTATTATTTTAAAGTACAAGAAAAACACTTGGCAACTCCAAATGTAGTGCATGGCGGAGCTATAGCTGGCTTTATGGATGCAACACTTGCCGTAGCAGGATTAAGTTATACCCTAGAAGATAATAATGTTGTTTCTACTGTAGAGTTTAAAATTAATTATTTAAAACCGGCGTTTTTAGGCGAGGAATTAATAGGTAGAGGAAAATTAATCTCTGCAGGTAAGCGTATCTTGTTTGTAGAAGCAGATATAATTACTCAAAGAGATGGAGAAAATATTATTATAGCAACGGGGTCAGGAACACTAAATGCATATCCTGCTTCCAAGGCAATGCTCGCTTAATTTTTCTTTTTAGGAGTTAGTAGTTCCATATCTCCTGATTTCATTTGATGATAAGCTCTGCTCAGATAGGCAAGTAATATGCGCATACTGTCAAATGCATTTTCAGACGCTGCAGAAATTTCTTTTTTCTGTAATTTCAATAAGAGTTTCATGTATAAGGCATGAAAAGCTACTTCTACCTCGTGAATTCCGCCTAGGTTACTTTTTTTTCTGAACTCTTCAATGTATTCTTTCGCATTTTCAAATAAAGAAATATATTTTGCATCCTCAGAAACAGTGAGCAGTGTATTGTGAAGATAACTTAATTCGTAATAAATCTCTTTTAAACGATTTAGATGTCCTTGCTTTTCTATACCCTCAATCTTCATCTCTTTGATCAAATCAGTATACCAATTTATGTATTGGTTTCTGATAGATTGACTCGGAACTTGAGGAGTAATAAATTGCTCTGTAATTAAGTTAATGTCAAATTTATATGCACGAATTACATCTTCTATTTGATACATATATAGAATGTGTTCGGCAATATTTGTTTCTAATTTTTCTTGAGCAATGAGCATATTATTTATCGTCTTCTTCGTCTGTACCTTCTATAATTTCTTTATCTCTTTTATTTAAAAAAGAAATAAATTCTTCTGTCATATCAAAAGCATTGGAAATGTAGGTTATTTGTCCCCCTTTTTGATAGCCATAAAGCATATCTATGTTGTTGGCTTCTGCAAACTCTTTACCTGCTTCAGAAATTTTTATTGCAAGAGAGTTTGTGTACTCCATAGTTTCTTGTTGCAATGCACCACCTTCTTGTTGCTCTGTCATCGCAATTTCTTGCTGTTTTCTTTGGATAGTTTCTTGCATGTCTTGCAGTTGAAACCCTGAAATCTCTCCAGTTTCTGCTTTCTTTTGAGCATTCATAGCATAACGCTCATAACTCGCATACATTTTTTCTAGCTTAGCTTTAAACGCGGTTTCTTTCACTTTCAGAGTTGAATCTATTTTTCTGTAATAGTCAAATCCGGTAACAATAGAATCTTGTTCGTAATATGCAATTGTTAAACCATTTGCATTAACCGTTTGTACTTCTTTAACTTGCTTTTCTGTACTTTTTTTATTCTCTCCGCAAGCAACTAAAAGTCCAACAAAAAGAAAAGTGTATACGATATATTTCATGTTTTAATCTATTTAATGCTTTTTATGCATTGTTTTTATTTTTAAATGCTGTTTCCCAATCTTCACGCATGCTGATAAATCGTTTCAGACAACCCGATAGAAACTCGTTTGTTATCATAGCTTTGACGTCATTCAATCCCATAACGTCACCTTCGCCTATCTTGTAAGACTGTTCAAATTGGCCTAATTCTATTTTAACTATATACTTGCTGTTATAGTTAAATATTTGAATTTTAAACCTAGGATGTTCTATTTCCTCCACTATTCTCACGATACAAAGGTGTGAAAAAATGATATCACAAAGAAATATAATTTTCTAAAATTACCGGATTAACTAATTTAATTTCTAATATTTAAGATTTTCACATGCGATTTTAATAGATTCGTGAGAAATATGTATTGGAAAGATTTTTTAGATCAATTGAAGGATAGAACAGTGAAAGATTTATTCTGGGCTGTGGCTTCGCCGAGTCCAATTGACTGTAATTTTGATAAAAAACTATTTTTTCCTTTCCATATTCAGCAGCAGTTGGTACAAGAACACCTTACTTATTTTAGATTATTAGATGAAAATCCAGATGCACTGCACACCTTTCTTAAGTTGCATTTAAATAATAAACGACTCGGTTATCTGTTCGAAGCAATGTTACTATTCTTCTTCAGAACCTCTCCACACATCAATGTTTTGGTTGCTAATGAACAGGTTTTTGAAGGGAAACAAACCATAGGAGAAGTTGATTTTATTATCGAATATGACACTACAACTTATCATATAGAAACGTCAGTGAAGTATTACTTGAATCTAAAAAATAAAGACGATTTTAAATGTTGGATAGGTTCTAGTGGAAATGATGATCTGAACAGTAAGTTAGAAAAAGTGGTGAAAAAGCAAATTCCCGTTGCACATCATTCTAAAATAAAAGAAAAAATACCTGTTCCGTATACTTCTTATTTATGGTTAAAAGGTAAGTTTTTTACCCAAAATGAGTTTCCAAGCTGGAAAAATGAAAACGCTAGTTTTGGTACTTTTATGACGTATTCTGCATTTTTAGAACACTTCAAAGCATCAAAAAAGATACAGTTTTATGCCTTGGAAAGACCTGCTTGGATGTCAGATTTATGCGTTCCTTCAGAAGACTTAAAATGTTCTTGGGAAGAGTTGATGGATAAAATTAAGTCTAAGCTATTACTCAAAAAAGCACTGCATTTAGGTATTGTAGAAGCGGGCAATTATCAGACCTTATTTTTAATTACCGATGAGGTAAACGCACTTTTAATTGCTGCGAGCGATTAAATTGTTATTTATGATATTCTAAAAGTACTTCTGCCGGATTTCGAATGATTTCTTTAACAGTTATGCCTTGCTCATTCAGTAGTTGCCTTAAGTCGTCTTCAAAAAAGTGAGCAACGGCACCAGTTAAGTAAATGGTGTCTAATTGAGGTAAAGGTTTTATGGTATTTTTGTAGAAGTCCATAAAACTACTGTCAATCAACTTTCTAATTACCGTAGTGTTCTCATATTGCTTAACAATTTTGGCTAATCCGGCGATTTTCTTTCTGCCAGCAGATCCGTAAATTGTAGTTAGTATAAGATCGCTAGATTGGAAATAGGCATCGATTTTCTGTGTAATTAAGTTGGGTAAGAGTTTGTCGAAATACAAACGAAGTAATCGTTTTCCGAGATCAAATCCGCTGCCTTCATCACCTAAAATATAGCCCAAACCAGAGGTTGTGATTACAACGTTATCTCCGGAATAATGTGCACCAACTGCTCCAGTGCCAAGAATTGCAACATTACCCATTTTGTTTCCCAAACACGCTCTACAACTACCAAGTAGATCTGAATAGACAAAATGCTTCTTGAAACCAATTTCTGCTAAGAAGTTTTCCATGGCAGCTTTTCCACTTGGATCTTTGCATCCAGCACCGTAAAAGTGCAATTCAAATTCGTCAATTTTTATGGTGTTCAGTAAACGTTTGAGTTGTTGAAATTTAGTGTCATTAAGTTCTTTCGGATGTAAACCATCGGTTTCAATAGTTATTGTATGTTCTCCATCAATATCAAACAACCATTTTGTTTTCGTTCCTCCACTGTCGGCTACAGCTATTTTTTTCTCCGCTTCCACGCTATAAATTTAACTATAATTCTCTAACCAAAATGGTCTTAAAATCATCGTTTATTTTACAAATACCTTTTTTGTGGTATTGTTAGATCTTCACTTAGGACTTATTTTTGTCGGCAGAATTAAAGTTATTTATATTAAATCTAAATAAAATGAAAAGTAAATATGTTTTAGGAGCATTAGCAGTATCACTTCTTGCAGTTTCTTGTAAAAAAGACGGTTGTACAGATCCAATAGCTGTTAATTATAACGACGAAGCAGATAAAGACGACGGTTCATGTGAATATGAATCAGGAGTTTCTGCACCTACTGATTACATCTTTATGGATGCGGATGGAAATTCTACAGTGAGTTATACTGGACAAACAGAAAGACTAGCTCAATTGGGAGAAATGGTTTTGCTTATGAAAACAGGAACTTCACAACCGGTTGATGTACAAAAATTAGACGATATGTTTGCCAATGTTGGAGATAATGGAAATGGAAACTTTACATTTAATTCAACAAAACAGTTAGAAAATAAATGTTTTGCTGCTGATGTGGATATTTTCAAAAATGCTTTTGATTCACTTGCAGTAGCTAGTTTGTCGCATAGTGTAACAGCACAAAACGGAGTAGCAGGAACACTTACAACTGCAACGGGTAGTACTTATTTGTTTAATTCAAATGGGATAGAATATCTTCAGATTGCAGAAAAAGGTTTGATGGGAGCTGTTTTTATGCATCAAGCGTTGAATGTTTATTTTGGAGACGGTAAAATGGATGTAGACAATACGGTTGCAGAAGATCCAGCTGCAGGGAAATACTATACGGCAATGGAACATCATTTTGACGAAGCATTTGGATACTTTGGTGTAGATCCTACTTTTCCGGCTGTAATTCCATCTAGTTTCTGGGGAAAATATAGTAACAGTCAAAACATGAACGATATCATTATGAATGACTTCATTAGAGGTAGGTTTGCGATTACACAAAACAATCTAACAGAAAGAGATGCTGCCATTTCTGCATTGAGACAAAATTGGGAGTTATTATCTGCGAAACAGGCCATCGATTATCTTAATGGAGCAATTACGAGCTTTGGTTCTGATCAAGCCAGGTTTTTGCACGTAGTTGCAGAAGCATATGCATTTGTTCTAAATTTACGTTATGCACCTGTTGAGACAAGACGTTTATCTCAAACTGAAGTGAATACTATTTTGGCAATGTTCGGAGATAACTTTTGGGATTTAACGTTAGCAGACATTAATTCTATTAAGGCTGCTTTAGAAGCAACTTATTAATAACATTAAAAGAAATTAAAATGCGTGTAAAAATTATACTATTGTCTTTTCTTACTATTGGTTTGCTCTCTGCGAAATGTAAGAAAGAAGACCCTACGGAAGAGCAAAGTTTTGATCAGTTTGCTTTATTAGAAAACTATGCAGAAAATAGTATTAAACCAGGATATGAAGCCTTATTTAATGATATAGTAGCACTAGAAGCTGCTGTTGAGATCTTTGATGCTGATTATTCAGAAACGAACTTGATAAGCGCACAAGAAGAATGGTTGAAAGCTTATAAATCTTTCCAGAGGGTTCAAATGTTTGATTTTGGTCCTGCCATGAATCGCGGACTAAAATCGGCTTTGGCAACTTATCCAACGGATACAACAAAAATTAACGAAAATGCTCAGGGAGGATTTGTAAATCTAGGCACAGCCGATAATATTGATGCTATAGGTTTCCCTGCTTTAGATTATCTTTTGTTCGATTTGTCTAATGAAAAAGCACTTTTTAAATTGCAAAACGGTGTAAACCGAAGAGCGCACATACTTTCTATAATAGATAAGATGAAAGCAGAAGCACTTGCTGTGATGAGTGATTGGCAAAGTTATGAGGCAGATTTTGTAGTAAATGGTGGTACTTCTTCTACGAGTTCATTATCTTTTTTGGTGAATGAATTTAATAAAGATTTTGAGCTCACCAAAAATGCTAAAATTGGAATACCTGCAGGTGTAAAAAGTTTAGGAATTACGAGACCAGAATTCATAGAAGCTCCATATTCTGAAAAATCATTAGATCTTGCTTTAACAAGTATAGAAGCGCTAGAGCAAATGTATCTTGGTGCAGGAGGATTAGGCTTTGATGATTGGTTAAAGATTTATGAAAATAGCGGTTCAGAGTTAAACACAAGAATCTTAACTGCTTTTACTCAGATTAAGAATGCTGCAGAATTAATTAACGACAGAGCGTTCAAAGATGTGTTAAATACTGATTTGCAATTGGCTGTTGATTTGTATGAAAAATTGCAAGCAAATGTTGTAAATATCAAAACGGATATGCCTGCGTTATTCGGTATCTTTATCACTTATCAAGATAATGACGGCGATTAAAACAAGAATAATCAACACTCTGTTTAAGAAAGAAATTTCAATAGCTCCATTAATTGTTTTTAGAATAATTTTTGGAGCTTTGATGCTTTTTGGCACTTCCCGTTTTCTTTTAAAAGGTTGGGTGCTTGAAAATTATATACTCCCAAAACACCATTTCGGTTATTTGGGCTTTGAATGGGTAGAGAAATTGCCAGGAAACTGGATGTATCTTCCTTTTTTTGTGATGATTGCTTGTTCTTTGTTGGTGATTTTAGGTCTTTTTTATCGTGTTGCCATTGTTCTACTTTTTATAAGTTTTACGTATGTTGAATTAATAGATAAAACCTACTATCTAAATCACTATTACTTTGTAAGTCTCATACTTTTCTTGCTCATTTTTTTGCCCGCCAACAAAAAAAATGCGCTTGATGTCAAGGTATTTAAACGAAAGCCGATACATACTGTAAAGGCAATAAATATTAATATTATTAAATTTCAGTTGGGCTGTGTCTATTTTTTTGCAGGTATTGCAAAGTTAGAAACAGATTGGTTGGTTCATGCGCAACCTCTAAAAACATGGTTAAGTGGTTTTCAGTCTGTTCCAGTTATAGGAAATTTACTTGCAGCAGATAGTACAGCTTACGTTTTTGCTTGGACAGGTTGTTTGTATGATTTGTTCATTTTTTTCTTCTTATTGAATAAAAGAACGGTTAAATATGCCTACTTCTTCGTGGTTGTTTTTCATCTTGCTACTTGGTTGCTTTTTCCAATAGGCGTGTTTCCATGGGTGATGATTTTTTCAACATTAATCTTTTTTAGTGCTACGTTTCACAGTGAACTTATAAATCGTTTCTCGACTTTTATGGGATTCCAGAATAATTCGGAAAAACCAGAAGTTTTGACTGCTGTTTCTGTACGTTGGAAATCTTATTTTTTCGCCTTTTTTATGTTCGTTCAAGTACTCTTGCCGTTTCGTTACTTATTGTATCCTGGCAATTTGTTCTGGACAGAAGAAGGCTTTCGCTTTTCTTGGCGCGTAATGCTTATGCACAAAGAAGGTCTTGCTTCTTTTTACATAGAAAATCCCGATACAGGAAATACCATTGCCATTGACAATTTAGATTTCCTGACTGAAAGTCAAGAGAAGCAAATGGCTACACAACCCGATTTTCTAATTCAATATGGTCAGTTATTGTATCAAACTTACAAAGACACAACACTAACATTTGGTACAAAAAAAATTACACTTCACAATCCAATTGTAAGGGCAGATGTAAAAGTTTCATTAAATGGAAGATTAAATCAGCAATTTGTAACTAAAAAGCATAATTTTGCCGACTTCCAATACGATTTATCACACAGAGATTGGATAGAACCTTTTGAGAAATGAGAACATTATTTTTAATTCTTTTTTTACTTGTTGCTGTGTTGAGTTCTGCTCAAACCATTAAGGGTAGAATTGTTGACGAAAATACAGGGCGTAAAATTCCATTACTCGTAAAGGTCGAAAATATCAACACAAAAGTTGTAACAGGTATAGATTCATCCGGAATATTTGAGATTAAAGCAAAAAGAAGTCATTTTTTACGTATAACGTGTTTGGATTACGATACCTTGAAAATCAAATCAAATTGGACAGAGGAGGTTAAATTGATCAAGCTAAAACCGAGCTTCTTAAGTTTAGAAGGTATTGATATTTTGGCCAAGCGATACGAAGATTTTGGAATAACCATTGCTCCAATAGTTACTAAAACAAGAATTAATTATGGAAAAGGAGAGCTTCTTCTCCTAAAAAGTACTTCAGGAGCGCAGTCAAAAGGAAATCCACGAGAGATGTTTGCAAAAGTTCCAGGTTTGAATATTTGGGAAAGTGATGGAGCCGGAATACAAATCGGAATTGGAGGCAGAGGTTTGAGTCCAAATAGAACGGCAAATTTTAATACCAGACAAAATGGATACGATATCAGTGCAGATGCTTTAGGTTATCCAGAAAGTTATTACACACCTCCAATAGAAGCTTTGGAAGCCATTCAAATTACTAGAGGAAGTGCATCGTTGCAATTTGGAACTCAATTTGGAGGTTTGCTCAATTTTAAAATCAAAGAAGCAGATAGAGAAAGACTTGTTGGGTTTACTTCGCGTACAACTGCCGGATCTTACGGATATTTAGGAACATTCAATCGCTTAGAAGGAGGGAAAGGCAGATTTTATTATCAAACATATCACCAATATAAGCGCGGAGACGGATACAGACCAAATGGAAAATTTAATCAACATCAATTTTTTGCGCAGCTGGGTTATAACTTTTCCGAGAAACTGATTTGGAAGTTAGAGTATACTAAAATGACTTACAACGCACAACAATCTGGCGGGTTAACAGACTTTCAGTTTAATGATGATCCTTTACAAAGTAACAGAGAAAGAAATTGGTTTAGAGTAGACTGGAACTTATTAGCCTCACACCTAGACTATAGTATTAATGATAAAACACACTTCAATTTTAGAGCTTTTGGTATGATTTCAGAAAGACAATCGCTCGGTTTTTTAGGGAAAATTAATCAAAACGATATCGGAGGAAAAAGACAGTTGATTAGTGGAGAATTTAAGAATGTTGGCGCCGAAGCGCGACTTATGAGAAAATACCACATCAATACAAAATCAAAAAAAATAAATGGAGCACTACTTTTCGGAGCTAGATATTATCAAGGGAATACTTTGTCTGAACAAGGATTAGCGAGTGATGATAAAGGAGCTGATTTTAATTTTATAAGTAACATAGAACCAGAAAACTCAAGTTTTAACTTTCCATCTCAGAATATCGCACTGTTTGTAGATCATGTACTTTTTTTAAATCGATTTGCGATTAATACAGGTATTCGGTACGATCATATCTCAAGTGCCTCAGAAGGATATTATTACAGGTATAATTTACATCCTATCCTTGGTGATACTTTGGATGTTTTTAAGATAAACGACAGTAGATCAACTCCTAGAAATGTGTTGCTTGGAGGTATTGGTGTAAGTTATGGCTTAAAGAATAACAATCGTATTTATTTGAACGCCAGCCAAAATTACAGAGCCATTAATTTTAATGATATAAGAATCAACAACCCTAACGTTATAATTGATTCGTTGATTAAAGATGAATATGGTGCAACATTTGAAGTTGGTTACAAAGGTTTGGTAGACAATTTTTTATTCTTTGATGTTGGCGCATTTTATATTTTTTATGGAGATAAAATTGGTTTAGCTACACAGGGAATCAAAAAAATAAGAACAAATATTGGCGACGCGCAAAATTTTGGTATTGAAGCAGTGGTTGAATTAGACTTCCTGAAATTATACAATAAAGAAGCTAAATATGGATTAAGTGTATTCGGAAATTTTGCATTTATTCAAGCTAATTATGTACGCTCTAAAGAGTCGAGTATAGAAGGTAGACAAGTAGAATATGTTGCTCCAATTATAGCAAGAGGAGGAATTAAGTTCAAATCTGATAAATTGAATATCCAACTACAAGGAAGTTATACAGATGAACAGTTTTCTGATGCAACAAATGCTATACAACCTTCTGGAGATGCTGTAATTGGTTTAATTCCGTCTTATTTTGTTGCAGATATCTCTGCAGCATATATGATTAATTCAAACTTTAAAATAGAAACAGGTGTAAACAATGCCTTAAATAACCAATATTTTACAAGAAGAGCAACAGCTTATCCAGGACCTGGAATAATTCCTGCAGATGGCATAAGTTTCTATTTAACCCTACAAATAAATTTAAAATCAAAGAAGTAAACTATACGTATTGCCTTTTGGTTAGAGGTAGTTATGTATCTCTTGGTTATAAAAAAAACTTAAAAAGAGTCTTCTAAAATAAATCGAAGCGATAGCCTGCGTTTAAAGTGAAAAAGAAACCAGGTAAAGATGGGTTGGATCCAATCACAGGAAAGGCTACAAGATCAAAGCCAGCATCTATAAATACGGCACTGCGATAAGGGAGTTGATATTTAAAGCCCAAATAACCATAAACAGAACCCAATATTGCATATCCGCGCGTATCTGGCGCCGAACTGTTAGGGTCATTGTTTTCTACACGATAGGTATTTATAGTTGCCTTTAAATTTACTCCGCCATACATAGAAGCACCTGAATCGTAGGTGTTAAAAAAGTATCTTCTCGTTCCTCCATCGAAAGAAAAGAGGTTGTCTTTTATCGTATTTTGAATAAATTCATCTGTTTCGGGTACGTAAATTTCAGGGCCATTCTTGGTGGTGCGTGGAGCGTAAATAGTAAGTTTAGCTGCAAAAGTTTGATTTTCTGTACTTGGAAACTCTCCAATTACATTTAGTCCAGGGTTCCATGTACCTTCAAAGTCTAAGGGGTTTAAAAAACTTAATCCACCACCAACGCTATATTGACCTAGTGCACTAAATACAACCGAAATGAAGACGAAAAGTATAAGTATATGTTTCATTTTTCTCACTTGTTAATGTAATTTTTCTATTCTTTTATGTATCGGACAATTTGCGTCGTGTGCTCCTTTTAAGTAACCCGTACTCATCAGAAACTCGTTTGTAATTTCTGCTCCGGTAAATTTAAAATTTTCTTTGAAAAGGAGTATCCAATTTTCTTTTGTAAGTCCTCTGTTTTGTTCCAACCAATTTTTAAACGAGCCAAATGTTTCATTAATTTTCAAAATTTGTTTGGCATTGTAAATCGCAGCATTTATTTTTAATTTGTTCCGAATAATTCCTTTGTCATTCATTAATCTAATTACATCAATCGCTGTATATTTAGAAACAGTTAAAAGGTCAAAATTGTTGTATGCTTTAAAAAAGTTGTCTTTTTTTAATAAAATAGTATTCCAACTTAAACCAGCTTGATTGATTTCTAGTATAAGTCGAGAAAATAGCGCGTTATCATCTTTAGCAGGGAAACCATATTCCGTATCATGATAAATACGATGCGGATTATCTTGATCTTTATTTCGTGCGAAGTTACAGTAGGGATGTGATATTTGATTGGACACTTTATTTCAGTTTGATTAAATTTACAAAAAAATAATAGAGTATGCCGAATATCTTCGAGTTCAATGGTTTTAAACCCGTTATT
>JBMYYC010000019.1:0-38003 GCA_049609045.1 Lishizhenia sp. | reverse complement strand
ACCTAAGTCGGCAGAAAAATAGATATTCCCGTATTTATCTTTAGTTGAAACACCAATATAAGAGCCTGAGTGCTGTTTATCATATCCTTTCAGTTCTTTACTCCATGTGTTCTTTTTTATATCATAGACGTATAGACCGTTGTTGGTTCCAAAGTATTGTTTGTCATCAATTATTTGGGTAGTGTAGAAGTAACTAGGCAACTCCTTTGTTTGACGCTCTTTTCTTCCGTTTAAATAAACTTTGAATAATCCATCATTCTTTGCATTTACCCAAATATATTCTTCAGAGCCATAGAATATCGCACAAGATTTATCTTGAAAATAAGGGAGTATAGGTTGTAGTTTTTTATCAGCAGATATTTTAAACACCCCATTTTTAGACGAGTAATAGTTGTCTTTTTTTATACTAACAGAAGTATATATTCTAGTTTTATAATAAGCTAAAGTATCGTCTTTATTTGTAGATCCAATAAAGGTTTCATTATCGTCTGTACTAATGATAATTGTAGAGTCATCAGGCTTATGCAAAAAGCTTAAATTCGTGTTTGTGTAGAAGTTATTATGTCTTAGTGCAGTAAATGCGTTTTGAGAGAGTTTGTATACGCCTTTATTTACGGTGCTAATCCAAATATTCTCATTAAAATCTATTAATAATTGCGTAGGGTTGGTAATGCGCAAGTTTTTAGATAGCTGCACTCTTTCGACACTATTATTTTTGAAGGAGTAAATTTTACCAAAGTTTGTTATGAAATAAGATTTATTATTCCGAGAATTTCCATAAGTTATAGTTTCATTTTCTTGTAATTGGATATTCGTGTTTGTGGGGGTTATTTCTAAAAATCCTGGGTTCGAAGAATGTAATTTTATCGAAGCTATTTTTGTTAGTTTCTTGTCTAAAAGTAGAAGAGTCCCATTACTAATTGTACCATGTTTAAAATTCTGTACGGTTGACTCAGAAACACCTAGCCAGTCACTTAATCTAAGTATAACATTTTCATTTATCCAAAAGTTACCTTCACTGGTAAAACAAATTACAGCATTATCTAAATCTAAATATTGATAAATACTTAAACTCTTTTTGTCTGAGATAATTTGATGCTGTTTAACTAATCCTTTGCTGTCTAGCAGAGCTATTGAATTGGATGTGAATAGTATTTTAGTGTTGCCAAGTATATAAATACCTTCTTTACTTCCTCTTTCTATACTAGGTTTATACAAGGATGTAGTTTCCTTGTTGTTATGCTTTAAAAACTGTTTATACTTAGAGGAAAAGTAAATTTCATTTTTCTCAGAAACGGCAATGCCAGTAATGTGATGCTGATTTCTACTATCATAGTGCTGAAAATATTCAAAGTTTTCACCGTCATATTGGATAAGACCAGCGCCATCTGTTCCAAACCAAATGAAACCATTATTGTCTTCTGCTAAACTGAGTATAGTTTCATTTTGTAACCCAGAAGAATGATCGAAGTTTTTAAACGAAAAAACCTGACAGTATACATTGTTTACTAGAAGGAAACTAACAAACAACAGTGTTTTTTTGAAAAAAAATAGAAACAAACGATCCAGCATGGTTTAAAGTTAATTATTATTTCTTCTTCTTATTTAACTAACAACTTTAAACACGCTTTTTACTTTTCGAGCAGTTTCCATAGCTTTGTTGAGTTCTTTGTTGAGTATAGTGATATGTCCCATCTTTCTGTGTGGTTTAGTATGAGATTTCCCGTACATGTGGGGAAATACACCTTTCCAACTCATAATTGTTTCCATTCCTTCGTATTTTGTTGGGCCCGTATAATTTTCTTCTCCCAATACATTGATCATAACACCAGGAATTATAATATCTGTATTACCCAAAGGTAGATTTGCAATTGCGCGTAAGTGTTGTTCGAATTGAGAAGTATAGTTGCATTCAATAGTTTGATGTCCAGAATTATGTGGTCTTGGGGCAATTTCGTTTACAAGCAGCTCGCCTGTTTTTGTTAAAAATAATTCTACGGCTAAAATTCCAACCATTTCTAGTTTTTGGATAATAGTAATGGCAATCTCTCTTGCTTTTAACTCTATTTCTGAACTAATGTTTGCAGGAGAAAAAAGAAATTCAACCAAATTTAAAGAAGGAGAAAATTCACACTCTACTGTGGGATAAGTCATTACTTCTCCTTTTTCATTTCTGGCAACAATAACAGATAGTTCTTTGTCAAAATCTACAAAAGACTCCAATATTGAAGGCGCATCGAATCCGAGTTGAATATCTTTTTCGTTTTTAATTATTTGAACACCTTTACCGTCATAACCGCCTGTTCTAAGTTTTTGCATAACAGGAAGCAGTGAAGAGTGATCCTTAATTTCATTTTGCGTATTAACAAAGGCAAAAGGAGCAGTAGGTATGTCGTTTTTAACATAGAAATCTTTCTGCTTTCCTTTATCTTGAATCATTTCAAGAATATGAGGCTGAGGAAATACTTTTTTACCATTTTTTTCAAGCTCTTTTAGTGCCTGAACGTTTACATGTTCAATCTCAACGGTAATAACATCTTTATCTTGGCCAAATTTGAGAACGTCATTGTAGTCTTGGATATTCCCATTAACATATTCAGAAGCAAGTTTTGAACAAGGTGCATTATCGCCTGCATCCATGCAGCAGATGTGAACATCATAGTTAATAGCTTCTTGTATTAACATCCTGCCGAGTTGTCCGCCTCCTAAAACGCCAACTTTAAAGGTATTTCCGTACCATTTCGAATTCATTATGCAAATATAAAAACTTGAATTGAAGAAAAAACATAAATATTTCAATCAAATTTTGATATTTCAAAAGCCCTTAATTTGAAAATCTTATTTTTGCAGTAGAGAAATCTATAATAGCGTGATTAATATTAAAGATAAGCAGTTCGAAGTTTTTATTGAAGAAAGAGAAATTCAAGATTCTATTACTGTGTTGGCGCAGGAAATAAATCATTTCTACGAAGGACAAGAAGTTGTTTTTATTGGAGTATTAAACGGTGCGTTTATGTTTGCTTCGGATTTGTTAAAACAAATTAACTTAAAGTGTTCTATTTCTTTTGTTAAGGTTTCTTCTTATAAAGGAACAAACAGCACAGGAATAGTGCATGAATTGATTGGAGTAAATGAAAATCTAAAGGACAAAAACGTAGTAATATTAGAGGATATTGTAGATACTGGTTTGACCTTAGATAAAGTGCGCGTTTTACTAGGTGCAGAGCATCCAAAATCACTAAAAATTGCAACACTACTATTTAAACCCGAAGCATTCTTAGGGAAAATAACACCTGATTTTATAGGTTTACACATCGAAAACAAATTTGTAGTAGGCTACGGCTTAGATTATGACGAACTAGGAAGAAATACAAGAGATATTTATAAATTGACTGAAGAAAATAAGAATATGTTAAATATAGTTTTATTCGGACCTCCAGGAGCAGGTAAAGGAACACAATCAGAACGATTAATTGAACAGTACAACCTCAAACATCTTTCAACAGGTGATATTTTTAGAGCAAATATAGGTGGTGGTACTGATCTTGGGAAATTAGCGAAAAGCTATATCGATAAAGGACAACTTGTACCCGATGAGGTTACTATTAATATGTTGCAATCTGAAGTCAATAAACATCCAGAAGCTAAAGGTTTTATTTTTGATGGTTTTCCTAGAACCAATGCGCAAGCAAAGGCGTTAGATGATTTTTTGACTACTCAAAATACAAGTATCACAGCAATGATTGCCTTGGATGTGCCAGAAAATGAATTAAAAGAAAGACTTAAGAAAAGAGCCGAGAGTTCTGGGAGAACAGATGATGCAGATCCTAAAATCATAGAAAACAGAATTTCAGTTTACAGAAAAGAAACAGAACCTGTAAAGGCTTTCTATCAAGAACAAAATAAATACATCGCAATTAACGGAGTAGGAACTATGGACGAAATATCTACACGTTTGTTTGCTGCCGTTGATGGTTTAAAATAATAGAAAATGGCGGGTAGTAACTTCGTTGATTACGTAAAAATACATTGTAAATCTGGAAACGGAGGTTCGGGTTCTACCCACATGAGAAGAGAAAAATACATCCCAAAAGGTGGTCCTGATGGAGGTGATGGAGGTAGAGGAGGACATGTGATTGTACGCGGGAACAAACAAATGTGGACGCTCTTGCATCTGAAATATCAAAAGCATATTAAAGCAGGTCATGGAGGCCATGGTTCCGGACAATTAAAATCAGGTGCACAAGGAGATGATGTTTATATTGATGTTCCTCTAGGTACTATTGCTCGAGATGTTGAAACTGGAGAGCAGATTTTTGAAATTTCAGAAGATGGTCAAGAAGAGATCATAATGCCTGGAGGAAGAGGAGGTTTAGGGAATAACAATTTTAAATCTTCTACCAATCAAACACCTCGTTTCGCACAACCTGGAGAGGACGGCCAAGAGGATTGGAAAATCTTAGAGCTCAAAATTCTTGCAGATGTTGGTTTAGTTGGATTTCCGAATGCCGGAAAAAGTACTTTACTGAGTGTTGTTTCTGCCGCAAAACCAGAAATTGCAGATTATCCATTTACAACGCTTAAACCGAATTTAGGTATTGTTGCTTATAGAGATAACCAATCTTTTGTGATGGCAGATATTCCTGGAATTATCGAAGGAGCGCACGAAGGAAAAGGGTTAGGACTCCGATTTTTGCGTCACATAGAAAGAAATTCATTGTTGCTATTTATGGTTCCGGCAGATAGTGATGATATTAAGAAAGAGTTTGAAGTATTACTCAATGAATTACGTCAATACAATCCGGAACTTTTAGATAAACAACGTTTGTTAGCAATTACTAAATCAGATATGTTAGACGAGGAGTTAATGGAAGAAATTAAACAAGATTTACCTTCTATTCCTTGCCTGTTCATTTCTTCTGTTGCCCAAATGAATATTGTTGAGTTAAAAGATTTAATCTGGAAACATCTGAATGCTTGAGCAACTTGAAAAAATAGACAGAGAAATTGTATTCCAGATAAACAGCTGGAATACACCTTTTTTTGACGAATTGATGTGGTTAATAAGCTGGATTCCTACTTGGATTCCGCTATATTTACTTTTGATTTTGTTCGTGTATAAAAAGGAAAATACAAAAGTTATGCTTTTATATATTCTCTGTTTTGCATTACTTATCGGAATTACAGATCAAGTGTCAAGCTCTTTCTTTAAACCATTTTTTGCGCGTTACAGACCTTCTCATAATTTAGATATACCCAAAGAACTTGGTTCTCTTCACTTTTACGAAAAATCTCCAGGAGATTTTTACAAAGGTGGTAAGTATGGGTTTGTATCCGGACATTCAGCAAATTCTTTTGCAATAGCCGTTTTTGCTAGTTTGGTTTTGAGAAAGCATATAAATAGAATATTTCTTTATTTACTACTTTGGGCTTCTTTGGTTGCTTACAGTAGAATGTATTTGGGTGTTCATTATCTTTCAGATTGTATTGCAGGCGCTTTCGTTGGGAGTTTTATTGCAATTACTGTTTATAGATTAGTTTATAAATCATTTCATAAGAAATTAACACTTAGCAAATAAAATAGTACGTTAAACAATGCATTTTTTAGCAGTTTTTATTGGAGGAGGTATTGGAAGTTTGTTGCGTTATACTTTAACGCTTTTTACAAGCACTTATTTTGGTTCAAAAGGAGCAATTATAGGAACGCTTTTATCTAATATTTTTGCTTGTTTATTACTAGGTTTAGTAATCTATGTTTTCAAAGATAAACTCAATACAAGCTCTTTTTTCTATCCTTTTTTAACGGTTGGAGTTTGTGGTGGATTTTCAACTTTTTCAACCTTTAGTAATCAAACCGTTGAACTTATAAATCAAAAAATGTACGGACTAGTAAGCCTGAACATACTTTTTTCATTTTTGATATGCCTTGGTTTACTTTATTTTTTATCTAAGCAACAGGGATAGTGCTATGAATTGCTTCTAAACACTCACTTCTCATTTTTATAATCGATGAGAAGTCTCTTTTTCCTAACATTTTATTGCGTTGTAACTTAGTTCTTATTTTAAACCATTTGTAGGCAATGAGTCCAGTTAACATTGGAATAGTGAAGAAATAAGCCAACCACATTGCACCATTTTGCAACACGAAATAATTAACAAGTACTAGAATAACAATATTGTAAAGTGCAAATAAGAGGTGACCCATCATCATTTTTACACTTCCCCAAAATACTTTTCTTTTCATCACACGTTCTACAAACTTTTTAGTGATTAAATAAGGAATTAACCCATGAAATACACCAATAAGCATGAAAGGAAAACTAAGAATTAAAAAGAGATATGTTTTAAACTTACTTTGAACACCTTTAGAGAAATGATAAACATCAGCTTCTTCTATTTTTTCTTTTTTGATCGTATTAAAATAATCTGCGATTTTCAATTTTAATTGCGCAAGTTGAGAGTTGGCTTCTAAATCTTGATTATTTATCCAGCTTGCAAGTTGTTTTGAATACGTATATCGTTTCAATAGAGGTATATTTTGATCCGAATTCTCTGCATTCATTCCCTTTCTCGTCAGTTGCATAATTTGCTCATGAAAATTAGCATCATCAACATTTTGAATATGCGTTAACTGCTCTTGCAGGAGTTTTTCAATTCGTTTAGTTATCTCTGTTATGGTTTTGTTTGGATTTTTGAGATAGTCTTCTTTATAATTGTTGAGACATATTTTTTCACTGTTCGAGATAACCATAGAACTTCCCAATTTATTTGGATGAGAATAGTTACAGCCAGTAGCTTGTAGATAGATGTTCTTCTCCCAATTACAAGCTTCTAGTGCTCCAAACCCAATTCTTGCAGCTCCTTTCTTAATTGGCTTAAGTCTACGAATAAAAGTATCGTCTGTAAAACCTTCAGCAAAAATCATTAAGTTTCTACCATTTTTTAGTATGCGGTTACATTTTTTGAAAACCTCTTCATTTTTACGTTTGGTATCTTCTCCGTCTAATGAACGATAAATGGGGAGCATATGGGCTGCCCAGAGAATCGGTTTTAACAATCCTTTAAAAACGTCAGAACGCGTCATAAAGAAAAAGATAGGCTTTTGATTACCTGCTATAACTAAAGGATCCATAAAAGAAGCAGCATGATTACAGACAAAAATGGTTCGGCCAAACCGATTTTTAGGCGCGTTAATTGTTTTGGTTTTTGGGTAATAAATCCAAAGCGAAAATTTGAGTGTAAATTTCACAAGTAAATAAGCTGCACGCATAATCTTTGTTTATTACAAAGCTAAAATAATCTCCTATATATTACTAAAGGAAATATGAATTGCGCATTCGTTATTGTTTTCTACTTGTATTTTATAACTTCCTTCTAGTTGTTCTATTAATGCGGAGGCTAAGATTGAGTTAATAGATGAATCATCTTCTAGTGTTAATTGTTTTATACCTGCTGTATTTCCGTCAGTGTTAAAACAAATTTTATACGCATTATCTTCTCCGCTTAAACGAATGTCTATTACAATGCTATCTTTTTTTGGTGAGTGTGTTTTTTCAACGAGTATATTAATAATTTCATTTATTAAGAGCCCTAAAGGAACTAGCGTATCTAAAGATAAAGGCTCAACTTTTGAATTAACATTAAAGACTACCGTTAAAGGTGAGAAATAGCCTTTGAAATGAGTAACTAAGGCTAGGATAAATTCGCTAACACTAAGGACGTCTAAATCGTTTGATTTATGAATGTTTTGATGAATTACAGCCATCGTTTGTACACGATTCTGAATTTCTTTCAAGGCTAAATCAGAATTAACTAAATTATTTGAGGCATACAGATTAATTAAACTGGATATGATTTGTAGGTTGTTATTCACACGATGATGAATCTCTTGCGTCAGTTCTTGTTTTTTGTTTTGTTGTTTTCTGATTTGTGAAGATTGTTCTGTAAGCGCTTCTGTAATTAAATGCAGTTGTTCGTGCTGTTTCTTTAAATCAAAGTTCAATACATCTCTTTCTTTTTCCAAACGTATGGTTTTAGATTTCTTGTATGCATAAACACTAGCAGTGTTACCTATTAAACTTATTGCTTCAGCAAAATGATTATTTAATGCACTATTTTCTTTACTAAGTAGAGTTATTACTAAGTTTGTTTCTTTTTCTATGGATACAGGAATATACAGTATGTCTTGCTCCTTATTAGAAGCGTTTTTTTTGAGTTTTTTTATTAAAAAGTTATGACTTTTAGCAACGTTATTTACTTCTTCTAGGGAAAAAAGCTCAAAATTCTTACGCTCAATACCGTTCATTTTTAATTCTTGAAAGCGGTTGTCTTTTCTTTCAAATAAGACCACTTCTTGAATCGGGAAATAAGACACTAAATAAGTAACTAAACTTTCATAAATACTCACAACACTCCGAAAAGTAGGTAGTTGAACACTAAATAAACGCAAAACATCAAAAGCAACTAATTTTATATTTTGTTCACTTTGCTCGAAATTATGTGTCTTAACTTCTTTTTTCATTCAGTTACGCTTTCAGTCTAAATATACTATAAAAATAACGTGTATTGTGTTTATTCAAATGAAAGAAGTCCTGTAATTCGACCGGTTCGTTGGTTTGAACGACCAAAAATTAAATTGAGTTTATTTATCAAATTTCTTTTACTAGCCACATTTCACAACAGATCTTGGAGTAAATCAAAGAGATCAACCAGTAAGAAATAATGTCTTTATACTTTAAATTGTTAAAAGTTTGGAGTAAACGAGTTGTTCTTAAAAAACTCTTCTATATACGCTAATGCTTCATCAGCTGTATCTACTAATTTGAATAAATCGAGGTCTTTTTCTGAAATGTTTTTCTCGGTAAGTAACATCGTTTGTTTGATCCAATCCAGTAAACCGCTCCAATAGGATTTTCCAACAAGTACCACAGGTCTATCGTTGATCTTTTTTGTTTGAATAAGTGTTAAAGCTTCAAATAACTCATCTAAAGTTCCAAAACCTCCTGGTAGAATTATGAAACCTTGTGAATATTTTACAAAAATTACCTTTCTCACAAAGAAATAATCAAACATTAGGTTGTGTTCAGCGTCTATGTATGGGTTGCAGTACTGTTCAAAAGGTAAATCTATGTTTAGTCCAACCGATGAAGAACCACCAGCTTGAGCACCTTTATTGGCAGCTTCCATAATTCCAGGACCTCCGCCGGTAATGGTTCCAAAACCATGTTCACCTAGTTTTTTGGCGATATCAATACTGAGTTGATAATAAGGATTATCTGGTTGTGTTCTTGCAGATCCAAAGATTGAGATACAGGGTCCTATTTTAGACATTTTTTCGTATCCATCTACAAATTCAGACATTATTTTAAAGATAGCCCAACTATCATTAGTCTTAATTTCATTCCAATCTTTTCGAATCAAGTTCATTTTTTTCTATTTAAGTTCTTCTTTCAAATATCTTGCGGTATGTGATAGTTTTGCACCTTTTTTCACTACTTCTTCAGGCGTTCCCTCGCATACGATTTGTCCTCCGCCTTTTCCGCCTTCAGGACCAATATCAACAATATAGTCTGCTACTTTTACAATATCTAAATTATGCTCAATTACTACAACTGTATTTCCTTCATTTACTAGACGTTGCATTACCTCTAAAAGCAGTCTAATATCTTCAAAGTGTAATCCTGTAGAAGGTTCGTCTAATATATATATCGTATTTCCAGTACTTCTTTTTGAAAGTTCTGTAGATAGTTTTATACGTTGCGCTTCTCCTCCAGATACCGTTGTAGAGGGTTGTCCTAATTTTATGTAACCCAAACCTACCGACTCTAAAGTACTTAAAATTCTGTATATTTTTGGGATATTAGCGAAGAAAAGAGCTGCTTTTTCAATTGTCATATCCAAAACATCGAAAATAGACTTTCCTTTGTAACGTACTTCCAGTGTTTCTCGGTTATAACGTTTTCCGTTGCACGTCTCACACTCCACATAAACATCAGGTAAAAAGTTCATCTCAATCACCTTTATGCCTGCACCACCACATGTTTCGCATCTTCCGCCTTTAACATTGAAACTAAATCTGCCCGGTTTGTAACCTCTTATTTGTGCCTCTGGCATAGCTGCGAAAAGCGCTCTAATTTCAGTAAATACATTGGTGTAAGTTGCAGGATTAGATCTTGGTGTACGGCCAATTGGACTTTGATCTATTTCAATCACTTTATCTACATTCTCCAAACCCTTTATCTTTTTGTATGGCATTGGTTTTTTTACTCCATTATAGATGTGGGCATTGAGTATTGGATAAAGCGTATGATTGATTAATGTAGATTTTCCAGATCCAGAAACGCCTGTTATACAGGTTAAGGTTCCTAAAGGAATTTTGAGATCTACATTTTTCAGATTGTGTCCATTTGCACCTAAAAGTTCAATTTTATTGCCGTTGCCTTTTCTTCTCTTTTCTGGTATTTCAATTTCTTTTTCTCCTAATAAATAAGCTGTAGTAAGTGAATTTACTTTTTTCAATTCAGAAAAATTGGCTGCATTTACAATTTCACCACCATGAATTCCTGCACCTGGACCAATATCTACAACAAAGTCTGCTGCTTCTATCATTTCCTTGTCATGTTCTACCACAATTACAGAGTTTCCGGTATCTCTTAGTCTTTTTAAAGAATTAATTAAACGTGTATTGTCTCTCTGATGCAAACCAATACTTGGTTCATCTAAAATGTACAATACATTCATAAGTTCTGAACCAATTTGAGTTGCCAAACGGATACGTTGTGCTTCTCCACCAGATAAAGATTTAGCAGATCTATGCAAGGTCAAATAATCTAAACCTACTTCAAGAATAAAGTTAATACGCGTTCTTATTTCTTTGATTATTTCTATTCCGATTTTCTTTTGATCTTTTGAAAGATGAATCTCAATATCGTTAAAGAAGGCGTGTAAGTCTGAGATATCGAACATTGCTAAATCTCCAATGTGCTTGTCTGCAACTTTGAAGAAATGCGCTTCTTTTTTTAAACGCGTGCCCTTGCAAGTTGGACACGTTTTTTTGTTTAAAAAGCTTTCTGCCCAACGTTTAACAGCTGCACCTTTCCCCATTTCGGAATGGCGATTAACAAAATTTACAACTCCTTCAAAATCTTCAATATCTCTTCCTCTTACATCTTTTCTTCCAGATGCTCCGTATAATATTTGATCAATAATTTCTTCAGGTATATCCTCTAGAGGTGTTTTTAATGAGTAGTTATTATCTGCAAGAAATGTTTCTATTTTTTCAAAAATCCATGTTCTTTTATATTCTCCCAATGGTGCTAAACCACCGTTGAAAATAGAGTGTTTTGTATTCGGAATGATTTTTTCAATGTCTACTTCAGAAATTTCTCCTAATCCATTACATTTAGGACAGGCACCCCTTGGAGAGTTGAATGAAAACAAATTTGGCTCTGGTTCTGGATAACTAATACCGGAAGTTGGACACATTAACGCTCTTGAGAAATGGCGCACTTTGGTGTCTTCCTTTTTGAGAATCATCATAGACTTATCTCCATATTTCATTGCCATTTGAATAGATTTTGCTAATCTAACTTTATGCTTTTCAGAAACCTGAATTCTATCAATTACAATTTCAATATCGTGTATTTTGTACCTGTCTAGCTTCATTCCTTTAACGATGTCTAGTAATACACCATCTACCCTTACTTTTGTGAAGCCTAGTTTTGTGATTTGTTCAAACAATTCTCGGTAGTGACCTTTTCTTCCTTTTATTTTCGGCGATAAGATCACAATCTTTTCATTGTTATATTCTTCTAAGATGAGTTGCGTTATTTGTTCATCTGAATATTTAACCATTTTCTCATTCGTCTCATAAGAATATGCGGTTCCAACACGCGCGAAAAATAATCGAAGAAAGTCGTAGATTTCTGTAATTGTACCAACAGTAGAACGTGGACTTTTAGAAACGGTTTTTTGTTCAATAGAAATTACTGGACTTAAACCTTCAATTTTATCAACATCTGGTCTTTCCATTCCAGAAAGAAACTGCCTTGCATAAGCAGAGAAAGTTTCTATGTATCTGCGTTGTCCTTCTGCAAAAATGGTATCAAATGCTAGCGATGATTTACCGCTACCACTTAAACCTGTAAATACAACAAGTTCGTTCCGAGGTATTTTTAAATCTACATTTTTGAGGTTGTGCTCTTTTGCTCCAAAAACTTCTATGTATTGTTTTTTATCTTTCTTACTCATGCTAATAAACTGCCTACTATTTGTATTCGTGATATGGAGTAAATATACACCTGGTTTCCCTCTTCACTTTTTGTGAATCGAAAATAGTTAAGGATTTAATTTTAAAAGAATTTTTCGACTAAAACATTCTCATTTTCTTTCAGAAGACAAATAATTCGAACGATTTACTTTGAAGTAGAGGTTAAGAAAATTTACATTTTGTAATTTTCGAAAAGAGAATGAAGTCTATTAATTATCTTTTATTTTGTATCGAATTGTATTTCTATACAACCAATAAAATAAAAACACAAAAAAGAGTATTCCTAAATAATTTGCTGAAAAATATTCTTTTTTATTCATATAACTTATAAATAAAGCAACTATACTGGATAGAATAGAAATAGCTAAGAAGATATACCACACCTGTTTATCTGTTTTTCCGCTGTAAACTAAATGATGTGTTGTATGGTCTTTTCCTCCAATGGCTGGAGATTGCCCTTTGCGAAGTCTGTTAAAAACAACAGTTAAAGTGTCTATGATAGCAGGTGAAAGTGCGATTAATGGGGCTATGACATGAATCCAAGAAAAGTAATCTTGTGTAATGGTTGTAGACCAGAGACCTTTAATAGAGTAGAATCCTACGAAAAGTCCAATAAACATTGATCCAGTATCTCCCATAAACATTTTGGACGGGTGTACATTAAAGCGTAAAAAACCAAGTAATGCACCAATTTGAGAAACTAAAATAATAGTCCAGAAGTTTGTGTTAACATCCAATAAAATAAAGCTAGAAATTAGACAGGTCAGAAGCACTGTGGTAGAAACAGTAGCTGTAATTCCGTCCATATTATCTAACATATTTAAACTGTTCATCAATCCTACTATCCATAAAACTGTAATAAAGTAGTTTAAACTTGGAATAGAAGTGATTTCTATAACTGTTCCTGTGTAGGCAATAATAAATCCGCAGATAATTTGAGTGGTTAACTTAATTAATGGTCGAGTGTTAAAAGTATCATCAGTAATGCCTAAAACAAAGGCTAAACTTCCAGCTCCTAGTAAACCAAGATATTCTAAGTTTCTAAAAATATGATCTTCAAAATAGATGATAGCAAAGAATATTGCTGAAAATAGGAATACAAAATAAAAACTTATTCCTCCTAATGAGGGTTTTGATTCATTTGCCCATCTTACGGTTAAATCATTTTTGTTGCGTATACCTAGAGATTTCGCAAAACGTAGCGTGAGTAAATTTATAATATACGATAGCAAATAGCTTGCGATTAAAAAGCCTAGAAGTTGTAAAAGTTTATTGATTATCATGCGAATACTTAAAACTGACTTACAAAGTTAATAAAATCTTCGCCTAATTTATCTTTTTCTGAAAGTTGCGGGTTAGTATAGTTCCAATTGATATTTAAGTTTTCATCATTCCAAAGCAAACACCCTTCCGAAGCAGGTTCGTAGTTATTGGTGCATTTGTATGAAAAAATAGTTTCGTTTTCTAAAGTTAGAAAACCATGAGCAAAGCCTGGAGGAATATAGAATTGTTTTTTGTTTGCTTCGCTTAAAACAATACTTTGAAATTTTCCGTATGTTGCACTGTTTTTTCTTAGATCTACAGCTACGTCTAAAACGGATCCCTTAATAACTCGGACTAATTTACCTTGAGCAAACGGAGGTTTTTGAAAGTGTAATCCTCTTAAAACTCCTTGCTGAGATTTTGATTCGTTGTCTTGAACAAAATTCACTTCGAGTCCTGTTGTTTTTTTGAAATTATTGACGTTAAAGCTCTCAAAAAAATATCCTCTTTCATCTTCAAAAACGGAAGGTTCTATTATCAATAGACCTTCTATTTCTCCTTTTATTACTTTCATATTAATCGTTATTCTTCAAAATACTCTCCGTATCCATAGCCGTAACCATATTTGTTTTTACTGGTTTTAACACCATTTAAAATTACATTTAGGTTCTTTATTTTTTGAAGATTCTCTAGTTCTTTTATTCTTTCAACAAACTGTCTGTTAGAGTAGTTTGCTTTAAAAACATAAATTGGAATATCAGATTCAGCCAGGGTTTTAACTCCGTCTGACACAATTCCGACAGGTGGGTTATCTATTATGATTATATCATATTTCTCCTTTAGAGACTTAAGCATTACGTCAAACTCAGAACTTAAAATTAATTCGGAAGGATTTGGAGGGATTGGTCCTGCAGTTAGTATGTCAAGATTTTTTACAGCAGTATGCTTAATACATTCGTCTATTTTGTTGGATTTACAAAGTATATTAGAAATTCCTTTTAAGTTGTCCGTATTTACCCCAAAATGAACTTTAGGTTTTCTCAAATCAAGATCAATGAGAATGGTTTTTTTTCCTGATACAGCAATAATACCTGCTAGATTAAGAGCCACAAAAGTTTTTCCCTCTCCAGATATAGAACTGGATATTGCGATTAGTTTTGCTTTAGCATCTATAAATGTTAGATTGCTGCGTATATTCCTCATTGCCTCTGCAACTAATGATTTTGGTGCCTCTGCAACCAGAAGTTGAGAATGTTTCATGATGTCTTTGTAAAGCGGTACAGAACCTAAAATACTTGTGTTTTCCGGTAATATTTTTCTTAGATCTTCGATATTATTTATTTCATTGTAAGAAACATATCTGTAGAAAAAGAAGAGCGCGCCAATAAGTAAACTGAATAATATAAAACCTAAATATATTTTTAAATGATTTGGAGATAGAGGTGTTTTTGGAGTGTTCGCTCGTCGTAGTACTTTATTACTTGAAGTATATCCCGCGTTAGAAATAGAATAAAGCACTTTTTTTTCTGTTAGAAGCGTGTAGTATTTTTCATTTAATGACTCTAATTCTTTTAGTCGATTTAATTCTATTCTTTTTTCTGGAAGTTCCAAAGCAATTCTTTCCAATTCAAGAATTTGATTACTAGTTATTTCTTTTCTGCCTTCAATTCTTTCTTCTAAAGTGTGTATTGTTTTATTTACAATGATTAGATCCTCTTCAATTTTTTTATTTATTTTTTTAATTGCGTCGTTTTGATCGGTAACATTAAAAAGAAGATCTTCTTTCTTCTCTAGATTATTTAGTAGATTTTCTATTGGTTTCGCAAGAACTTGTTCAAAGCTTTTGTTATAGAGTGCAGGTAATAGTTTGTAAATATCTAGTCTATTTGTGTTTGCAGCTATTTTATTTTTAATCAATTGGAGTGTATACTTTTCATCTTCGAGTTCAAAAAGTATATCTTGTAATTTATTTAGATTTTCCGATAACGCTTCTGAATAAGCATCTGGATTATGTATTTTTTGTGTTTTCTGATACCTACTTATACTGTCTCTAGATAATTTCACTTCTGTACTTAAAGAATCTAATTGGTTGCTAATGAATGCCAAAATCTTTTCGGCACTTTCTTTTTGTATGTGATTATCATATTTAAAGAAGGCGTTTCCTACTGCTTGTGTTATATCCTTTGCTAAGAATGCATTGCTGTTTCTGTAGGATATTTGAATAGTTTTTGCTTCTAAATCAATCGGCTCTATTTTTAAATTAGGCAAGTAGCTTTCTATTAAACGATCCGTAGAATTAAATACAAAATAGAGTTCATTTTCATCAACATCTGAGATGAAAGATTCAAGGTTTGCTGTTTTTACAGCAATTTTAAAGAAGTCTGTTTCAACTGTTTTATTAAACTTTGTTTCAGCAGTATATTCCTTTCCTTTATGTTTAAATTTTAATGCGAGAGGGTTAGTGCTATTTTCGTCGTAATGAATAAATATTGGTGTGTTACAAATACTTGAGTCTTTTAGATCGTATAACGTAACATTGAAAGTTGTTTTCAAGTACTTATTTTCGGTTAAAATATTTCCTTTAGAATAATGACTCACATTTAAGTTGAGACTTTTTAAAGCCATTTCAAATAAAAACTCTGAACGTAAGAGTTCTATTTCTGCCGAGATATTGTCCGTGTTATTTATATTCTGAAAATCGATTACATCTTTCCCTGTATCTTCTTTGCTAATCTGAATAAGCATTTCAGATTGATAGGTGTTTTTAGTATATCTCAAGTAAAGAAAAGCACCTATTATGGAAAAAGAAATAATTAAAATCAGAATAAGCCAAATACGCTTAAAGACAATTTTAAAGATATCTGAATCAAACTCTTTATTAATAAAAATAGTATTTGGATTACTTTTCATTTAATTGAGATTCGTAAGCACTGTTATTAAAATAACCGCGGTGGAGAGTATTGAAAGTATTGGTGTTACTTCTTGTAGAATTTCTCTACTTATTTGATGTGTTGGCTCTACGTAAACATAGTCATTTCCTTGAACGATCATGTCGGCATAAATAAGTCCGTCTAAAGTACTTAAATCCAAACTATATATTTTACGCACATCTCCTACTTTACGTATTAACTTTATCGAATTTGCCTTTCCTCTATCTGTAATTCCTCCTGCAAGCGCTAAAACTTCCATAAGCGTAGTATTTGGATTGTTAAGCGGAACTACTTTCGCATCGCTACCATTTCCAGGGAAAACAATTACTCTTTTGTTGGTGACAGTTACTTTTACAAAAGGTTGCTTGTATGCTGCTGCATACTTGGTTTCTAATAAATCTTCACAGGCTTGAATTGAGAGTCCTTTCAGATAAACATCACCTATTATTGGTAGCTCAGCATTGCCGTCAACTTTAATTATATATTCTAATTTTTCAGGAGTTTTACTTACTGTTTCTAGTACTTGTCCATGGATTAATTTCTCACCGTTTTTTGAAGTAATCACAAAAGATATTTTGTCGTTAATCCCCAGTTTGTATTCCTCTGTTGGTCGCAGTGGAATAGAGTCTTCGATTTCTATTTTTGAGTTTTTATTTTCTTTAAACATCAAATTACTATTTACACTACAACTAGATATAAATAGAACAAAAGAAAAGAAGAAAATAATCTTAAATCGAAACATTAGTAAGTGTTTTTTTATATAATTTTTCCATTTTATCTACTAAAGCAGTGTAATGAAATTGATTCTTCACATGGTTATATCCTGCTTTAGAGAATGATCGTCTTAATTTGTCATCCTCAACTAGCAAACGTAATTTTTCTGTATAAGTTTCAATATCTCCTTTTTTAACGATAAAACCGGTAGTATTATTTTTAACAATATCTCTAACTCCTCCCACGTCGGTTGAAATAACAGGTATGTTTGTGGCTTGTGCCTCAATTAAGCTAACTGGTGTTCCTTCGTTATCCGATGTCAAACAAATTATGTCCATTCCGGCATTAAATGTAGCGATATCTTTAATCCAAGAGGTTAATACTATTCTATTTCCAAAGCGTTTGTTCAGAATTTCGCTCTGCTTTTCTATGGTTTGACGTTCTTCTCCATCTCCAACAATAAAAATTTTCACTTCTTTCTTGGTCTGAGTAAGTAATTGTTGCACCACTTTTAGGAAAAATTGATGGTTTTTTATTGGAGCTAATCTTCCTATAATAGCAATTGCAATCTCATTGTCTTTAATTTCAAAGCGCTTCCGCGTTTCTTTTCTTTTCAACGTATTCGATGTTTGAAATTGCTCTAAATCAAAACCCAAAGGTATTACCTCAACTTTGTGTGCTGGGCAAATGGCATGCTCTTTAGTAAGTTCTGTTTTTTGAATTGGACTAATAGCTAAAATTTTGGTGCTTTTTTTCGCTAATTTTCGTTCAATATTTTTGAAGATGGCTGTCTTTATTTTCCCAAAGTAGGAATGGAAAATGTGTCCGTGAAAAGTATGTATTATCACGGGAACTCCGCATGCTTTTGCTGCTTTTCTACCTATAGCTCCAGCTTTAGAAGCATGTGTGTGAACAATGTCTGGCTTATAAGACTTAATAATTTCTTTAACTTCTTTGTAAGCACGGAGGTCAGAAATTAAATTTGGATTTCTCTGTAAAGATTTAATAATAGTAGGTTCTACCTCATATTTGTCTAAAATGTATAGCGAGTCTTTTTCATCTTTTTCTGGAGCGCCTCCAATAAGTAATGTTTCAAAGTCATCACTAATAAAACGCGTTAGGAAAGTAGCGTTGTAGGTCGGACCACCGATATTAAATCGATTTATAATCCGAAGTATCTTAATCTTTTTTTTCGGCATGAATAAAGAAAAGTGTTAGGCAAAACTAGTAAGATTATTTTCAAAATAGGACGATATCTATTTTTTAATCTAAAAAACATGTAATCTTCAATTCTTTTTATCTTTATCAAAAGAAACTGAATGAAATTTTATTTGTTTTTAGGAACGTTATTTAGTTGTTTCACATCTGTTGCACAGTCCTTACCCATTCAAGATGCATTTGATACATTTATCGAGTTACCCGATTTGGAGGGTGCAGCGGTTAGTTTTGAAGCTGTAAATATGGAAGATGAAGCTACTGTGTTGAGTTATAATGCGAATATGCGCCTTGCTCCGGCTTCTACTGTTAAATTGTTTACTACAGCTACCGCTTACCTGCATTTAGATACAAGCTATCAACCATCTACGCATATTTTTTTTGATGGGGTTATTGATTCTTCAGGTGTTCTTCAAGGAAATATAGTGGTTAAAGGTGGTGGAGATCCGTCACTAGGATCACGCTTTTTTGAAAAAGAAGGGTTGGAAAGTCGGTTTCTTGATTCTTGGGTAACGCAGTTAAAGAAAGTTGGACTAAAAGCAGTTAATGGTTCTGTTATAGCAGACGGTTCAGATTATGGATATTCTGGGGTTCCAGATGGCTGGAGTTGGTCGGACATTGGTAATTACTACGGCGCTTCTCCTTCAGGTTGTGTTGTTTACGATAATATGATTCGTCTTCGCTTTAAAACAGGCAATGATGTAGGAGACTCTACCTGGCTAATTTCAACCCAACCGAATATACCAGGGTATGAATTGGAGAATTATGTAAGCGCTTCTACTTTACGATATGATAACAGCTATGTGTATGGAGCACCTTATCAAAACAGTCAATTTATAGCAGGCACGCTTCCTATAGGAAAAAGTAGTTTTGAGGTAAAAGCAAGTATGCCAGATCCAGAGTTTATACTTGCTTTTGAGCTTTCAACAGCACTTGAAAAAAGTGGTGTAAAAATTTCACTTGCTCCAAAAGGGTATAGAACAATAAAGCGTTTTTATAGTCTTGATAAAGTTTATAAAAAAGAGCCTACGCTAACGTTTGATGGGAAAAACTTGAGCTCTATTGCTTATTTTACGAATAAAAACAGTGTTAATTTATTCGCAGAGCAAATTATGTGTTGGATAGGAGAGCATACAATGCGTGATGCATCTACAAAGTCAGGCGTTTTATTTACAAATCAATTTTGGTCAACCCTTTTTAAAGACGAACTTTTTTTAACAGACGGTTCAGGATTGTCAAGATCAAATGCAGTCAGTTCTCATCAGTTTGTTTCCATGTTGCTTTATATGAAAAATACGAAGTACGCTTCTAACTTCAGATATACTTTGCCTGTGGTAGGAGAGAGCGGAACGCTAGCAAGGCTCTGTAAAAACGGACCAGCTAGAGGGAGGGTTATGGCGAAAAGTGGAACAATGAACAGAATAAAATCGTACGCGGGGTATGTCAACTCAATTTCGGGTAAGAAGATTGCTTTTTCAATTATTGTTAATAATTTTAGTGGAAGCTCGCGCAGTTTAACACAGCATTTAGAGAAAATTTTTAACGCACTCGCTATAAGTTAAGCGCATAAGTATAGATGTTCTTCCAGAATGTCTGTATTTCAATCCCAGCTACTTCTAACATTTGGGGTACTAGTGATGCTTCTGTAAAACCAGGAGTGGTATTTACTTCAATTATAAAAGGCTCTTCATCACAAAGCATAAAATCAACACGTGCAATTGAATTGAGTTGCAAGGTCTGGTAAACCTTTTTAGAAATGTTTTGAATCTTTAGTGTTAGCTGTGCATCCAATTCGGCAGGAGTTATTTCTTTTGTTTCTCCGCTATATTTTGCTTCAAAATCAAAAAATTCAGAAGCGCATATAATTTCAGTGATTGGCAGTGCGTGTATCCCGTTTTTATCTTGATAAACAGCACAGGTAAATTCTCTACCTGCTAAGAATGACTCAAGAACAACCGTATTTCCTTCTTTGAACGCTAGGTTTACTGCATTCTCAAGTTCGTTTTCCTTTTTTACCTTGGAAATTCCATAGCTTGATCCACTATCAGTTGGCTTAACAAACAGTGGTAATTTTAAGGTTTCTACAGCTACTCTTGCGTCGAGTTTATTTTCCGTTAACAATATACTTTTTGCTACAGAAAATCCCAGTCCTTTAAGAAATTGATTGCAAAACCATTTGTCAAAAGATAATTCACTACTTAATGCGCTACTGTTGATGTAGGGTATGTTTTTCATATCCAGAAAAGCCTGTATTTTTCCATTTTCACCAGGGTTTCCATGAATGTAAACATGCGCTATGTCTATAGATATTCTTTCGCCTTTCCAAGTAAAAGTTAGATTGTCTAAATTAACAAGAGCCGACTCGTTCTCTTTTTTGACAGTCCACCCATTTTCAGTAACCTCTACTAGAAAAAAAGAAAATCCTGATGGAGCATGTTTGTAAATTACTTCAGCGCTTTTCTTTGAAATTTCAAACTCCGAAGAAAATCCACCATACAGGATCGCAACATTTTTCATATTTTAACTTTTAGCGAAGATAGTATCAAATACAAGTATAATGTGCAACGTTTTTTCAAAAGTTTTCAGCAAATAATTTTTCAAAACGTAAAACAACATATAAAAAAGAGAAAGGCAGAACTATTTTTTATATTTGCCTTGAAAATAAGTTGGTAATGATATTTATAAAAAAAATTAGTGCTTTTCTGGTTAGTAAGACATTTTTGATAAGTGTACTTGCTATCTTACTTTTTTGGGTGATTTTAATAGTGTCTAGTTTATCTTATTTTGACTCGTATACTAAACATGGAGAGCAGATTGAAGTGCCTGTTTTAGCTTCTAAAAACAAATCAGAACTCGTTAATGTTGCGCAACTAGAAGAACTGTTAAGAGATAAATCGTTGAGTTACGAGGTGCTCGATTCTATCTACAACCCAAATCTAGTAGAAGGTACTGTGGTTTATCAAGATCCTTTGCCTACAAAAGAAAGTGGGCAGTTTGTTAAAAGTGGAAGAGTAATTAAAGTGAGGGTTTCAAAACAATCGAGACAGGTAACGGTGCCTAAATTAATAGATAAATCTCAGCGGTATGCAGAAGGTATGTTGACTACTCTTGGTTTGAGATCAAAAGCAAAGTATGTTCCAAGCGATGTGAATGGTTCTGTTTTAGAGATCAGTTACAAAGGGAAGCCAGTGAAGCATGGTCAGAAGTTACCAGTAAACGCCATTATAGAGTTGACTATTGGGAAAAATACCGGTGGAACCTTAGTTTCTGTGCCAGATTTAAATGGCCTCACAATATTCGAGGCGGAAAGTCGTTTAAAAAATAATAATGCTTTAAATCTATATGTAAGTTGCGCTCAATGCCTAACTTCTTCAGACTCATTAAATGCAAGAATTATGACGCAAACACCTATTGCCGGAGACAGCTCATTGGTGCCTCAAGGAACAACAATTACAGCATTTGCTTCTTTAGGTATTGAAGATAGCACTTATTAGAACACCTTTTGGTTATGAAATATATATATTGTTTACTGATATCCTTAACGGTTACCTTTTTTTATGCTCAAGAAGAGTTATCTCCGCTAACCAATAATCCAGATTTATTTCGAATAGAAGCTAATGTTAAAGCGCTTGATAACTCTTTTGACTCAACTTTTATATACAAATCAGATACGCTGGATTTACCTTTCTTTGATGATTTTTCTAAAAATAACTTTCAGTCCTACAGCACGTCTTTTTCTCAATCCAATCTTTCAGAAGAGCTATACTTTCGTTTGTTGGAAGAAACGTCAAATACACCACTGCCTCCAGAAACTAAGCTAGGAGTTGTAAAAACATATAAAATAACTGTAAATACAATTTTAAATACCGTAGATACCATTTATTATGACTCTACAGCTTTTCAAATCCATAATCTACAAGATTATCCAGTAATTTATGGAGCTGGATTTGGTTATCCAAATTATATTGTTGTTGATACAATTACAGCTACTTCAACTACATCGGATACACTATTTACTGAAGTTGTATACAACCAAGACAGTGCGCGTATTTTTATAAAACGTTTGGAGAATGCGAGTCAATTATGGTTAGATACAAATGCTTACCACAACTATAGGTTTGCTGTAAATCCAATTTCTTTAGGAGTGGTTACATTTGATGGTTTAAACGATAAAGGAAATGCTTACAATATAGGTAGTTCTTCTAGTGCAATTAATGATAAACTTACCTCGAAACCATTAAATATGGGAGGATTTGCAGCCAGCGATTCCATTTATTTCAGTTTTTTATATCAACCACAAGGTTTTGGCGATGCGCCAGAAGATGTAGATTCTTTATTTGTTGAATTTTGGTCGCCAACAGATCAGCTTTGGGAGAAGGTTTGGAGAGTTGGTGGTAGTCCACTTCAAGACTTTAGAGTGGGTCATGTGAAAATAATTGACAATAAGTATTTGCAAGATGGATTTCAATTTCGCTTTTCTAATTTGGGTTCTGTAGCTGGTGCTTTCGATCAATTTCATGTTGATTATGTTCACCTAAGGCCATTGTCAGGTTACCAAGACACGCTATTCAAAGATTTCGCTATTGTTTATCCAATTGCAACACTTTTGGAAGAGTATACACAGGTCCCATGGAAACATTATCGACTTTCACCTTCTGGGAAAATGTCTACAGAAATGGAACTGGTAGTAAGAAATAACGAAACTGTTGCAGCAAATAATTCTAACGGAGGAAGTTTAAAAGTACTTTTAGATGGAGTTGTTCAAGGAACATTTACTTTTTCTGGCTCAGCTTTATCAGCACCTGATTTAGATTATGCTCCACGCACACATTATTCAAGTTTAATAGATCTTTCAGGTGCATACGAATACGATGCAACTTTAGCAAACGATACGCTAGCGGTTTATGATTATGTTGTAGAGACTTCAGCGCAATTTCCAAATTTTACGCAAAACGATTCTACGTTTGGACAACAAATTTTTAAAGCGGTTTATGCTTATGACGACGGTACCGCTGAAAATGCCTATGGAACCACAGGAACACAATCAAGATTAGCATATAAATTTACAAGTTATGTAGAAGATGAGTTAGTTGCTATTCAAATGGCTTTTGTCAATACTGCAGAAGACGTTTCAAATAATTTATTCTTACTCACCGTTTGGGATGATAATAATGGTGAGCCAGGAAATGTTATTTATCAAGATGATTTTTTTGATCCGAGACAGCCGCAGTATATTGGACAACCAAATGGTTTTTACACTTATTATTTTAAGGGCGTGGATAAAGTTGCAGTGCCTCAGACATTTTATGTTGGCTGGAGACAGATAGATGCAGAGCGTTTGAATATTGGCTTCGATAGTAATACCGATAATCAGGATAAAATATTTTACAGTGTAGATAATGAAACATCTTGGATTAACACCAGTTTTGAAGGTTCTATTATGATGCGTCCAATGTTTTCTACAAAATTAGACTATCAATTGAATGCAATGGAGCAGAGCACTGAAGATAAATTAGATGTTCAGCTATTTCCTAACCCTTCTTCTGGATACTTTAATGTAGAAGGTGATAATGTAGAGTTTGTAGAAGTGTATAGTCTACAAGGTAAAATTATTCTCAGGACAGAAGAACGTTATTTTGATCTTAGCGATAAAGAAGCAGGTGTGTATCTTGTACATGTTTATGGTAAGGATGGTGAATCCAGAATTACAAAAAAAATAATTAAGAAGTGAGTCAAGTAAAGAAAGAAAAGTTTCCTGAAGAGAAAGAGCTTGTGCTGAAGAGCGCAGAGGGTGAAGGAGAGGAAGATCAAGATCAAGAAGATTTATTTGAACATCACAAGGTTGTGGCAGATCCTGGACAAGAAGTGTTAAGGGTAGACAAGTTTTTGTTAGATCGTTTGCCAAATACTTCGAGAAATAAAATTCAAGTAGCAGCCAAAAGTGGAAATATTCATGCGAATGGAAAAGCCGTAAAACAGAATTATAAAGTAAAACCAGGCGATACTATTTCGGTTGTTTTGCCTTATCCTGTTAGAGAGATTGAATTGATTCCAGAAGATATTCCAATTGATATTCATTACGAAGATGATACCTTAATGGTGGTCAATAAACCGCCCCAAATGGTTGTGCATCCAGGATACGGTAATTATAGCGGAACTTTAGTGAATGCATTGATTTATCATATAGATAATTTACCATCTAAATCAGATGATTATTACGGTAGACCAGGTCTTGTGCATCGTTTAGATAAAAATACTACAGGATTGATGGTAGTTGCCAAGACAGAACTTGCACTTACGCATTTGGCCAAACAGTTTTACGATAGAACCACTGAGCGAAGATATAATGCTTTGGTTTGGGGAGACATAGAAGAAGACGGAACGATAACTGGACATATAGGAAGATCGCTCAAGAATAGAAAACAAATGACTGTTTTTGAGGATGGTGAATTCGGAAAACACGCTGTTACGCATTACAAAGTATTAAAAAGATATGGATATGTTACACTTGTTGAGTGTAAATTAGAAACAGGCAGAACCCACCAGATTAGAGCTCACTTTAAACATATCGGGCATCCATTGTTTAATGATAATGAGTATGGGGGTGATAAGATATTGAAAGGAACAACCTTTACGAAGTATAAACAGTTTATAGATAATTGTTTTGCATTATTACCAGGTCAAGCTCTGCATGCCAAAACATTGGGGTTTGAACATCCTGTAAGCAAAGAATACAAACGTTTTGATTCAAATCTTCCTGAGCAATTTCAAGCTGTGCTAGATAAGTGGGAAGTTTATATGTCTACCCGAGAAATGTAACAAATCGTTTCTTAAGGCGTTATAAACTGAGGTTAATTCTTTAAACAAACAAATTTGAAGAAAGTAAAGAATTTTAAATTTGTTTGGACAAACCAATAATAATTACTTTCTTTCGTAAAATTTTATTTAATAGTTGTCTTACATGAAAATTAAAATATTTGCACTGGCCGTATTGGCACTACTATCTTTCTCTTTGTCAGCACAAAAATCGTTTGTAAAAGATGCTAAGAAATCTTTTCGAAACGAAAATTATGCGGAGGCAACTAAAAAATGTGCTACTGCCTACAAAAAGATCCCTCTTAAGAACAGCAAAAGTAGAGAAATGAAAGCCGAGATGGCTTGGATGACAGCAGAGTCTAATAGACAAATCGAAAACGACCAAGAGTCTGCTATATGGTATCAACGTGCTATAGACCTTAAGTTTTACAACGAGCAGCCATTGGTTTATTTTAGATTGGCTGAGGCGCATAGATCCCTTGGAGACTATGATAAAGCGAAAGTTCAGTATGAAGAGTACCTAACACTTGTGCCAAACGACCCCAAAGCGCTTGAAGGGTTGAAAGCATGTGAGGAAGCACCTATCTTTATAGATAATAGAAGTAGATATACTGTTAAGCCAGAATCTAAACTTAATTCTAATGCTATGGAGATGGCTTTGGTAAAAGGAGATAGAAAAGGTAGGTCAGTTGTTTTTTCTGCAACAAGAAAAGATGCAACAGGTTCTGGAAAAGATCCGAGATCTGGAGAGCCATTTTTCGATCTATATGTTTCTGATCTAGATAAAAATGGAAACTATACGAATCTTAAAAGATTTGAAGCAGATAGTATAAACACAGAACACAATGAGGCTACTGTTTGTTTTGATGGTAGATATAAGAAAATGTTCTTTACTAGGTGTCCGCAAGAAAAGAAAATGAATCTAGGTTGCGAAATTTGGATGGCTGAAGCGAAAGGAAAAGGTTGGGGATTGCCGACTGAATTAAAGTTAGCGCCAAACGATAGTATATCTGTTGGTCATCCTTGTGTTTCTGAAGATGGTAAATATTTAATTTTTGCGTCTGATTTACCTGGAGGTTTCGGTGGTAAAGATTTATGGTATACTGAGTATGACAGAAGATCTGACTCTTGGGCTGCGCCTAAAAATTTAGGGCCAGAAATCAATACAGCGCTTGATGAACTATTTCCATCATTTGCTTTGAATGGAGATTTATTGTTCGCATCTGACGGACATTCTGGTTTAGGAGGTTTAGATATTTTTAGAGCAACAAAGCAAGGAGAAGAATATAAGTGGGACGAAGTAAAAAACTATGGTACTCCTATAAATTCAAAGTACAACGATTATTCTCTTTTTGAATGGGGACCGAGAAACGGTTATTTTACTTCAAATAGAAAAACAGCTAACGGATTTCCAGATATATTCTCTTATGAACTACCACCGAACTTATTTAGTTTGAAAGTTGTAGTTGCTGAGGTAGGTTCTGGTACAAGAATTCCAAATGCAACAGTAGAAGTAAAAGATAAAGCTACTGGTGAAATCTTTAAAGGCGCAACACTTTCTTCTGGAGAGGTGTTCTGGGATAAAAAGCCAAATTCAGACAGGTATATTAACGAGCAGTCAGAATATGAAATTAAATTGTTGCCGTTAGAAGGTTATCACGAAAATCCGAATACGGAGATCGTTTCTACTGTTGGATTAGAGTATAATCAAGATTTTGTTGTTGGTATGTCGTTTTTCCCAAAAACTCCAATACGTTTGCCAGAGGTTAGATATGATTTAGGTTCTTCTAGATTACAGGTGAATGATTCTGTAAACTCAAAAGATTCATTAAATTTCGTGTTTGATTTATTAGAAGAATACAATGGTATGGTAATTAAATTATTATCACACACTGATAGTAGAGGTCAAGCTTCTTCTAATGCGAAATTAGCGCAAGCCAGAGCGCAATCATGTGTAGATTATTTAGTAAATGAGAAAGGAGTAAATGCTTCTAGATTGGTTCCTCAAGGATCTGGTGAAGATGTACCTAGAACTGTATATCTTGTGAATGGAGAATATATTGTTGACAAGCCTGCAGAAGGTGAGTACGAGGAGATTGTCTTAACAGAAAAGTATATTAATAAATACAAGTCTAATAAAGCACTTTTCGAAAGATTACACCAGTTCAATCGTAGAACTGAAGGTGAGGTGGTTAGAATGGATTGGTCGGCTCAATAAGCTGGGCACTGTAATAATTCAGAAAATGATAATTTTAAACTCCTAGCAAATGCTAGGAGTTTTTTTATTGAAAGAAATGTGCGCCATAGGTTTTAATTAAACCTATTTCTCAACATCATTTATTCTGTTTTATAATCACCATGTCCTAGCTTCTAAGATCCTTCAAAACATCATTCAAAGAACAAATAAGATATATCCTAATTAAATATTATCTTTGCAAATCCAACACATATTATGGCAGATACAAGGTATAACTTAAGAGGAGTTTCGGCAGGAAAAGAAGACGTTCACAACGCAATCAAAAATGTGGATAAAGGTTTGTTTCCACAAGCATTTTGTAAAATTGTTCCAGATTATTTAACTGGGTCTGATGAGCATTGCGTAGTAATGCATGCCGATGGAGCAGGAACTAAATCATCTTTAGCGTACATGTATTGGAAGGAAACTGGAGATACATCCGTTTGGAAAGGAATTGCTCAGGATGCTTTAATCATGAATATCGATGATTTATTATGCGTAGGTGCAACAGATAACATACTTCTTTCTTCTACAATTGGTAGAAATAAAAATTTAATTACTGGAGAAGTTCTTTCAGAAATAATTAACGGTACAGAAGAGTTGTTAGCAGATTTGAGATCTCAAGGTATAGGAATTTTTTCTACAGGAGGTGAAACTGCAGATGTAGGAGATTTAGTTCGAACTATAATTGTAGATTCTACTGTAGTTTGTCGAATGAGAAAAGACGAGGTTGTTTCAAATCATAATATTAAAGGTGGAAATGTGATTGTTGGATTGTCATCTTTTGGTCAAGCAACTTATGAAAAAGAGTACAATGGCGGTATGGGATCGAATGGTTTAACTTCTGCGCGTCACGATGTATTTAATAACACGTTGGCTACCAAATATCCAGAAAGTTTTGATCCAGCAGTTCCTACAGATTTGGCATATTCTGGATCTTACAACTTAACTGATGAGGTAAAAGATGCGCCAATTGATGCAGGTAAATTAGTACTTTCTCCAACTAGAACTTATGCGCCAATTATCAAACAAATATTAGATAAACACAGAAAAGATATTGCAGGCATGGTACATTGTTCTGGTGGCGCTCAGACTAAAGTACTTCATTTTGTAGACAATGTACATGTAATAAAAGATAATTTATTTCCAATTCCACCACTTTTTGATACAATTCAGAAAGAATCTGGAACAGAGTGGAAAGAGATGTATAAGGTTTTTAATATGGGACACAGAATGGAAATTTATGTGCCAGAAAACATCGCAGAATCAATTATAGAAATTTCTAAATCCTTTAATGTAGACGCTCAAATAGTAGGCAGAGTAGAAGAGCATCAAGGAAAGAAACTGACAATCAATTCTCCATACGGAGAGTTTATTTACGACTAAAATATGGAAGATTTACTAGGTAAATTAGAAGTTATATCTTATCGTTTCGAAGAAGTAGGAAGGTTAATCACCGATCCCGATATTATTTCTGATATGAAACGATATGTAAAACTAAATAAAGAGTACAAAGATTTAGAAGAGGTTGATAAAACCTATAAAGAATACAAAAACATTTTGGACAACATTGCTTCGTCTAAAGAAATGATTGCAGAAGAGACCGATCCTGAGATGAAGGAGATGGCGCAAATGGAATTAGATGATTTATTACAAAAAAAACCGCTAATTGAAGAAGAAATTAAGGTTTTACTTATACCAAAAGATCCAGAAGACGACAAAAATGTTATCATAGAACTTAGAGCAGGAACGGGCGGAGATGAAGCTTGTATCTTTGTTGAAGATGTGTACAGAATGTTCACCATGTTCTTTAAAAATAAAGGCTGGAAAGCAGACGTAATTAACTCCAATGAAGGAACATCTGGATATAAAGAGATTTCTTTAAACGTAGAAGGAGAAGGAGTTTACGGAACAATGAAATTTGAGTCTGGCGTGCACCGTGTACAACGTGTTCCAGAAACAGAATCACAAGGTAGAGTGCATACTTCTGCAATTACAGTTGCTGTGTTACCCGAAGCTGAAGAAGTAGATGTAGAATTAAATATGTCTGATGTACGTAGAGATACATTTAGGGCTTCAGGTGCAGGTGGACAACACGTAAACAAAACAGAATCTGCTATTCGATTAACACACGAACCAACTGGGATTGTTGTAGAGTGTCAAGACGGAAGATCGCAACATAAAAACTTAGAAAAGGCAATATCTGTTCTTCGTTCTAGGTTGTATCAACAAGAATTAGAAAGAATTAATTCAGAGCGTTCAGAAAAACGTAAATCGCTTGTTTCTACTGGAGACAGGTCAGCAAAAATAAGAACATACAACTATCCTCAAGGTAGAATTACAGATCATAGAATTGGTAAAACAATGTATAATCTAAGTAATTTTATGAATGGCGATATTGATGAAATGTTAGAAGCCTTAAAAATGGCAGAAAATGCCGAGAAAATGAAAGGTGAAACGCCAACATAAGTATGAAAAAAGAAGAGTTAATAGCAGAGATTAAGCGCAAGCAATCTTTTTTATGTGTTGGTTTAGATACCGATTTAGAACGAATTCCTAAACATTTGTTGGATACCGAAGATCCTATCTTTGAGTTCAATAAACAAATAATTGATGCTACGAAAGACTACTGCGTAGCATATAAGCCCAATATCGCATTTTATGAATGTTTGGGAACGAAAGGATGGGAATCCTTAGAAAAAACACTAAACTATATTCCGAGTAATATTTTTACAATTGCTGATGCAAAACGAGGAGATATTGGGAATACGAGTAAATATTACGCTAAAACTTTTTTCGAATATTTGAATTTTGATGCAGTAACTATTGCACCATACATGGGAGAAGACTCAGTTACACCTTTTCTAGAGTTCGAAGATAAATGGGTAATTGTTTTAGCACTAACTTCTAATAAAGGAGCTTTGGATTTTCAGTTTACTACAGACTTGAATGGAGAAGAACTTTATAAGAAAGTACTTAGAAAAACATCTGAATGGGGAACGCCAGAAAACTTGATGTATGTTGTAGGAGCTACAAGAGCGGAAGGTATTGGAGAGGTAAGAAAAACGGTGCCTAATAATTTCTTTTTAGTACCAGGAGTTGGTGCTCAAGGTGGAAGTTTAGAAGATGTTGCAGAATATGGATGGAACAAAGACTGTGGCTTACTTGTTAATTCTTCTCGAGGAATTATCTACGCGGGTAACGGTGAAGACTTTGCTGAAAAATCAGAACAAGCAGCCAGAGAAGTTCAAATTAAAATGAGCCAAATATTACAAAAACATGGATGGTAAAGAATACAACGGTTGGGAGTTTGAAGACAATACATTGACACGTGATTTTCAATTCAAAAATTTCAAAGAAGCTTTGGCTTTTGTAAATGTTGTAGGCACTATTGCAGAACAAGAAAATCATCACCCAGATATTATTATGTTTGATTATAATTGTGTTTCTCTTATAACCAAAACACACGATGCAAATGATACTGTAACGAAGAAAGACTTTGATTTAGTAGATAAGATTAATAGTGTTTTGTAATAATAATTCGTACTCTTTTTATCCATTTCAAACAAGAAAAAGGTTTTAATTTACTATATTTAAGTAACTAAAACCTTTTACAATGAACGAAGCCTATCTCCAATATATTTGGAAATTAAAGAGAGTGCCCGTTAATAATCTTTACACAACCGACGGAAAGAAGATCACTGTTTTAAACTTTGGTACTCATAATTTAGATTCCGGTCCCGATTTTTTTAACGGACAAGTAGAAATAGACGCTATTAAATGGTCTGGGAATATTGAAATTCATGTAAAGTCTTCTGAATGGTACCTGCATAAGCACCAAAAAGACAAAGCATACAACAATGTAGTTCTGCATGTTGTTTATGAGTACGACAAAGAAGTAATCGTAAACGGTGAAGAAATTCCAACAATAGAACTCAAAAGATATATTGATACGGATCACTTCAACCTATACAATCAACTGCTTTCAAATAATGATTGGATTCCTTGCGTACAACATATTCCTTACGATGATTTGGCCGTTTTTCAGCAAATGACAACCGCACTAATAGAAAGAGGAAAGCGCAAGGCACAAGAGCTTCAAGGTTATTACCTCGAAGGGAATAAAGATTTAACGCATGTTTTGCATTTAACACTTTTCTCTGCTTTTGGAGGCCGAGTAAATAAAGAGTCTTTTTTACAACTGGCCAACACCATTCCGTATTCTATTATACAGAAAGAGGTGTGGGATAAAACAAGAATTGAAGCATTGTTGTTTGGCTCCGCAGGTTTTTTAGATAATCATTTCCAACATCCCTATCAAGACTCTCTAATCAAAGAATGGACTTTTTTAAAGCATAAATATCAGTTAACATCCATGCATCTTTCTATTTGGAAATTTGGTGGAATTCGACCATCGAGTTTTCCTACACTAAAAATAGCACAGCTTTCACAGTTCATATCAAAATGGCAATATAGATTTAATGGGAATCAAGAAACAACAATAGAACTAATTAGAGCATTCAGGATATATTTGGTTTCAGAAGAAAATGAATTTTGGGAAACACATTATACATTTAAAAAAAGAGCGAAGAAAAAACATAAATTAGCTTTATCATTGTCTGCCCAAAATTCTATTTTTATAAATGGTATTGTTCCTTATCTTTGGTTTCTTGGAGAAGTGAAAAACGATACGCACTATATTCAAAAGGCATTGGATATTTTAGAGCAGTTAGCGCCAGAATTGAACAATGTAAATTTAAATTGGAAAAAAATAGGAGTTTTTTCTAAAAATGCAGCAGATTCTCAATCTTTACTCGAGCAAAAGAATCAATTTTGTAATTTTAGAAGGTGTTTAGAATGTAAAATTGGATATAAAATTTTATCAAAATAGAAATGAGATTGATTCAAAAAATAGTTTTTTTCTTTGAAATGCGCTCTTTTGGAGTTTGCGATTGGTGGGCAAAAAAATTGGGTATAAGAACAACAAATGTTAGAAAGTTTTTTATTTATGCTTCTTTTATAGCACTAGGTTCTCCACTTTTAATATACTTAATTATGGGGTGGATTATGGAACACAAGCATTTTTTTAAACTCAGACCAAAACCGCGGTCTATTTGGGAATTATAAATGATACTACTCAATTACAAACTTTTTTCTCGGATTATTTACAGTATTATCCTCATTGTAACGTGTATTTTAACAGGTACTGTAGGGTATATTTTGATTGAAGGATATTCTACTATTGATGCTTTTTATATGACCATTATTACGGTTTCTACAGTAGGTTTTAGTGAGGTTCAAGCATTGTCAGATCAAGGTAAATTATTTACAACAGCGCTTATTTTTTTGAGCTTTGGAACATTTGCGTATGCAATCACTTCAATTTCGGCTTATTTACTGGGTGGAGAATATAGGTTAGTTAAAAATAGATTGAAAGAACAAAGAAAAATTAAAAGTATGAAGAATCATGTCATTATCTGTGGTTTTGGAAGGGTAGGAAGGCAAGTTGCATTAGATTTTATTGCTAAAAACCAACCGTTCGTAGTTCTAGAATTAGATAAGAATAGAGTAGATCCATTTAAAGAAGATGATAACTATAACTTCGTAGTCGGCGATGCAACAGCAGATGCTAACCTAGAAAAGGCAAATATACGTGAGGCAAAAGCAGTAATAACTTGTATGCCAGTAGATGCGAATAATTTATACGTTGTTTTAGCAGCCAAGGAGCTTAACAGTTCAGTTCAAATTATTGCTAGAGCATCAAAAATTGATACGCTAAATAAATTGAAATTTGCTGGCGCAAATAATGTTATTATGCCAGATTCTGTTGGAGGTTCTCACATGGCTTCCTTAGTGGTTCGTCCAGATATCATGGAGTTTATGGATGAGATTAGGCTTAGCGATGAAAGTACTCCAAATATTGTTGGAATTCCTTATGAGAAATTACCAGTAGAGCTTCAGAATAAAACGCTGGGTCAATTTAAAGTGATCAGTAAAGCAGGTTGCAATATTGTGGGTTTAAAGTATAGCAACGGAAAATATATCATAAATCCAACGGCAGAAGAGATAATTGGAGAAGGCTCAAAGTTGTTTATACTTGGAGATACAATTCAAATTAAGGCATTGAAAAAACAGTTCGACTTTTTATAATATGAGAATACTTATTACAGGAGCCAATGGTTTACTTGGTCAAAAAATTGTAAATCAACTGAATAAAAGAGAAGGTGTCGTTTTTTTAGCAACAGCCACAGGGGAAAATAGAAATCCGAAGTGTTCCGACAAGAATTATTCAAGTTTGGATATTACAAAGAAAAGTGAATTAGTTGCTGTATGTGATAAATTTAAACCAGATGCTATCATAAACACTGCAGCTATGACAAATGTAGATGCGTGTGAGGACAATAGAAGTGCTTGTTTAGATTTAAATGTAAAGGCAGTTCAGTATTTGTTTGATTATTGCCGTCAAAACAAGATCCATTTACAACAGCTTTCAACAGATTTTGTTTTCGATGGTGTTAAAGGAAATTACAACGAATTAGATACTGTCAATCCGTTGAGTTTTTACGGTAAATCTAAAGTCGAAGCAGAAACTATTTTGCAAAATAGCAGTTACTCAAATTGGAGTGTTTTAAGAACAATTATAATTCTAGGAGTGGTTCCTGGAATGTCGCGCTCAAATCTTCTTCTTTGGGCTAAAGGTGCGTTAGAAAGAAACGAAACAATAAATGTAGTAGACGATCAATTTCGAGCACCAACTTGGGCAGATGATTTAGCTTGGGCTTGCATAGAGATAGTTGTTCAAAAGCATATCGGAGTTTATCATGTTGCCGGACCAGAAACAATGAGTGTTTTAGAGATTGTTAAAAAGGTTGCTAAACATTACAAACTTAATTCGGAATTGATACAGCCGATTTCATCTTTATCCTTAAAGCAAAAAGCAGCCAGACCTCCAAAAACTGGTTTCGATTTATCTAAGATAAAAAAGGCTATTAATTATACCCCAAAGTCCTTGAACGAAATACTTGTTTTGCTAGATTGTGAGCTAAAGCGATAATTATTTATATTTTTGAAGAAAACCATAAAATATTTATGAAGAGTTTAATTTTAGTTTTTAGTTTTCTTATTTCGAGTCCTTTTTTATTTGCGCAGCAAGAGTTGTCAGCAAAAATGGAGATTAAAGATTCTCTAGATAAAATAGATGACGTACAAGTGAAGGTGTCCGTTCAAGGAGGAACTGCACCGTATCGTTATTTTTGGAGCGAGAGTAAAGTGTCTATCTATAATAACCAAGCTTCCGGTTTACCAGAAGGTAAGGATATTACAGTTAAGGTTGTTGATGCCGTAAACGATACGGTAACAGTTTCAGGTAGAGTAGAGGAAGAAGGTTTTGCTGAAAACGTGAATTCTATAATGAAACCAGCAGTAGGGGTTTTAAGTGATATCTTGTTTTTTCCATTGTGGAAAGATACCATTAAGGTAAAAGAGAATGTAATGAAAGCTCCTTTTGCTTTAGATAAGCGAAAAACTGATTATAAGATAAAAAAATGGCTGGTTCAAGATGGTCAGTCCGTTGAGCATTTAGAAGCAGTAGCCTTGTTAGAAGACGGAGGAAAAGACCTTATTTTATATGCTGTTGGAAAAGGTAAAGTAGAACTTTTAGCGAAAGCAGGAGAAGATGTGTTCTTTAAAAATAAACGAGGAAATCGCTCTGAGAAGAAGTTACTTAGAATTAATTACGACACTCCTCAACCATTGTACAACAAAAATATGTCTACAAATACTCAGGGATTACCATTAATCGTGGTTTGGCTTGTGTTAGGAGCTGTGTTTTTTACAATAAAAATGAAATTTATCAACTTTAAAGGAGCAAAACACGCTATCCAATTAGTACAAGGTAAATTTGACGATCCTAATGATAAAGGAGAGGTTTCTCATTTTCAAGCACTTGTTACAGCACTATCGGGAACAGTAGGTTTGGGTAATATTGCTGGTGTAGCTATTGCAGTTTCTGCCGGTGGTCCAGGAGCTACCTTTTGGATGATAGTTGCCGGTTTAATCGGTATGGCTACTAAGTTTGTAGAATGTACATTAGGTGTCAAATATAGAGAGATTAACGAACACGGAGAGGTTTCTGGCGGACCAATGTATTACTTAAGTAAAGGATTGAAGAAAAAAGGATTGGTGAAATTAGGAAAAGTACTGGCAATTATGTTTGCAGTGCTCTGTGTTGGAGGTTCCTTTGGTGGTGGAAATATGTTTCAAGCCAATCAAGCCTTTAATCAGTTAGCAAGCGTACCTGGATGGGAATGGATGCAATCTTATGGTGTTGTTTTCGGACTCATTTTAGCAGCTTTAGTTGGAATTGTAATTATTGGAGGTATCAAGAGTATTGCAAATGTAACGGATAAAATTGTTCCTGTGATGGTAGGAATGTACGTTATTAGTGCGTTGGTAATTATCGGAATTAACATAACAAGTATAGGAGATGCTTTTGGAACCATACTTTCAGGTGCTTTTTCTCCAGATGCAGTATACGGAGGATTCATAGGAGTGCTAATTCTAGGTTTTCAAAGAGCAGCATTTTCAAATGAAGCAGGAGTTGGTTCAGCTTCAATTGCGCACTCTGCAGCGAAAACAGATGAACATGTTTCCGAAGGAACCGTTGCTCTTTTAGAACCATTTATTGATACAGTTGTGGTTTGTACAATGACTGCTTTGGTAATTATCTTTACAGGTTATGCAGCAGACCCAGAAGGTTTAGAAGGAGCTAGCCTGACGAGTGCAGCCTTCTCATCATCTCTTGGAGATTGGTCTATATATGTATTGGCATTCGCCGCAGTTTTATTTGCTTTTAGTACGATGATTTCTTGGTCCTATTACGGTCTAAAAGCATGGACCTACATGTTTGGGAAGAATAAAACAGCAGATTATGTATACAAAGCCTTGTTTCTACTATTTGTTGTAGTGGGTTCTTCAATAGGTTTAGGTGCAGTTTTAGATTTCTCAGATTTAATGATTTTAGGTATGGCGTTTCCTAACATTTTAGGACTTCTCATACTATCAGGAGAAGTGAAGGCAGATATGAAAGATTATTTCGAAAGAATTAAGTCCGGAGCCATCGCTCGATTTAAATAAAGTCAACTTCTTTAATTATATTTAAGCACGTGCAATTTAATGTACGTGCTTTTTTTATGAATTTTAATCGATGGACAGAACGTAATTTATTGTTTTCTAGACAAAGTAGAAAAGGAGTTTTTGCATTTATGATTTTGTTTTTTGTCATTCTTGGAAGTCAAAAGCTCTATAATCTCTATTGGAGAGCGGAGGATTTAAATGTTCAAATGACGGATAGACAAAAAGAATATGTAGATGCAGCTGCAACGCAGAATGATAAAAAGATAGAATACAGAACGTATAAAAGAAAGAAGCGTCAATATTCTATACCTAAAGCGTCTTTTAATCCAAATCTATACACTAAGAGTGATTGGGAAAAAATAGGTTTTTCAGATAAACAAGCACAAGCAATAATGACGTATCAAGAGAAAGGATTTACTTTCCGAGTTAAAAAAGATGTGCAGAAATTGTTTGTTGTAAGCGATGATTTATATAAAAAACTATACGCAAAGATAGATTTACCAGATTCGATTGTATACGTCAATCCAAAAAATAATACAAAGCAAAACAGTTCTCATGGTAAAACGGAATTAAAGTTAAATTTGAATCTAGCTACAGCATTAGATTTAAAGAAATTATATGGTGTCGGGGATAAATTATCAGAACGGATAGTTAAATATAGAAAGTCTTTAGGAGGTTTTGTTGATTTAAAACAATTAGAAGAAATCTGGGGATTGTCGCCAGAAACAATTTCTGCTATTTTACCAAAATTAGAGCTTGGAGATACAATAATGGTGAATAAAATGAATATCAATACTGCAACAGAAGAGATGTTTAAATCGCACCCATATTTAGATTGGCGTATTGCAAGTCAACTAGTTAAATTTAGGGCTAATCATGGTGCTTTTAGAAATACAAAAGATATTCTCGAACTAGTTCTTATAGATAAAGAATTATTTGATAAACTTGCACCGTATTTAACAATTGAATAATGCAATTAGAAGAAGAAATTAAGTCGGTGATTCGCGATGTTCCAAACTTTCCTAAAGAAGGTATTGTGTTTAAGGATATTACTCCAATAATGTTAAATCCATTGTTGTCAGATAAAATATTATCAAAATTAGTTGCGCAATATCAAAACAAAGGAATTACAAAGGTAGCCGGCATAGAAAGTAGAGGTTTTTTATTTGGTTATCCTTTAGCAATTCGTTTGGGAGTTCCTTTTGTGCTAATAAGAAAGAAAGGAAGATTACCTTATGAAAAACTAAGTTTTGACTATGATTTAGAATATGGGTCAGCTACTATCGAGGTGCATAAAGATGCGATTTCCAAAGGAGATAAGGTGTTAGTACACGATGATTTACTTGCTACCGGAGGATCTGCTTCAGCAGCTGCAGAACTTGTTAAATTGTGTGAAGGAGACGTCTTCGGGTTTAATTTTTTAGTT
>JBMYYC010000018.1:0-40766 GCA_049609045.1 Lishizhenia sp. | reverse complement strand
CATGCTTTTTTAGTTGATTTTTTTTTATCTCGCATTTTTAGAAATGGTTTTTCGATAAAATAATACGTTAGTATGGATAAAGAAATGGTCAATATCCAAAATAGGATATAGTTTATTATTCCAATTTGCAAATTAATTTCTGGAGAGTATTTGGCTATCATTAATCCTACTATAGAAAGATTGACTAAGTACATTGAGTAGGAAATTTTACTAATGAACGTAATAAATTTACTAAACCAATTTTCGCCAATTTGATGTATTGAATTTAAGAAGGGCAATAGAAACATTGTTCCAAAAGGTAAAAGCGATAAAAAGAAAGCTTGGGCATAAAAACTCTGGTGGAATGGTTTGAAAAATGTTGCGTAAGCGATTAGAAGTATGCCCACTATAAGGAATAGTTTTTTATACTTATTCCAGATAAGTTTGTTGTAATTGAAAAAATAAGCTGCTAAAAGTCCAAAACCAATAGCATCCAATCTTGTAAGTACTACTTTTTTAAAGTTTACAGAGTACCAAAAACTATCAAGCGTTGGATTAAAGAGCATAGATCTATAAATAATTGGTGCAAATATCATTATTAGGATACTCAAAAGAATGGCTTTTTTAGAAGGTAGAAATTTTTGAAAAAGTAGTATTAGTAATGGAATCAGTAAGTAAAACCATTCTTCTATTGATAAACTCCAGCTTTCATAAAAGAAGCCTACAAATCCGGTGTAAAGGTTTTGACAAAAAACAAAAAAACTAAGATTAAAATAATTAAAATTAGATGGAATTATTTCTGTATACGAAAGAACACTATTTACGAATAATATGAAATAATAGAGTGGGAGCGTTCTAAACCAACGTCTTGACCAAAATGACCTGACTTCTTTAAACTTAGAAAACTGATTGTTTTTTAAAAGTTTGATAAGAATGTTACCGATTAAAAATCCGCTAAGTACAAAAAACAAATCTACACCTTCTGGTAAAGGAAATGAGGGGAAGTAAGTAATAACCAAGTCAGGAGCAACTATATAACCATGACCATAAACAACAATTAGTATGGCGAGCGCTCTTAAAAGATCTAATCCGAAAATTCTTTTTTTTTGCAAATGTAAAGGGCTATTTATTTCTTGTAAATGTATTAAAAATGTTTGTTTATTGGTTTTATCTATTATTTGGTAGTTTGTCTGATTTAAACGAATTGGGTTATTAAAAATGTATTCGATTAAAAGTCGGAGGATGCGATGTGTATTGAAATCGTGGAGTAAATGTAGATTGATTTTGTGAATATCAAACCCACGCCCCAGATAGAAACGGTAGCTTTTTGAAGGGTTTGCTTAGGTTTACTTATAAATACAAGGCGACCAAAGAAGCCTTTTAGTTATGTAGTAAACAAAGCTAAGACAAGAAAACTTTAGTGTATAGCTGGTAAAGGCGCATGATTATTACGAAAAAAAGAAGTTGGATTGAAATAAAGACAAAAAATCCCTCTCACGAAATTTGCAAGAGGGATATTTTTAAAACGTTTATTTTAATTCTAGTAGTAAATTAACCTTCTTACTTTAGAAATGTATTTTGCCATTCTTATAACCTGTTTTGTGTAACCATATTCGTTATCGTACCAAGTGTATAAAACAACATTTTTACCATCATTAGAAACAATTGTAGCAGGAGAATCGAATACAGAACAACATGTATTTCCAATAATATCATTAGATACTAATTCATCGTCTACGGAGTAATAAATTTGGTTAATTAAATCTCCATTTAAGGCTGCGTGTTTAATTTTTTCGTTTACCTCTTCTGTAGAAGTTGCTTTGTTAAGCGTTAAAGAAATAATTGCTAATGAACCGTTTGGAGTTGGTACACGTACTGCATTTGCTGTTAATTTATTTTCTAAAGAAGGGATTACTTTAGTTACTGCTTTACCAGCTCCTGTTGATGTAATAACCATATTGATTGCTGCACTTCTACCTCTTCTTGGCTTTTTGTGCATGTTATCTAATAAGTTTTGATCATTTGTGTAGGCGTGCACCGTTTCAATGTGACCTTTATCTATACCAAACTCATCTGTCATAACCTTAAGAATAGGAGAGATGGCGTTTGTAGTACACGATGCTGCAGAGAAAATTTTCTCAGACTCTAAGTCTAATTCTTTGTGATTTATACCGTAAACTACGTTAGGAATTTCTTTTCCTGGTGCAGTTAAAAGTACTCTAGAAACTCCTTTTGCTTTTCTGTGTCTACCAAGTGCTTCTCTGTCTGTGAATACACCTGTATTATCAATAACTAGCGCATTGTTAATTCCGTAAGCAGTGTAGTCAATATCTTCAGGATTGTTGGCTTCTATCATTTCAACAATCTGTCCGTTGATAGAGATTGTGTTGTTTTCAACATCTTCTACAACTGTGCCATCAAAAGCACCGTGTACAGAGTCGTTTCTTAAAAGCGCTGCACGTTTAACTACATCTGCTTTTCTAGTTACAATTGCTCTTAAACGCAGTTGCTGACCTTTACCAGCTTGTTTAATTAATTCTCTTGCGGCTAAACGTCCAATTCTACCAAAACCGTATAAGATAACATCTCTTGGTTCAAAGGTGTTTGAAGTGTTACCGATAAAGTCGTTTAATTTTGACTTTAAGAAATCTGCCTTTGTTTCGAAATTATCTTTTTCTGCAAGATATTCGTTTGCCAATTTACCGATATCTAATTTAGAAGGAGCAAGATTTAATTTTAATAATTCTTCTGCTAAGTCAGATGTAGTAAAAACATCAACAGGTTTGTTTACTACTTTATCTGCATAGCGATGCAGATTTAAAATCTCGGATATTGTTATTCCGTCTAGATGATTTCGGAATAAAACTAATTCGATTCCTTGGTCATATAAAAGTTGACCAGTTTTACTTTGTAACTTAACTGCTGCACGTTCTCTTTTTACGTGTTCGTTAAGTTCTTTTTCGTAGCCTACTGCTGCCTCCATTAAACTAAAATTTAATTATAAAAAAAATAAAAGGGCCACCAAAAATGGTAGCCCTAAAAATATCTTATCCTAAATAAGCTTTCAACAATTTGTTTCTCGACGTATGTCTAAGTCGTCTAATTGCTTTTTCTTTAATCTGCCTTACTCTTTCTCTGGTTAAATTGAATTTAGAACCGATTTCTTCGAGTGTTAACCCATGGTTCATTCCTATACCAAAAAACAGACGAATTATTTCTCTTTCTTTATCTGTAAGTGTAGAGAGTGAACGTTCTATTTCTTTTTGAAGAGACTCTGCCATTAATTGCTGATCAGCTTTAGGAGAATCTCCATTTGCCATAACATCCATTAAAGTACCACCGTCTTCTGATGAGGATAATGGAGCATCCATAGATACGTGCCTACCAGAAACATTTAAAGACTCTTTCACTTTTTCTTCAGGAACTTCTAATGCTTCGGCTAATTCTTCTGCAGAAGGAGGTCTTTCATATTCTTGTTCTAAACGAGAGAATGCTTTGTTTATCTTATTCAAAGAACCTACTTGATTCAAAGGAAGACGAACAATTCTTGCTTGTTCTGCTAACGCTTGAAGAATAGATTGACGAATCCACCAAACGGCATAAGAGATAAATTTAAAACCTCTTGTTTCGTCAAATTTTTGAGCTGCTTTAATTAGACCAAGATTTCCTTCGTTGATTAAATCTGGAAGGGTTAATCCTTGGTTTTGATATTGTTTTGCAACCGATACAACGAATCGTAAGTTGGCGCGGGTAAGTTTCTCCAAAGCTCTTTGGTCTCCGGCTTTTATTCTTCTCGCTAATTCAACTTCCTGCTCTGCAGTGATCAATTCTTCTTTACCAATATCTTGTAGATACTTGTCAAGTGATTGACTCTCACGATTTGTGATCGATTTTGTTATTTTAAGCTGTCTCATTTAATATTTTCCTCCTAAAAATTTGTTGTTCCTCAGAAATGAGGGTGCAAAGATACGACGTTCTTTGTCAAAAAAAAAATCTTTTTTTCAACGGTTGTCGATAACTTTTATACGTCAAAAATTGTGCCTACTTTATTGGTTGTCATGCTTTACAGTCCGAAACCAACATAGTCTTTAACACCACTAGGAGAAATAACCTCTAAAAGCACACCTCCGTTTTGTTTATTTAACAGCGCTCTTAGCTGTTCTACGGATGTAATTACCGTGTTGTTTACTTTTGAAATTATATATCCTTCTGATAATCCTAAAGCTTTTAGTTTTCCTGCATTTAGCGCAGTTATTTTTACTCCGTTATCTATGTTAAGTTCTTTTTTCTCTTTGTTAGAAAGTGCTGCAAATGTTGCACCAAGTGCACTGTATTTTTCAATTTCAGCTTTCGATTTCAATTTAGTATCACCTTCACTGTTGCGCAATAAAACCTCTTTAATTTCTTCAGATCCATCTTTTTGTCTTAAGGTTAACTGAACTTTGTCGCCAGGTCTTCTTTTCGCAATCTCTTCTTGCAGTTCTGCAGGGCTATTTACGTTTTTACTTCCTACTTTTAATATAACTTCTCCGGCTTTAATTTTTGCGTTATCGGCTCCAGAGTCTTCTATTACCTCAGCAATGTAGACGCCATCTAAACCAAAAAGTTCTTCTTTGTCTTTTAGGTCTTGATTCACCTCTGCTATTTGCACGCCAAGATAACCGCGTTGCACCATTCCATAATCCATCAAGTCTATCATTACTTTCTGTACTAGTTTAGAAGGAACTGCAAATGAATATCCGGCATAGGAACCTGTGCGAGAAGCAATAGCTGTATTAATTCCGATAAGTTCGCCACGCGTATTTACAAGTGCTCCACCTGAGTTTCCTGGGTTAACTGCTGCATCGGTTTGAATGAAAGATTCTACAGGTGCTTTACTTTTTCCTTCGCTGCCAATGATATTTATATTTCTCCCTTTCGCAGATACAATTCCTGCCGTTACCGTTGAGGTAAGATTGAATGGATTTCCTACAGCCAAAACCCATTCTCCAACCCTTATGTTATCACTGTTTCCTATTTGAATAGGACTTAAATTAGTAGCTTCAATTTTAAGTACAGCTAAATCTGTGTTGGGATCTGTACCTATAATTTTGGCAGAGTAGGTGCTGTTGTCGTTTAAGGTTACTTGTATCTCGTTAGCGCCATCTATAACATGGTTGTTGGTTACAATGTATCCATCATCACTTACTATAACTCCAGAACCAGAGCCTTCACCGTATCTTTCTTGCTGCCTTCCTGCTCCCGGACCGAAAAATAACTCTAAATATGGATCTCTTTGAACTGAAGTCATTTTTACTCTAGTTGTAACGTGTACAACTGAATTTAGACTGTTTTCTGATGCTAGTGTGAAATCTTCTCCAACAACGGCAGGTGTTGCAGAAAAATTAACTGGAGTTGTAGAGATTAAGTTTGTGCGCTTTGTATTTGTTTGATTGTTTGATTGCTTCCCTTCATTCGTGTTGTTTTGCATGAATAAAAAGGCTCCTAAAGGAATCATACCACCAATAATACCTACGCTTAAATTTTTGATAATTTTATTCATTTTTATTTAATTTTTGTTTGATACCACTAAATAAACGTTTGAAAACATAAAAATTACTTCGGGCGTTGTTAAGAAATGTTAAGCAGGTGTTTTTTTATATTTCTATTTTTAAATGTACATTCTTATTGCTTATTTGTATTCTTACTTAAATTTGTAATTCATGAATAGAAAACCGTTTTCTTACATTCTTCTTTTTATTGCAGGATTTGCTGCAGGTGCTGTGGTTGTTCTATTTTTTACTTCGTATGATGATGAATCAAAAGATGTACAGACCCTTACAAATGATAAACCGAGTCAAAAAGTAATTGTAGAACATAAAAAGAAAGATGCATTGGTGGTATCTATACCTGAAAGAAGTGATGAAGATTCTTCAAATTTCTTGGTAGATGCTTCAGAGGCTGAGGATACGTTGAATTTAGATGAGGTTATCACAGAATCTATATTGGCTATAAAGAATGAAAGTGTAGAATTTTTAAATATACAAGATTCAACAGCACTTTTGTTGGATTTGTACATACCTGCATTTTCATCGGAGTTGAGGGTTGAGTATTGGAATAGTCCATTACAACTGACCGGTTATGAATTAACTAAAAATAAATTGAAGCTTTTTGGATTTGATCCAAATCAAAAAATTACGTTAAGAGAAAGAGAAGATAAAGGGTTGAATATTTATATTGATAGTACGTTACACGTATGCTATAAGACAGAAAAATTTACAGCAATAGGAGAATGAAGTTAGAGTTTCACAAATATCAAGGCACAGGAAACGATTTTGTATTAATAGATAATCGAAAGCATCAACTTAGGTTAAGTAAAAAGCAAATAGAAACATTAACCGATAGGAGGTTTGGAATTGGTGCAGATGGTTTAATTTTAATTGAGAATCATGCTGAACTAGATTTTGAAATGATTTATTATAATTCTGATGGAAGTAGAAGTTTTTGTGGAAATGGAGCGCGTTGCGCTGTTCGGTTTAGTTCCTTTTTAGGAATTTGCAAAAAAGAAGCCCGTTTTTTAGCTGTAGACGGAGAGCATCAGGCGAAAATAACTAAATCTGCTATTTCAATACAAATGTCGCCCGTAGATACAGTGGAGATGGATGGAAGTGCTTTTGTTGTAGATACGGGTAGTCCCCACTTTATAGAGTTTGTAAAAGATATAAATACTTCAGATATTGTTGAGAAAGGTAGGGCTGTTAGATATTCTGATAAATATAAAAAAGACGGCATAAATGTAAACCTTGTACAAGAAGACACTTTAGAAATGCGCACCTACGAAAGAGGTGTAGAAGCAGAAACTCTTTCTTGTGGTACAGGAGCAACCGCTGTGGCTTTAGCGTATGCAGAAAAACACGATTTAAATGGTTTGGTTGCATTGGATATCAAGGTAAGAGGAGGTTTTTTACAAGTCGCGTTTAACAGAGAAGAGTCGTTTAAAGATATTTTCTTAAAAGGTCCGGCTGAAAAAGTTTTTTCTGGAGTGTATGACTTATAGTTACACGTTTAAAAACATACAAGATATTGCGCATATATCTTCCCAAGAAACTTTAATTTGGATTTTGCATGCAGACAAAATACCTCCACATATAGGCATTTCTGTAGACGGATATTTTTTCAGTTTGAAAACAGAAGGCAAGGATGAGAATATTCCATTCTCTTTGCTCGTAAGTTTCTTAAGAAGGAGAGAAATTACCGCTGTGGCAATTTCTTTAAACCAATCACTTGATTTAAAAGATACACAATGTTTATTCGAGAAGTTGGATAAAATTCCGCAGTCAGAATCGTGTTTATCACCCATTCTAACATTGCTGAGTAAAAGCGATTCTATCCCTACTGTTTCAGAGCTTTTGAAAGAATTAGAGCAAGAGCAACAAATAAAAGCAATTTTTGGATTAAATTTAGGTTCAGAATTTAAAGGTTTGAGAGCATATTCAGATAAAGATATCCAAGAAAGAATAAACAAATTACGCAATGTTTGAAGGGACAAATATTAAGTTGAGAAGAGTGGAAGAAAAAGATGCTTTTCATTTGATGTTATGGGAAAATAATCCTGATAATTGGAGAGTATCTGGCACAGAGATTCCGTTCTCTTTAGACGAGATAAATCAGTACATAGAACACGCTCAAAATTATAGAACAACCGGTCAACTGCGCTTTGTGATAGAGTCAATTGACAGTGAAGAAGCAGTGGGTTGTATAGATTTGTTTGAGATGAATTTTAAACACAAACGCGCTGGTGTTGGTATATTGATTAACAATGCAGAACATCGAAAAAAGGGCTTTGCGAAGGAAGCGTTGAGCTTACTAGAAGATTATGTGAAACAAACCTTTGATTTTCAACAACTTTTTGCAAATATACAGGCAGACAACACAACAAGTATTTCCTTGTTTAAAAAGATGGGGTTTGAACAGAGCGGAATAAAAAAGAATTGGTATTCCTTTGAAAATTATAAGGTAGACGAACTCTTTTTCCAAAAAATAATTGAATGAAAAAAAAGACTAAAATCGGATTAGGTTTACTAATTCTAGCTATTCTTGGAGGTGTTTATTTCCAAGACAAAGTTTTGTTGCTCTTTGCCAGCGGTAAAACTACGGTCAATAAAAATCAAATCGACTTTTACATAAAGAAAACCTCTACGTTAGCCGATTTAGCTGAAAACTTAATTGAAAATAAAATTATTGATGACGCTGCTACATTTGTGGCTATTGGTGAATACAAAGAATTAACTCCGCAGCGAATTGCTTTGGGAAAATACCAAATTAAACCAAAAACACCTTTAAAAACCTTACTTAACGGTTTCACAATAAATAGCAAAGGAAATGGTAATGCAGAGGTTGAAGTTACAAGTACATTTAATATTTGTGATAATATTTATGAAGTTGCAGGCAAAGCAACACAGAATATAATGGCGGATAGTTCGATGTTAGTAGATTACTTGTTAAATCCAGAATTATTAAAAAAGTACGGATTCACAGTGGAAACTTTACCCTCGTTGTTTTTTCCTAATTCTTACAATATGTTTTGGGATACAAACGAAGAGGAGTTTGTTGCAAGAATGGCTCAAGAGTATAAGAAGTTCTGGACCTCAGATAGAAAGGAAAAACTGCAGCGTCTTGGCTTAACATCACAGTCAGATCTAACTACAATTGCGAGTATTGTTTACAAAGAGCAGAATAGAGTTGAAGAAGAGTGGGGAATTATAGGAAGACTCTATTTAAATCGAGTTAAGGACAATTGGTTGTTACAATCAGATCCAACCTTTAAATTTTGCTGGGGAGACAAGTTAGATGGAGTAAAACGACTTACATACAAACACAGAGAAGTTGATTGTCCGTACAATACCTATAAATATCCAGGATTACCACCGGGACCAATTTGTGTTCCTCCGGCTAAAGTTTTAGATGCTATTTTGAATGCAGCGCCGCACAATTATTATTTTATGTGCGCAAAACCAGGATACTCAGGATATCATAATTTTGCCAATGGGATAAACGAACACAATAGAAACGCAAAGATTTATCAAAACTGGCTAACCAAAGAAAATATAAGATAATGGCAAATAGAAGGAAGTTTTTTAAGTTAGGAATTGGATTAACGGCACTTAGTTTGGTAAAGCCAATAAGAGCAACTGAAATTTTAGCAAGCTCAAAAGATAAACTTTCCGTTACACCTACAATTATCTCTACTTGGAAGCATGGATTAGCTGCAAATCAAGCTGGATTTGAAACGTTAAGAGAAGGTAAAACAGCATTAGATGCCGTAGAAGCTGGAGCGCGTGTTACAGAGTCTGACGCAGAAAATAGAAGCGTTGGATTAGGAGGTAATCCTGATGAACTCGGAAAAGTAACTTTGGATGCGTGTATCATGAATGAAAAAAATCAGTGCGGTGCAGTTGCATTTCTTCAAAATATAGAACACCCTATATCAGTAGCTAGAAAGGTGATGGAAGAAACTCCGCACGTGATGCTGGTAGGTAAAGGTGCTGAAAAATTTGCATTGGAAAAAGGATTCTCTAAACGAAAAATGCTAACCAAAGAAGCAAAAGAAGCTTATCAAAAGTGGAAAAAAGATCAAAAAAGAGAAAAACCTGCCATAAATCATGAAAACCACGATACAATAGGATTATTGGCCATAGATCAATTTGGAAATATCTCTGGCGCTTGCACAACGAGTGGTTGGGCGTATAAATTACACGGTAGAGTGGGAGATTCTCCTATAATTGGAGCCGGTTTGTTTGTGGACAATGAAGTGGGTGGTGCCGTTGCTACGGGTATGGGCGAAGCTGTAATTCGTATTGCTGGTAGTCATACCGTTGTAGAGTTAATGCGCAACGGAAAATCTCCGCAAGAAGCATGCAAAGAAGCTGTACAGCGAATTTTGGCAAAGCATGAAGATCATACAAATTTGCAAGTCGGTTTTTTGGCTATTAATAAATTTGGAGAAGTTGGAGCGTATTCTGTATACAATGGGTTTAATTATGCTATTCAGACAGAGAATGGAGCAGATTTAATTGATGCACAATTTGACAGAAAATGGTAAAATACCTGCTCATTTTTTTTACTGTATTTCAACTTTTTGCACAGGAACAAAAATTAACTTGGTCTACGATAGATCCAAAAACAAACGATCAAATTGAACTTGGAGAAAATGGAAGTATTCAATCGGTTTACTTTAATTTAGATCTGTTACCCGATCCTTTTGTAGGTGAAAACGAGTTTTTATACCGTTGGATGGAAACGTACAACTGGGAATTGAAGTCTAACTTTACCTGCGCGGATACGACTGCAAAATATTTTTTTTCTTGTGATTGGATAGATACTTACTGTTCAATTTTTATTAACGACAAGTTAGTTTACCATGCAAACAATGCATTTTTACCACATCGGTTTGAAATTACTTCTTTTCTAAACGCAGGGAATAATCATATTCGAGCAGTTTTTAGTCCACCCAAGCTTTACCATAAAACCAGAAATTCAGATTTTCAATATCCTGCTCCTAATGATGTTGAAGCGTTTAAAACATCTTCCTTAACACGTAAACCACAGTTTCAATTTGGTTGGGATTGGGCTCCGCGTATGAATACGATTGGATTTATTGATGCTGTGAAAATAGAAAAGAATATTTCACCGAAAATTGAAAATTACCAAGCTATTTTACATCAACATACTAAGGATAATGCAACAACAGAGTTTGTTTTTCAGTGTTCAGGTATAGAAGATCAAGACTTAATCTGGGAAAGTAAGCTTTTTGGAGAGCAAATGGTGCAGTTAAATAATAGTGCAGCGCATTTATTTCAACGTATTGAAAACCCTAGGTTATGGAAACCAAATAATCTAGGTAATCCCAAATTGTACTACGATGAATGGATTTTAAAAAACAAAGAAGGAACTGAGTTAACGCGAAGAACTGTGTGCTTTGGATTAAAAAATAGTACGCTGGTTTACGAAAAAGACTCTTTTGGTAAAGGATATTATTTTTTGATAAACGGAGAAAAAGTTTTTTGTAAAGGAGCCAATTATATTCCTCAAGATATTTTCCCGTCTAGAGTGCAAGAAAGTGCGGTTGAAAAAATGGTTTTGGAAATGGCTAAGGCTAATTTTAATATGATTCGCGTTTGGGGTGGAGGCTATTATCCAATGGATAGATTTTACGAAATGTGTGATAGTTTAGGAATAATGGTTTGGCAAGATTTTATGTTTGCATGCGCAATGTATCCTGGAGATGAAGCTTTTTTAAAAAATGTAGAAAAGGAAGCACTCTTTCAAGTCAAACGACTGGCGAAGCACCCTAGTGTGGTTCTTTTTAACGGAAATAATGAAGTGGATGTAGCTTGGAAAAACTGGGGGTTCCAAAAAGAATATGGGTTATCTGACGCCCACCAAGTTTTGATAGAAAATGAATATGAAAGGGTATTTAAAAAACTTCTACCTTCTGTGGTTTCAATAAATTCTGAAGTAAGCTACATTCATACATCTCCTTTAAGTAATTGGGGAAAACCCGCTTACTTTGACGATGGAACTATGCATTATTGGGGTGTTTGGCACGGACAAGATTCTATTGAGGATTTGTGGAAAAAGACGGGCAGGTTTAATGCAGAGTATGGTTTTCAATCTTTTCCAAGTTTGTATGCAATTAATCAATTTTCTAGTAAAGAAGAGCAGAACTTGGAATCTCTTACAATGAAAAATCACCAGAAAAGTTATGTAGGAAATGAAATGATTTCAAAGCATGCTGATCGCCTTTTTGGAAAGAGTGAAAACTTTCAAGATTTTGTCTATAAAAGTCAGCTTACACAGGCTTATGCAATTGGAAATGCCATCATTTCTCATCGGTTAGATTTTCCTAGATGCGGAGGTACGCTATTTTGGCAGTTTAATGATTGTTGGCCGGCACCAACTTGGTCTAGTATAGATGTTTTTATGAATAAGAAAGCGATGCACTATGAAGTAGAAAAAAACTACGCGCCGGTTTCCGTTGCTCAAAATCCGAATGCTGAATTAGGACAATTTCATATTATTAATGATACAAAGGAGAAAGGGTTTATACCAGTTACTTTAAAAGTTATTTCTACGAATGGAAAGCTCCGTTTTAAAACAGATCTAGGTGTGTTTTTTAAAGGAGACGATTATCAAAAAGTAATTAATTTTAAAAATATTGATGCTTTAACTTCTAGAAAGTCGTATTTATTAATAGTGCATTGGAAAGATTTTTCTGGAAAAGAATATGAGCGAAGATATTTGAAAAAAGGAAGGCGGAACCTTCCAAAATTGAGTAGTAAAGAAATTAATGTAGTGTCTAACCAATATGATTTTCAAAAACAATGTGGTGTTTTAAAAATTAAGGTTGATAATTTTGCTCAAAATTTATGGATAACGAGTAACGCACAGAATTTGAACTTCGATCGTAATTTTGTTTCGTTAGAAAAGGGTGTTCATACCTTTTATTATGAAGCTACTAACAAAATAGACGAAGACAGTTTGCTATTTTTGTATTTAAACAAATAAAAATGTTTAGTAAAGAAGAACTTAGAAATAGAAAAGCGTTGTTTTGGAATGAGTTTCGGGCAATAATGACCTTAGAGCGTTCTGTTTCTGGTAGAAAAGTAAATTGGATTAATTATAACTCAGGTATTAAATTTCTGTTTATACGGTTAGATGCTACGAGTAAAAAGGCAACATTCTCTATTGACATACAACCTAAAGATGACGGTATAAGAGAGATTGTATACGAACAATTTACAGAGTTAAAAAAAGTATTAGAAAGTGAGTTTTCGCAACCGGGAATTTGGGAAGAAGCATTTGTATTACCTAGTCAACAAGAAATTAGTCGTATTTACTGGGAGCTAGATAATGTAAATATGTTTAGAAGAGAAGACAAACAAAAGATATTTGATTTTTTTAAAGATAACTTGCTAGCGTTTGATAGGTTTTACTCAGAGTATAACGAAATTTTAATCACTTTAGCCAGATAAAACAAAGCCTTTGCTACAAAGTAACAAAGGCTGTATATGTTTAAATACTCAAAATCAAGTTTGTATTACACCAACATTATATGGTTTTTCAGCTTTTTTATTGTTTGCCATTTCAATTCCCATACTAATAACCTTTCGGGTCTCTGTTGGATCTATAATTGCATCGACCCACAATCTAGAAGCAGCATAGTAGGGCGAAATTTGCTCATCATATCTGTTTTTAATCTTATCGTAAAGTTCTTTTTGTTTTTCTTCAGAAACCTCTTCACCTCTTCTTTTTAATCCAGCTACTTCAATTTGAGCAAGTGTTTTTGCTGCAGCTGCACCGCTCATTACTGCAATTTCTGCAGTGGGCCATGCTACAATTAATCTCGGGTCGTAAGCCTTTCCGCACATTGCATAGTTTCCGGCTCCGTAAGAATTCCCCAAAATAATAGAGAATTTAGGAACAACACTATTTGCCATAGCATTTACAAGTTTAGCACCATCTTTAATAATTCCGCCGTGTTCACTTTTACTTCCTACCATAAACCCGGTTACATCTGTTAAAAATACTAATGGTATATTTTTTTGATTACAGTTCATGATAAAACGTGCTGCTTTGTCGGCAGAATCAGAGTAAATTACACCTCCAAATTGCATTTCTCCTTTAGCGTTTTTCACAATCTCTCTTTGGTTGCATACAATACCAACACTCCATCCGTTAATTCTTGCGTAGCCTGTAATGAGTGATTTTCCGTAGTCTTTTTTGTATTCGGTAAATTTAGAATCGTCTACCAAGCATTTTATAATTTCTCTTGCTTCGTAAGGTTTACTTCTTTCTGCGGGTAAAATTCCGTAAATATTTTTTATGGGATTTTTTGGATCTCTACTTTCTTTTCTATCAAATCCTGCTTTTTCTTTAGCTCCTATTTTGTCCATTAACTCTCGTATCGTGGCCAAACATTCTTCGTCAGACTCACTTTTATAGTCGCAAACACCAGAAATTTCATTATGTGTTGTAGCACCTCCTAGCGTTTCATTGTCTATACTTTCTCCAATTGCAGCTTTTACGAGGTAAGAACCTGCTAAAAATATAGTTCCTGTTTTATTAACGATTAAGCTTTCGTCAGACATTATTGGTAAGTAGGCTCCTCCGGCAACACAGCTGCCCATAACGGCAGCAATTTGTACAATTCCGTTAGCACTCATTACCGCATTGTTTCTGAATATTCTTCCAAAATGTTCTTTATCAGGAAAAATTTCGTCTTGCATAGGTAGGAAAACTCCTGCAGAGTCTACTAAATAAATAATAGGTAGGTTGTTTTCCATTGCAATTTCTTGGGCGCGTAGGTTCTTTTTTCCAGTTATCGGAAACCACGCTCCAGCTTTAACGGTTGCATCATTGGCAACAACTATACACTGTTTTCCAGAAACATATCCAATTACAATTACTACACCTCCAGACGGACAACCTCCATACTCTTTATACATACCTTTACCGGCAAAGGCTCCAATCTCTATCTGTTCGCAATCTGTGTCGAGTAAAAGATGTATTCTCTCTCTAGCGGTTAATTTTCCTTTAGCATGTTGTTTTTCGATTTTCTTTTCTCCTCCTCCTAGATAAACTTTCTCTAACTCTCTTTCAAGTTTCGAAATCTTTAAACGCATCGCGTCATCATTTTTGTTAAAGTCTAACTCTGCTTTTGATATTGCCATTCTTCTTTGGATTTGGGATAAAAATAGGAAGAGAAATGCAATAAATATCAATTCTAACAGTGATATTTTAATGATTTACGCTCTAGGTTGTTCTGATTTCTTAGTTTTGCATTGAACGGCGAGCAACGTTTGTCTAGCAGTTTACGTTTTAGTTAAAGAATTCAAACTTAATTATGAAAGTAGTTTACACTTTATTTACCATTTTACTATTCACTTCTCAGGCAATTTCACAAGAAGTCTTTTTAGAAAAAGATAATTTCTCTAGAAAGGAAATACGTTCTTTTAATTCGTTCACAAAACTACAGCAAGAAATAGCTTTAAAAATAGTTAATTCTGAATTGGTTTGGATTGAAAACACAGCAAAGAAAGAGATCTCTTTCTCAGGTACTTTTTCTTTAGACGAATTCAATAATGCAAATAATTATTCTGATTTAGGTGTTCTTCCAGCATTAAATAGTGTAACGTATTATTTGATTGATAATTCTACTAAAATAGTAGTTGTACCTTCAGTTAGAAGAACGCAAATAGAAAATATCTCTAAAGAAAACCTTAAATAAGTATGAAAATTTTTTCAGTTATAGTTCTTTCAGCTCTATCCTTTTTTGTATCGTCTCAGTTTACGATGGAGTCTGTAGATTATGATCAAAGTAATCCTTTGGATTGTGCAACTATTGGCGGACAACCGACCAATTTCACAGTAAATAATAATCCTATCTATCCACAAAACTTTAATGATACAGTAGTATTTTGTCCTGATTTAGCACAAGGTTCAAAAGTTGCTATTGCTTTCGCTGTCAATGCGGGGTTTTCTTTTGATGTTGACCCATCGGATTCTATTTATATTTTTGATGGACCAGATGTGAATTCACCACTTTTAGGTGTTTTTAATTCAGGAACTAACCCTACTGGTTTTAACATTCAAGCATCTTTTGATAATAACCCAACAGGTTGTTTAACCGTTGTTTTTGTTAGTGATGGTGCGAATGATGGAGCAGGTTGGAGTGCGAATGTTACTTGTGGAAATCCTCCCCAACCAATTATTCCGCACATTGAAGCCTTCATAAATGGTGGAGCAACGAATGATTTAAATCCTTTAGATACAGGATACGTTGATGTTTGTTTGGGCGATTCAATTTTACTCGTTGCAAATCCTGATTTTATTTATTCTCTAGAAAATACGGGTACAGGATATTCTCAAACGAATGATAATTGTATCTTTCAATGGACAATTTCTGGAGTTGGACAATTTACTGGAGATTCAATATGGTTTATACCTCCAAGCAGAACAGGCTACTACGTAGAGCTGAGAGTTACAGACATATTTCCGCAGTTTGAAGTGATTTCTTGTCGTGTTCGTGTTTCGCAACAACCTTTGTTTATTGGAGCCGGACCTCTAGAAGATTCTGTATGTTTTGGAGAAACAACATCTTTAGTGGGAGGAGTAACTCAAACAGACACTGCCGGAGTTGAAGTTCCTGGTGGTACTTTCCAAGTTGGAGGCTCTTTTGCTGGATTAACGGCGCTACCTGATGGTTCTGGTTTGTCTTACACAACAACAATTCCTATTAGCGGTTTTGATGCAGGAGCAACGGTAACAAGTGCAGCAGATTTTGACTCTCTTCTTCTTTCAATTGAACATTCTTACTTAGGAGATTTAGAGGTCTTTTTAGCATGTCCTAACGGAACTTCTCTATTAGTTTTTGATGGATTTAATGGCGGAGGGGGTGGAAATTTTCTGGGTAATGATACTGGAATTGACGGAGGAGCACCAGGTTCTCCACAATGGGATTATAGTTTTTCAGAACAATTCGCCACAGCAGGAACATTGCCAAACGGAACTACTGTTGTAAATGACTACGGATTCAATTCAATGGATCCAGATCCGATATATACACCTGAAGCATCTTTTAATGGATTTATTGGTTGTCCACTAAATGGAAATTGGACAATTACAGTTACTGATAACCTTGGTATTGATGACGGATATATTTTTGAGTGGGCTATTTTCTTCAATAACTCCCTTTATCCAGATTCTGAAGGGTATCAAAACGTAATAGTTTCAGAGTTTTGGTCGGCAGACCCAGCAATTGTTGGCGGAGAAAATGATACCTTATTATTAGTTAATCCTCCTACTACAGGAGATTATTCTTTCACATTCAACGTGGTTGATGATTTTGGTTGTGCTTACGACACTACGGTTTCTTTCTTTGTAATTCCTCAGCCAACTATTTTCAATGATACCTTTGCCTGTAATCTAACGTTTCAAGTAGAAGGCACAGAAAGTTTTGGAGGCGGTACTTGGACGTTAACCGATACAGCTTTAAATATTCAGCCGAACATAAATGCAGATAACCCTTTAATTTATACGAGTACAACAGGAACTTATACAGTTAGTTTTACAGATGATAGATGCAATACAACGGTAGACTCTGAAATTTTCTTTGTTCCGTTGGTTTACACAAATATTATCGATACAAATATTTGTGAAGGAAGTGAATATGAATATTGGGCCGACACGATTAATACTCCTATGGATTATATTTGGAATACAGGTCAAACAACACGAAGAATAATAGTTACGCAACCGGGCGAATATTCTGTCACTGTATCTAATATATGTCATACTTACACAGATATTGGAATCATAGGTTTAAAAGAGTGCGATATTTTTGCTCCGAATGTTATGACGATCAACGGGGATAACATGAATGAATTGTTTTTTGTCGACTACAATGGATTAAAAGAATATAAAATTACCATAACCAATCGATGGGGAAACAAAGTGTTCGAATCAACCGATCCTCAGGAAGGATGGGATGGAAGAAATTTTGGAGGTAATTACGTTACAGAAGGAACTTATTTCTATACAATAGAAGCAAAGTCTGAAGGAGACCAAGAGATCGTTAAGCAAGGATTTGTACAAGTTATAATTGATTTGTAAGATTCTGTTTAAAAAGTTATGAACCGATTCCATTTTTGGAATCGGTTTTTTTGTGAAATCTAATTAGGTTTCTTTTCTTTGAAACAATGTTTGTAAAAGACAATAGTATAGGCTCTCTGGAAAAGTATTTTCAAGAAAAATTGAGCAATAAGTTTAGTTCTAGAGAAATTAGACAAATGTTTAGATTGTTGGTAATTGGTCGACTTTCACTTGACGATAATGAACTTTTGATTGACAAAAAACAATCTGTTTCAGAATCAGATTTACTCTTTTTTCGTTCTTCCATAAAGCGTTTAAATAATAATGAGCCGTTAGCACATATAATTGGGTACACTTATTTTTACGATCTTAAAATTCTATGTTCGCCTGCAGCACTTATTCCAAGACCAGAAACAGAAGAACTTGTAGATTGGGTTTTAGCAGATTATGACGAATCAAAAAAATTGCATCTATTAGATATTTGCTCAGGAACAGGCTGTATTTCTCTCGCGCTAAAAAACAAAAGAAAGAGTTGGAAGATTGAAGGATTAGATTTATCCGAAGAAGCCAATACCTTAAGCAGACAAAATGCTAGAGAACTTAATTTAGAGGTTGAGTTTATAGAAGGCAATGCGTTGGATTTATCTTTAGCTGCCAACTCTCTAGACTGTATTGTTTCAAATCCACCTTATATTCCAAATAAAGATAAATCCTTTATGCACGAAAATGTTTTGCTTTTTGAACCAGATATCGCATTATTTGTTGAAGACAGCGATCCTATGTTGTTTTACAGAGAAATAGCTAAAGCTGCTTTTAATGCGCTCAAAAATGAAGGGAATTTATACTTTGAGATACATGAAGAATACGGAACAGCAACAAGAGAACTATTGCTTTCTTTAGGTTATTTTAACGTGGTGCTGAAGAAAGATTTACAAGGAAAAGAAAGAATGTTAAAAGCTACTAAATTGATTTAGATGCAAGAAAAAGAAAGAATAATAGAGTTAACAGAGTTGTTGCATAATTATAATTACGAATACTATGTGAATAGTAATTCTGTTGTGTCTGATTATGAGTTTGATCTTCTTCTAAAAGAGTTGGAAGATTTGGAAAAAAAACATCCAGAATTCACATCATCTAATAGTCCAACAAAAAGAGTAGGAGGAGATATCACAAAGAAATTCAATACAGTTAAGCATCAATATCCTATGCTTTCGTTATCCAATTCTTATTCGCAAGAAGAAATTAAAGAATGGGAAGATAGAGTAAAGAAAAATGTAGGTAGTGAAGTAAATTATGTGTGCGAATTAAAATATGATGGTGTAGCCATAGGAATTCGATATCATAAAGGAGAATTGGTTCAAGCTGTAACAAGAGGAGACGGTTCGCAAGGAGAAGAAGTTACTGCCAATGTAAGAACAATTAAAACGATTCCTCTACAACTTAAAGGAAGGTATCCAAAGGATTTTGAAATTCGAGGAGAAATATTTTTTCCTTTAGAGAACTTTGTCAAACTCAATAAACAAAGAGAAGAATTAGGAGAACCACTTTTTGCTAATCCAAGAAACTCAGCTTCTGGAACTCTAAAAATGCAAGATTCTAAAGTGGTTGCGGATAGAGGTTTAGATTGCTTTTTATACGGAGTGTATGGAGAAGAACTGCCCGGAGAAGGACATTTCGAAACAGTGAATACTGTTAAGCAGTACGGTTTTAAAACACCTCCAACAGAAAAGAAGTACATGGTTAAGACAAATTCTATTGAAGGTATAATGGAGTTTATTAATTATTGGGACAAAGAAAGAACTAATTTACCGTTTGAAATAGACGGTGTGGTTATTAAAGTGAACGACTACGGACAACAACAAGACCTTGGTTTTACAGCCAAATCTCCACGTTGGGCAATCGCTTATAAATTCAAAGCCGAACAAGTGTATTCTAGCTTAAAAAGTGTGCGTTACCAAGTAGGAAGAACTGGTGCCGTTACTCCTGTAGCAAATTTAGAAGCAGTATCATTAGGAGGAACAACTGTAAGACGCGCTTCTTTGCACAATCAAGACCAAATAGAAAAATTAGATTTACATGAGGGAGACGTTGTTTTTGTTGAAAAAGGTGGAGAGATTATACCTAAAATTGTGGGTGTAAATCTAAAAGAGCGAAAAGCAACAGCTGTAAAAGTTAAATTCATAGAGAATTGCCCAGAATGTGATACGGTGCTGGTGAGAAAGGATGGTGAAGCACAACATTATTGTCCAAACGATATTGGTTGTCCACCGCAATTAAAAGGAAAAATAGAACATTTTATTGCAAGAAAAGCTCTAAATGTTGACGGGTTGGGAGCAGAAACTGTAGATCAACTTTACACGGCAGGATTAATAGCAAACAGTGCAGATTTATACACCTTGAAGTTTGATGAGGTAGTGAGCTTAGAAAGAATGGCAGATAAATCTGTGAATAATATGCTCAAAGGTCTGGAAGAAAGTAAAAAAGTACCTTTTGAAAAAGTTTTGTTTGGATTAGGAATTCGTTTTGTTGGAGAAACTGTTGCTAAAAAACTAGCAAAAGCGTTTAAAAATATTGATGCTATTCTTTCTGCGTCATACGATGATTTAGTTGCTGTAGAAGAGATAGGAGAGAAGATTGCATTGAGTATTCAGGAGTTTGCCTTAAAAGCAGAAAATCTTGAATTGGTAACGAGACTGAAGACTTACGGTTTACAGATGCAGATTGTAGAAAGTGAAACTACTACAGAGCGGTTGAAAGGACTCACATTTGTTATTTCAGGAGTATTTACCAAGTATTCAAGAAATGAAATCAAGAAATTAATAGAAGATAACGGAGGTAAGAATGTCAGTTCAATTTCTGCAAAAACAGCTTACTTAATCGCAGGTGAGAATATGGGTCCTGCCAAACTTGAAAAAGCCAATAAGTTAGGAGTTAAAATGATTAGCGAATCTGACTTTGAAACTTTACTTTTGAACACATAAAGAAGAAGATGATTTCAATTGTTTTTTTAGGGGAATATAGCGGAGAAACGCAATTTAATTTGCTCAATAACGCAGTGAAAAAATATTTCGCTAAAAGAGGTGTGCAAACCAAAATGGTGCTTTTTGTGGATCAAAAAAAACTTCCAGAGCACTTAAAACAAGGACAAACTATCACTTTTTTGTGCAAAAAAGACTTAAATATCTTCAAAAAATGGACGTCCAAAACTGCTAAAAAAGAATTGTTAGAAGAGCATGATTTGTTGGTGTCTATGGTTTTTAATACAACTTCTTACTTTGAATCGTTTATACAAGAGAGCAAAGCGAAAATGAAGGCAGGTGTAGGCGGAACATCGTCTTATCCGTTTGATTTAGAAATTATACAACACGCTGAAGATGTTGAAGCGCTTTTTGAGAAAATAAAAAAATACTTAATAAAATTAAAATGAAAAACTTCAGAGGAACTGGTGTTGCCTTAGTAACTCCATTTAATTCAGATAAAACAATTGATGAAAATGGTTTGCGTAAATTGGTTCAATTGCAGGTAAAAGGAGGAACTGACTTTCTAGTGGTGCAAGGAACTACTGGCGAAAGTCCTGTTTTATCTCCACAAGAAAAAAATCATGTGCTGGATATCGTAGCAGATGAAAATAATGGTGCGCTTCCAATTGTTTATGGAGTAGGAGGAAATCATACGCTTTCAGTTGTCAATCAGCTTAAACACTTAAACCATCCTGCTATAGACGGCTTACTTTCGGTTTCACCGTACTATAATAAACCAACACAAGCCGGAATAATTGAACATTTTAAAGCCGTTTCAGCTGCTACAGAATTACCAATTATACTTTACAATGTTCCTGGTAGAACAGGTTCTAATATGTTGCCAAGTACAACTTTAGCACTTGCAGAAATAGAAAATATTGTTGCTGTAAAAGAAGCGTCAGGTAATTTAGAGCAAGTAATGGAAATTATTCAACATGCGCCTAAAGATTTCTTGGTTCTCTCTGGCGATGATGCTTTGACACAACCGATGATAGCAGCCGGTGCACACGGTGTTATTTCTGTGGTTTGCAATGCTTTCCCAGAGCTTTTTAGCAGTATGGTAAGAGCAGCGTTAATAGATGAAACGGCCGAAGCAAGAGCGCTTCATTACGAATTATTAAAAATAACACATCTCTTTTTTGCCGAAGGAAACCCCGCAGGTGTGAAAGAAGCTCTAAAAGTAAGAGCAATTTGTGATGCTTTTTTACGATTACCTTTAGTAAATGTATCTAGCAGTTTACAAAAAGAAATTCAAGAAGAAACCGAGCGTTTATTAAAACAGTAGATAAAGATTTTTAAATCCCTTCCATCTTAAAAAATAATATGATTTTCACACCCGAGAAATTACACACTTTAGAGAGTTATTTAATTGATGCAGAATCAATCGTAATTACCGCACACAAATCTCCAGACGGAGATTCTATCGGAAGTTCATTGGCGCTTTATCACTATTTAAAACAAAGTTATTTTACTGAAATTACAATTTGTCACCCAGATGAATCGCCTAAATTTTTAAGTTGGCTAGAAGGTACAGAAGATATTCTCTCTTTTGATTTAAATGCCGAAGAAGTAAAGGCTAAGTTGAAAAGAGCGTCTGTTATTTTTTGTTTAGATTACAATAGTTTTGGCAGAGTAGGCAATGAAATGCAAGCGCATTTAATTAATTCTTCGGCTAAAAAAATAATGATAGATCATCACCTTAATCCAGAAATTGACGGTTTTGATCTAGTTTTTAGCGATGAAAAAAGTTGTTCAACAGCTCAATTGATTTATGAATTAATAGAAGCTAATGAAGATAAAGATAAATTAAATCATGCGGTTGGAGAAGCAATTTATACAGGTGTGATGACAGATACAGGTTCTTTCAGGTTTCCATCCACTACCGGGAAAACGCATAGAATTATTGCAGATTTATTAGATAAAGGAATATCAAATAATAAGATTCATGAAAATGTGTTTGATAACAACTCTGTAAATAGACTGAAGCTGCACGGATATGCAATAAGTAGTAATTTAGAAATTTTAGCCAATATGAAAACGGCTGTTATTCACCTTACTGCGGAGGAACAAGATCGTTTTGATGCAAAAAAAGGAGATACAGAAGGCTTGGTTAATACAGTTCTATCCATCAAAGGTGTGAACAAAGCAATTTTCTTAAAGGAAAGTGATGGAATAATAAAGATTTCTTTTCGTTCTATTGGAGAAGATAATCCTGTAAATGAAATGGCTTCAAAGTATTTTGACGGAGGCGGACACAAAAATGCATCAGGAGGAAGATACATGAAAGGCATGGTCAACGCAATTGCACAAATTAAAAAAGTATTACCAGAGTTTTGTTAAAACTACAACTATCAATAATTATTCTTTTGTTTTCATTTGCATGTTCAAATGGAGATAAAAAAGAGTGGGAAAAAGAAGATAATCTTAAGGGCTGGAACCAGAAGTCGAGCACAGATTTAAACAAGTCTTTTGTTTTTGAAGAGCAACTTGGTATCCAATCTTATTTAAAAAGAAGAGATGATTGGGAGATGCAGGCAACAGGAACAGGCTTACAATATTGGATTTACAAAGATACTGTTGGTGAAACGGCTGTTGATGGACAAGTAGCCTATGTGCATTTTGAGGTTAAATTGTTAGATGGAACTATTGCCTACACCTCAGAAAATAACAAACCACACCGTTTTAAAGTATCAAAATCAGACGTTGAGTCAGGTATTCAAGAAGGTATAAAATATATGTCTGTTGGAGATAAGGCTAAAATGATTGTTCCGAGTCATTTAGGTCATGGTTTAATAGGTGATTTTAATAATATTCCACCCTTACAAGTTTTAATTGTAGATATTGAATTGGTAGATTTAAAATAATGGTATGAAATTATATTGGACAATAACATTTCCTTTGCTTCTTTTTTCTTGTGAATTGGAGGGAGTAAAAAAGGTGAATCAAGAAGAAACCTTAACGCAAAAAGAAGATACACTTCTGCCAAAAAAAACCGAAAAAGGTAAATTAAAAAGATCATTTAAAGATTCTGTAGAGAATATTCTGTCTAAAGTAGACCCAGAAATGGAAAAGGTATTAAAGAATGGAATCAAAATCAAATGGTTTAAAAAAGGAAGTGGTGCACCAATTGAAAAATTTGACGTTTTAGCGATAGATTATCGCGCCAAATTAACAGATGGAAAAGTGTACGATGGAAATCACTTAATCAATAAAAGTTCAATTGCTTTTCCTGTAGGTTGGAATCTGCAAACAAAAGGTTGGGAGATCGCTTTACTTGAATTAAATATTGGAGATGAGGTAGAAATTTATTTGCCTTCTAACTTTGCAAGAGGTAAAAAAGGAATTCCAGGCTTGGTGCCAGAAAATGCAGATAATATTTTAGAATTACGCGTTTTGAATAAAATTGAGCCAACCAAAGTGGTAGACGGAATAAAGGCGTATGTTGTAGAACAAAGTAAAAATCACACAAAAATTGTAAAGAGTAAATCTAAGGTAGCAATTGATTATTTTGTGAGTACAACTTCAATTTCTAGATATGATAATTCGTACCAACACGGAAAGTCATTCGAAATTCAGATTGGAGATAAAAATGTGATGCCAGGCTTGAGTAAAGGTTTGCTTGGTTTAAAAGAGATGGATAAAGTATATCTTCATATCCCGAGCAAAGAAGCGTATGGTAAAAAAGGTTTAAGGCCAAATGTAAAACCAAATGAAGATTTGTTGTTTGATATTATTTTATCTAAAGTGGATTAATTATTTCAAGCCTTCAAATGCTCCTAAACCAAATAGAGCAAAATCGTATTTAACAGGATCTTTTTCATCCATTTTTTGAAGATTCAACATTAATTCTTCCAAGGCTTTCCAGTCGTTTTGCGTGCGTGTTAGTAAACGAAGTTTTCTGGCTACGTTTCCTGTATGGACGTCTAAAGGCAAATAAAGTTCTGCTGTAGGTATTGAATTCCAAATTCCGAAGTCTACGCCTTGATTATCTTTTCTAACCATCCAACGCAAAAACATGTTGAGTCGTTTTGCAGAGCTATTTTTTTCTGGATTTGAAAGGTGTTTTTCACTTCTTTTTTCATGCGGTGTAGAAAGCATTGCTTTTCTAAAATTTATAATCCGACCTTTTATTCCAGGATGTTGTGGGTTGTTGCTAAATACTTTTTCTAATCCACCCAAGTTTTGATAAATATGTTGCAAAGCGCGAAAGAAAAAATCGAGGTCGACCTTATTAAATGTACGGTGAACAAACGCTACCTCCTTAATTTTATGCGAAGAATAGTTTAAAACAAAGTTATACGGATCATTTCCCATGATGGCAACCAGTTTTTTTCCGTTCTTTATAATAGACGTTCTATTTCCCCAAGCAATAGTTGCAATTAGTAAAGCAGATATTTCTATATCCTCGCGTCTTGAAAAAAGATGAGGTATTTGAATAGGATCCGTGGAAATAAAATCAAACTCTTGAGAGTTAAATTCTACTACTTTGTGTTCTAAAAGGTCTTTTATTTGCTTAAACTCCACTATTTATAATTCTTCCGTCTTGCATAATTAGTTTTCTATCTGCCATTTCTGCCAAAGACTCATTGTGCGTTACGATCACAAAAGTTTGTCCAAATTCATCTCTTAATTTGAAAAATAAATCGTGTAGTTCTTCAGAGTTTTTAGAGTCGAGATTACCAGAAGGTTCATCTGCAAAAATCACTTTTGGATTATTGATTAGCGCACGGGCCACAGCGACCCGTTGTTGTTCTCCTCCGGATAGTGCATTAGGTTTGTGCTCAAAGCGATGAGAAATAGATAAGAATTTGAATAATTCTTTTGCCTTTTGCTCACTTTCAGATTTTGATTCTCCTTTAATTAATGCCGGTAGTATAGCGTTTTCAATTGCTGTAAACTCAGGCAAAAGTTGATGGAATTGAAAAATAAAACCGAGTTCAGTATTTCTAAATTGAGCTAGTTTTTTAGAGTTAAGTGTAAATGGATTAACTCCGTTAAAGGTAATTGTTCCTGAATCTGGCTTTTCTAAAGTTCCTAGAAGTTGAAGTAAGGTTGTTTTACCTGCGCCAGAAGAACCAACAATGCTAATTATTTCGCTTTCTTTTATTTCAAGACTTATCTTCTTTAGTACTTCTAGATCTCCAAATCTTTTTTCTACACTATTTACCACTAACATATTACGAAGTTAAGAGATTTTATAGATTGAGCACTCCGGCTCCTTGTCTTATTATTTCAATGTTTCCGTCCGCACAATTAACTACCGTAGATGCTTCTAACATTCCGTTTCCACCATCAATAATGAGTTCTACTTTTTCGTCAAAACGCTGATAAATTTCATACGGATCTGTAAAATATTCTAAGATTTCATCATCGTTATCGTGCAAAGAAGTTGTTGCTATTGGATTACCGAGTGCTGCAACTATTGCTTGAACAATTTCATTGTTTGGTATACGAATACCTATCTCTTTTCTCTTAGTACCAAATCGTTTAGAAACTTCTGTTGTTGCTGTAAGTACGAAGGTGAACGGACCAGGCAAACTACTTTTTATAAGTTTAAATACAGGTCGTTCTATTTGTTTTACATACGTAGATACATCGCTTAAATCAGCACAAATAATTGAAAACTGAGCATCTTTAAGTTTGATGTTTTTCAATTTTGATAGCTTTTCAAGTCCTTTGTCCGACATTAAATCACAGCCCATAGCGTAAACAGAATCTGTAGGATAGATAAGAACTCCACCCTTTTTTAGATAGTGAACACATTGCTCTATTAAGCGATTGTCTATATTGTATGGATTTATTTCAATTAGCATAATAATATGATACGTTTAAAGACTGCCATTGAGAGCAAATTTAGCGTATTTTATTAACGGTTGATTTTTACTGTTAGAAAAATCGTTAACGTATGTAAGTTGAAGTTAAATTAGTTGGATTAGAGTCCCATAATTAACAACTCCATATCTTTATAGCGAAGATCAAAAATTCTACCTAGTATTTCACTCGTTAAGGTTCCTTTATAAATATAAACCCCATTTCTAAATCCGTGATGATTTTTTATGAGCTCTTTACAGCCTCCGTGTTCGCCCATTTCTAATAAGAGCGGAGAGAAAATATTGGATAGCGCAAAACTTGCGGTTCTACTTACTCTAGATGCAATATTAGGAACACAATAGTGTGTAACTCCGAACTTTTCAAATGTTGGATCATTGTGATTTGTAATTTCTGAGGTTTCAAAGCACCCGCCTTGGTCTATGCTCACATCTACAATTACAGATCCTTGTTTCATATTTTGAACCATGTCTTCAGAAACGACACAAGGCGTTCTGCCAAATGGAGATCTAATGGCTCCTATAACTACATCTGCTCGCATTAAGGCTTTGGCTAATACTTTGGGTTGTAGTACAGAAGTGTAGACGCGTGCACCTACGTCGTTTTGAAGTCTGCGCAGTCGGGTAAGTGAATTATCAAACACTTTTACGGATAAACCTAATCCCAGCGCTGCTCGCGTGGCAAATTCTCCAACGGTTCCTGCTCCAAGAACAACAATTTCTGTAGGTTGAACTCCTGCAATACCTCCAAGCATAATTCCTTTTCCGCCTTTGAAAGAAGACAAGAGTTCTGCAGCGATTAAAACAGAAGTTGTTCCGGCAATTTCTCCCATAGTTCTTACCACAGGAAAACTACCTTCGCTGTCTTTCATATAATCCCAAGCTACTGCAGTTATTTTTTTCTCCATTAACTTCTGGAGAATTTCTTTTGGTTGTATATTTATTTGAAGTGCAGAAATTAAGGTTTGATCGCCGGTTAACATATCGGCTTCTTCTTCGGTTATAGGAGCAACTTTAAAAATAATGTCACATTCAAAAATTTCTTTTGTATTGTACACAATTTGAGCTCCAGCTTCGGAATACTCATTGTCAGAAAAGTTAGATTTTTCTCCGGCTTTTGTTTCAACTTTTACTTCATGACCATTAGCAACTAATAGTCCAACTGCCTCAGGCACTAAAGCAACTCTTCTTTCTTGAAAAGAAGTTTCTTTTGGAACACCAATAAATAAATTACCTTTTTTTCTGGCAATTTCTAGCATTTCCTCTTGAGGTAAGAGTCCGCCTTTTTTCATTAGGCCTTTGATTAATTCCGGATCGTTAATCATAATTTAATTTCAAACGTTCTACTATTGTCTTTTTCTACATGTATACTTATCCATACGGTATTTTCTGGTAAAAGGTTCTCTATTTTTTCTGGCCATTCAATTAAGCATACGTTTCCAGAGTCTAAGTATTCATCCATTCCAATATCGTAGGCTTCTAGTTCGTTGTCTAATCTATACACATCGAAATGATAAATAGTACCAACAGCAGCAGTGTATTCTTTTACATATCCAAATGTAGGAGACGCAATTGTTTCATTTACACCCAAATGCTGAAGCAGAGCTGCAATGAAAGTAGTTTTTCCAGATCCCATGGGTGCTTTGAATGCAAAGCAGTGGTAATTTTCCAATAAAGGTTTTAACGCAATTATTACTTGGTCAATATCCTTCAATGCAATTGATTGGAATTTCATTTATTTTGATTTTAAAACAACGTAAGGTATAAGCAACTCTTCTAGGCTAATTCCTCCATGCTGAAAAGTGTCTTTATAATAATTCACAAAGTGATTATAATTATTCGGATAAACAAAGAAGTCTTTTTCTTTTGCAAAAACGAACTCAGAACTTAAACTACTTTTAGGTAAGTAGGCTTCTTCAGGATGTTTTACGGTAAAAACATCTTTTGCTTTATAATCTAAATTTCTACCTGTTTTATACCGCAAATTGGTATTTGTATTTCTGTCTCCAACAATTTTTACAGGATCTTGAACTCTCACTGTACCGTGATCTGTAGTAAGTACAACTTTTATTCCTTTATCCGCAATTTTCTTAAATATTTCAAACAATGGCGAATGTTCAAACCAGCTCAGTGTAATAGATCTGTATGCACTTTCATCGTCTGCTAACTCTCTAATTACCTCCATTTCTGTTCTGGCATGACTGAGCATATCTACAAAGTTGTACACAATTACATTCAAATCATTTGTTAAGAGCTGATTAAAATTGTCTGCAAGTTTTTTACCTTTATCTAGGTTTGTGATTTTATTGTAAGAAAAAGAAACGTTTTTCCCTAATCGTTTAAGATTCGCTGCGAGAAGCTCTTTTTCGTGCATGTTTTTACCCCCTTCATCTTCTTCATTTAGCCATAAGTCTGGATGTTTTTTTGCAATTTCTGAAGGTAATAATCCGGCAAACAAAGCATTTCTAGCATAATGTGTTGCTGTAGGAAGTATGCTGAAAATAGTTTCTTCTTGTTCAACCGTAAAGTATTTGTTTATTAGTGGTTTTAAGGTTTTCCATTGATCAAAACGCAAGTTGTCGATAACAATAAAAAAAATAGGCTCATCCATTTCTTGTACCACTTTTTCTTTCATTAAGGTGTGCAGCATTTGTGGAGCTTCTTCCGTACCATTTAACCACTCCAAATAATTGTTTTCTATAAAACGAGTAAATAAATTGTTTGCTTCATTTTTTTGCATTTCAAGGATTTCTTTCATTCCTTGATCTTCTGTTTTTTCTAATTCTAACTCCCAGTAAACAAGTTTGTTGTACAGTTCTATCCATTCGTCTTTATCGAGTCTTCCAGATAAATCCATTCCAATTTGTCTAAACTCTTGTTGGTAATTACTGTTTGTTTTTTGTGATACAAGCGTGGTTTGATTCAGATTTTTTTTCAGACTTAAAAGAATCTGATTTGGATTTACAGGTTTTATAAGGTAATCAGCAATTTTTCCTCCGATTGCTTCTTCCATTATACTCTCTTCCTCGCTTTTGGTTATCATAACCACAGGAAGAGAAGTGTGTTTTTCTTTAATTCTGTCAAGAGCTTCTAAACCATTAATACCAGGCATGTTTTCATCCAAGAATACAATGTCAAAATTAATTTCATTGCATTTTTCAATGGCATCTCCTCCGTTATTTACTGTCGTAACCTCATATCCTTTTTGCTCTAAGAACATGATGTGTGGTTTTAATAATTCTATTTCGTCGTCTGCCCAAAGTATTTTAGTCTGCATCGTATTTATTTTATCTTTACAAAAAGTATTTAAAAGTATTGATTTGAACCCGATTTTAGGCACAAATAATAAAAAGAAAATTATAAACGATCCTGTTTATGGTTTTATTTCGATTCCCGATGATATAATTTTCGATTTAATCGAACATCCATATTTTCAGAGGTTGAGAAGAATTAAGCAGTTAGGATTAACTTCCATGGTGTATCCTGGAGCGAATCACACCCGTTTTCATCATGCAATTGGAGCAACGCATCTTATGGAAAAGGCGATCGCAACAATACGAAAAAAAGGACACACGATCTCAAAAGAAGAAGAAACAGCCGTTTTAATTGCGATTTTGTTACACGATATTGGTCATGGACCATATAGTCACACGCTAGAGCACGATATTGTTTCTGGTGTTTCGCATGAAGCAATATCTTCTTTTTTTATTGAACGGTTATCCAAAGAGTTTGGTGGTGCTTTAGATGGTGCATTACGTATTTTTGAGAACGATTATGAAAAGCCATTTTTACATCAATTGGTTTCTAGTCAGCTAGACATGGATAGAATGGATTATCTCAACAGAGATAGTTTTTATACTGGCGTTTCTGAAGGTGTTATTGGTTCTGATCGAATAATTGAGATGCTCAATGTTGTTGATAATAAATTAGTTTTAGAAGAGAAAGGAATTTACTCTGTAGAAAAGTTTATTGTTGCAAGAAGGTTGATGTATTGGCAAGTATATCTTCATAAAACTGTGGTTGCTGCAGAACATATGTTAATTAATATTTTAAGAAGAGCCAAAGTTTTAGTAGAAGCTGGCGACACTGTCTTTGCATCTCCGGCATTGAATTTATTTCTTACTAAAAAAATAACGTTACAAGATTTTGAAGAAAATCCAGCAATTTTAGATGCATTTGCTCAATTAGACGATTATGATATTATGGGTGCCATAAAAGTATGGCAAGCGCATAAAGATCCTGTGCTTTCTCTACTTTCTAAAGGTTTGGTAGATAGAAAATTATTTAAGATTGAAGTAAGTAGAGAGCCATTTGGTCCGGATCGTTTAGAGTTGGAGCGTCAGATGGCGCAGAGTTTATTTGGTGTTTCAGAAGAAGAGTCAGCTTATTTTGTCTACACCAATAAACTAATAAATAATGCGTACAACTCGTTTAAAGAAAATATCAATCTAGTGTATAAGAACGGTAAAATCTTAGATGTTAGTAAAGCGTCAGATAATCTAAATATTTCTGCACTATCAGAACCGGTAGAAAAGTATTATCTCTGTTATCCGGTAGAGATTAGAAGAGGGAAACAATAAATTGTGTAAAACTCCAAAGCTCGAAAGCTATTTAAACGCTTTGTTTTTTTATTTTTGAACCATGAAGTTTACCGCTGAGCAAATAGCAGGCATAATTAACGGAGATGTTGTTGGTAACAAGGATGTTGAAGTTAGTGGTTTGTCGAAAATTGAAGAAGGAGAACCAGGCACACTTTCTTTCTTGGCAAATATGAAGTACGCAGAGTTTATTTACTCTACTGCAGCTTCAATTGCTATAGTTGGGAAAGATTTTGAGCCATCTAAGGATCTGCCAAATACACTTACGCTAATAAAAGTAGAAGATGCTTATGCATGTTTTGCTCAATTGTTAGAGGTGTATAATCAAATGAGAACTAAACAGCCAAAAATAGAGCAACCTTCTTTTATTAGTGAATCCGCCGAAATAGGTAAAGATATATACCTTGGAGCTTTCGCTTATATTGGAGACGGAGCTAAGATTGGTGATAATGTGAAGATTTATCCGAACGCATACATAGGTGATAATGCAGTTATTGGAAACAATACTACAATTCATCCAGGAGCATCTGTTTATGCAGATTGTGTTGTAGGAGAAAATTGTATTCTACATTCGGGTTGTATAGTTGGTGCAGATGGTTTTGGATTTGCTCCAGACGAGAATGGCGACTTCCAGAAGGTTCCGCAAATTGGAAATGTTGTTTTAGAAGACAATGTGGAAATTGGGTCGAACGCAACAATAGACAGAGCAACACTTGGGTCTACTATTTTGAGAAAAGGAGTTAAATTAGATAATCTGGTACATATTGCCCACAATGTAGAAATTGGTAAAAACTCAGCTTTTGCTGCTCAAGCAGGTGTAGCCGGTTCAGCTAAAATTGGAGAAAATGTAATGGTTGGGGGACAAGCAGGTATTTCAGGACACATAAAAGTTGCAGATAGAACAAGTGTTGTAGCTCAATCAGGAATTCCTGGAAATATCAAAAAATCAGATAGAATACTTATGGGTTCACCCGGTATTGATATTGAAGATTTTAAAAAATCGTACTTTGGATTTAGAAAACTCCCATATATACTCAAGAAATTGAGAGAATTAGAAGATATTATCAAAAATAAATAAGCACAACTACAGGATGTCAGATAAGCAGAGATCGCTCAAAGCAGCAGTAGCATTAAAAGGAATTGGATTACATACAGGAAAGCCTGTAACATTGGAAATTTGTCCAGCCGCAGAAAACCACGGTTACAAGTTTCAGCGTATTGATTTGGACGGAGAGCCGATCATCAATGCAGATTGTGACTTAGTTGTTTCTACAGAGAGAGGAACAACTTTAGAGAAAAACGGTGCAAAAGTGCACACAACAGAGCATGTTTTGGCTGCTTTGGTAGGAGCAGGTGTAGATAATGCATTAATTAAAATTGATGCTCCTGAAATTCCAATTATGGATGGTAGTTCATTGCCGTTTATACATGCAATTGAAAGCGTAGGTTGTGTAGAACAGCATGCAGAAAGAGACTATTTAATCATTGATCAAAATATTCCATGGGAAGATTTAGACAGAGGTTCTGAAATTTTAGCGGTTCCAGACACAGAGTATAGGTTAACTGTAATGGTAGATTATGGCTCTAAAGTTCTTGGAACGCAGCATGCAAGTATGTATAAAATTGATGAATTTAAAGATGAGATTGCTACTTGTAGAACCTTCGTGTTTTTAAATGAACTAGAGTATCTAGCTACACATGGATTAATTAAAGGTGGAGATTTAGACAATGCTATTGTTCTTGTAGAAAGAGAAGATGTTTCAAAAGAAGAGTTAAATAAGTTGGCAAAGCTTTTGGGTAAAGAAGATTTAAATATTGAAATTGTTGGTAGAGGTGTTTTAAATACAACCGACCTACATTTCCAGAATGAGCCAGCGCGACATAAATTATTAGATATTGTAGGAGATTTTGCACTTGTTGGAAAGCCGATCAAAGGTCATATCTTAGCAGCACGTCCAGGTCATGCATCTAATGTAGAATTTGCCAAAGTATTAAAAGCATTAGCCAAAAAGCAAGCAAAAGCACCAAAGCAATTTGATTTAGGTAAAACAGTTTACGATATCAATGAAATTGAAAAATTATTACCACATAGATATCCTTTTTTATTGGTAGATCGAGTTATTGATATTTCTGAAGACGGAATTACAGGTCTGAAGAATATAACTATGAATGAACCTCAGTTTACAGGTCATTTTCCTGGAAATCCAGTTTTCCCAGGTGTTCTTCAGATAGAAGCTATGGCACAATGCGGAGGAATTTTTGCTTTGTCGCAAGTTGAAGAACCAGAATTATACTCTACTTATTTTATGAAAATAGATAATGTAAAGTTTAAACAAAAGGTAATACCTGGAGATACTGTTGTATTTGATTTAAGATTACTTTCTCCAATCCGAAGAGGTTTGGTAAATATGGGAGGTAAAGCTTATGTGAATGGAGTAGTAGTGATGGAAGCAGAGATGCTAGCACAAGTTATTAAAGATAAGGCATAATGATTAGCAATTTAGCTTCAGTATCTAACGATGCTCAACTCGGGCAAAATGTTAAAGTAGCATCATTTTCTACTATATATGAAGATGTAGTTATTGGAAATAATACGATTATTCATCCAAATGTTACGATTTATCCAGGAACCAGAATTGGAGAAGATTGTGAGATTTATCCAGGTTCAGTGATTGGTGTAATTCCACAAGATTTAAAATTTGGTGGCGAATATACAACCGTAGAAATTGGAAATAATACTAAAATTCGTGAGTGCGTTACCATCCACAGAGGAACTGTAGATAAAATGAAAACGGTTGTTGGAGATAATTGCTTGTTAATGGGATACGTGCATGTTGCGCACGATTGTATTTTGGGGAATAACGTTATTTTGGCAAACTATGTGGGGTTATCTGGACACGTTACCATTGAAGATTTTGTGATTATTGAAGGTAAGGCTGCAGCACAGCAATTTACAAGAATAGGAGCACATGCCTTTGTTGGAGGAGCTTCACTTATAAGAAAAAATATCCCACCTTTTGTTAGAGCTGCTAGAGAACCTTTAACCTATGCAGGAATTAACGCGGTAGGTTTAAGAAGAAGAGGGTTTACAGATGAACATGTGAAAACCATTGAAGATATTTATAGAATATTATACATTCAAAATAATAATATTTCCAAAGGCTTAGAAGCTATTCACGCAGAACTTCCAAACTCAGAAATTAAAGACCAAGTTGTTCAGTTTATCAAAGAAAGCGATAAGGGAATTATCAGAGGTCCACTTTAAACTATTTTTATTTATCATATCTACATCTTTTACATTTCGAAAACCGGAATGAATAGATATCACAACAAATTATTGAACTTTGATTAAAAGAGCCGACGTTTTAGAGTTAGAAATTACTGGGTTTGCCTTTGGAGGTAACGGTGTTGCAAAATTACAAACAGAAAACGGAGACTACGTTTTGTTTGTTCAGAATACATTTCCTGGTCAAAAGGTTTTGGCAAGAGTAAGTAAAAAACGCAAGAAGTTTGCAGAGTGTAAACTACTTAAAGTATTGTCGCGTTCAGAAGACGAAATTGAAGTTCCTTACCAAGAGATTAGCGGTGCACCATACATACATGTTCCGCCAGCTAAACAAGAAGAGTTAAAGAAAGAAACAACCTTAGACGTTTATAAAAGATTAGGAAATATTAGAGATATAGCGGATAAATTTGACGCCTTTATTTCTTCTCCAAACCATTACAACTATCGTAATAAAATGGAGTATAGTTTTTCGTGCATAGAACACGATATGCATACCGATGGAGAATTAGATGATGCTTTTGCGCTTGGTTTCAAACACAGAGGAACTTGGTGGAAAGTTGAATCACTAAACAAAGAATCCGGATTGTTTGATGCTGAATGGGAAAACAAACTGCACGCTTTTAGAGATTATCTTAAATCTACAGGATTAACTGCTTGGCATCCGCCAAAGAAAGAAGGTTTTTTTAGACATATTGTTGTAAGAAAATCATTCAAGCAAGATCAACTACTAATTAACTTAGTTACCTCAAGTAATGGACTAAAAAAGTTTGATGTTAATGCAGTAGGAAAGTTTCTTAAAGAATTAATGGGCGATAGAATTGCTGGATTTCAACATACGATTAACGATAATGTGGCAGATAGAGCCAAGATTGAAAATGGCAATTGCAATTTAGTCTTTGGAGAAAATCACGTAATTGAAGAGTTGCTAGGTTTAGATTTTGAAATTAGTATGGAGAGTTTTTTCCAAACCAACCCAAAGTCTGCCGAACGTTTGTACAACAAAGCAATGGACTATGTTTTTGAAGATGGTAATACGCTGAAAGATGAGGTTGTAATGGATTTATTCTGTGGAACAGGTACTATTGGTCAAATTTTGTCTACAAGAACAGAAAATACAGAAATTATTGGAGTAGATATTGTAGCTGAAGCAATTGCAGATGCAAAAAGAAATGCTACCAGAAACAATATCAATAACGTACAATTTTTTGCTGCAGATGTAGGTAAGTTTTTGGCAGAATATCCACAATATGAGGGTAAAATAGGAACAATTATTTTAGATCCGCCAAGAGCTGGAATTGCTCCTAAAACATTGAAAAAAGTTGTTCAATTAGGTGCTAAGCGCATTGTTTATATTTCTTGTAATCCAGGTACGCAAGCGAGAGATGCAGAAACACTAAAAGAGTTTGGATATGAAATGTCTAAGATTTCGTTAGTAGATCAATTTCCGCATACTGGGCATATTGAGGCAGTAGCTAAATTTTTGAAAACAGATTAACACTATTTTCATCGAAATAAGTGTTTTGTAGATATTAATAAGAGATAGTGCGTTAATTCTGGGACTAAAATGAAAGGAATATTTTTTCTAATTCGTCGTCTACAGTAGTTTCAATTTTAGCCATTACTTCAAAAAACACCTTTAATTTTCCTTTGGGAATCTTACTGCGTAGTTTTTCATTGAAAGCAAGAACAATATCTCTCACTTCTCTTCTTTGCTGCACACCGGCATCTGTAAGAAAAATAAATACTTTACGCTTATCAATTTTATCAGCTTGTCTTCGAATGTATCCGCGCTCTTCCATAGTTTTAAGTGTGCGCGATAGACTGGTTGGTTCCATTCCCATTCTTGGACCAATTTGGGTACTTGGTGTTCCTTCTTTGTCTACAATTAAAAGTATAAATCCAATTGAAATAGTAAGATTTGCCTGAGCAGCTTTTTGGTTGTACATCCGAGAAATTTTATGCCAAGTTTGACGAATGCTTAAATCAATTTTCTCTTCAGTTTTTGAATTACTCATGTAATTAAGGTGTTTAATTATAATTTAATATTGCAAAGAATAAATATAGGTTTGAAGCGTTAGGATGGGTGAATCAATATCAAACTATTTTTTATTCAAATTAATTTAATTGAAGGGTTTACTTTTCCTACTGTACTAAGTTACCAATTTTCTTTGGAGAAATGAACTGTTGAATTCACTTTTGCAATTAACTCTTTCTTTTCGTTAAGTAGTTTTACAGTATATCTTCCTAAAGTTTTTCCTTTGTGCACTTCTTCACAATGTGCTGTGAGCTGATCGTTTAAAAAAGAGGGTTTTATATAGGAAATTGAATTTTCAATACTCACAGCTTTATTTCCATATGCATTGGCTGCAAAAGCAATAGCACTATCTGCCAACGAAAAGGTAATTCCGCCATGTGTGATATTGAATCCGTTAACGTGTTCTGGAAGTATTTGCATCGTTAAAGTAGAACTTCCGGGTTGTAACTGCGTAACTTTCATTCCTAAAAGCACTGTAAATGCGTCTTCCTTGAGCATTAAATCTAGTATGTCTTGCGGACTCTTCATTTAAAGAAAACGTTTACTACTGAATAATGGCTTTGTTCATTATTGCGATCATAGCTGTTGACACAATGAATAGTTGTGTAGCAGTTTCATCATCTAATCGCGTGCCATCATCATCTTCCATTTCCAGTTCCATAGCCATAAAAGAAAGTAAATTAGGTTGGTTTGTTAGACTCACAATCAAATCCATATCTTCTTCTTCCATATATTCCTCAAGCACATTGTCGTACTCTTGATGAAACTCATCTATCATTGTTTCATCTATTTTTTTCATTTTCACTCCTTGCTGTGCGAAAGCTTCAAAATAGACATTATAATAATAGATGATTAAGCCCATAAGTTGGTCGTTCTCAAATTCCATTCCGGCAGAGGCTACGTAACCCAGAAACTCTTCTTGTGCGAGTCCGTAAGTTTCACTTAACTTATCCAGTGCTTCATCATTCAAGTTATCTACTTTTACAACGGCTTTTTCTATATTTTCTACAGTAATTAGAGTCATACTTTTATTTATTAAATTTTGCTTTTAGGCTTAGGTCTAAAGATTGAAACGAGTGGGTTAGCGCTCCAGAGGAGATGAAATCTACACCAGTTTCTCCGTAAGCTCTTATATTTTCTGGGTTAATACCACCAGATGCTTCTGTTTCGAAGTGTGACGGTATTTTTTTTAATGCATTAATTATTCTTTCTGGCGAAAAATTATCAAGCATAATTCGATCAACATTACCTACTTCTAATACTTGATCAAGTTCCTCTTCATCTCTTACTTCAATTTCTATTTTAAGAGATTTTTGGGTTTGTTTTAGGTAATTATTTGCGCTTTCAATAGCTTGTTTTATACCACCTGCATAATCGATATGATTATCTTTTATCATAATCATGTCGTACAAACCAAATCTGTGGTTGTGTCCACCACCAATTTTCACAGCCCATTTTTCCATTAATCGAATACACGGTGTTGTTTTTCTAGTATCTAATAACTTTACATTACACCCTTCTAATAAGTTTACAACTTGATTGGTTTGGGTAGCAATTCCACTCATGCGCTGCATAAAGTTAAGTACCAAACGTTCTGTAGATAAAATAGATCGAGAACTTCCTTCAACTTCCAGCACAATATCACCGTGTTTTATTGCTGATCCGTCATGAATGTGTGTAGTAACCTTTAAATTTGAATCAAAACGATGGAAAATTCTTTCTGCTAGTTCTACACCTGCAATTATTCCTTGGTCTTTAACAAGTAGCTTTGCATGTCCTGTTGCATTTTCTGGTATGGTAGAAAGTGATGAATGATCACCATCTTGAATATCTTCGCGGAGTGCGAAATCTATAATCTCATCAATCATTGGGTAAAGATAGTTTTTAAGTTGGAAAGATTAAAGTTGAGAGGTGTAAAGTCGCAATTTAGAAAGTAGATTTATTGATTTTGAATTGTGAGTGTGTTCGATCCATCAAACTGAACGATATAGCCGCGCAATCCCCATTCTACATCTCCTGTTACAATAGATCCGTCGTACAGGCTATATTGTGTATCTGAACAAGGATCATCTAAAACTAAAAAATTATCTTCATTTATCACTACGCCTGATTCACAGTCTGCTGCATTTTCGGTGGTAGACATTCTGTCAAAAGCAACAAATTCGTTTTGTGATTTTCTATAAATGACAATTCCTTTTATTCCTCCAGAAACATATGCGTAACCGCTAATTCCTTGTAATGCTGCGTAACTTGGTAAGGTTAAATTAACCTGTAATTGAAACGGTGGAGGTTGCACAGGATGATTGTTTGTAGTTTTACATCCTACAAGAACTGCACAGATAATGAAAAGAATGAAAAAAGTTTTTTGCATATTTATAGATGTAAAGTTATGGATTTAAAAACGAAAATAAGATATCTTTTATTGCTTAACTTTCTATTCATTGCAATTTCGAGCTGTATTTCCACCGCACCAGGAGCAACGTATTCTTCTGTTGAGAAGACGGAAAAAGCAAGAGAGAAAATTGCTAAGAACAAACAAAAAGCAGCAAAAAAATCAAAGAAAAAAGCACAAAAGAGGTATTGGAGCATGCAGAGTAGAACGGCACGTAGATTGATTAAACACACCTATAAAAACAGAAAACGCCAAATGAAGGGTAGACCAGAAAAAACGATGAGGTAAAACGAGTAGAGTTTCATTTATTGCGGACAAAAATCTTGAAAACTCGTTTTATTAAACCAATCTTGCTCCCAAGTTTGTTCGGCAATTTCTGTTAATCTTTGTTCAAATTGTCTGAGGTTGTTTCTTGAAGTATACGCAACTGTTTCCTGATATTGTCTAAATATTCCAACGAAAAAATTGTCGTTTCTTATTGTTCTACGTTCTGTATAAACAAGTGCAATTTCCATAGCATAACACATTAACTCTGCAATTATATCTGCAGACATTTCTAAGTCTTGAAAGTGCTTTATGAGTTTTGTAGCTGTACTTCTTCTTAATTTTGCTCTTCGTTTTGTAGTGGGGAAATATTCTTTGCTCACCTTAATTTTAGCTTCTTCTAACAGCTTGTCTTCTTTAGGGTTAAAGGCAAAATTAAAATAGGTTTTTACGGGTTTAAATTTATCATATAATTCTATGATTTGTTCTTCTAATTGAGATTTAGAAAGTTCTTTGAGGTGCTTTTTTAGTTTGAGTTTGCTCATACGCTTACGAAGATATCAAATTTAGAGAAATAGGTATGTGCAGATTTTTCACTATCGCTCAAATAGAAAGAAGTAGAATTAAATTGAAATTCTAAGAATAACTATGGTTCCTGTTGGTTCTCCGTTTTCTTCTTTGTCAATTATTTCAAACAAGGGCTTTGAAGAATTTTCTCGACTCAATTGAGAGAGTCTTTCTTGAGTAACCTGAAGCGCAAGTGACTTATGTAAATGGTCTACTTGAATTTTACTTGCTTGAGAGGTGCGCCTACCACAGCCGTTGTCTTCTATTTTTATAATAATATTATTTTCCGTTTCAAGGGCAATTGCGATGGATAAATGCGGAGGTCTATCCATCTTTTTAAAACCATGAATTATTGCATTTTCGGCAAAAGGTTGTATAAGCAATGGTGGAATAATAGCTTCTTCATCATCAATATTCTCGTCTACTTCTATAGCGTAAGTAAAGTCGATAGTTTTGGTGAGTTGTTCTAATTTTAAATAGTTTTCTACTGTGAGCAATTCTTGTTCTAGACTGATAAATTTTTCTCTAGAGTTTTCTAGAATTTCGCGCATTAACTTTGCAAATTTTGCAATAGATAATCTTGCTTTGTTTTTATTATCTGTGATTATTTGTTCTTGAATTGATTGTAAAACATTAAATATGAAATGAGGATTCATTTGTAACCGTAACGCTTTTTGTTCTAATTCTACTAGATTTCTTTCTAGTGTAAGTTTTTCTGTTAGACTTTCATTTTTTTGTTTTAATCTCCTTCTAGAAAGATAAATTAGTAACCACAAAAGGCTAAGGAAAGTTATAACTATGAGTATAATAAACCACCATGTAGTGTAATAAGGTGGAGTTATTTCGAGGTAAATTTTACGGTTAGAAGTCCATGTATTTTCGTTTCCTGCTTTGTAATAGAGTGTATACTTTCCGGGCGGAATTGATGTAAATACAATGTTGTTTCTGTTGGTTGGGGGCGACCAGCGTTGGTCTAAACCAGACAATTTATAGCTGTACTTTATATCTTCTGTCGTAGATAAGTCATAAGCCGTTAATTCAAACTCTATCTGCGTTTTATAATAGGGTAAAATGATTGAGTCGGTTTTGTTTAATGTTGATTTAATTTGTTTTTTGAAACTTGTTTTATTTAAAGATTCATATGCAATTTTAATATCTTTTAAAAA
>JBMYYC010000017.1:0-40783 GCA_049609045.1 Lishizhenia sp. | reverse complement strand
TTTTCAATAGACCCAATGGTAGGTTTAGAAGTTGGTTTCAAAAAATTTGTTGCTCTTAGAGCCGGAATTGGAAATATACAACAAACCAAAGATTTTAATGACAATTTAAGCTATGGCTTACAACCCAATATTGGAGTTGGCTTAGGATTTAAACGAATTTCTTTAGATTATGCGTTTACAGATATTGGAGATGTCTCCACAGCCTTATACTCTCATGTAATTTCGTTGAAATTCGGCTTGGATAAACCAAAAAGCGCACAATGAAAAATAAACTAACAATACTACTCGTTTTTCTTAGTTCATTATCCTTCGGTCAATTCGGTAATGAATGGATAGACTATTCAGCTCCACACTACTCTTTTCAAATTACAGAAGATGGTATCTATCATATCAGTTATGAAGTGCTAGAAAACACCTTTCCTATTTCTTCTATAAACCTAGACGATCTGAAAATTTATGGCAAACAAAGACAAGTTCCTATCTATATTGAACTAGGAAGTGATTTACTATTTAACGCAGGAGATTATATCGAGTTTTATGCAGAAGGTAATGACGGTTGGTTAGACTCTTCTCTCTACGAAACTCCAAATGAAATAGGAAATCCAGAATATAGTTTATACAACGATACAATAAATTATTTTTTAACCTACAACCAAGAACCTAGCTTACGCTACGAACTCGAAACAGATCAAAACACCAGTATTTACACACCTTCAAACTTTATTCTAAAAGAAATAAAGCAAAGTCTCAATAACGCCTATCATGTTGGCTATTCTTTATATTCTTCCTACAGGTCTGCCTTTGAAAACGGAGAAGGCTGGGGAAGCTCTTCTGCTAACGGAGGAGGAAATACAAATGGGTTTACTTTTAATTTTTCGGCAAACACACCAGATGTGTATACAGGGACAGATGCTCCTTTAGTTTACTTTCAAGGAAAATCAAATGCAGTTTCAGACGCAGCCTACACCGGAACAGGTAATCATCACCTATCTTGGACTATAGGCAGTAATAGTTACACTTTGTACGATGAAATATTTACAGGATATAGAAGTACAAACGCAACACATTTATTTCCTTCAAATTTATTGAGCAACGGAAACAATGCACTAAAATTCAATATAATTAATGATCAAGGCGCGTTAACTGATTTTCAGGCGGTGAATTTTTGGCGACTTGTTTATCCTCAAACACCGAATTTAAACAACCAACAAATTAGCGTTTTTGAAATCATTAATAATCCAACTGAAAATAAAATTAGATTAGACCTACAAAATGCTGCACTAAACAATCCAAGTATACTCGTTACAGGTTCTCAAACCCCAAGAAAGTTACTGGGAAATAGTACTGGAAATACACTCAGTTTACTGATTCCAAATACGACTTCAGGTAGTAATCAAAAAGTAATGATCTACGCGGAGAATCAAATCAATCAAATAGATACTTTGAACCCTATAAATGGAACTGGTTATTTTGTGAACTACTCTTTACTGAGTGCTGAAAATGCGTTCATAATAGTATATAACAATAAACTAGCAACTGGTGCAGCAGCTTATGCAAATTATAGAGGTAGCGCAGGTGGTGGTAGTCACAACGTCATTCTTTCAGAGATAGCTGAACTTTCTAATCAATTTGGTGGAGGTATTGATAAACACGCGCTATCAATAAGAAGATTTGTTGATTTTATGTACACTTCTGCAACAGAAAAACCTATAGGCTTATTACTTTTAGGTAAAGGAGTACGAGAAGCAACAGAGCCCAATTCCTCTTCTGGACTTGGTTCTCGAAAAAGCAGTTCTGCTTACGCCTTAAATCTTGTACCAAGTTATGGATATCCTTCAAGTGATTTGGCATTAACAGCAGAATTAAACGGTTCTAATTCTTGGGCTCCATTAATTCCAACAGGAAGAATTGCTGCCAAAAACAACGAAGAATTATTAAGCTATCTAGACAAAGTAATAGAGTACGAAAACGAGCAAAACCAGAGTAGTATGTACACTAAACCATTGAAAGAATGGCAAAAACAAGTGTTACATTTTGGCGGTGGTTCTAATAGTTCTGAACAAAATCTTTTCAAAGCCTACTTAAACGGCATGAAACAATCTATTGAAGGTCCGGATTACGGTGGAAACGTTACATCATTTTTCAAAGAAACATCAGATCCTATTAACCCTGTTGCCTTAACAGAAGTAAACGGTTACATAGAAAACGGCGTTTCTTTAATGACCTTTTTTGGACATGCTACAATTGACGGATTTGATCAAAATGTTGACGATCCAGTGAATTGGAACAACAAAGGAAAATACCCAATGGTTGTTGGAAATGCATGTTATACAGGAGATATTTTTCAAGCACAAAACACGTCAACTTCAGAAAACTTTGTTTTAACACCTGAAGCAGGCTCTATTGCTTTTTTATCTAGTGTAAAACTCGGATTTGCTAGTTATTTAAACATCTACACTTCAGAATTATACAAACAATTTTCTCCTACTTCATATGCAAAGAGTATCGGACAACAAATAATAAATACAATACAAAGCATTGAAGGGAATAATTCAAATTTCATTCTTGAAACCACCTGTAATCAAATGACTTATCACGGTGATCCTATACTCAAATTAAATTGGCATGCTAAACCAGAGATTGACTTACAAATAGAAGACGTTTACTTTACACCACAAAACATTTCACTCTCAACAGATTCTATAGCTGTGAATATAATACTTACGAATCTAGGTAAAGCAATTACAGATACTTTCGGTTTAGATGTTGTTAGAAATTTTTCCGGTTCTACAATAGATTCTGTATATAACATTCCGGTTAATGGACTGCCTTACAAAGACACGATTATACTGCAATTACCTTTACAACCGAACATTGGTGTAGGAATCAATAACTTTAGTATAGCCGCAGATATCCCTTCTTTCATAACAGAGAATTATGAAGAGGTTAACAATAACCAACTAAAGAAACAATTTTTTATAAACATTAATGGAATTTTACCTGCAGTACCCTACAACTATGCAGTTGTGCCGAACGACACGTTAACGCTAAAAGCATCTACGATAAATCCTATTGCTGACTTTAACACTTACAGGTTTGAAATTGACACTACAGATTTATTTAATTCTCCCGAACATAGGCATGCTTTAATCTCTGGCTATGGAGGAGTAAAAGAAGTACCATTCAACGCCTGGATAAATAGTAACTCAAACAATAGCGATCCATTAATTTTAGAAGATTCAACGGCATACTTCTGGAGAGTTGCAGTAGATAGCTCACAACCGCAGTATACAGAAAGTTCTTTTCAGTATATAAAAAACAAAACGGGTTGGGGACAAGATCACTTCTTCCAGTTTAAAAACGGAAGTTTTAATGGCGTTTCTTACAATAGACAAACTAGACAACGCCAATTTGCTCCGCAGCCTACTCGTTATTTATCTACAAATACGTTTGATCATGCCAATAATTTTTATGCTTACAATTACACTCGCTGGAGTATAGATGGCAACTATGTAGAATACGGAATGTGTACTACTTCTCCTTCTCTTCACCTAGTTGTTATTGATCCTATAACACTAGAACCTTGGAAAACGCATGATGCTTCTGGTCAAAATACAGAAGGACATAACTTGGGACAGGTTAATTACTACAATGAAAGTACGGGCTCTGGAACATGCAGAGGTAGAGCTGAATACTATTTTATTTACAGACAAGATGCAGCCGGATTAGCAGCATTAGATAATGCAATAAATAACTTAATTCCCGATGGATATTATTACATGATTTACACTGCTAGTCATGCTACCTACTCTACTTGGGATGCTAACTATCCTCAATTATTTAATACGTTTCAAAATGTTTGTTATTCAGACAGTATTTATTCTGGTCAAAACGAAATGGCTTTTATTTATATTGGCCAAATGGGGAATTCTAGTTTTGTATATGAAACTACAGCTATAACTCTTTTTGAAGAAATCTATTTAGAAGCACCAATAACAGGTGCTGATTTTTATGGAACCGAGCGAAGCACCTTGATTGGTCCATCAGCAAACTGGAACACCTTGTATTGGAAACAAGATACTGAGAACCCTGTACCTGGTTTAGATTCTACCTTTTTAAAAATAATACCTTTTTCAGCAAGTGGTAATCAAGGACCAATAATTGATACTCTTTTCACTTCTAATGATTCTATTCAAAACTTAAATGACTTAGTGGATGCACAACTATTTCCTTATTTAAGTTAAGAGTAGAAGCAGAATACGCGCTCAGCTCTTCACCCTTGCCTGCTCAAATAGACAGATGGCATGTACTGTACAATCCTTTACCAGAAGCAGCGATTGACGGAACAAATCAATATTTATGGTCGCAAATGAACGATACACTCAAAGAGGGAGAGGAAGTAAGCTTTGCTGTAGACGTAAAGAACATTTATGAATTAGATATGGATTCTTTAAAAGTAGACTATTGGATAGAAGACAAGAATAGAGTGAGACATCCCATTCCTTATCCTAGGCAGGATAGTTTGCGCATAACGGATATACTAAGAGACACCATTTCTTTTTCAACCACAGGTTTCCCTGGAAACAATTCATTCTGGATGGAAATCAATCCTTATATTAACAACAGTACTGTAGAAAAAGATCAACCAGAACAGTATCATTTCAACAACTTACTGCAACGTCCATTTTACGTAAATGAAGACGATATTAACCCAATTCTAGATGTTACTTTTGATGGAAATCATATCTTGAATGGAGATATTGTGAGTGCGCAACCAGAAATTTTAATCACACTAAAAGATGACAATCCTTTTTTAGTAATGAATGCAGATAGCGATACTTCTCGCTTTGGAATTTATATAACGGATCCGGCTGGTATTCAAAAACAAATCCCTTTTCTTTCAAATAATGGAGATCCAATAATGCAATGGATTCCGGCAAACGACAATAACTTAAAGTTCAAAATAATTTATTCTGCAGAGTTTAATGAAAGTGGAACGTATACGCTATTGGTTCAAGGTTCTGACCGTTCTGGAAACTTATCCGGAGATTTAGAATATCGAATAACCTTTGAAGTAATTTTAGAATCTTCTATCACGTATATGATGAATTATCCAAATCCCTTTTCTACAAAAACTCAATTTGTTTTTACTTTAACTGGAAATGAAGTCCCAGACGAAATTAAAATTCAAATCTTAACAGTTACTGGAAGAGTTGTAAGAGAGATTACAGAAGATGAGCTAGGCCCTTTACAGATTGGAAGAAATATTACAGAGTATGCATGGGATGGAACAGATGAATTTGGTGATAGACTAGCAAACGGCGTATATCTCTATACCGTACAAGCTCAAATTAATGGTGAAAATATAGAACACCGCACCTCTGAAGCCGACACCCATTTCAAAAAGAACTTTGGGAAAATGTATCTAATGCGATAAAATACTGAGCAATGAAGTAACTATTAAATACTAAACTCGCTCCTTTTTATGAAGTCAACCGTTTTATTTAATTTAATTGTCTAAAACAATCTTCTTTATTGCTCGTATAGCAACCTAATATAAGAAGCCTTGAACTAAATATCTTAATCGATTCAAGAATAAAGAAAGAGCCTGAAATAAAGAAGTCCATTTCTAAAAAGAAATGGACTTCTAAATAATTTAAATAAAATATGTCTACAGCTTTACCATTTTTTTCACAACTTGTAATTTACCTCCAATATAAATATTTACGTTGTAGTAACCTTTGCTCCAATCTGCTGTATTAAACTCTATGCTATTATTTTCATTCGCACAACTTGTCTGTTTACCTAAGATAGTTCTTCCACTTAAATCATTTATTGTATACTCGAAACAACCATCTATGACAGCAGTAAGACGCACCATATCTTTGGATGGATTTGGGTATAAGATAAAATCACTTTCACTCAGATTCTCAGCTTGAGTTGCAGCTGTTGCATAGGTATGAAAATATACCGTTTCTGAGTTTACAAAATTTGGATATTTTTTTGCTTTGTATAAAATACTCTGATCTGAATTCTTAAGTATATACCTTCTAACCGTAGAGTCTTCCGTTGCTATTTGAAACTGACCAACCCAAGGAAATTCATCTGTAGCTCTCATGTTAAATTCATAACACTTATTCGCATCTAGTGGTACAACAACGTCCGGTTGATGTAGAAAATTAGGAGTAGTTCCAATAGGAAAATCATTAAATGGCCCTCCAGATGAAAGCATTGTACCATTTGCTTCTTTCAAATCCCATAACGCTCTGCTTCCTTTACGTCCTGTTGTTACTTGAACAACTACTTCATTGAGCGTTGATAACGTTACTTCCTCCACATGAAGCTCGCAAGTTACTAAACCTTCATTAAAAGGTGTTGCTCCATTAATAGAAACTACTTTGGCAGTGTAATTAGACTGAAAATTGAAATCAACATTACTAAATGGAATTTCTTCGTCGTCCCATTGACCGATGTTTCCTATGTAGTTATACTCTGCAACTTCAACCCCATCTTCATACAATTTAAAAACAGATGTGGTAATTGTGTTGGTACCCACGTTTCTAAATTTAAAGGTTGGCGTTCCTATATTTGTTTGACACAACGATAGTTTAGCATCAAAAAGCTGTCCATGATTTAATATTGAACTAGGAGTAGAACATGAATTTATATAATTAAAGTAAGTATTCGGATTTTGCGATAAATTAACATTGGATAGTATTCCTTGTCCGTTACCGTTAGGACAAATTTTAACTAAATGCGGAAAGCCTGGAACTTGATAAGCGTCTCTAATAGAACTCCCATTTGGTATAATAGGAAATTTCGAATCAGCCACCCAATCTCCGTAAGAATATTCTGAGTAACCTCGAATATGTTCCACACTGCCCCATATAGACCCATCGACAAATAATACTACTAGTTCATTCGTACCTATATGTCCGTAAGTTGCATAAATCTTATCCATAGATTCTGAATGATGATACAGCCAACAACCACTGCAAAGTGAGTTGAAAAAATCAAGAAAAACAGTTTTCCCTTGAGATAAATAGGTATTCAAGTTATGCTGGACACCTTCGATATCAGTAATCGTAAAATCTGGTGCAACAGAACCATCTGGCAATTGAGCGTTAACTCCAAACGAACAAAATACTAGCAAGGCTAATGCTACATGTTTAATCTTTTTCATAATTTTTTTTTTGAATACAGCTACTCCTTGAATCAGTTATTAAATAAAGAGAGCATAATTAATAATAGTAGTTCTTTCCAAAGCTATTGATTTTATTTAAAACAACAAACCGATAAAAAGTCTTAAATTTTATCAGACGTGGAATCTTACAAACATGCAACCGCTATTCCCTAAGCATAGAACGCAACAATTAAAGTGGATAGGCGATTCTCAAAAATGAGGAATTAACAATTGTTTTGACGATTTAAAATTGAACTAAAGTGGATCATACCAGAAAGTTGCGGGAAAAATAGAATTCCGATTTTTACACAAAAAAAAGACATTCAATGAATTGAACGTCTTTTATTCCTGTGATCCCGCTGGGGCTCGAACCCAGGACCCACGCCTTAAAAGGGCGTTGCTCTACCAACTGAGCTACGGAATCTTACCCTTTTGGGAGGGCAAAGATAGTACATTTTTCATCAATAAAAAGTACTGCTCTTAAAAAAAACTAATTTTTCTAGTATCCTCCTCAAAAATAGTATTTTTAACGACCTATTTCTTCTTAAAACAATAAAGCTTGAGAAGTATAAAATTTAACCGAATTAAATAAAGAATAATGCTACTTTAATTTGCGAGGTCTTTATAAAAACTTTAATTTTGCATGAAATTGTAAATAAAAGAGAAATAATTATTTGATTTCATCTTTTTTACGTAATATTGCACCCCCAAATTAGGGAATACGAATAAAGAATAAGGTAATGGATATTATAAGAGAACTTCAGAGCGAATTAGTTGAAATGAAAAACTTTCCGGCATTTGGTGCAGGAGATACTATCACAGTAAGCTACAGTATTAAAGAAGGAAATAAAGAGCGTATTCAGCAGTTTACTGGAGTTGTTTTGCAACGAAGAGGTACAGGAGCTACTGAGACATTCACAATTAGAAAAATGTCTGGTAATGTTGGTGTAGAACGTATCTTCCCAATTGCATCTCCATTTATCACAGAAATTAAAATTAACAAAAAGGGTGCAGTTAGAAGAGCACGTATTTTCTACTTCAGAGAAAGAACAGGAAAAGCAGCTCGTATTAAAGAAAAAAGAACTTACGCAAAGTAATTTCACACTCTTCTTAAGATATAGAACTCCGACTTTCAAAAGGTCGGAGTTTTTTTGTTTACTCTTCTGCAACTTAACATTCTTAATTTCGTAGATTGCTCTATGAAGTATTTCATCGGTCTTATATTATTATTTTCACTTGCCATTGGAGTCTATTACTCTTTTTACTTCACGCAAGAAAAATCTGCCTTTGGAGTTTCCGTACCAAAAGGATTTAAAAGTCTAGGTATTGATGTTTCTCATCATCAAGGGAAAATTGATTGGGAAACGGTCTTTCTCTCTGAACCAAATAAAGATTCTATTCAATTTGTTTATTGCAAGGCTACAGAATCAAAAAGTCATATTGACAAAGAGTGGACCCGAAATAGAAATTGGTTATTAAAGCATAATATAAAAAACGGAGCATATCACTTCTTCGCATCAAAAAGCTATCCTATTCCGCAAGCAAAACACTTCTTGTCTATTTGGCAAAAAAGAGATGGAGATTTACCACCAGTATTAGATGTTGAAACGGAAGGTTTTTCCGATAGTGATCTTATTGAAAAAATGAAAGTATGGTTAGAAACCGTTGAGCTAAATAGTGGTATGCGTCCCATAATCTATACTTCTTATCATTTTTACACATCAAAATTTAAAGAACATTTTCCCAAACATAAGTTTTGGATAGCTGCCTATTCAAGAAAACCAAAGTCTTTGGAAGATAAAAACATTATTCACTGGCAGTTTAGTGAAAGAGGAAAAGTAAATGGAATAAATGAAAATGTAGATTTAAATGTGAGTAAAATCTCATTTTAGCTTTAGTAATCATACTCCCTATATAGCTCTTTTTGAAGTTGATAAAGTGCTTTTCTATTTACGAAGTGAGTGAAGTTCGTTTCCCCTTGCTTACTATAAAAATGACTAGAAAAACAGCCACAACCATAGTACATCCCCACATTATCATCTATTTCTTGCGCAATAATCTGTTTACCGTAATAAAAGGTTTGTATAGAAATAGAAACTGGATTACATCTTCCTGTTTGCTGAAAACTACTGCATCTGTATGTTGAGCAGACTAAGGAATCTTTTACAAAATAAAATAATTCGTAAGAACTAGCATATAAAGAAGTGATTTTGGGTTCTGCTTGGAATGTTGAATAGAAATTATGCCTTCCCTTTATTATTTTAAATAAACTATCGTTCCTAAAAAAACCAGAATAGACTACATTCAAAGAGTCCACATACTCAACAGTCGTAAAAACGGAATCGTTTTCAATGTTTTTCAATTCATGTATGATACCAATTACCTTCAAACTGTCCGACAAACTATCTGGGATAATATCATTAAAAACAAGAGGTTTCACAATTTGAAGGGCTGTATCCATTTCGTATTTCGGCGAAATTTTGATTTTCGTAGGTTGTTCTTTACATGCAACAACAACTAAAAGAAACAATAGAAATAGACTTTTAGGAGCGAATTTTACAGCATCCATTAGTTTACCTTATTAATTTGAGTAGTAATGGCATAATGGTCAGAATACTTTTCGTCTTGTACTTTAAAATTAAAACTGTTTAAATCTGGCGTATGAAATATATAGTCTATTCTTCCGGCTGGTAATTTTCCGGCATACGTCCACCCAAAGCCAAAAGAACAATTTCTGAAAGCATCAATATAATTAGTATTAAATAAATTGTAAGTATAAGACATAGGAGAGTCATTAAAGTCTCCACAAATTATAGTCGGATACGGCGATTTTTCTGCGTGTTTTAGTACTTTTTGAGCTTGAGAAACGCGTATAGGAAAAGCTGTTTTCAACTTCTGTATTACTCGAGCCAACCCTGATTTTCGTTGTTGAAAATCCGAATCTGCGCTACTCACCAAATCCATTTCTACATTCGATAAATAAATACTTTGCAAATGCGCATTATATATTCTAAAAGTATCTTTTTCTTTAACTACATCTACAAAAATACAGTAGTTATTACTTCTATTACCAAAACTCACCTCTCCTTTGGCAATTACCGGATGTTTAGAATAAATAGTAACCCCAAAATTTTGTCTTTTATACACGGTGGTAACGGCTCTTTGATGAAATGCTTTAGCCGATAAAATTTCGTTAATACTATCCTTAGTTATAAACTTAGACGGTGCATCTTGCGAATAAAACTCTTGAAAACAGGCAATTTCTGGCTGTTCTTTTCTCAGGAACTTAAAAATTCTATCCCTATTATCAAAAGTATTTTTATTGTCTGGGTTATAATAATCAAACAGATGTACATTATAACTCATAACTTTCAAGCCTGAACTATATTCAACGTTCTCTTTTGCTGCACCAAAGCCAGTTACAAAGTGTCTGAAATGAAGTTTTCCACCGATCAAAATTACAAGTAAAATAACAAAAGAGAATTTAGATCTTTTCACTGCAAAAATCACTAAAAAAAATACGGTTAAAAATAAAAAAACAGGATATGTTAACCCGAAAAATGCAATAGGCCAAAAAGTTAATGGATGTACAAATGGACTTAAATATCCTACTAACAATCCGCACAAAGCAAAAGAACAAAAGAGCTTTAACCACCACATTCTTCGCATCAAAAAGAAGCGCTTCTTATTTTCCATTCCTACTCTGATCAAATAACAGTTGCTTTTCTTTTTTTGTTAAGCTATCGTAACCTGCCTTAGATATTTTATCAAGAATCCTGTCTAACTCCTCCTGTTGCGATTTCTTAAATTGATTGTACTCTTCATCTGAACGCGTGTTGTAGTTTTTTTTATATGCTCCACCTCTCTGGGCTTTCATTCTACTTTTACTTGCTTTTCCTTTAGAATTTTTGAAAAACTTTACGAATTTATTACCAATACCTTCTGCTGAAGTGATCACATTCTTACTTTCATTTAAGTTCTGTACAGATAAAAAGCCAATTAGCGCACCTCCTAAATGTGCAAAATGAGCTACGCCGTCTGACCTATCCAAGGAAAGGAAATCTTGAATAACAAACAATAATGCTAAGAATATCAATCGAATGGGAAAAACTCCGAATAGATTAACTGTAGTATTTGGTCTGTAAAAAGCAATTGCTATAAATATTGCCATTATTGATCCTGAGGCACCAACTACAAATACAGACTGACCTTCTAATCCTGGAAAAATTAGATGAGCCAGAATTTCAATCACTCCGCCCATCACACCTCCAAGAAGATAGGTGTAAAGTAATCTTGAACCAGAAAAATAGTTTAAAAATATTCTTCCTGCAAAAAACAAAAAGAGCATATTAAATAAGAAATGAAAGAGCTCAAAATGCGCAAAAATGCTGGTAAATAGTCCCCATGGATGAGTTGCCAAACCTACTGGATCTCCATGTAAAACAAATACATTGGCTAAAAAGTTATCTAAAGGATTGATCGGAGATTTAAAAATCAGTCTTCCGAAAACTGATAAAAGACCAATAAAAATGAAAACCATTAAATTTACACCAATTAATTGGATGTGCATGCCACCATACTTCCATTGGTATTTTAATTCTTCGATAAAGTTTCTGTTGTTCATTTTAATAAAACGTTTTCTTATTGCGCTGAAAAACAAGCACTGTAATTAATCCAACAATAGCTCCTGTAACATGAGCAAAATGTGCAACATTATCTCCTACATTGGTTTGCATGCTGTTATATACTTCGAAACCGATATAAATTATTGCTAACCATTTAATTTTAATTGGAATTGGAGGAAACAGCAATTGCACTTGTGTATTAGGAAAAATCATAGCTGCGCCTGCCAACAAACCGAATACTGCACCAGACGCTCCTATCATAGGAATAGAACCTAGTGCTATATAAGATTCAATTGTTTCTATACTCACCGTTGGCGTTACACGGTTTAAATATTGATTGATATGAAATAGTGCATCAGAATTTGAACGCAAATCTCCAACTAAATTTTTGAAGGTATACATATCTATCCCTCCTGCTGAGAGTTGTTGCTTTAGCGATGCAAACTCAAAATAACCTACGGTTTGATATAGAATAAATGCGCCAACTCCTGTTATAAAATAGAAGATAAAGAAACGTTTTGGTCCCCAAACTCGCTCTAGCATTGATCCGAAAAAAATCAAACCAATCATATTAAAAAGCAGATGGAAAAATGAGCCGTGCATAAACATATGCGTAACTACTTGGAAAGGTTCAAAAAATGGTGAGTCGAATACATATCCGCCCAACATATAGTCTAGATCAAAGCCTTGTGCTTGTCCGACTATCTTTACCAAGAACATCAAGACATTTATTATCAGTAAGTTTTTAACTACTGGTGTTACATGTGCTAAAAAATTCATTTAAATCGTTTTGTTAATTCGTCTATAGTGATTGTATCTAATATTTTCAATCCATTTGGTGAGTAAACATGTTCTTTACATTGAAACAACTGCTCTACCAAATGGTTTATTTCCTCTTTTTGTAGATATTTATTACCAGAAAGCGCCGCCGAAGTTGCCAGAGCACTAATTAACGTATGCGCTAATTCTCCCTTATCAATCTCGCTAAAGGTAAGCTGCTGTACGATTGAATCTATGGCATGTTTGACTACCTCATCCGATAAATAGTTAGGTATTCCTACAATTTCTAAATTATCTCCTTTAAAATTCCAATCAAAGCCCAGTCTCTTCAAAGCTACTTTATTATTTTCCCATTCTATTTTTTCTTTCATAGAAAGAGTTTGCTCAAACGGAAACAGTAGTGTTTGCGAAGCAATTGGCTGAAGCATAAAGTTATGCATCAAATCATCATATATAATCCGTTCTTTTGCCCGTTTTACATGTATGAGTAGCATACCAGATTTTACTTGTGAGATAAGGTATTTTCCATGGAGCTGCAAATGTGTTGCATCTAACTTTACGTCTTGTGATATAATTTCTTTTTGTTCTTCTACTTGTTTCTGCTCTTCTACAGTATAAAATCCTTCCCAATCTTCTTTGGTAGGCATGTTTGTGCCAAAACCTTGTTTGGTTAAGGCTTCCGATTTCTCATATTTTGTTGCACTTACTCTCCCAGATGCAGTTACTTTACTGTTGGCGCTGTTCTGTGAAAAAGGATTAAAACTAGGATCTACATTGATCGTAGGCTGTTTAATTTCTTGATTTTTATAAGATAAAGGTAAATCAAATTCACTTTCGCGATTAAAATCCATCGTTGGAGCAATATTGTACTTCCCCAATCCTAGCTTTGTGGTACTTCTCAATATAGAATAAATTGCCTTATCTTCTTCAAACTTTATTTCTGTTTTTGTAGGATGAACATTCACATCAATTTGAGCTGGATCTACATCTAAAAACAGAAAATAGGCTGGCTGACATTTAGGTTGTAATAAATTTTCAAAAGCAGCTATAACGGCGTGGTTAAAATAAGCGTGTTTAAAAAACCTATTGTTCACAAAAAAGTATTGATCTCCTCTTACCTTCTTCGCAAACTCCGGCTTAACAACAAAACCAGATACTTTTACAATATCTGTTTCTTCCTCAATAGGAACCAATCTATCATTAAATTTTTGCCCAAATACATCTACAATTCTCTTTCGCTTATTTGCTACTGGAAGCGCGTGAATTTTATTGCCATTATGTGTTAAATTTAATTCCACTTCAGCGTGTACAAGCGCTATTCGTACAAACTCCTCAATAATATGGTTTAATTCACTTTTTTCAGATTTAAGGAAGTTTCTTCTTGCTGGTACATTAAAAAATAGATTTTTAACACTAATACAAGTTCCTTCAGGTGTTGTACATATTTCTTGCGAAACAACTTTACTTCCTTCAACCGTTAAACATGTTCCTAATTCTTCTCCGCGTTCTTTGGTTTTTATCTCTACGTGTGCAATTGCAGTAATAGAAGCCAATGCTTCTCCTCTAAACCCTTTTGTTGTTAGTGCAAAAAGATCGTTAGCTTCTTGAATTTTACTGGTTGCATGCCTTTCGATACTCATTCTTGCATCAATCTCAGACATTCCTTTACCGTTATCAATGATTTGAATTAGTGTTTTTCCAGCGTCTTTCACATTCAAGGTAACTGAAGTAGCGTCGGCATCAATTGCATTCTCAATCAATTCCTTCACCACCGAAGCCGGGCGTTGTATAACTTCTCCTGCAGCAATTTGATTTGCTATATGATCAGGCAGTAATCGGATAACTTCACTCATATTTTACTCTACAATTGTAACGTCAGATGAATACGTGTCTACAACTCCAAAAATAACGTATACAATAACAATCAAGGCAATTAAAATAACAATTAATCTTAAATTAGCTGCGCGCGATTTATTTTTATACTCCGCCTGGGCACTCCAAGAGTTTTGTAAACGCAAACGCATTCTTTCTTTCGACTCAATATTTATCTGATCTTCAGACTTCCCTTCTTTGTCTTCATAACTCGCAACCATAGCCTTTAGTTTTTCTTTGCGCTCGTCATAATACATCGGTGTATAATCATACTTTTTATGTCTATTTACTTTTATAAATCGGATTCTTTCTAACATAGCTTATCGCTTAATTGAGTTTTGTCTACAGAAAATAAAATACGCTTAGAAACAAAGTTAAGTGTTTTATTATTGCTTACCTTCATTTCACTATACGATGTGAACAATTATTATTCCATATCGGTAATTATGACAGTAAGTCAGTTTATTTTTACACCATGAGATACACGTTTTTGAAATCTATTTTCTTACTCTCCAGCAGCGCTCTAATGGCCGGATTCTTTCTTTCTAACGCAAAATTGAAAACAGCACATTTACCTCCGTTTTTAAAAAGTAATTCAGAGTGGGTAGATCAACAATTGGCCAAGCTTTCTTTAGAAGAAAAAATTGCCCAATTCTTTATGGTAGCGACATATCCAAATAAAGGAATTAATCATCAACGTTACATTGATAGCCTTATTGAGTTTCAAAAAATTGGCGGACTCATCTACTTCCAGGGTACCAAACAAAACACAAAAGCCAGTATTGATCGCTTCCAAAAGAAATCTAAAACTCCATTATTAATTGGTATGGATGCAGAATGGGGAAGCGCTATGCGTTTGTTTCCTGAAGAACGTTTTCCTTATCAATTAACACTAGGAGCTGCAAATGATTTAGGAACAACTAAAAAAATAGCCAGTGCAATAGCATATGAATTAGAAGATTTAGGAGTACATCTCAACTTCTCTCCTGTTGTTGATGTCAACGTTAATCAAAACAACCCTGTAATTGGTTTTAGAAGTTTTGGAGAAGATCCTCTTCTAGTGGGTAATCATGGAATGGCTTTCGTAGAAGGATTGGAACAAAACGGAATATTAAGTTGTCTAAAACATTTTCCTGGACATGGAGATACAGACAAAGATTCGCATCACGAATTACCAACCGTTTATCATGACACACTCGCTTTAAGATTAATAGATGGTACTCCTTTCACAATGGGTAGATTAGCCGGAGCTTCTGCGGTGATGATGGCACATTTAAATGTTCCGGCTCTCGATAGTACAGGAACTCCGTCGAGTTTATCTCCTGTGATTATAAAAGAATATTTGCAAAATAAAATGAAATTTAAAGGCCTTATAATTTCAGATGCTCTCAATATGAAAGCGGTTGCAAATAAATATGGCAAAGTTGATGTTGTTGTGAAAGCATTCAAAGCTGGAAATGATATCTTACTTTTCCCTGAGTCTGTTAAAGAAGCAATACGCGCCATTCAAACAGAAGTAGAAAACGGTTCTATTTCTTTACAAGAAGTGAATGAAAGATGTAAGAAAATTTTAATGGCAAAATACCACGCAATCATAAAAAAACAAGAAATTTTAAAAACAAAGAAAAAATTAACAGCACATGAAATTGAGTTTACCAAATACCAAGTTTATGAGAAAGCATTAACACTCCTAAAAAATGAAAATAATTCAATTCCATTAAAGCGGTTAGACAAAAATATTGCCGTTATAAATATTGGTGTTAAAGCGAACAACTATATAAACAGGGTGAATGATTACGCTAAAACAAGTCACTATCATTATTACACAGGTATAGAAGCACAAGAACAATTTAAAAAGGATACTACCAACTGGGATATCATTTTACTCAATATCCATGCAAGTTCTATGATAGCCAGAAAGGGTTTTAACTATCCTGCAGGTTGGAATGATTTTCTGAACACTTTACCTTCAAACAGCAATACAATACTCACACTATTTGGAAATCCTTACGTAATAAACGATGATTTAAATTTAACGCATGCAGATGCTATTTTATTAGGGTATGAAAACCACGGAATGGCACAAGATAGAGCCGTACAACTTATTTTTGGAGGTATTGGCGCTTCAGGAAAACTTCCCGTTAGTTTAGGCTCAAAATATGAAAAAGGATTTGGTTTAACCACTGCAGAGGGCTACAGACTTAAATTTACAATGCCAGAAGAGTTAAATATCTCAAGAACTAAACTACTCGAATTAGATAGTATTGCAGAAGATGGAATTACGAAAGGAGCATATCCTGGTTGTCAAATCGTAGCTGCTAAGGATAGCAAAGTATTCTACAGAAAGTCTTTCGGTACGCATACGTATAGAGAGAAAAGGCCTGTGCAAAATTCTGATATTTATGATTTGGCTTCTATCACAAAAATTGGAGCGTCAACCTTAAGTTTAATGAAACTGCAATCTGAAAACAAATTCTCTTTAGATAAACGTTTAAAAGATTACATACCCGAAGTAACAGGAAATGGCGCGTATGGAAATATTCTACTACGCGATATGTTGGCGCATCAAGCACAACTAACTCCTTGGATTCCGTTTTACGTGAGAACAATTGATAGCGCAGGATGGAAAAATGAATATCTCAGCAAAACGAGAAATGACAGTATGAATGTGAAAGTAGCAGACAATATGTTCATCACAAACAGCTATAAAGATTACATGTACAACCGTATTTTAAGCTACCCATTTTTAAGAAAAAAACGCTATAAATACTCTGATGTAGGCTATTATTTTACACAAAAAGTAATTGAAAAAGAAACACAGCAATCTCTAGATAATTATACGCTAAACACCTTCTACAAACCTATGGGTTTAGAAAGTATGCGTTATTTACCACTTACGTTTTTTGATAAAGATAGAATTGTACCCACAGAAAATGACACACTTTTTAGGAAACAATTGGTGCATGGATATGTGCATGATCCAGGTGCTGCTATGATGGGCGGAGTTGGAGGTCATGCCGGACTTTTTTCTAACGCTACAGATCTGGCTGCTCTAATGCAAATGTTTTTGAACAAAGGGAATTACGGTGGCATTCAATACCTCGATCCTGAGGTGGTAGATGAATATACGGATTGTCAATTTTGTCCAACAAACAGACGTGGAGCTGGTTTTGATAAGCCTGTTAGAGATTTAGACGGCGGACCAACCTGTAATCTTGTTTCGCTAAAAAGTTTTGGTCATTCTGGTTTTACAGGAACTTTGTCTTGGGCAGACCCAGAATACGGTATAAACTATGTATTTTTATCCAATCGAGTAAATCCTAGTGCTGAAAACTGGAAATTAGTACGCATGGGAATTAGAACAGAAATACAGCGTGTGATATACGAAGCTGTAAGGGGATTATAACATTTACGTCAATACAAATATGAAAATAGGAATTGTACTTTACCCGACTTATGGAGGGAGTGGAGTTGTTGCAACAGAATTAGGGAAAGCATTATCTAAGAAAGGACATGAAATTCATTTCATAACTTATTCTCAACCTGTTCGGTTAGGTTCGTTTAGAGAAAACATCTATTACCACGAGGTAGCTGTAAGTAACTACCCTCTGTTTGAATTTCAACCTTATGAAACGGAGTTAGCAAGTAAATTGGTAGATGTTGTATTGCATGAAAAGCTAGATCTTTTACATGTACACTATGCTATACCTCATGCATCGGCTGCATTTATGGCGCAACAAATTTTGAAAGCGAAAGGAAGTACTATTCCCTTCATCACTACACTGCATGGAACAGATATAACTTTAGTTGGAAAAGATCCTTCTTTTGAGCCTGTCATCTCTTTTTGTATTAATCAAAGTAATGCAGTTACTGCAGTTTCTGAAAGTCTAAAGAAAGATACTTACAGGCACTTTGACACCAAGCGTAACATAGAAGTAATCCCTAACTTCATCAATGTTAAACAATATCAAAAAGAGTTTTCTATTGATAGACGTAGAAAATATGCGCAAGATCACGAACGTATTATTTGTCATGTTTCTAATTTCAGAAAAGTAAAACGTGTAGAAGATGTTGTGCGTATTTTTAAACGTATTAATGATAAAATACCTTCTCGTTTATTGCTAGTAGGAGACGGACCTGAAAGGTATAATGCAGAACAATTATGCAGAGAACTCGGCACATGCGACAGAGTTATTACTTTGGGTAAAGTGAGAGATACAAGTGATGTATTAGGACTGGCAGATTTATTTCTTCTCCCATCTCAAACTGAGAGTTTTGGTTTGGCTGCATTAGAAGCCATGGCAGCAGGCGTGCCTGTAGTGAGTTCTAATACTGGAGGTATACCTGAGGTAAACGAACATGGATTTTCTGGTTTTTTATCTGAAGTAGGAGATGTAGAAAGCATGGGCAATCAAGCAATTGCTATTTTAGAGAATGATATAACTCTATCTAAATTTAAGAAACAAGCTGTTCAGCAAGCTGAAAAGTTTACTTTAGAAGGCGTTTTACCTGCTTATGAAGCACTTTATAAAAGTGTTTTATAATACTTAACAAGCAAAATTTAAACATAAAAAAAGCCTGTTTCGTTAGTGAAACAGGCTTTTTTCATATTTATATAATGTCTACTATTTGTAAACACTCTCTTTTTTAAAATGTACTGTTAAAAGGTAGTAGAAAATAGCTCTGTACTTATTTCTGTTAGATCTTCCCATTTTTTCTACTGTTGCATCAATTGCCTTGTCTAAATCTCCACTATCTGCCAAACCTAACTTCTTGATTAAAAAGTTATTTTTAACTGTTGCTAGCTCTGCAGAATCTGTACCAGATACAGTCTCTGCATCTGCATTATAGATAGATGGTCCACAACCGATCACTACTTTTTCAAATAAATTAGCATCGTAAGAAATACCTAATTTTTTCATCTCACCCTGATACTTCTCGATTAATTCGTCTCTTTTTCCCATTGTTTAATACTTAAAATTCGTTTATTCGTCGAAATTTATACATTATTTATAAGAACTCAAAGAAGCACCGTTTATTTTTTTGATTAAAGTGACTTAGCTAAACAAATCTTCATCTACAATATTTGGGATCGTAACTTTCAAAAGTGGTTCTTTTTCCATCGCACGTTTTATTGCAAAGATTGCACCTTCGTTTCTTGCCCAGTTTCTTCTGGCAATTCCGTTGTTTACATCCCAATGAAGCATAGATTTCAATCTTCTATCCGCGTCGGCAGAACCGTCTAACAACATTCCAAATCCGCCGTTGATCACTTCTCCCCATCCTACTCCACCACCATTGTGTATAGAAACCCAAGTAGCTCCTCTGAAAGAATCGCCAATTACGTTTTGTATGGCCATGTCTGCTGTAAATTTAGAACCATCATAAATGTTAGACGTTTCTCTGTATGGAGAATCTGTTCCTGACACATCATGATGATCTCTCCCTAGGATAACTTTACCAATCTCTCCATTTTTAATCGCAGTGTTAAATGCTTCTGCTATTTTCATCCTACCTTCAGCGTCAGCATATAAAATTCTGGCTTGAGAACCAACTACTAATTTATTTTCCTGAGCACCTTTAATCCATTGGATATTATCTGCCATTTGTTGCTGAATTTCAGAAGGACTATCCTTCATTATTTCTTCTAAAACATGACAAGCTATTTCATCTGTTTTTTCTAGGTCTTTTGGATTTCCAGAGGCGCAAACCCATCTAAAAGGTCCAAAACCATAATCAAAACACATAGGTCCCATTATATCTTGAACATATGACGGATATCTAAAGTCTATTCCATTATCCGCTAAAATATCAGCTCCTGCTCTACTCGCTTCCAATAAAAATGCATTTCCATAATCGAAAAAATACGTCCCTTTGGCCGTATGCTTATTAACTGCATTTGTATGTTTAATTAGCGTTTCTTTTACTTTTTCTTTAAATAATTCTGGCTTGTTTGCCATCATATCATTGGCTTCTTCAAAAGTTAATCCAACAGGATAGTAACCTCCAGCCCAAGGATTATGAAGTGAAGTTTGATCAGAACCCAAGTCAATAAAAATATCCTCTTCATCAAATTTCTCCCATACTTCAACTATATTCCCCAAATAAGCAAGAGAAACCACCTCTTCATTTGCTTTCGCTTCTCGAACACGTTTTACGAGAACATCTAAATCAGTAATTTTTTCATCAATCCAACCTTGATCTAATCGTACCTGTGTAATTTTTGGATTTACTTCTGCACAAACGGTGATACATCCTGCAATATTTCCTGCTTTTGGCTGAGCTCCACTCATACCTCCCAAACCAGCCGTAACAAAAAGATTTCCCTTTGGCGATTTTCCAATTTTTCTAAAGCCATTTAAAACAGTAATCGTAGTTCCATGTACTATTCCTTGCGGACCAATGTACATATAAGAACCTGCTGTCATTTGACCATATTGTGAAACACCCAAAGCATTAAATTTCTCCCAATCGTCTGGCTTCGAGTAGTTCGGAATAACCATACCGTTCGTTACAACTACTCTTGGCGCATCTTTATGCGATGGAAATAATCCCATTGGGTGTCCAGAATACATTACCAGTGTTTGCTCATCTGTCATTTCAGACAAATATTTCATAGTTAATCTATATTGCACCCAATTTTGAAATACAGCACCGTTTCCACCATAAGTAATTAATTCATGAGGATGTTGCGCAACTGCATGGTCCAAATTATTTTGAATCATCAACATTATAGCTTTTGCTTGATCGCATTGGCCTGGATATTCATCAATTGGTCTGGCATATTGCGTATGGTTAGGTCTATATCTGTGCATATAGATTCTACCATAGGTATCTAACTCATAGATAAAGTCTTGCAAAAGTTCTTTATGCTGCTCTTTTGGAAAATAGCGCAAAGCATTTTTTAAAGCTAGTTTTCTCTCCTCTTCACTTAAAATTTTCTTACGAATTGGAGCGTGATTAATATTCTTCTCATACTCTTTTTTTGTTGGAATATAAGTTGGAATGCCTTCTTTGATTTCTGCTTGAAACGCGTTAATATCCATATTTAGAAATTTATGTCTTTTTATTTTTTTGGTACTACTCGCAAATTTAATCCTTCTTTTTAGAAAAAGAATCCGAAACAAAAAAAAGTCCTAACTCTATAAAGAATTAGGACTTTGATGACAATTGTTTTGTCTATCTAATAATATTTACATGTCCAGTTCTTTCAAACTTACCATCGTCTATAAGATTTTTTCCTCTGACTGACCATGTATATGTGCCCACAGGCAGTAAATCTCCATTATAAGTTCCATCCCATTTGGCATTTATATCGTGTGATTCCCAAATCATTTCTCCCCAACGATTGTAAATAAAGAGGTCAAAATCATATTCATCTATTCCTTCTATATGAATACTCCAAGTTTGATTAAACTCATCATTATCTGGTGTAAAAGAATTTGGAGCATAAAATATTACTTCTGGCACAACAGTAACAATTTTAGTTATCGTATCAGTACATCCAAACTGAGAATAGGCAATTAATGTTACAGGATAGTCTCCCGTTTGAGCATCTGGAAAAGTAGTAGTCATATTATCTGTAACAGAAAATGAAGGTGTTCCATTTGGTGCAGACCAAACATACGTATCTGCAAAATCAGAATAATTTGTTAATAAAACTTCTGTATTAAACATCGTTACTGGTGCGGAATAAGCAAAATCTGCATTTGGAACAGGTAAAACCTCTACAACGCCATTCACCGTAGCTGAATCAATACATCCGTCAGGAGTAACAACTACCAATTGCATATCATATACTCCTGGATACTGAATAACCGCGGGTAAAATATTCATATTAAAATAAGATGAATCGTTACTCAAATTCCAATAAGTTGATGCTACTAAAGCAGGGTCTGTATCATTAGAAAATACAAATTGACCAGGCTCACAATCTACTTGCTGATCTACGCTCATCAAAACATTTGGTAATGGAGCCATGAGCACATTCATTGTCAAAGTTAAAGGAGAAGTTTCACAGCCATCTGAAATCGTAACGCTGTACTGCGTATCTGAAGATGGGTTAACAGTAAATGTTTGATCAGTTGAAACGGACGAACCATTTGCAGACCATTCGTACGTATATGGCCCACCATCTCCGTCAGCACCTGTTGCTGTTAGCATTGTAGAGTAACCCGGACATATTGTAATGTCAGGCGAAATTGTACCTGTAATATCGCCCAACAGGGTTACATCAATAGCTGCAATCAATGATGAACAATTAAATTCATTAAACGCTTGAACTGTATAGTTTGTATTCACTAGAGGATTTACTATTTGTGTACCGTTTAAATCTGATGTATGACTCCATTGAAATGTATAACTTGTTCCGCCTGTTGCACTCGCAACTAAAGTTGCTGATCCATTAAGGCAAATAGTGGTATCATTAGAAACCGATATCACTACAGGTATTGGATCAACTAAAGTAACTTGAGTACATTTTTGACAACCAACAGCTGTTTCGACACAAACATCATAAGTACCAGCACCTAATCCTGACATATTATTTGAAGCTTGCCAAGTAACTCCATTATCAAAACTATATTGAGCGCCTGGTATTGCAGTAATCTCAATAGAACCGTCAAGAGCTAAACCACAAGAAGGATCTATTTTTGAAGTCGTAATTACTGGATCTTCCCAGGTTACTTGTATAGAATGAGTACTATCTGGACAAATACCGTTTGATTCGGTGAGCGCAATAGTATACGTTCCTAACGTATTTGTAAATGCAGTTGGACTTAAAGAAGTTAATGGAGTTAAGGCTGCAAATCCTGGACCTGTAATTGCCCATGAAAAACTATGGTTGGGCTGACCGAGATTACCTGTTACTGGAACAACATCTCCTATACAAGCAGTAACATCAACACCTGCATTAGGTTCTGTTGGAAAAGCAACATTAGCAATTACGGTTACAGTATCTTGGGGAACTCCATTGTCAGAAATTTGAATTAAATATTCAACAGTATCAAGAGGTGTAAACACAAAGCCTGGTCCAGCCGTAGGGTTATCTACTTCAGAAACATTATTCAATACCTGATATTGCGGTACGAAAGAATAGATTGTCTCATCAACGGTAAAGTCTAAAGTATCACCTAAACAAACATCGTATCCAAAAGTTCCTCCAGAGCAGTCTATAATAGCAGTACTATTTGTATTATTTGTTCCAGGAATGTTTGGTCCTGTAGCTACTGGAACTGGAACAGGATTAGCCGTAGATCCAACACTTGAATAATTTGAGAAGCAAAGTACAAATTGATCACCAGCTTGAACTGTTATTGAATTTTCGAAATTACTAGCATTTGCCCCAGCAGGTAAATTACCCGGAGCTACCATACCCGTCCAACCCGAAGCTGAACCATTCCAATTACAGGCTGCAGGAGGAAGTGTGTTGTTTGTTATATCATCACATGCTGATGTTCCCGTTGCTGGATTAGAATAATACGGCCACAGAGCCCAGTCGAAAAAACCTGTACTTCCTGGTCCACCAATAGTAAACTCCAACTGTCCGGGTTGTGTAACTGTGAAAACCATCCAAACTGGGTTTAATTCATTTGAAAACAAGCATCCTGAATTACCTGCTGTACCTGGATTAGTACTTGGATTCGAAATATTATTACCTGCGGGCAAATCATTAAATAAGTTATTCCCTGTTCCTAAAGGATTTGAACCTGTTAGTACAAAATCAGGAATATCGCAACCACCAGTAGCATTTTGGCAATCTCCTTCTGCAAATGTCTGAGAAAATCCAAAAGAAAGTATTGCTGTAAAAATCAGACTTAAAAATATCTTTTTCATATCTCTTAATTTACTTGATTACAAAAGTCAGTTCCAAATGCAATATGCTTATCCAATCCCTGAATACCATACTGAAAACATTCAATTATATGTTCATTTCCTTCAAACCAAGAAATCATGATTGCTTCATCAAAAGAAGATATACTTTCTGTAACAAAAAGAAGGCCGTTTGTTATTGCGTCATAACGCACAATAAATACATTTGGATTTGTTTTCATTGCATTTACAACATTATCTACAACCGTTGGGTTGGAACTATCAATTTGAATTTGTGCAAAAAATTGGTTTCCTTGTGTAAAGTTATTCGTTTGAGCATAACCAAAATAGGCTGACCAACACAAAAGTGAAAATATTATATAGCGCATAGTTTTTGAGTTTTATTTAGAAACGAATATAGTCTTAATTCGGTTGCCTAAAAACTAAAAAAGAAGGTAAAAATACCTTCTTTAATTAAAAAAAATAATTTTTAGTCCAAATTTACAGAAACTTAAAGTCTTTTCCTGGGTAAACAGCTGAATCTCCAAGCTCTTCTTCTATCCTTAAAAGCTGATTATATTTTGCCATTCTATCAGATCTTGATGCAGACCCTGTTTTGATTTGACCACAATTTAATGCAACTGCTAAATCAGCAATCGTATAATCTTCTGTTTCTCCAGACCTGTGACTCATCACTGAAGTATATTGACTTTTTGTTGCCATTTGAACAGCTTCAATAGTTTCTGTTAAAGTTCCAATTTGATTTACTTTAACTAAAATTGAATTTGCAATTCCTTCATTAATTCCTCGAGACAATCTTTTCGTATTCGTTACGAATAAATCATCGCCTACAAGCTGGACTTTATTTCCAATTATTTCTGTTGCTTTTTTCCAACCGTACCAATCATCTTCGGCAAGTCCGTCTTCAATTGAGGCGATAGGATATTTATCACACCATTTGTTCCAAAACTCAACCATTTCGTCAGAGGTCATTTCTTCTCCCGTAGACTCAAAAATATATTTCTTTTTTTCTTCGGAATAAAACTCAGAACTTGCTGCGTCTAAAGCAATCCACATATCTTCTCCAGGTTTGTATCCTGCCTTTTCAATTGCTTCCAAAACTACCTCGATAGCTTCTTTGTTAGAACCAAGACTTGGAGCAAAACCTCCTTCATCTCCAACATTAGTAGACATTCCTTTTTCTTTCAAAACAGCTTTTAAATGATGAAAGACTTCAGTTCCCATTCTTAATGCTTCAGAAAATGAATTAGCTCCAAATGGCATAACCATAAATTCTTGAATATCTATTTTATTGTCTGCATGAGATCCTCCATTTAATATATTCATCATGGGTACAGGCATAGTTACGGCGCCAACACCACCAATGTATTTATACAAAGACATACCTGTTTCTGCTGCAGCTGCTTTTGCCACCGCCAAAGAAACACCAAGAATTGCATTTGCTCCTAACTTACTTTTGTTTTCAGTACCATCCAAAGCAATTAGTTTGTAATCTATTGCCTTTTGATCTAAGGCATACATACCATTTAACGCATCATTGATTGATGTATTAATGTATTCTACTGCACTTAGAACTCCTTTTCCAAGATAAACTCCAGCATCACCATCTCGTAATTCAACAGCCTCATGAATTCCTGTACTAGCTCCAGAAGGAACAGCTGCTCTTCCAAAAGCTCCATTAGAAGTGTAAACATCTACTTCAACAGTTGGATTTCCTCTTGAATCTAAAATTTGTCTTCCTACGATTTTAGCTATATAAGTCATACTAATTATTTTTTTAAATTACCCACGAATTGATCAAACAGATACCTTGAATCGTGTGGTCCAGCAGATGCTTCTGGATGATATTGCACACTAAAAACATTATGATTCTTTAAACGAATTCCCGCAACACTATCATCATTTAAATGAATGTGCGTAAGTTCTACATTATCGTTTTCAGCTATACTTTCCTTTGAAATAACGAAACCATGGTTTTGAGATGTAATCTCGCCTTTACCAGTTAGTAGATTTTTAATAGGATGGTTTAATCCTCTGTGTCCATTAAACATTTTCTCTGTTCGTAAACCTTGTGACAAACCAATAAGTTGGTGCCCCAAGCAAATACCAAAAACTGGTTTATCTGCTTTGATAACCTCTTTAATATTTTCAATAACATTTGGCATAGCAGAGGGATCTCCAGGACCATTAGACAGCATAAACCCGTCTGGGTTGTAAGTCAACATTTCCTCAACCGTAGCGTCCATAGGAAAAACCATCACATCACAACCTCTTTCATTAAGACAACGAATAATATTCATCTTTACACCAAAATCCATCAAAGCAACTTTGTATTTAGATGCGGTTGTTGCTTTTTTCTCAAAAGCTTCTTTCGTACACACTTGAGAAGATAACTCTAAACCTTCCATAGAAGGAACATTTTTAACTTCTTCTTTTAGAGCATCAATATCATAATTCTCTTCTGTAGAAATAAGCGCATTCATAGCTCCTTTATTACGAATATAACGTACCAATGCTCTTGTGTCAATATCAGAAATTCCAAGTTTACCGTCTTCTATAAGATTTTCTTCAAGAGAGGATTTTCCTGAAGCTCTAGAAAAAATATCAGAAAACTTTTTGATAACAACACCTGCTATTTTGATATTATCGCTTTCTACTTCATTTTGATGAACTCCGTAGTTACCGATATGAGCGGTAGTCATAATAAGTATTTGTCCTAAGTAAGATGGGTCTGTAAACACCTCTTGATAACCTGTCATCCCCGTATTAAAGGCAATCTCTCCTGAAGTTTTACCTGTAATTCCTAGAGCCTTTCCCTCAAAAAAAGTTCCGTCTTCTAAAACTAAAACTGCTTGGTTTCTTTCTTGCATTTCAAAAAGTTTTGGCAAAGTTACACTTTATATGAGGTTTACAAAAAGATGTTCATAAATAGTGTAAATAGTGGATATAAAAAAAGGGATAACTTAATAAAGTTACCCCTTTTTGTATTCAGAAAATATTTCTATTCTTCCTCGTCTTTTGTTTCTGCTTCAGACTCTTTCGCTTCAGAAGTAGTATCAGCAACTGCACCTTCTGTTGCAGCTTTAGCAGTACCACCTCTTCTAGAACGACGTGTTGTCTTCTTAGCAGGCTTATCATTCAACATTAATTCGTTGAAATCAACTAATTCTACCATACACATTTCAGCGTTATCACCTAACCTGTTCCCAGTTCTAATGATACGTAAGTATCCTCCTGGTCTATCAGCAATTTTTGGTGCAACATCACGGAATAACTCCGCAACCGCTTCTTTGTTTTGTAAATAGCTAAATACTGTTCTTCTTGAGTGTGTAGAATCTGTTTTTGACTTTGTCAAAATTGGCTCTAAATATACTCTCAAAGCTTTCGCTTTAGCTACGGTAGTTGTGATTCTTTTGTGTTCTATTAACGAACACGCCATGTTCGAAAGCATTGCTTTTCTGTGTGCAGTCTTTCTACTTAAATGGTTTATTTTTTTACCGTGTCTCATTTTCTTATAATTCTAAGATTACTAATCCTTGTCTAATTTATATTTAGACACATTCATTCCAAAAGATAATCCTTTTGCTTCTACTAAGTCTTCTAACTCAGTTAAAGATTTTTTACCAAAGTTTCTGAACTTCAATAAATCATTCTTGTTGTAAGAAACTAGATCACCTAATGTTTCAACGTCTGCAGCTTTAAGACAATTCAATGCACGCACTGAAAGATCCATATCTACAAGTTTCGTTTTCAACAATTGTCTCATGTGCAAAGAAGTCTCATCGAACTCTTCAGTTTCAGACTTCACTTCGCTATCTAAAGTAATTCTTTCATCAGAGAACAACATGAAGTGATGTATAAGAATCTTTGCTGCTTCTTTCAAAGCATCTTTCGGATGGATAGAACCATCTGATGCAATTTCTAAAACAAGCTTTTCATAATCTGTTTTTTGCTCTACACGGAAGTTCTCAATAGAGTACTTTACGTTTTTAATTGGAGTAAAAATAGAATCAATGAAAATTGTACCGAAAGGTACACCTGAAACTTTATTCTCTTCTGCAGGTACATATCCTCTTCCCTTAATAATGGTAAGTTCCATCTCAAGTTTTACAGAAGACTCCATGTTGCAGATTACTAAATCTGGATTCAATACTTGGAAGGCAGAAGTAAATTTACCTAAATCACCAGCACTTAATTTATCTTGACCTCCAATAGAAACAACAACTGTTTCTGAATCTTGATCTTCGATTTGCTGCTTAAAACGAACTTGCTTTAAGTTTAATATGATTTCTGTAACATCTTCTACGACTCCTTTGATAGTAGAAAACTCATGATCTACACCTTCAATTCTAATTGAAGAAATTGCAAACCCTTCTAAAGAAGAAAGTAAAATTCTTCTTAGCGCATTACCTACTGTGATACCGTAACCAGGCTCTAATGGACGAAACTCGAATTGACCTTCGTGCTCATCAGACTGAATCATTATTACCTTATCCGGCTTTTGGAAGTCTAAAATAGCCATGTTATCGTTATTTTTTATTTAGAATATAATTCGACGATTAATTGTTCTTTAATGTTCTCAGGGATCATCTCTCTTGTTGGAACACTAATCATAGAACCACTCATACTTGAGGAATCCCAATTCAACCAATCGAATTTACTATTACTTGACGCTAAAGAATTTGTGATTGCTTCTAACGACTTTGATTTTTCTCTTACTCCTACAACATCTCCTGCTTTTAAAGTATAAGATGGAATATTCACCACCTCACCATTAACAGTAATGTGTTTGTGAGAAACTAATTGACGCGCACCACTTCTCGTTGGAGAAACTCCTAAACGAAAAACTGTGTTATCTAAACGAGATTCACAAAGAATTAACAAGTTTTCACCTGTAATCCCCTTCATTCCTGAAGCTTTCTTAAATAAGTTAGAAAACTGCTTTTCTAAAATACCGTAAGTGTATTTCGCTTTTTGCTTCTCAGCTAATTGGATAGCGTACTCAGACTGCTTTCCTCTTCTTTTGTTTGGACCGTGCTGTCCTGGACCGTATTGTCTTTTGTCCAGCGCTTTATCTGGTCCGAAAATTGGCTCTTTAAATCTACGCGCAATTTTCGTCTTAGGACCTGTATATCTTGCCATGTTAATTAAATTTGAAAGGGGTTATGAATTAAGGCTTCTCCTTCGATAACCATAATATCCTTTCGATTACAAAATTTATTATACTCTTCTTCTTTTTGGAGGACGACATCCGTTGTGTGGTAATGGAGTAACATCGATAATTTCCGTTACTTCAATTCCGCTGTTATGTAAAGAACGGATTGCAGATTCTCTACCTGCTCCTGGTCCTTTAACATAAACTTTAACTTTTCGTAATCCGAAGTCATGTGCTTCTTTCGCGCAATCTTCTGCAGCAACTTGTGCAGCATAAGGCGTGTTCTTCTTAGAACCTTTGAAACCCATTTTCCCAGCTGATGACCAAGATATCACTTGTCCAGCATTGTTTGTTAAAGAAATAATGATATTGTTGAAGGTAGCTTGAATATGCGCTTCACCAGTAGCATCTACTTTGACATTTTTCTTCTTCTTTTGTGCTTTTGCCATGTTAACTATTATTTAGTTGCTTTCTTCTTGTTAGCAACTGTTTTTCTCTTACCTTTTCTTGTACGAGAGTTGTTCTTCGTTCTTTGACCTCTTAAAGGTAAACCAGCTCTGTGACGAATACCTCTTTGGCAACCAATGTCCATTAGTCGCTTAATGTTCAATTGGATTTCTGAACGCAATGCACCTTCCACTTTAATAGTGTTGATACTCTCACGAATCTTTCCTAATTGATCATCGTCCCAATCCTGAACTTTGATGTTTTCGTCAATACCGTTCTCAGCTAAAATATTAGCTGCCGTAGAACGACCGATACCAAAGATGTATGTTAATCCAATAACACCTCTTTTGTTTTTCGGTAAATCTATTCCTGCAATCCTTGCCATAATTCAAATAATTAGCCTAACCTTGTCTTTGTTTAAGTTTAGGATTTTTTTTGTTTATCACGTAAACTCTTCCTTTTCTCTTAACGATTTTGCAATCTGCACTTCGTTTTTTTACTGAAGCTCTTACTTTCATCTTTCTATTTATTTAATGTGGGATTTCTCCTACTTGTATCTAAAAGTTATTCTCCCCTTTGTTAAATCATAAGGAGACATTTCTACTTTCACTCTATCACCTGGAAGAATTTTAATGTAATACATTCTCATTTTCCCTGATATGTGTGCGGTAATAACGTGCCCATTCTCCAACTCAACTCTAAACATTGCGTTAGATAGTGCTTCGATAATTGTACCGTCTTGTTCTATTGATGCTTGTTTTGCCATGTTCTTAATTAAAAACCTGAAACTTCGCCTTGTGTTCTGCGTCCTCTAATCTTTGTACCTTCCATTAAACCGTCATAATGTCTGTTTAACAAATAAGTTTCTATTTGCTGCAATGTATCCAATACAACACCTACCATAATTAGTAAAGAAGTACCTCCAAAGAATAATGCAAATCCTTGACCTACACCGAATAAACCTGCAATCGCAGGTAAAATTGCGATTATAGCCAAGAAAATAGAACCTGGTAAAGTAATCTTTGAAACTAACTGATCAATATAATTTGCTGTTTCTTCTCCTGGTCTATACCCTGGAATGAATCCACCATTACGCTTCATATCGTCTGCCATTTTCTTAGGATTAATCATAATTGCAGTGTAGAAATAGGTAAACACTATAATTAAAACAAACAACACAACATTATACGCTAACGTAAACGGTGTGAACGATCCTTGGAAGAACATCATAGGAACTGCCATTATAGCCTGAGCAAAAATGATAGGCATAACTCCTGAAGCATTTACTTTAATTGGTAAATACGAACGAGCACCTTGATCACCTGCTTCAGCCCTACCACTAGCAACACGTTTTGCGTAATTCATCGGTACTTTACGAACACCTTGAACAATTAAAACAGTTGCTAAAACGATTAACATAAAGCAAACCACTTCTAAAACCACTTTCAATGCAGGACTCGTAATTACTTCAGTAAAGAAAGACTCTGGTAAACGCGCGATAATTCCAACAGTAATTAATAATGAAATTCCATTACCAACTCCTTTGTCCGTTATTCTCTCACCTAACCAAACCGCAAACATAGCTCCTGCAACAAGAACCATAACTGATTGTGCCCACCAAAATGGACTGTTCAATAATTCTTGAGCCACAGCTCCTTTACTTTGAACATACAATCCGATGTAAGTTGGTGCTTGAAATAGACAAATTAAAATCGTTAAGATTCGTGTATAATTTGTGATTTTCTTACGTCCACTTTCACCTTCGTTCTGCATTTTCTGAACAGCAGGAACAGCCATACCTAATAATTGCATTATAATAGATGCCGAAATATAAGGCATTATCCCAAGCGCAAAAAACGATGCATTTGTGAATCCACCACCAGACAAAAGACCTAACAATCCTTCGATCGTTCCAGCATTATCTGTTGATTCAGCACTTAAAATAGCCGGATCTACTCCTGGCAATACGATATGACACCCTACTCGGTATACTAGAATAAGAGAAAGGGTTACAAGTAACCTCTTTCTCAATTCTTCAACCTTCCAGATATTCTGTATATTTTGTATAAACTTCTTCATTGTTTTGGAAAATAGTTGGCAAAGTTAATTAGATTTCTGAACAATTCCCACCTTGAGCTTCAATTCCTGCTTTTGCAGTTGAAGAAAACTTGTGAGCGGTTACATTAATCTTTGATTTTAACTCTCCTCTACCCAAAACTTTTACCAGCTCATTTTTAGAACATAAACCGTTCTGTTGCAATACTTCTGGTGTGATTTCTGTTACTCCTTTTTTCTCAATCAAAGATTGAATTATATCAAGATTAACGGCTTTGTATTCAACTCGATTAATATTTTTGAAACCGAATTTAGGAACACGACGCTGCAATGGCATCTGGCCTCCTTCAAAACCACTTTTTCTTTTATATCCAGATCTTGACTTAGCTCCTTTGTGACCTCTAGTAGCTGTACCGCCGTGACCAGATCCCTGACCTCTACCAATACGCTTATCGCTCAACGTGGAACCTTTAGCTGGAGTTAAATTATTTAGATTCATTTTTATCAATTTTATAGGTTCTACTCAACTACTTCAACTAAGTGTTGAACTTTCTTCACCATACCAAGTATCTGAGGAGTTGCTTCCTTTTCAATTACTTGATTTAACTTTTTCAATCCCAAAGCTTGAATCGTTCTCTTTTGTCTCTGTGAACGATTAATAGCGCTTCTTACTTGCTTTATTTTAATTGTAGCCATTTCAGATATTTATTAACCGTTAAACACTTTGTCAATTGTAACTCCTCTTTGCTTTGCAACTGCAACTGCATCTCTCATTTGCTCCAATGCGTTCATCGTTGCTTTAACAACGTTGTGCGGATTTGAAGATCCTTGAGATTTCGCGAGTACGTTATGGATTCCAACACTCTCTAATACAGCACGCATTGCACCACCGGCAATAACACCTGTACCATTAGAAGCTGGCTTAAGTAGAACTCGAGCTCCACCAAATTTACCTTTCTGCGCATGCGGAACTGTATCATTGATAATCGGAACTCTAATTAGGTTTTTCTTCGCGTCATCGATTCCTTTAGCAATTGCCTCAGTTACCTCTTTTGCTTTACCTAATCCGTGACCTACAATTCCGTTCTCGTCTCCAACTACTACAATAGCAGAGAAACTGAACGTACGACCACCTTTTGTTACCTTAGTAACACGATTGATACCAACTAATTTATCTTTTAGTTCGACATCAGATGATTTTACTTTATTTATTTTATTTGCTGCCATTACAATTAAAATTTAAGTCCGCCTTCTCTTGCTGATTCGGCCAACGATTTAATTCTTCCGTGATATAAGTATCCGTTTCTATCGAAAACTACTTTTTCCACGCCTGCTTGTTTTGCTTTTTCAGCAATAAGCTTACCTATTAATGCTGCTTGTTCTACCTTTGGTAGTTTATCAGCTCCTTTTTCTTTTAAAGAAGATGCAGATGCCAATGTAACACCTTTATTATCATCAACTATTTGTGCGTAGATTTGTTTGTTACTACGGAAAACAGTTAATCTTGGTGTTTCTGAAGAACCAAAAATATTTTTTCTAATTCTTCTTTTGATCTTTGCTCTTCTTGCTTCTTTACTAAATGCCATGAATCAAAAATTAAGATTATTTACCTGCAGCTTTACCAGCTTTTCTTCTAACGACTTCACCTTGGAATCGAACACCTTTACCTTTGTAAGGTTCAGGTTTACGGAGAGAACGAATTTTGGCAGCGACTTGTCCTAACAGTTGTTTGTCGTAAGATTCCAATACTACGATTGGAGCTTTACCTTTTTCTGTTGCAGCTGACACCTTAATTTCTTCTGGAAGTTCTATAATTATTGGGTGAGAATAACCAACAGCTAACTCTAGTCTTTGACCTTGGTTAGATGCTCGATAACCTACACCGATAACTTCTAAAACTTTCTTATACCCTTCCGATACTCCAACAATCATGTTTGCGACCAATGCACGCGCTAAACCGTGCTGTGCTTTGTGATCTGGAGATTCCGATGCGCGGGTGAAAGAGAGGACACCTTCTTCCTGAGACATAGTAATCGCTGGGTGTAACGTTTCCGTTAAAACACCTAACTTTCCTTTCACAGTAACAACGTTGTCATCTACCTTTACTTCAACTCCACTCGGGACTGTAATGGGGGATTTACCTATCCTTGACATTTCTTATTATTTACTTTTTAATTAATACACGTAGCATAAAACTTCACCACCTACGTTCAATGTTTTTGCTTCTTTGTTAGTGATTACACCTTTAGAAGTAGAAACAATTGCAACACCTAAACCATTTAAGATTCTTGGCAGGTCTACTGAGCTACTATACTTTCTTAATCCTGGAGACGAAACACGTTGCAATTTTGTAATTGCAGGTACCTTCGTTGAAGGATTATATTTTAAGGCAATCTTAATGATTCCTTGTTTGTTATCCTCTTCAAACTTATAGTTCGTGATATACCCTTGATCAAATAAGATCTTTGTAATCGCTCTCTTTGTGTTTGAACCTGGAATCTCAACTACTTTTTGTTGAGCACTACTCGCGTTTCTAACACGAGTTAGAAAATCTGCTATAGGATCTGTATTCATAATTTTCCTATTAATGGATTACCAACTTGCTTTTTTAACACCTGGGATCTTTCCCGCTAAAGCCATTTCTCTAAATGTTACCCTAGAAATTCCAAACTGACGCATGTAACCTCTTGGACGACCTGTTAAACCACATCTATTGTGCAATCTAACTCTAGAAGAATTAGCAGGCAACTTTTGTAAAGCATCCCAATCGCCAGCTTCTTTCAAAGCAGCTCTTTTAGCAGCATACTTTGCTACCATTGCTTCTCTTTTGCGCTCACGCGCCTTCATTGATTCTTTTGCCATCTCTTACTTTTTTGTAAACGGAAATCCAAAAGCATCTAAAAGTGCCTTCGCTTCTTCATCAGTATCTGCAGAAGTAACGATTGTGATATCCATTCCTAAAATTTTGTTCACTTTGTCAATATCTATCTCTGGGAAAATGATGTGTTCCTTAACTCCAAAGTTGAAGTTACCTCTACCATCAAAACCTTTAGCCGGAACTCCTCTAAAGTCACGCGTTCTTGGAAGAGATACAGAAATAAGACGATCTAAGAAATCGTACATTTTCTCACCTCTTAAAGTAACCTTCGTTCCTACGGGCATTCCTTTTCTCAATTTAAAGTTAGAGATATCCTTTTTAGATATAGTTGCAATTGCTTTCTGACCGGCAATAATTGAAAGATCTGCTAATGCAGAGTCAATTACCTTCTTATCAGAAACTGCTTCTCCAATTCCTTGAGATAATATTATTTTCTTAATTTGAGGCACACGCATTACCGTTTTGTACCCAAATTTTTCAGTTAAAGCAGAAATCACCTCTGCCTTATACTTTTCCTGAAGTCTCGGTGTATAACTCATTACTTAATAACCTCCCCTGACTTTTTTGAATAACGCTCTAACTTACCATCAGCATTTGGTTTACGACCAACTCTAGAAGCTTGTCCGTTTACCACAACCATAAGGTTTGAGATATGGATTGTTCCTTCCTTATCTTCAATTCCACCTTGTGGGTTTGCTGCACTTGGTTTGGTATGACGTTTAATCATGTTTAAACCTTCTACTACTGCGCGATCTTTCTTCTTATCGATTGAAAGAATTTTTCCTTCTTGACCGCGAGACTCTCCGCTAAGTACCTTAACTGTGTCTCCTACTTTAATGTGTAATTTCTTTTGCATGACTTTACAATTTTAAAGTACCTCAGGAGCAAGTGAAACAATCTTCATGTAATTGTTTTCACGTAACTCTCTGGCTACTGGTCCAAAAATTCTAGTTCCTCTCATCTCACCAGCTTGGTTAAGGAGAACAACCGCGTTATCATCGAAACGAATGTAAGATCCATCTGCACGACGAACCTCTTTTTTCGTTCTTACTACCACAGCCTTGGCTACCGTTCCCTTTTTGACGGCACCAGAGGGCATTGCGTTCTTGACAGTAACTACTATTTTATCTCCAACAGAAGCATAGCGACGTTTTGTTCCCCCTAATACGCGGATACATAACACCTCTTTGGCACCACTGTTGTCGGCTACTGCAAGTCTTGATTCTGACTGTATCATTACTTAATGATTATTTAGCTCTTTCTACAATTTCTACTAATCTCCAGTTCTTTGATTTACTCAAAGGACGTGTCTCCATGATGCGAACTGTATCACCTATGTTACAGTCGTTTTTTTCATCGTGGGCCACAAATTTAGTAGATTTTTTTATGAACTTACCATATTTGGCATGTTTTACTTTACGTTCTACCATTACGACAATAGATTTCTCCATTTTATCGCTGGTTACCACACCAATACGTTCTTTTCTTAAATTACGCTTTTCCATTTGAAGCATTTTTCCAATTTAACAAGCTTAAGCTTGCTTTTCTCTTTTTGTCAATTCAGTATTCAATCTTGCGATTGTCTTTCTTAATCCTCTAATCTGCATTGGATTTTCCATTGGAGTAACGGCATGAGATAATTTCATCTTTGCCATTTTCTCCGTTGTATCTGCAATTACATTTACAAGATCAGTGTCTGTTAATTGATTGATTTCTTCTTGTTTCATTTCCTTAATTATTTACTAGGAACAATAAAATCATGGCGAACCACGAACTTACACTTTACAGGAAGCTTTTGAGCTGCTAAACGAAGGGCTTCTTTAGCCGTTTCGTAAGAAACACCGTCTGCTTCAAATAAAATACGTCCAGGTTTTACCACTGCTACCCAGTGACTTGGAGCACCTTTACCTTTACCCATCCTTACCTCTGCAGGCTTAGAAGTTACCGGCTTGTCTGGAAAAATTCTAATCCAAACCTTACCTTCTCTTTTCATGTATCGAGTAACGGCGATACGAGAAGCTTCAATTTGTCTTGAAGTAATCCATCCTGGCTCCAATGTTTTTAATCCGAAAGATCCAAAAGCAACTTGACTCCCTCTGTGAGCTAAACCACGATTACGACCTTTCTGTGCTTTTCTAAATTTGGTTCTCTTTGGTGATAACATCTTCGAGTTTTTTAAAAGTCAATAACTTATTTCTTCTTTCTTCTTCCACCTTGCTTAGATCTTCCTCCTTTTTGAGAAGCCAATCCAACGTTTGGTGATAAATCTCTCTTTCCGTAAACTTCACCTTTACAGATCCATACCTTGATACCGATACGACCGTAAGTTGTGTGTGCTTCTGCAAGAGCATAATCAATATCTGCTCTAAACGTATGCAATGGAGTTCTTCCATCTTTATACATTTCTGAACGTGCCATTTCCGCACCATTCAAACGACCAGAAATCTTAACTTTGATTCCTTCTGCACCCATTCTCATAGTAGAAGCTATCGACATTTTGATTGCTCTTCTAAAAGAAATACGTGCTTCAATTTGACGTGCAATACTATCCGCTACTAATCTCGCATCAAGCTCTGGTCTCTTGATTTCGAAAATGTTGATTTGGATTTCTTTTTTCGTCAATTTTTTTAACTCTTCTTTCAGTTTATCAACTTCTTGACCACCCTTTCCAATAATCACACCTGGGCGTGAAGTATTGATCGTTACGGTAACCAACTTAAGTGTTCTTTCAATAATAATTTTTGAAATACTAGCTCTTGATAAACGTGCATGAAGGTAACGACGGATTTTATCGTCTTCAACGATTTTATCCTTGTAATCATCTCCTCCGTACCAGTTAGATTCCCATCCTTGAATGAAACCTAATCTATTTCCTATTGGATTTGTTTTTTGTCCCATTACATCCTAGTTTTTTACACCATCTACGACAAGCGTAACATGATTTGATCTTTTTCTAATTCTATGTGCTCTTCCTTGAGGTGCAGCCTGAATTCTTTTCAACATTCCTGCAGGAGAAACTTCAATTGAACGAACAATTAATGTTTCTTCTTCTAATGCTTTATCTTCATTCTTCTGCTCCCAGTTAGATATTGCTGAACGCAATAACTTTTCTAAACTCTTAGAAGCATCCTTAGGATGATGCTGCAATATATTTAGAGCCTTATTTACTTCTACTCCCCTTACAAGATCTGCAACTAATCTCATCTTTCTTGGAGCGATCGGAGAATTCTTTAACGATGCTATCGCCATAGTTTTCTTTTCCGCCTTCAATTGCTCTGCTTTCAATCTCTTTCTAGCGCCCATGTTGGTAACTATTTAAATTCTATCTTTTCTTATCTTTCTTATTACCACCGTGACCACGGAAGTTACGCGTTGGAGCAAATTCCCCCAATTTGTGTCCTACCATATTTTCAGTCACGAAAACAGGAATAAACTTATTCCCATTGTGAACGGCAATTGTCAATCCAACGAAATCTGGAGAAATCGTAGAAGCTCTTGACCAAGTTTTGATCACAGCTTTTTTTCCAGACTCTTGTGCTTCATCCACTCTTGCCATTAATTTATAATGGATAAATGGTGGTTTCTTTAACGAACGACTCATAACCTATTTTTTTCTTTTCTCAATAATAAACTTATCTGAATATTTCTTCTGAGGACGTGTCTTGTATCCTTTAGCAGGCATACCATTACGAGATCTTGGATGACCTCCTGAGTTACGTCCTTCACCACCACCCATTGGGTGATCAACTGGATTCATAACTACACCACGTACTCTAGGACGACGGCCTAACCATCTTGAACGTCCTGCTTTACCCGAAACAACCAAACTGTGTTCTGAATTAGAAACTGAACCAATAGTAGCTAAACACTCGATAAGTACCATTCGTGTTTCACCTGATGGCAACTTCACGATAGCATATTTACCTTCTCTTGCGTTTAACTGAGCGTACGTTCCAGCACCTCTTGCAATTGCTCCTCCTTTTCCAGGCTTTAATTCAATGTTATGAATTACAGTACCTAATGGAATTTCACTTAAGAAAAGTGCATTCCCAACATTAGGAGCAGCTCCTTTACCTGATACAACTGTATCACCAACTTTCAAACCTTCTGGAGCGATAATATATCGCTTCTCTCCGTCCGCATAATACAAAAGTGCAATACGAGCTGTTCTGTTTGGATCATACTCGATAGCTTTTACCGTTGCAGGTACTTCGTGCTTCTCTCTTTTGAAATCAACAACACGGTACTTCTGCTTGTGACCACCACCGATGTAACGCATCGTCATTTTACCAGTATTATTTCTACCACCGGACTTCTTTTTAGAAGCTATTAGTGATTTTTCTGGTGTTGACTTCGTTACCTCAGAGTAATCAGAGATAATTTTGTGTCTTTGCCCTGGAGTTGTAGGCTTTAACTTTCTTAGACTCATTCGTCAATTAAATTAAATGTTATTAAACAAATCAATCGTCTCTCCATCTGCAACAGTAACTATAGCTTTTTTCCAAACCGGGCTACTTTGCTCAACGATACCTTTGTTAGTATACTTAACAGAGGATTTTCCACCGCCATAAGTCATGGTACGTACTTTCTCAATAGAAACTCCGTACATGTTTTCGACAGCTTTTTTAATTTCAATCTTGTTTGCTCTTCTATCAACTACGAAAGTAAAACGATTGTTCATTTCTGAATCCATTGTTGCTTTTTCCGTAATGATTGGCTTTTTTATAATTTGACTCATTATAAATTAGTTTAAGATCTTTTCAATTAATTCAACAGAGCTAGAAGCTAATACTACTTTTCTTGCATTTAATACATCGTATGTATTTAAAGAATCTGCAGTAACAACTTTTGCGCGTTGAACGTTACGAGATGATAAGTAAACATTGTCTTCTTTACTTCCTGTAACTACTAATACTTTTTCGTTCTCTAACTTTAGATTAGCTAAGATCGATTTGAATTCTGCTGTTTTAGGAGCAGCCATGTTGAAATCTTCAACAATCATCAATGCGTCACTTTGCATTTTAAAAGATAAAGCTGACTTTCTAGCCAAACGCTTCAATTTAATGTTTAATTTGAAAGAGTAGTTTCTTGGACGAGGTCCAAAAATTCTTCCTCCACCAACACGCGTTCCAGACTTGATATTACCCACACGAGCAGTACCAGTTCCCTTTTGCTTTTTAATCTTTTTTGTAGAACCTGCAATTTCAGCTCTCTCTTTCGCTTTGTGCGTACCTTGACGTTGGTTAGCAAGATATTGCTTAACGTCTAGATAAATTGCGTGGTTATTTGGCTCAATTCCAAAAATTGAGTCAGAAAGCGTTACTTTCTTAGAAGTAGCTTTACCTTTTGCATCTAATACTTTTACTTCCATTACTTCTCAATTATTACAGTTGAACCTTTTGCTCCAGGAATTGATCCCTTCACTACGATTAAATTCTTGTCTGTTAAAACTTTCAATACTTGAAGGTTTTCAATAGTAACTGTTTTGTTACCCATCTGACCCGCCATGCGCATTCCTTTAAATACTCTTGCTGGGTAAGATGCAGCACCGATAGAACCAGGAGCTCTTAATCTGTTGTGCTGACCGTGAGTTGACTGTCCAACTCCTCCAAATCCGTGTCTTTTAACAACCCCTTGGAAACCTTTTCCTTTAGAGGTTCCAGAAACGCTTACAAATTCTCCTTCTGAGAACAATTCTGCATTTACTGTGTCGCCAAGGTTTAAACCGTCCATTCCATCAAACTCAACCAACTTGCTTTTCGCAGTAGTTTTCGCTTTTTTGAAGTGTCCCTTCAAAGCTGCAGGCGTATTTTTCTCCTTTGCTTCTCCGAAACCTAATTGAACTGCTTCGTACCCGTCACGATCTTGCGTCTTTAACTGTGTTACGACACAAGGACCAGCTTCTATCACTGTGCATGGTGTTGCCTTACCCTCGGCACTGTAGATGCTAGTCATTC
>JBMYYC010000016.1:0-43000 GCA_049609045.1 Lishizhenia sp. | reverse complement strand
TGTAAGTTTAAACCTCTTAACTCATTACCCTGCGCTACTATTTTACCTTCGCCGTCTACTAATATTGCATATGGAATTGAATTAACACCATACATTCGAGCAACTTTTCCGCCTTCATCGAAACCGTGGGCATCCCAAATTAAGCCGTCTTGCTCTATGGCTTTTTCCCACTTTACCTTATCCCTATCTAGTGATACACTAAATACTTCAAAGCCTTTTGCGTTGTTGAAGGTAGATTTTTTGTACTTATTGTAAGCTTCTACTACGTTTGGAGATTCTCTGCGGCAGGGTCCGCACCAAGATGCCCAAAAATCTATTAAAACGTATTTGCCTTTTAAACTTTCTAGGGTAACATTTTTCCCTTTTGGGTTTTTTAATTCAATAGAGTAGGCATCTGTTCCTGTTTTTGGATGTCCGCCCGCCATCATTAGCGCTACTCCGAGTATAGAAATTAATTTAATCATATCTTTTACTTTTTTTAACGATGTTAAAGCAAGAACCTTTCCAAAATAGAGTGAAAGGAAATTTTGGGTTACAGACGTCTAATATCTGCTCCTAAGTTATTTAAACGAATATCAATATCTTGGTATCCTCTGTCTATTTGTTCTATATTATGAATGGTACTTTTCCCTTCTGCAGAAAGTGCTGCAATCAATAAAGAAACTCCGGCTCTAATATCCGGAGAGGTCATTTGTATGCCTTTCAACGGATGTTTTCTGTCTAAACCAATAACGGTTGCTCTATGTGGATCGCAAAGAATAATTTGTGCACCCATATCGATTAATTTATCTGTAAAGAAAAGGCGCGATTCAAACATTTTTTGATGTATAAGCACAGAACCTTTAGCTTGTGTTGCTGTTACCAGAATAATACTTAATAAATCTGGTGTAAAGCCTGGCCAAGGCGCATCTGCAATGGTTAAGATAGAACCGTCTATAAATGTGTCAACTTCATAAGAATCTTGTGCAGGGATAAATAAATCGTCGCCACGCAACTCCATATCTATACCTAGTCTACCAAAAACACCCGGAATAATTCCCAAGTTTTCATAGCTTACGTCTTTAATTGTAATTTCTGACTTCGTCATTGCTGCTAAGCCAATAAAACTTCCAATTTCTATCATGTCAGGTAAAACTCGGTGGAAACATCCGCTCATCTCTTTTACGCCTTCAATAACCAGCATGTTAGAGCTAATCCCTTGAATTTTAGCGCCCATATTATTGAGCATTTTACAAAGCTGTTGCAAGTAAGGTTCGCAAGCTGCATTGTAAATCGTGGTTTTGCCTTTAGCTAAAACGGCTGCCATTACAATGTTGGCTGTTCCGGTTACAGAAGCTTCGTCTAAATGAATGTATGTACCTTTTAATTTTGTAGCTTCTACGGTATAAAAATGTTCCTTAGAATCGAAATTAAACTTTGCGCCTAATTTCATAAAACCTTCAAAGTGCGTGTCTAATCTTCTACGTCCAATTTTATCTCCGCCTGGCTTAGGCATAAAACCTTTTCCAAAACGAGCCAATAACGGACCAACAATCATGATTGAACCTCTTAACGAACTCGCTCTTTTTTTAAAGTCTTCTGTTTTAAGGTAATCGAGATCTACATCTTTTGCTTGAAATATAAAAGTTCCTCTTTCAACCTTTTCAATTTTAACACCCATTGCTTGTAACAAGTTGATGAGTTTGTTAACGTCTATAATATCTGGAAGATTAGAAATTGTTACTTTTTCTGGAGTCATTAAAACAGCACAAAGTACCTGTAACGCTTCATTTTTTGCTCCTTGTGGAATTAACTCTCCTTTTAGTGGTTTACCACCATAAATTTCAAACGATGCCATGTATTTTTATCTTTTTTTCTTTTTGCCTTTAGTAACAGTTTTTTTTCTTTTGTTAGGGTTGGAGGTTAAGCCAAACTGTTTTAAAACTTGATTTGTATTTGTCATTTCGGTTAAATCATCGAGCTTTAATACTCCTTTAGAGATCTCTGCCAAATGATCGTTAATTACTTTGTCTTCTACATTTTCTGTGTGATAAACTAAATAGTTTTTCTTCATGAGGTTGGCCAACGTAATTTTAAGATGTTCTTTTTCTTCTCCTTCTGGGAGTTCAGAAGCATCTTTAATCATCTTTTGTACGTAGTTTCCAAAATGTCCGTATCTGATTTTATTTTTAGGATAAACCATTCTTTCTGGTTTTTCCATCAATGATTCTGGATTTGGAATAGGGTAAGGAGAGTCAACATCTAATTCGAAATTAGACATTATAAACAGGTGTGTCCACAGTTTATGTTTATAATCTTCTACATCTCTCAAGTGAGGGTTTAGTTGGCCCATAACCGTTATTATTGCTTCGGCAGCACGGTTTCTCTCTATTCTGTCTTCGAGCTTTACAGCGAAATTGATCATCTTTTGTACGTTTCTACCATACTCCGGAATCTGCATTTTTTTGCGCTCGGTATTGTATTCTAGACTATTTCTGTCCATATATCGTAAATGTAATAAGTAAAACTTAAAAGTTGTGTTTAGTGTAGGTTAAATATGAAAAAAGGTATCAACAATGCAAGGTGAGAAACGCAGAGTTGCTGATACAGCTTAGGATTTAAAGAAAATCCCAATAAAAATAAAATGGAATTAACCCCAGATAAGTATAGCTCCAATAACGCCTAAAGCGAATATTGTATAAATTGTTGCTACTGCTCCTGTTGATTGATCAAAAAAATTGTCAGACATAATTCTTATTTATAGTACAAAAGTAAGAAAAGTATAAAATATAAAATAGCAAAAAGTGATTATTTTTTAAATAAAAAGGTGGCAGGAATTGGATGTACAGGTTTTCTGAGAATTTTCTTATCTTTTCTATATAACTGCCAGTTTTCAATAACGCCAGTGTTTAGCGTTACTTCTAGCGAGTAGTATTCTTTCGTTTTTGCAATTACCTTAAAATTGCCTTGTACTTGATAGTTGTTTATTTTTATTGTTGCTTGATTGCGCTCTAGAGCAATTAATAAGGAAGCAGCTTCTACCACAACATTTTCTTTCGCTGTATTTAAAAGCGAATACTTTTCTTGTGAGCCTTCATACACGCCAATGTATTTTTTTGGAAACGGTTTCGATTTAGCCGAGCAGATCCCTGCAGAAATAAAGAGTGTAAGTACAAGTAGTAATCTATTCATAGTGTGAAGATAGTTATTTTTCTGATTACGGAATATCGCAACTGGGGATTCGACACTTGCGGTTTTCCGTTTTAATAAACTATGCGCTCATTGTAAATTTGTAGCGTAAACTTTAAAAAATAAAATTATGAAAAGGTTAATTACATCATTAAAATTAATTGTGCTAGGATTAGCTTTTACATCTAGCTTGCACGCTCAAGAGAAAGAAACATTATTTGTTGGAGGAATTGCTATAAATAGTATGAGCTTAGAAAGTGAATCTGTTAGAACAGCACTACACGCTAATTTTATGCAGTCTGAACTTTATATTTTAGAAGACAGGTATGACGTAGCTGAGAAATTAGACGATAAAGAACTTATCGGTTGTTTGGGCAAGAGTTGTTTGCAACGTGTAGGCGAGAAAGTGGGGGCAGATAAAGTTGTTAGTTTTACTTTTGACGGATTAAAAGATAAAATTATTGTTAGCGCAAAAGTTGTTGAAGTTAAAACGGGAGCAGTTTTAAAACAAAGTATTTCTGAGTTTGAGAATCAACCTCAAATGATAAATAGGATTATTGAAATTGCAGTAAATAAATTATTAGAAATACCTTCAAATACTGATGTTGTGCAGCAACTCTCTTACAAAAAGACGGCGGCTCAAGCAAAGCAAGTTGCTGTTTTAAATAATAGCGGACCAAGAATTGGGGTTGCTTTTGCTACTGGCTCAAATGGTGATTATATAACGCGTTCTGAAAAAAGAGGAGGTTTAGAGTCTACCCCAGCCGTTCTTAACTTAGGTTACCAGTTTGAAACGCAATATGTAGGTACAGATAATTTTAGCGGTTTGTTTGAATTTATTTTTAATGTTGGAGGTTTAGAAAAAGCTACGGTAATTCCATCTTTTGCAGTCTTAAATGGCTTTAGATTTGGAAAAGGAAATTGGGAAATTGCTACTGGTCCGTCTTTAACGGTGAAAAAATTAGCAACAGGACTAATGATTGATAATAAATGGTACCTAGAAAGAGAGTTAGCCTCAGAGGGTTTTGATATCGCACAATTTGATTTAGTGCGTAAACCAGATACACGCGGAGAGTTAGCGTTAAGCAGTAACTGGGTAATAGCACTGGGTAAAACGTTTAGAGCAGGCGCTGTAAACATTCCTGTTAATTTTTACTCTAGCATAAATAAATATGGAACTGCTTTTGGTGTTTCTTTAGGATTAAATGTGAGTAAACAATAATTTCTCAGATATTAAGATGGAGGTAGAATACTTTGTATCTTTTATAAAACAAGAAGTGCAACATTGTTAACAGTGTTGTGCTTTTTTGTTGTTCCAAATTAACAAAGTCTTAAATCAAAATCTAAAATAACTTTGTATTTTCGTAACAATGGCAAAAGCTAAAAATAAGTATTACGTAGTTTGGGTAGGATTGTCTACTGGTATTTTTGATTCTTGGACCAAGTGTCAACTTCAGATTAAGGGAGTTTCAAATCCGCGTTACAAAGGTTTTCCAAACAAAGCTTTAGCAGAGAAGGCATTGAAAGAAGGATGGGAGAATTATTGGGGTGTAGATAATGTTACAACCAATACCTTATCAAACGATCAATTAAGAGAAAGAAATGTTGTCTTGAAATCATTGAGCGTAGATGCAGCTTGTGCAGGAAATCCGGGGAAGATGGAATACCGTGGTGTAATGACAGATACGCGGGAAGAAATTTTTAAAATGGGTCCATTCGCAGATGGAACAAATAATGTTGGCGAGTTTTTAGCTTTAGTGCATGGTTTAGCTCAGTTAAAAAAGATAAATTCTGATTTACCGATTTACTCTGATTCAAAAATTGCTATTTCTTGGATTAAACAAAAAACCTGTAAGACCAAGTTGGCTAAAACAGGAAATAATGCTCAGCTCCACGCTCTCATCAAAAGAGGAGAAGAGTGGTTGCGCACAAACAATTGGACTACCCAAATTTACAAATGGGAAACAAAAGAATGGGGAGAAATTCCAGCAGATTTTGGTAGGAAGTAGAGCAGTGCTTAGTATAGAACTTTCTTGTATAACTCTATAAAATCAAGTCCAATAGAATGCGCATTAAACTTAGATAATGCCTCCGAACTTATTTTTTTTCTATCGGGTTCTTTTTCTAATATTTCTAAAAATCCGCGTTCCCAATCTTCAGCGCTATTTTCACAAAAAACAGTTCCGTAGCTATTTAGAATTGTGTTTAGAGGTTTGATATTAGAAATAAGTACAGGACAACCAGCTTTTTGAGCTTCAACACCTACTACACAAAACGTTTCAAATCGTGTGGCATGAGCAAAAACATCAGCTCTATTTAGTGCTTCGTTTATTTGTTTAGGCGTTTTGTTTCCTAAGAAACTAATTCTTAAATGCGCTGTTTCAAATTCTTTTTTCAACTCTTGTTTGATAGAGCACACTCCAATGTGTTCTAAATTAATCTGAGTTCTTTTGGTTAAAGAAATATTTTTAAGACTTTTAAGAATGAGTTCGGGAATTTTAGTATTTCCTTTTGATGGCGACCAATTCCCAATGCATAGAACGGTTTTTGCATTGGTGTCGTTCTTTATATCCTGAAAATGAAAAACAGAAGAGTCTATAATATTTCCTACAACGCTGTCTTTATTGTTTTTTGATCGGGTGCTATTGGAGTAAATATTGTCCAATAAAAAATTGGATACACCAGTAACGGCTGCAGCATTTTTTAAGGCTGCATTAAACGATTTCTTTGTATACAGTAGTTTGCTGTATTTTTTGATTTGAGAGTGATGCTCTGTAATTACGAATGGAATCTTCAGTTTTTCACTTAAATAATGGGCAAAAACACCATTTGGATGGGTAACGTTGGCGTGAATTAAATCAAACTTTTTAACTTTCAATTGTCTGTGTATGTACGACCATACAAAGAAACGCTGAATAGGATAGAGAAGGTAGAGAAATTTCCAAAATAGGGAGGAAATAACTACTTCAATTTTCTCTTCTCCTACAGTGGTAGAACGTTTAAATAAAGAATTTCCGGCTTTTATTCTTACCACTAAAAGCGTAACGCTTACATCATTTTCTTGAATAGCCGATAAGTGTTTTTTTATAAATTGACCTTCACTTGTATTATTTTCGTTCGGATACCAATGTGTTGTAAACAGTACCTTCATTATTTTGCAATTATTGATTTGATCTTAGTGAACGTTCCGGATAAATAGAAATAACTAAAAAGGATAACTGAAAAGACTAAAGAAATAATACAACTGTTGAGCATATTCAATACTCCAAATTTATAAAGAAGAATAACGCCAATGACTGAACTGCTCATTAATAGGAGGAGAATAAAAAAATCTTTATTCATCACCGACATCTTTAATTTTAATTTCACAAATACCATTTTCGATAAATTAAAAAGCACTAAACTTAGTCCAGTAGCAATTGCTGCACCCTCTGCTTGATATAGAGGAATGAGCCAATAATTAAGCGAAAGGTTTAAAAGTACGAGAATGAATACTGAGTAAGCTGTAAATTTATAGTAACTACTCAGATTGATTAAAGTTCCATTAATTCCCGTTGCTGCACTTACAAGTTGACCTATCCCACAAAAAAGGATGATGTAAAATGCATCGGATAAATTAGTGAATATGTGATTGGATAACCAAGTAATATTTATCAAAAGGAAAGTTAATAACGAACCACTAATTAATAAACCGATTTTTGTACTTTGTTTATACATTCTCTGTATGTCTGAGGTCTTATTTTCTTTCCACCAATTACTTACAAGTGAATACATGATTTGAAATAGAGGTCTAAGTGGAATGGATATTAAGGCGGTTATATAGACGGCAGTTTTGTATTTTCCGGCGAGTATTTCTCCGTTTAAAATCAAAGCGCCTAACATTATAACGTCAATATTACCAACAAATGCAGATCCAAAACCTGAAACAATTGTATATAAACCATAGGTGAAATATTCTTTTCTATCTAAATTTTCAGTTCTTTCAAAGCATGCTTTTAGGCGAATAAATTGATGCTTAATAAGATGAATAAAACCAATAATCGTACTAGCAGTGTAGCTTAACATGTAAAGAAGCAGAAAAATCTCTAGATCTAAATCTAAAAAAGCAAACAGTAATACAGAAAGCGTTTGTAGAAAACGAATTAGAAATTCTTTTAGAAAAAAACTGAATCCAGATTTTAGATTAATTACAATGAATGAGTTTACTAAATTAAATAAGGTTGTGAAAAATAAAATTCCTAGAATAAGACTAATTAAGGCAATGTTTACTTCTCCATTCGTAAATAAATCTCCAAAGAAATAAGTCTTCGTGAGTAATAAAACTGAGGAAAAGAAGAGTATGCCGTAGAGTGTGAGTCGTAAAGTATAACTTACAAAGCCTTTCTGTTTCTCATCTTTTGAAAAACTCGGGAAATATTTTAGAACAATTGGTCCAGAACCCAAAGAGGAGAGTTGCGCGAAAATTGTAATCGTTGAAACAATTATACTCACTACACCCCAGTTTGTATCTCCTAATAGTTTTGGGAATAGAATAGCAACATTTAAGCCTCCTAATAAGATTCCTAAATACTGAAAGACACTACCTTTAATTGTTTCTTTTATAACTATTCCCATTAACGTTCTAACAATTCTATTTTTCTTTTTTTGTTGTAAATACCAAGTCGCCTTTCGATTTTGTATTTCGTTTCAAAAATAACTTTTATTATGTAGAGTAATTTATGTTCTTTGAACAATTGCTTTGCATACTTATAATGAACTTCTAAAAGTTCACCACCTACTATACGTTTTAAGTCTGATTGGATCTCTTCTGTTTGAGAATTTCCAAATAGATATTTGGTGATTTTTAAAAATTGTTCAGTGTTTAAAAGTGTATCAATATTATCTGAATAAAATTCCTGAAAAAGACATAAACTTTGGTAGTTAGAAAGTTTCTTTTTGTCTAAAAGGATTCGGTAAGACCATAAAGTAAAAAGGTCGTAATTATTCAAATTAGGATAAACGTAATCTCCTTTAAAGGTGAGTAATCGTTTTGTTACTTGTATACTTTTATCGACTTGAAAAATCTTATAAGGAAGAAAGCTCAATGAAAACTGAATATCAATTACAAGTGTATTATTTAAAATAATTTGTAAAGACTTTCTTGCATTTGTTTTTTTCCAAAAGATAGACCTCGTATTTTCTTTTAAAAAGACAACTAACTTGGGAAGAGTTTCGCGTTTAATCCATAAATCCACATCATTACTATTTAGAATTTGAACAGGTCGCAGAAGAACGAAGGGTATTCCACTAACTTCAAGTTTATTTAAGAGGTCATCAGCTTTCATTTGTAAGTAGTTTATTAACCTCTTTAATAACAATAGATTTGCACTCTTCTAAATTGAGCTCCGTAGTATTCAATGTCAAATAATTTAATTCATTCTCAACTGTGTAACTGTTGTAGCTATTGATGTATTTTAGAATTTGTTCTTTTGATATTTCTTTTTTTCTTTTATATAAAATAGTTTCATCTCCAGTAAGAAGAAATATTAAATCTGGTTTTTTGTAGAAAAGATGAAAAAATTTATGAATTTTTTGGCGTATTCCTTTTGTGAATAATAGCTCGTCAATAGGAGATCTATCACTAACAACATGTTTTTTCTTACTACGACTTAATTCAACTCGATTATTAAAAAAAATAGCTAAGTATTTTAAAAGAGTATAAAATTTACCTGATTTATTTTTCTTGATGAATGTGTTGAAATAGATGTATTTTCGACTGTTGTTGTTGCCTCCTAGATAAATATAATTTACAGTTGGAAAATGATCGCTTACAGCTAAAGCTAATGAGGTTTTTCCTGATCCGTCAGGTCCTAAAAAAGTAATTAACATTTAGCTTATTTATATTAAAAGATTAGTTTTGTTACAAATATAGGGAATTGAAATTTCATTTATATCACAACAAAAAGAAATCAAATATTGGTTACACGGGGAAGAAAATGTTTTATTCAAAGATGTTTACTTCCTTAAAGTTTCAAGAATCGCCAAAGTTGTTTTGGAAAGAACGATTGTTAGGTAGTTCACTTTTTTTGCGGTTAAATAGAAAAACAATTTATATTGATTATCCTTCTGATACAATTGCCAATTCTGAAGCTATTATGCGTTTTCGTGGAGAGAATTTAATTGTATTTGAAAAGCTATTGGATAGTTCGTTTCGTGTGCATAGGTATAATGGTAAAGAATGGAGCTTAGAAAAGTTTTATGGTTATCCGGTGTTAGAGAACTATTTTTCGGATGAATTGTCTGCTAAAATAAGTGTAATAAAGCGCGTTTTAGAAGATAATATTAATCAGTGTATTTTAAAGCAGCGTTGTTTACATGGCGATTTCACACATTTCAATGCTCTAATTACCGAGAATGAAGATGTCTTGTATATTGACGACGAAAACTTAACACAAGGTAAGCCTATTTATTTCGACTTTATTCACTTCATTGTTTATCTCATTCAAGGTGTTTTAAGAACAACTGTACTCAGTAAAAAGCAAAAAGTAGATCATATCAATCAAATAATTATGCTTTTTAATGTTTTGAATAGAGAATATTTTTCCTCAACAATTAATAAAGAAGAAATAAGAGCGGAGTTACAGTCCGCTCCTGGAATTCAGTCAGACACATTTGAAGAATTATTGTCTTTTTTTGATTTATAACTTCTGATTCAATTTCTTCAAATCTTTGATTCCAAAAAAGAGAATAAACCCAAGTAATAGGAGCCCCATAATCAGCGCAACACTATTTACTGTCCTAAAACGTTCAACTTCAAACTTCATTTCTACTTTTTGTGTTCCGGCAGGAATTTTAATGGCTCTTAATAAATAGTTTACTTTTAAAACTTCTGCTGGTTTTCCGTCTACGTATCCATTCCATCCATCTTTAAAGTACACTTCGCTAAATACAGCGAGTTGTTCTTCTTTTACACCAGAAACTGCGTATTCTAAGTGGTTGGGTTTATAGTTACTTAAACTGATTTCTCCTTCTCCTGTAAATGTGTTCTTTTCAATTTTTTTAGCAACTTCTGGGGATACGATTGCTTCTTTTTCAGGATAGAAATTGTCTGTAACTTCTGTTTTGATCAATACAGAGAAAGAATTTATAGAGTCTAAGTCTAGCGTACTATTCGGTATCCAATTGGTTGCTCCGTTTATATCTTGCACGAAACTAGAAGCTCTGTTTGTTTGCAGCGTTTGTTGTAGATTAACAGTAACAGTATCTGAATTTAATACATAGGAAATGTTTTCTAATCCATAAACAAGACTGCTTTCTTTCACTTCGTTATTTACAAGTAGTTTGCCAGATCCAGTATTACTAATTTGAACTTCTTTTCCAAGTGCACGCATTTCTCTTTCTGGAGTTTCGGCAATTTGAATTTCTTTGACAAACCAAGCATTCCCCAATCTGTTTGGGTTTATTTGTGCCTCTGGAGCTCCAGTTTGTCTGTTTTGACCAATAAAATATTTTACGTTCAACATGTCAAAGGTCTTGTAATTTCCAAGAGAAAATTGAAAATCTTGTAAGTTTTGAATGTTTCTCAATTTTGCTCCGTGATAGCCGTTGATTGATTTATGAAAGTAAGAACTACGCGATGAACTAAATCCGGATCTTGGTTCGAACACACGGTAGTGAGTATTCATATTAAGTGTTGCAAATCGTTTGGCATCTACAACCCGAGAAATACCTTTCTTGTATTCTTCTCTGGCTATTTTCTTTGTGTTTTTTGCTGCTTCATTAATTTTTGCTGCTAATTCAGGATTTGCAGCCATTTCTTGCTGTATAATTTGATTGTCGGCAGCATTCGCCTGCATAGGATAATCTTTTTCAATATTATCTACCCAAAAATCATACTTTCTAGACTTTAGGTCTTTTTTGTTTGATAGATAATTTACGTCTACAAGCGCTAGGTCAATCACCGTTAACGTTGCAAGTGCTAGAACTAAAAATTCTGGTTTAAATTGATACTTTCCAAAAAGTAAAAGCACTGCCAAGGCAAGTAATCCAAAAATGAAAGAGGTTGTAAAAGTAGATTGAAATACGTCTTTCCTGAAGCTTTGAGTTACTGCTAAAGAGTCTTCTGCTTGTTGAGCTAGTTTGGCAATAACGTTACTTTGGAAGTTCGGGTTTTTAGGATCTTCTCCAAAGATTTGACCTATCTTATCTGCAGGGAGTTGTTGGAAATATTGTCCCGCAGTTTGTTGTGCCATTGCGATGGAATAGTTTTCATCTTTCTCTCTGTCGGATAAATAGTCGTCTCCTAAACCAATAAATCCTACAGATAAAACAAAAAGTAGAAAGGCTCCGCCAGAAATGGCAATCGTTTTCATTTGTTTCTGAATTTCTTCTCGGTGTTGGATGATGTAATTGAGTAGTAATACACCAAGCAATACAAGTGTAATCTCGGTAATTACCAAAATAATTGTAACCGCTCTAAATTTGTTGTAGCCAGGTACATTGTCAATGAAAAACTCTGTGAGACCCATGTAATTCTTACCCCAAGAAAGCATCACACACAAGATAGTTGCACCTAATAAAGCCCATTTTATTTTATCTTTTACTACAAATAGACTTATAAATGCGAGTAATAAAACAATGATTCCAATATAAACGGGTCCTGTTGTTATGGGCTGATTTCCCCAGTATAAGTTGCTGTTAGAGAGTACGTTTTTATCTCTTCTATATTCTTCTTCACTCAATTTCTCTTTGAAAGGTCCTTCTCCTATTGCTTTAGAACCACCGCCTTTTGCGTATGGCGCAGCGAGTGTAAAGGTTTCACCTATTCCATAACTCCACTGTGTGATATAGTCTTTGTCTAACCCGCTAGATTGATTATTTAACGCGGTTGTTCCATCGGGATTTACTTTAATATCGTTTGCACCTCTAATCGTATATTTTGCATAATCATTGGTTAAAGAAATATTTCCGTAGTTAATTCCAACTGCAAAAAGATAGGCTAGAATTAGTCCTCCCGTGGCCAATCCAAACTTTTTAAAACTCGTGTTTTTTGTAAGCACACGAGTAAATTCTACTATTCCTAAAAACACCAGTAAAAAGCCTAAATAATAAGTTACTTGTAAATGGTTAGCACCAATTTCTATTGACATAAATAGTGCGCTGAGTAGAAGTCCCCATTTTATATTTGATCGATAGATGAGGTAAAAAGCTCCAATCACAGGCGGAGCCAAAGCCAATGCCATAGCTTTAGAATTATGTCCGGCTTGTAAAATAATGAGATTGTAACTCGCAAAAGCGAAAGCTAATGCCCCAAATATCGCTACCCATCGGTTTACCTTCATGCACATCAACATAATGTAGAAACCGATCATGTACAGAATGAAAATTCCTGCTGGAGATTTCATTCCAAAGTTTAGAATTTTCGGCAATTTAGCGATCCAATTTCCGTCGTATTTTGTTGATATTTGATATGTTGGCATTCCACCAAACATAGAATTCGTCCACAAAGGTTCTTCGTCGTACAATTCGCGGTGTTCCACTATTTCGTGCGACATTCCTTTGAATTGTTCAATATCGTGTTGCTTTAATCCAAATCCTTTAAATTGAGGAGAGAAATAAATAAATGTAATGCTCAGAAAAATTCCAAGCGCCAATAAATGCACCCAATTTTTCTTTAATACCATTTTGAAATCAATGTTCTTCATAGGAATAACCTTAAATCTTTTACGGCGTTGAAGATAAGTAAACTTTATGTAAACGTCTACTAATGTTGAAAAGATGGAAAGATTTTGATCGCTATTTTTAAGTTGCGCTAGTCTTTTTTCTGAAGTTTTTGAAAATCAAACAGATTTGTATCTAGTAAATGACTTGGAGAAATATTCTTGAGTGCATTGAAAATAGAAGAGCTTCTACCCGGAAATTCAGTTTCCCAATCTTCAATCATTTTTTTCACTTTCTTTCGCATTAAATTTTCTTGCGAACCACAAAGCGTACATGGAATTATTGGAAAGTTTTTTCCTTCAGCGAAAACTTCAATTTCAGATTCTTTACAGAATGCAAGCGGACGAATAACCGTGTGTCTGCCATCATCTGTAAGATACTTTGCAGGCATTGTTTCCAATTTAGAACCATTGAAAAGATTCATAAAAAAGGTTTCGAGTATGTCGTTTTTATGATGACCTAAAGCAATTTTGGTAGCTCCAATTTCGTCGGCTATCGTATAAAGATTACCACGTCTTAATCGCGAACACAAACTGCACATCGTTTGTCCGGGTTTTATTTTATCAACTACAATACTGTACGTATCTTTCTCAACAATTTTGAAATCTACACCTAATTTAGTTAAATAATTTGGTAGAACTTCTTCAGGATATCCCGGTTGTTTTTGATCCAAATTTACTGCAACAATAGAAAATTCGATTGATGATTCTTTTTGATAGTGGAGTAAAATATCTAGCATAGTGTAACTATCTTTTCCTCCAGATAAACAAACCATTACTTTGTCACCTTCTTCAATCAAAGCATACGTTTGCCAGGCTTCCCAAACATTTTTTCTTAAATGTTTTTGGGTTCTATTAAAAAGATTTGAATCCATACTTCTTATTATTTTCCTAGAATGAAAATTGTTGGACGCTTTGATAAATCAAATGCATTTTCTCTCCAATTTTTAACCGTCATTGTCTGTATTCTTTCGGTTGGAAGTGTTAAATCGCAGGCAATACATATTTTTGTGTCATCTGCCAGTTCATTTAGTAAATCCTCAAGCACATTCATATTTCTGAAAGGTGTGTCCATGAAAAGTTGCGTGTGATTTTGCTTTTTAGCATCGCCTTCCATCAATTTTAAGGTTCTAATTCTGTCTCTACGTTCTTTGGGTAAATAACCGTGAAACGTAAATTTTTGTCCATTAAACCCACTACCAATTAGCGCAAGTAAAATTGAGCTAGGACCCGTTAATGGCTGTACAAAATGACCTTCTTCATGAGCAATTGCAACCAATTCTGCACCAGGATCTGCAATTCCCGGACAACCCGCTTCAGAAATGATAGCTACATCGTTTCCACTTTTAAGTGGTTTTAACATAGAGTAAAACATTCCTGGATCTGTTTTTTTATTCAAAACAAAGAAAGTGCAATCGTCTATAGGAAAAGTTCTATCTAACTTTCTCAAATATCTTCTGGCAGATTTTAAATCTTCAACTGCAAAATACCGTGTTGCCGTAGCCAATGTTTTTATCTCTTCCGGAATCACATGCGCTGTTCCTTCACTTCCAAGAGTTGTAGGCATTAAATAAAGCTTTCCTTTTGTCATAATCTCTTAGCTTAATCGGTTCGTTTTTAATTTTTCTATGATTTGGTCTGTAGTTGCATCTACCATTTTGTAAACGTCAATAAATCCTTGTTCACCACCGAAATAAGGATCTGGAACAGCTTTATTTTCGTTAGGATATAATTCGTTTAAAAACAAATTAACTTTGCTTTTATCCTTTTCATTTCTGGCTAAGGCAGTAATATTATTGTAGTTACTTTGATCCATCGCATAAATAATATCGAAAGCATCAAAATCCCTAACGGTAAATTGTCTTGCTCTTAAAAAATCGATAGGAGTGCCAAAGCTTTCGGCTGTTTTACACATACGTTCATCAGGTTTGTTTCCAACATGATATGCTGAGGTTCCTGCAGAGTCTACTTCTACAGCTAACCCATGTTCTTTTACTTTTTTACGAAGTAAGCCATCTGCAATTGGAGATCTGCAAATATTTCCTAAACAAACCATTAAAATTTTCATACTACAATTATTAATTTCCTATTCAGTTAACTTTATTCAATTTTATCTTCAATAAGTTGCGTACTCAGTTACTGTTTATTTTCAACCTTCAACTTCCAACTTCCAACTTTCTACATTATCCCTTTATGTTGCTTTTTGCTTTGCAATTACTTTCCAGAATAATTTCGGTAAAAATCGTTTTAATGCAACCGCTTTAATTTCTTTATTTCCAATTAATACTTCTTTTTTATTTTTCTCAACCGCTTTTAAAAGTTTAGATACACATTCTTCTACAGACATACCTGTTTCCTGATTGTGATCCATTACACCGTGCGCCTTTCCTTCTTTGGTGAGCGCGTTGGTAGATATTGGAGTGTTTATTTTACCTGGATATACCAGTAGAACTTTTAGATTGTTTTTCTTTTCTTCTAGTAACAGACTTTCATAAAACCCTTGTAAGGCATGTTTTGAAGCGCTGTAAGCAGACCTAAGGTAAAATCCAAATTTGCCAGCAATACTCGAAATCACAATAATATGTCCGCTTTGTTGTTTCTGGAAAAAAGGAAGAACGGCTTTCGTGAGAGCAATGTTTCCGAAATAATTGATTTCCATTATTTTTCGGTCAACACTTAAAGGTGTTTCAGCTGCTTCTGAGCGTTGAGAAAGTCCTCCATTATTGAATAGAAAATCTACACTTCCATATTTGCTGATTACTTTATTTACGAGTGTATCAAATCCGTCATTTTGTTCAAGATCCAATGGCAGTACAAAATGCTTGTCTTTCGATGAAAGTTCTTCTTTTACTTCTAAAAGTTTGGCTTCATTTCTTGCAGATAAAACAATTTTTGCACCTTGCTGTGCGCATTGAATTGCAATTTCTTTTCCTATCCCAGAACTTGCGCCAGTTATCCAAACCACTTTGTCTTGAAAAATTTGCATGCCGTAAAAGTAATTTCTTTTGTTCTATTACACTTCTTTTCGTCTGAATTTTACTGCTTTTTGATTTTTTTCGTTTGGATTTTCTCCTTTTTTAATCTAAATTTGAGTAACTAAACTTTTTAAACCCTTTTACAATGTTAGTAAAAACCTACGGCAGCGCTGTCTTTGGAATAGACGCGCGCACAATCACGATTGAAGTAAATATAGCACGAGGAATCAATTTTCATCTCGTTGGTTTACCAGATTCGGCAATAAAAGAAAGTCAGCAAAGAATTAAGGCAGCACTTAGTAATAATGATTTCAATTATCCTGGGAAGGAGATTACGATTAATATGGCTCCTGCAGATGTTAGAAAAGAAGGAAGTACCTTTGACTTACCTATTGCTATTGGAATTATGGGAGCTTCAGACCAAGTGTTAACAGATAAGTTTGATGAATATTTGATTCTTGGAGAACTCTCGCTAGATGGAAGTTTGAAAGGACTGAAAGGTATTCTTCCTATTGTACTCCAAGCAAAAGCTGAAGGTTTTAAAGGAATTATTTTACCCAAAGAAAATGCCGTTGAAGCTGCAATTGTTGATGGACTAGAAATCTATGGTACGGAAAGTCTTAGTGAAGTTGTAGATTTTTTGAATGGAGATATAGAAATTGAACGTACGATAGTTGATATTAAAGCCGAATTTTATAAAAAACTAGACGAGTTTGGTGTCGACTTCAGAGATGTAAAAGGCCAGGCCAACATTAAGCGTTCTTTTGAGATTGCAGCTTCAGGCGGACATAACGTAATGTTAATTGGACCTCCGGGTGCAGGTAAATCTATGTTGGCAAAAAGACTTTCAACAATTCTACCACCGTTGAGTATAGAAGAATCACTTGAAACTACAAAAATTCATTCCGTAGCAGGTAAAACGGATGCAAAGTTGGGTTTGGTAACACAACGTCCATTTCGTAAACCACACCATACTATTTCAGATGTAGCTTTGGTAGGCGGAGGAGGATATCCTCAACCTGGAGAAATCTCTTTGGCGCATAATGGCGTTTTGTTTTTAGATGAATTACCCGAGTACAAGAGAAGTGTTTTAGAGGTTATGCGTCAACCTTTAGAAGATAGGCAAGTAACTATTTCTAGAGCAAAATTTACTGTAGAATATCCAGCTGGATTTATGCTGATTGCAGCCATGAATCCTTGTCCATGCGGGTATTATAATCATCCAGAAAAAGATTGTATGTGTGCACCTGGTGTTGTTCAAAATTATTTAAATAAGATATCAGGACCATTATTAGACAGAATAGATTTACATGTAGAAGTTACGCCCGTTAGTTTTGATGAGTTAGCACACCACCAGCCAGAAGAAGGAAGTAAAGAAATTAGAGAAAGAGTAGTAATTGCCCGACTTAAACAAGAGCAACGTTATGCGCAGCAAGACGGTATTCATTGCAATGCACAAATGGGTAGCAAAGATTTGAGAAAATATTGTCAGATAACAGAAGAAGGTATGAATATTCTCAAAAAGGCGATGGATAGTTTAGGCTTATCTGCTAGAGCGTACGATAGAATTTTAAAAGTCTCGAGAACAATAGCCGATTTGGATAATTCAGAAAATATAGAAACCAAGCATCTTGCAGAAGCCATACAATTTAGAAGTTTAGATAGAGAAAATTGGGCGGGGTAATTTATTCTTAGTAGAATCCAAAAAAGTAGACTAGAAAGTTTGAAGTACTTTTTAGAGATGTATATTTATCAAGGATATCATTTTTTTAACGTATACAATAGCGCATTTGTGTGTTATATTTAAAAGAAAAGCTATGAACTATTTTTTCTCTATTTGTTTCGTTCTAGTTGTGAGTAGCACTTTCTCGCAGGTAGATTATTTCTATGAGGTTGGGCCGTATTTAGCCAACGGAGAAAAATACTACACGGGTAAAGTACAAACATTAGAAGTTAGTCCAAATAATGATTCAGTGCTCTATGCGGGTTCTCCTTCAGGCGGGCTCTGGAAATCAACAAATGCGGGCGATAATTGGATTCTTTTAAATGATAATTTGCCGTTAGCAGGAGTTTCATCTATTCAAATTTCCGAGGTTGATACGGATCTTTTGTATATAAGTTGTGGAGATAAATTTCACAAAGATCAACTAAGTCAAGGTGTTTTTAAATCTACAGATGGTGGTTTGTCTTGGCAAAACACAACTTGGACAAATACAACAGAAACAACCGATATTGCGCTCAGTAAGCTAAATGCAAATTTACTTTTTATTGCTTCTGTAAATGGATTAGAAAAATCTACAGATGGTGGTGGGAGTGCTTCAAATGTAATTTCAAATGATACCATTTACAGTGTTCAAATTCATCCTATTAATGAGAATCTTGTATTCGCTTGTTCCAAATCAACCTTTTATCGTTCTTCTGATGGAGGAAATACCTTTCAAGCAAATACGGCACTAAATGTAGACTATGATCTGCAGAAAATTGAATTCGACGTTTCAAAAATTAACCCAAACGAAGTTGCACTCGTAGGTGTAAGTACAAATAATCATCTAGATTTTGTTTTAAAGTCAACAGATTTTGGTTCTACATTTCAAGAAATCTCAAATACTTTTGGCGGACAAGCCTATACTGAAAAACCCAGCGGTTTGGCTGTAAAATTTGATAATTTTGATAGTACGGCAATTTACTTAGGTAAAATAGATTGTTGGAAGGCCGAGGAGATTGTTTCAGATGTGTATAGTTTTGATCAGAAAAGCCAGTGGTTTGTAAACCCTACGGATAGTACTTTTTTACCACCTTATATTCATGATTTTGTAATAACGAATCAGTTTATTTACACAGCAACCGACGGCGGTGTCTATCGTTATGATAAAACAAATCAAATTTGGGAAAATAGAAACAACGAACTACATGTTTACCAATCTTTAAACTTTGATTTAAACCCTCAGGCCATTGTTTCAAGCGCTGCAACCGTGCCTTCTTTTATACAATTTCTTTCTTCTAAATATTCCTTTTATTCTGCTGTAGATGCTATTTTGAAAGAGATTAATGGTTTTCCTCATGCGGTTTTTATCTCAGAAGAAGGAAAGTTAAGGTCTCTTGATCTTACTTCTCTCGCGCCAGCAATTTCAGAAGATATGGCTACAACGAACAAAAAAGGTTGTTTGCTAAACAGAGATATAGAACCGGATGCATTTTATGTTGGCTTAAACCAAATTTACAAATACGATGTAACTATTAATTCTCAAACACCTTTAACTAATTTGGTAAATCAGAATATTAAGAAAATACAATCTAATTTCACTAATGCAGACTTTTTTTATTTTTCAACAGACTCTTTGTTGTTTTATACGGATAATAACTTTAATTCAATTCAAACCGTTCCTTTACCTTATTCTGGGATTGTTAAATCGTTTGATGTTTTTAATACACCTAACCATACAATTGTTTTAGCAATAGAAAATGGCGCGAGTGATGAGGTGTTGATAAGTAGTAATTTTGGTGTAAACTGGACGAATGTTTCTAACGGAATTTTAGAAGATAAAATTACCACTGTTTTTGCAGACACAGATAATGATAGAATTTTTGTTGGAACAACAAAGTCTCTTTACGCTAAGGCATTAGATTTTACCACATCCTTTTCAACGTTCAATCAAAATTTACCCAAAACAGCAATTACAGAAATAAATGTAATAAATGATCAAGTTTGGGTAAGTACTTTTGGGAGAGGTGTTTGGACTTCAGATTATAATTTTTCAACTATTAATGAGGAACAAACTCCAGATATAACACTTTATCCCAATCCAAGTTTAGGTTTTTTATACATTACTCAGGCTAATTCTGTTCATAAAATTTCTATTTATAATGCAGTGGGAAAATTAGTTCTAACAGACAACAATCCTTCAGAGAAACTGGATATTCGTTGCCTAGAAAAGGGAACCTACTTTTTGAAATGTACTACCGATTTTGGTGAGGTTCGAAAGAAAATTGTTAAATATTAAACGAATTCATTTTATTTGTCAGGTTTAGGTTGTTATTTCTAGTAACAATTTGGTTACAAATCAGTACTTTAACACTCTAAAACTTTTCTATGAAATTATTTGCGCTTTTTTTATCTGTTTTTTCTTTCCTGTTTGCTTTTGCGCAGCCCAACGGACCTTGGGTAAAAACACCAAATACACCGAATAAGTTATTCTCAGAATATCAACAAGAATTCGAAGATTATTGGAGTACAAGAACACCAGAGAGAGGGCAAGGATATAAACAATTTAAACGATGGGAATACAGATGGGAAACCAAACTAGGTAAAGACGGAAGACTCCCGAGTCAAGAAATGTATAATGCACTTTATCAAAAGTGGTTAGAAAGGAATCAGTCCATTCCTCAGGCTAAGTCGACTGCTAATTGGGTAGAGCTAGGCCCGAATACCTTTACGTTAACAGATAGTTGGAGCGCTGGTTTAGGAAGAGTGAATGCAATAGAGGTAGATCCAAATAATAGTAACACTATTTATATTGGAGCTCCAGCCGGAGGAGTTTGGAAAACAACAGACGAAGGAAATACATGGACTTTATTAAACGATGGACCAACTTTAGTAGGAGTGTCGAGTATAGAGGTAAGTCCTACGAATAGTAATGTTGTATATATTTCTACAGGAGACGATGATGCAAACGATTCATTTTCTGATGGTTTATTTAAATCTACTGATGGGGGACTTACTTGGCAAAATACTGCAATTTCTTATTCGGCTGTAACCAATCACATTGCTTTAGATCACACCTTAACCGATCGATTATTTGTAGCAACGAATGCTGGTTTGTTAAGAAGCGATAATGGAGCACAGTCATTCATTAACGTTTTGCAAGAAGAAGTTATAGACGTTCAAATACATCCAACAAACAGCAATATAGTCTATGCTTGTACGGAAAGTGAGTTTTACAGATCTTCAGATGGAGGTATTTCTTTCTTCGAAATTTCTGCAGGTTTACCCAATAACTCAGAAAGAATGTTTATCGCTGTTACTCCCGCAGACGACAGTTATGTTTACGTAATTGTAGATGATGGAAATTCGAATACACCTGTTTATAAATCAACAAATACAGGAGCGAGCTTTGAATTAATGCCAGGTAGCGAATTAGTGGATAACGGTGATCAAGCTTGGTATGATTTAGCTATTGCAGCGGATGATCAAGATGCAGATGTAGTTTATATCGGTGAATTGGATATTTGGAAGTTTGAAAACAACCAATGGTTTCAATTGAACTCGTGGTGGGCTCCAACAAGTGCTTCGTATACGCATGCAGACATACATTTTTTATCTTCAGAAAATGGTAAGGTTTATTGTGGAAGTGACGGAGGCGTTTATATTTCAAATGATCAAGGAAATAACTTTACAGATAAATCTGCAGGTTTAAGCATTTCGCAATTTTATAAAGTAGATGTTTCAGAACAAAATGTGAACGCTATAATTGGAGGTTTACAAGACAATGGTGGTTACTACACAAAAACAGGCGCAAATGGTTGGCAGTGCTACAAAGGAGCAGACGGAATGGATTGTGAGATTGATCCGAATGACGATAATCATATTTATGGTATGATTCAAAGAGGTAGTATGTACGAATCTACAGATGGCGGAGTATCCGTATCTTCTATTGGTAGTCCAGAAACAGGTGCATGGGTTACGCCTATGGAAATAGATCCTGATAATTCAAACGGCGTATATGCAGGATACAATGAATTGTATTATTTTGACGGAACAAACTGGTTGCAAAAAACAACTACCGTTTCTGAATCAATTCGTCAAATTGCAATAGCACCAAGTAACCCAGATGTAATTTATATGGCTACAACAGACGGATTGTTTAAAACCACAAATGACGGTCCAAATGCCACCGTTTTCACTAACTTACCGGATAAAAGAGTTACCGATATTGTAATCCATAATTTAGATGAAAATATAGTCTGGATTACAATGTCTGGCACTGGGGCAACTGAAAAAGTTTTCAAAACTATTGATGGCGGACAAAATTGGACAGATATTTCTTTTGGTTTAGTAGGAGAAGCAGCCAATTGTATTGCTTACAAATACGGCAGTAATGGAGATTTATATGTAGGTACAGATTTTGGTGTTTATTATTATAATGAATTACTCAATGAGTTTATTCCTTTTAGTCAAGGGTTATCGCGCGTAGATATTAGAGATTTAGAAATTAACCAAGCAGCAAATAAATTAAGAGCAGCAACCTACGGAAGAGGAGTCTGGGAAACAACAATTCAACTTTCTACTACCAATTCAAATGATCTTTTTCTGACAGATATTACCAATTACGAACCTACTTTTTGCAGCGCTAACTATACGCCAGAAATAAAAGTGAAAAATGTTGGAACGAATAGCGTGACTTCCTTTACCGTAGAATACGGAATAGATAATTATAATCAATCGTTTAACTGGACAGGGGTGTTGAGTGCTTATGCAGATGTTGTTTTAAGTTTGAATTCACTCGCTTTACCTTCGAATTCTGGAAATTTATTGATTCGTGTTGTACTGCCAAATGGAGTAAATGATGCCGATATGCAGAATAATGAATTAGCCGAAACAATTTCTGCGTTAAGTAATGGTACAACTATTACGGTGGATGTATTAACAGACTGTTACGGTTCTGAAACCACTTGGAATATTACCAACTTTTCTACGGGAGATGTTGTTGCCTCTGGAGGTCCATACGCGAATCAAGCAGAAACTATTTTACAAGATGTTTGCCTCGCCGAAGGTTGCTACACTTTTGTTATTAATGATTCTTACGGTGATGGTTTGACATCGAGTTCTTGTCCAAATGGTGCGTATTCAGTTATCGATGATCAAGGAAACAATTTAGTTAGTATGTCAACAGCAGCATTTGGTTCACAAGCTAGTCATGATTTTTGTATAGGTGTTCCGATAGTACCAGGATTATCCGTCTCAAAAAACTCAACTTGCGTTAATACTCCAATCGACTTTACAGACAATAGTTTTGGTACTCCGATTTCTTGGAACTGGGTATTCACAGGAGGATCTCCTTCTGTATCTTCTGTTCAAAATCCGCAAAACATTACCTATGCTAACGCTGGTACTTTCGATGTTACGTTAACCGTTACCGATGCCAACGGTAATGATTCAACAAAAGTATTCTCAAATGCAGTTAACATAGTTGCAAGTGCTATAAATGTGAGTGCTACAATATCTCCTACGGTAAATGGCGTAGATGGTGCTATTGATCTTGATTTAGATTATTTTTCTGCACCATATATTATCAATTGGTTACCTGGAAACATGAATACAGAAGATTTATTTAACCTCACAGATGGAAATTATACACTTAACATTACAGATGCCTATGGTTGTGAATTTCAAGAAATGTATGCAGTTGGTCCGTTCGATTTAAGTACTTCAGCATCAACTTTAGAGTCAGGGTTTAGCGTTTATCCGAATCCAACAGAAAGCTTGATAACCCTGCGCTTGAATAGTGCTCATTCCAGTACAATTGAACTGTATGATTTTAAAGGTGTGCTGGTTTTAAGTATAGACGCGAATAAGAGTGATGTGAAATTAGATCTTTCAGACCTTTCAAATGGAGTATATCATATTAGTGTAAAACAAAATGGTTTTGTAAGACGTGCAAAGATTCTAAAACAGTAGATAATTTTTGTAAAATAGCATACGTTTAGTACTAAGTTTATACGGTCTTTTTGGCCGGAAATTTTACTCTTGGCGTTTACATATTTTTTTAACGATTTTCCAAATTAGATTTTATTTTCTAGCAGGTTTTATTCTTTTTTTTATCGTGATCTGATTTTTTAATTGCTTTTTCATTTGAATTACTAAAAAAAACACTTTAGCATTATACGCTGACTATCAGTTACTAAAGCTTGTGTTTTTTTTGTATTGTATTTTTAAAAATACATTAATTTATTATTTCGTTTTATAGTAAATACAGTTTTAAGTATATTTGTTTTATGGAAAATACGTTAGAAAGATTAGTGACCCAATTTCAAAGAAGAATGATGAACGTATCACTAACTGTAAAACGTTATTTATTTGATGAAATAAACTGGGAGAACAGATTAATCTCTGTGAAAGGATCAAGAGGTGTTGGTAAAACTACATTGCTTTTACAACATATTAAATTATGCAGAAATATAGATTCAAAAACACTCTATACCAGTTTAGATGATATTTATTTTCAAGGCAATACTTTGGTCAGTCTAGTAGAAGAATTTTATGCGCTCGGAGGAAGATTTTTATACTTAGATGAGGTGCATAAATATGAGAATTGGTCGAGAGAAATAAAAAGTATCTACGATAATTACCAAGATTTATACGTTGTGTTTACAAGCTCTTCTATTCTAGAAATAAACAAAGGAGATGCAGATTTGAGTAGAAGAGCAGTTACTTACGAACTGCATGGTTTATCTTTTAGAGAATATTTAAACTTCGAAGGCGTTTACATTTCGGAGGTATATTCTCTCTCAGAAATTTTACAAAATCATACAACTATTGCACAAAATATTGCGTCTGAAATATCTATACTTCCTCATTTTAATAAGTACATAGAGATAGGTGTCTATCCGTTCTTTAAAGAAGGAGAAGATGAATATCTTTTAAAACTCAACAATGTAATTAAAGTTATTTTAGAAACAGATATTCCAGCGGTTTATCACACAGAATATAAAACAATTAATAAAATTAAAAGGCTCTTATTCTTACTTTCTAGTCGCTTACCTTATATTCCAAATATTAGCAAATTATCAGAACAAATAGAAACAAGCTCTAGAAATTCTACGCTTCATTATTTAGATTATTTAGAGAAAGCAAGGTTAACAAGTAACTTAAAAACCAGTGCGAAGGGAAGTAATTACTTGGTAAAACCAGATAAAATTTATTTAGAGAATACGAACTTAATGGCAGCCTTAAATTTTGGAGAACAAAACACGGGTACAATAAGAGAAACATTTTTTAATCATCAATTAGGTGTAAAACACAACGTTAGTACCAGTAAAGAAGCAGACTTTTTAATTGATGACACCTTTACTTTTGAAGTAGGTGGAAGAAGTAAAAAACAAGGGCAGATAAAAGGTCTTGCTAACGCTTTTATTGCAGCAGACAGAATAGAAATGGGTTTTGGTAATAAAATTCCACTTTATTTATTTGGCTTAATGTATTGACACAACAAAAAAGCGAAAAATCAGTAAGATTTTTCGCTTTTATACTTTGTGAGTAGAGTTCTTTTAATCTGCTAAAACACTTGCCTCGTTATCAAATCTTTTATAAGAAATGAATACTGCTAAAAGCGCTAACGTTAGCATTACTAGAAAGCTTAATGATAATAAACCAATATCTAAAGTACCAGCGATTAATTCTTTAGTAGCCAAAACAACATTGACAATAGGAATACATGCTGTTATTAGGTTTAACTCTATTCCCGGAAAAAAACCAATCATAGCAGGTAAAACCAAAACAATATTTAACGGAGTAATAATACTTTGCGCTTCTTTAAAGGTTTTGGCATAAACACAAACAGGAATCATTATTCCAGCAAAGAATACTGTCAGCGGAATTAGCAAAGCATAAAGCGAAATAATAAATGTTGGCGTGAGAACACTAGAAATTAGTTTAATTAATCGTGGATCTTCAACAAGATTGAATACTTTAAAAGACAAATACAATCCAACAAGCGCAAATGTAGCAGCTGCCAGTCCGGATAAAACAACAACGCCCATTTTTCCAATTAATATTTTGTAACGTGCTATTGGTGTGGTAAGTAAAGTTTCAATAGTACCTCTTTCTTTTTCTCCAGTAAATAAATCAATCGCAGGATACATGCAACCTAAAAAGCCGAAAGCAATAAAAATATAAGGCAAAATACCTCCAATTAGCTTCCCGAAAACCTCTTTGTCTGATGCGATATTTATATATTCTATCTTCAAAGGTTCAACATTATTTTCTGTAATTCCTAAAGATTCTAATCTGCTTGCTTTTACTTTAGATAATATGATGTCGGCATAAGCTTTCGCTCTATCTTTATAACCTACATCTGTAGCATTGAATAGAAATTCTACTTTCGTAAACTCTCCATTAGAAATGGCTTTGTCTAAATCTGTAGGAATAATTAAACCAAGTTGCAAACTATCTTGATTGATTAATGTACTAATCGTTTCACGGTCTTTGAAATAAACAATTTCTTTGTTCCCAAAGCCTTCTGGTATTTCTGTTAAATTTTGAAGGAATTGATTGTTTTTATTGTCTGAAATCACACCAATTTTAAGTGTTTTTTCAGCAGCTTCTTTTGAAAAACTATCAGAAATCCCGGTGAATAACTTAATGGCGATTGGAAAAATTAATACAGGAATTAAGATCATTGTGATCAAAGTTCTTCTATCGCGTAATGTATCTTTTAGTTCTTTTAAAAATATAGTAGTAATCATATGTTTTCAGCTTTAGATTGGTTAACAATTCGGATAAATTCTGCCGTAAGGTTTTCGGCTTGCATTTGATTTTTGAAGGCTGTCATTTCTCCAGAGTATAAAAGATTTCCCTGATGAATAATTGCAATATCATCACAAAGTAAATCAACTTCACTCATAATGTGCGAAGAAAAAATAACCGTTTTACCTTGCGCTTTACAATCGCGAATAAGTTGAATGATGTTTTCTGCTGTAATTACATCTAATCCACTTGTAGGTTCATCAAATACGACTACTTCTGGGTCGTGTATCATTGTTCTACAAATAGAAACTTTTTGTTTCATTCCCGTAGAAAGCTTTCCTATTCTTTTTCCTTTAAAAGGATGTATGTCTAGTAAATCGTAAAGATATTTCTTCCTTTTTTCAAAATCTTCTTTGCTTACGCCATATAAGTCTGCAAAGTACTTTACAAATTCATCTGGAGTTAATCGCGCATACAAACCTGTAGAACCAGTTAGAAAACCAATTTTTTTTCTTGCTTTTTCGGGTTCAGCGATAGCATCAATTCCTGCAATTCGAATTGTACCAGAAGTTGGTTTGAAAATGGTGGAAAGCATGCGCAGTGTAGTGGTTTTTCCTGCTCCGTTTGGACCAAGTAATGAGAATACTCTCCCTGGCTGGCAGTTGAAACTAATTCCATTTACGGCAACTGCTTTATTATCTGTAGTATTTAATTCTTTTTTATTTTTTTTGGAAAGAATAAATTCTTTCCTCAAGTTTTCTATTTCTATCATAGTGCAAGTTTACGTCTGTAACGAATATGCGAATTTATTTTGATTGCCTTACCATTTACTATTAAATATTTGGGCTTTCCGCAATTTAATCCATAGAGAAGATTTCTGATCCGGCATGGAAAGTTTTCCAAGCATAATTTGCCTGGTATATTTTTCCACGTTGCATAGGATTATCAAGAATTACAAAAGTCGCGTCCTTGTTCTTCTCTAGACTTCCGCTAGTATTTTCTTCAAATCTTGCCATAGCAGCCCAAAATGTCATGGCGCGAATACAATCTTCAAAATCAATTTTTTGTTCAGGAATAAATCCATTTTCAGGTTCATTGTCCTCATTTTTTCTATTCAATGCTGCATGTAAGGTTAAAAATGGGTTGGTTTTTTCTACAGGAAAATCGGTTCCGAAAACAATCATTTTTCTCTGGTTTAAAAGTGTTTTATAGGCATAAGCACCTTTTAAGCGATCTGTTCCAATTCTGTTTTCTGCCCATCGCATATCGCTTACTGCGTGTGTAGGTTGTACAGAAGGTATTGCATTGCTTTTACTGAATAGATCAAAATCTGTTTGTTCAATTACTTGTGCATGTTCAATTCTCCATCTGTGGTCATCGTTATCACTCCAAAGTGTATCAATTACGTTTAGTAGAATTCTATTGGTGCTGTCTCCAATGCAGTGGGTATTCATCTGATAGTTGTGTTTTTTGGCAAAGGCAGCAGTCGTTCGAATATCAAACAAGGAAGTAGTTAAAAACCCTTTTGTATCTTCATCACTGTATTTGTGTAGCAGACAGGCACCTCTAGAGCCTAAAGATCCATCTCCAATAATTTTAAAACTTCTAACTGTGAGATTTCCATTCTTATAGATTCCATTTTTGGCTATAAAATCAAAGCTTTCTTGATTAGGGAAAAGCATGGCATATACAGAGAGTTTTAATTTATTTTCACTAGTTAATTCATCAAATAATTCAAACTCCTCCATCATTAAACCAGCTTCATGAACGTTTGTTATTCCGTAGGCAATTAATTCTTCTTGTACTTTCAGTATTGCGTCTTTCAGTGTTTTTTTACTAGGTTTAGGTAGCTTTACTTTTACAATTTCTATCGCCATGTCTAAAATTAGTCCAGTACAGGTATCATTTTTAACAATAATTTTTCCGCCTTCTACCTTGGTGTTTTTGTTTATACCGGCTAAGGTTAAGGCTTTATTATTTGCAAGCATGGCATGACCATCAATTCTTGTGCAAACTACAGGGATGTCGGGAAAAGCTTCATTAAGTAAAGAGTTGTTTGGCAGTTCAGAATTACTCCATAGACTTTGGTCCCAACCTCTAGCTTCTATTACTTTCGGATTTTCTTTCTGCGCAAATTTTTCCAAACGTGTAATCATGGCTTCGTAAGAACTAACTCCAACTAAATCGCACACTAAAAGTTGTTTGGCGTAGCTCATTATATGACCGTGCGCATCGTGCAAGCCAGGATATACTTCTTTTTTTTCTGCATTAATAAATCGATCTGCGCTGTATGCGTTTAAGATTTCTCTTTCTGGACCAAGTTCTATTATTTTTCCATCGCGAATTGCCATGGCTTCAAATACCTGCATTTTTCCATCTATACTATGAATGGTAGCATTGTGTACAACTAAATCTGCATGTTTTGCTTTTATGCAACTACTCAAAATCCAAAGTGTAATTGCTATTGTTATATATTTCATCATCATTTTTTTATATCTGTTACGAATGCATCGTCTGTATCACAGAGAAAACGCTCGACTATCGCTCCTCCAATACTAACTTATGAGTTAAAGTGCGAGACTTTCCTCAGATTCAAAGAATTATTTTTATCCTCAAATCACCATCTCTCGCTTAATTCCCACAAAATCAAAACTCATCCCTCATCCCTCGTGCCTCATCTCTAATCCCTAATAAACCAACTCAAAAACACTCTTGTAACTTCCATTTTCTTCAACATAATCTAAAAAAGAACCGTAAAATTTATCCGTTCCTAAAGTACTACTATCTCCAATAACAAACAGTTTTTCTTTTGCGCGTGTTAAAGCAACATTCATTCTCCTATAATCTTTCAAAAATCCGATATTTCCTTCGTTGTTACTTCTCACTAGAGAGATTACAACTGTATTGGCTTCTTGACCTTGAAACGAGTCTATTGTAAAAGCACGAAGATTTCTAAAACTACTTTTCAGCAATGAAACTTGACCTGCATACGGCGAAATGAAAGCAGTCTTTGAACTGTCAATTAATTCACTATTTATAAGTTGTTCAATTACTTCTAATTCTTTCGGATTATTTAAACTGTAGCCATCTTGCCCTTTTTTTTCCTCAGCATCACTTCCTGCAGTATCTATGAAACAAATGTTTTTTTCATCAGAAATTAAATGATCAGCTGTTTGCAGTTTGTTTTCATAAAAGAACGTGCTAGAGAATCCTGCAATATCGCTTTTCATTCTATATTGTGTGTTTAATAGGTTTGAAGTTAACCCCGTTTTAAAACAACGTTCTAGAATTGATATTGTGAGTCCTTTTTTAGCAGCTTCTTCAGAAATAACTGTTGGAGGAAGTTGTAAAGGGTCGCCGGCAAGAACAAGCCGATTTCCTTTTTGTAAAACAACCCAAGCCATTGGCTCAAGGCATTGTCCTGCTTCATCGATAATTACGCAATCAAATGCTTTGTCTTCTAACAATTCATGCATTAAACCAACTGGAGTTCCGCAAATTACTTTGGCAGAGTTAAAAGCACTTTCTATTCCAGCTTGTTCAATATTTTTAATTTCAGAACGAATCGCTTTTACTTCTTTAACCAATAACTTGCGCTGTTCACGTTCTGCTTTTCCAAAGCTTCTTTTGTATTGATTTGCTAATTTTCTAAACTCATTAGCTTGTATTTTTAGTTTTTTAATACGTTTTGTGTCTTCACTATTACTTAAAATTCCCTCTGGTGTAAACGGCAATAATTTTTCGTCTACTTTACTAGTGTTACCCAATCGAAGTACAGGGATGTTTTCTTTAATTAATCCTAAAGCAATATGATTAACCGCGGTGTTACTGGGAGCAGCAACCAATACTTTTTCGCCTTTTTGTGTTAATTGCTTAATTCCTTCAATCAAAGTTGTGGTTTTTCCTGTTCCGGGCGGACCATGAAGTATGCAAACATCTTGATTGGAGATCATTTTTTGTATAGCTACATTTTGAGATAAATTAAGTTCTTTGTTTTGATAATTGTTCGGGTTGGTAACTATTTGAGTTGAAAAACCGTGGATCACATTGAATAGTTTGCTAGAAACACTTCGTTCATCCTGTTTTAGATTTTTTAAAGCCTTTTCCATTTCATTGAAAGATCTGTCGTCAGGCACAAGTTTAATTCCCAGTCCTTTGTCTTCTGTCCACTCCGGAAAATCAGGTGCAAATAATCTTATCTCACCTTTTTTTCCTTGAACATAGTTTAAAAAGGCAGCACATGTTTTATCGTTAGAACCAATTAATTCAACAGAACAACCGGATTTAAAATTACTGTAATCTCCATCAAAAGGAATAGAAAATTCTAAGGTAGGATAATCTGCATATCCAAATGTTTTTCGAATAATCTTTATGGGGTGTATAACCAATCCTTGGGCTTTAAGTTGCTTTAGAGTGGTGTTTTCCGAAAGGGTCCATTTCTCGGATTGCGCTTTTTTTTCTAGCTTCAATAATTCAATTAAATCCTCAATTTGGTCTTTTCTATTCATTTCTGTCTTGTCTAGCTACAAAGTTTAAATAAAATAAGCATTTAAGATTATTTTTTTTCGTTCTTTTTATTTTTGTGTGCAATAATTAAGTGGATGAAGAAACCAGAAGAATACAATACATTAAATGCTGAAGAGCAAAGAGTTATTTTGAACAAAGGAACTGAGCGTCCGTTTACAGGAGAGTTTGACAATCACAAAGAAGCAGGCGTATATGCGTGTAGACAGTGCGAATCGGAACTTTACCGATCAGAGGATAAATTTTCTTCTGGTTGTGGTTGGCCGTCTTTTGACGATGAAATAAGCGGAGCGGTTAAGCGTGTAGCAGATGCAGATGGTAGAAGAGTGGAGATTGTTTGTGCCAATTGTGAAGGACATCTAGGTCACGTTTTTGAAGGAGAACGCTTTACAGATAAAAATACAAGACACTGCGTGAACTCGATTTCTATGCTTTTTAAACCAACAAATAATTAATCGTATTCAATAACTGTGCGTAAATCATTTCCTATTTTCTTTCGCTCTAAAAACATTTAGATTATTTTTGCTCCCACAAATTGAATTTTTCAAAATGGCGCATAACATAAAACCAGGAGTAGCAACAGGAGACGAGGTGCAAGCAATTTTCAATCATGCGAAGAAGCATGGATACGCATTGCCAGCTGTTAACGTTGTTGGTTCCTCTTCAGTAAACGCAGTGATGGAAACAGCTGCTAAACTAAATTCTCCTGTAATTATTCAATTCTCTAACGGTGGAGCTTTGTACAATGCAGGGAAGTCTTTAAACAATGCTGAAGAAAAAGCAGCAATTGCAGGAGCCGTTACAGGAGCAAAGCATATTCATGACATGGCTGAGCTTTACGGAGCAACAGTTATTTTACATACAGACCACGCAGCTAAAAAGTTACTGCCTTGGATTGATGGTTTGTTAGCTGCTTCTGAAAAGAATTTCGAAATGTTTGGAAAGCCTTTGTATAGTTCTCATATGATAGATTTATCAGAAGAACCAATGGAAGAAAACATAGAGATTTGTAAAAAATACCTTCAGCGTATGAGCAAAATGGGTATGACTTTAGAAATTGAATTAGGAATTACGGGTGGAGAAGAAGATGGAGTAGACAACACAGATGTTGATGTTTCGAAATTGTATACACAACCAGAAGAAGTTGCATATGCTTATGAGGAATTGAAAAAGATTTCTGATCGTTTTACTATCGCGGCAGCTTTCGGAAACGTACACGGTGTTTACAAACCAGGTAATGTAAAATTAACGCCTACTATTTTAAGAGATTCTCAAAGTTACATTCAAGAAAAATACAACACGGGTACGAACCCTGTAGATTTTGTTTTTCATGGAGGTTCTGGCTCTTCTTTAGAGGAGATAAGAGAAGCTATTGGCTACGGAGTAATCAAAATGAATATTGATACAGATCTACAATTTGCTTTTACAGAAGGTGTGAGAGATTATGTTGATTCAAAAATTGATTACCTTAGAACGCAAATTGGTAACCCAGAAGGAGAAGAATTACCAAACAAGAAATACTACGATCCAAGAAAATGGATGCGCGAAGGAGAATTGACTTTTGTAAAAAGATTAACAAGAGCATTTGAAGATTTAAACAACGTAAATTCGTTGGCTAAATAAAACACATTAACTATGGGTTGGTTTAAAAGAGAAAAAGAAGGTATTACTACCTCAACTAAAGATAAGAAAGAAACGCCAGAAGGACTTTGGTACAAGTGTCCAAAATGTAAAACGGTAGTTACTTCAGAAGATCACGAGAAAAACGCATACGTTTGTGATAGATGCAGCTATCATGAAAAGATCGGGTCTGAACAGTATTTTGAAATCTTTTTTGACGAAGGAAAGTATAAAGAATATGACGCGAAGATTTCTTCTGGAGATCCGCTAAAATTTACAGATACTAAAAAATACACAGATAGAGTAAAAGCTACGCAGGCGAAAACAGGTTTAACAGATGCTATACGAACAGCATATGGTAAAATTGAAGGTCAGGGTTGTGTGATAACTGCCATGGATTTTGCCTTTATTGGAGGTTCTATGGGCTCTGTGGTTGGAGAAAAAATTGCAAGAGCAGTAGATCATGCCATAAAACACAAATGTCCGCTAATGATTATCTCTAAATCTGGTGGTGCACGTATGATGGAAGCTGGTTTGTCGCTTATGCAAATGGCAAAATCTTCTGCTAAACTAACGCAGTTGGCCGAAGCCGGATTACCATATATTTCTTTCTTAACAGATCCAACTACAGGAGGTGTAACAGCTTCTTTTGCTATGTTAGGAGATATTAATATTGCAGAACCTGATGCTCTTATTGCATTTGCCGGACCAAGAGTAGTAAAAGAAACAATTGGTAGAGATTTACCAGATGGTTTCCAACGCTCAGAGTTTGTTCTAGAACATGGTTTCTTAGATTATATTGTAGAGCGTCCGTGTTTAAAGAAAGAAGTTGCAAAGTCTATTCGTTTATTCATGAATTAAGACTTTTCTAAAAATAGATTTAAACTCCCATTTCTTAATTGAGGTGGGAGTTTTTGTTTTTTATTTGTAACTTACTTTTTTTAAAAAAATATGATATCAAAAATTATAGCTTCTACTGCACAAAACATTGAAATAAATTATAATTCCAATACAAGAAAAGACTTTTGGAGATGGCTTTTATTGTTCTTAGTTCTAAATGTTTTGATTGTTTTTGTCTCTTTTTTTATAACCGCTTTGTTATATTCTTTAGGAGTAATTGAGGCGAATTATTCTTTTGAAGGAATTGTGTCGTATACTTTTTTTAGCTCTAACATGGGCTTCACTTTTCTTATTGAAGTAGTGTTTTACTATTTTGGAGGCCTAATTTTATTGCGAAACCTTACACGAAAAGATGCTGACTTTAATGTTAATGTATTGACCAATAAACGAACTAAAGCACTGCTTCAAAGTTTAGGGGTAATTATAGCAGCTACCATAGTAAATCACTATTTGGAAAGAAATAATACGTTGAAATTAAATAATGATTCTGTAGAAGTCTTTTTAGAAGTTTTAGGAACAGTAAACAGCACATCTAGCACTTTGGTAAGTGTAGTTAATGGCATAACCGTTTTATTTGTTTTCTTTATATTATATAAATCTACATTTTCTTCTAAAAAAACGTTGAAAAAGAGTTTAAATTTAAAAACATTTAAAGTGATTATGTTAGGTGTTTTAATCTACTTTGGTAGTGTCTTCTTACTGCGTGGATGTATATCTTATTTCAATGGGTTGATTTCATTTTTTGCAATTGAAGGAGGTACAATTGTTCGTGTTTTTCTAATAATAGTTGGTTGCTCAATTTATGTAATTACTTTTCCGTTTATAGCAATTGGATTAGCCAGCTCGTTAAATAGTAAAAGCGAAGAGCAAAACGAAAAACTAGAAAGAAGCACGCAGAAAGAACAAATTTGAATAGATGATTAAAAGTTAATTCAGCAATTATCAAGATAAGTGACAAAATAATTCTCTTTTCTCTCAATTTTCACTTTCAAATATTAAAACTAAAATTCTATATTTGCCAGTCTAAGTAAAAGGTAAAGTGTTATGGCTACAAAAACAGCTTCAACTCCAAAGAAAACAACGCGTAAAAGCGCAGCAAAGAAAAAGCTGAAGTTTTCTAAAGAACAATATATCAAATGGTATAAAGACATGTTGCTCATGCGAAAGTTTGAGGAAAAAGCAGGTCAGTTATATATTCAACAAAAATTTGGTGGGTTTTGTCACCTTTATATAGGACAAGAAGCTGTAGTTGCAGGAACTGTTTCTGGAACTAAGCCAACAGATTCTCACATGACGGCCTACAGAGATCATGCACATCCAATTGGATTGGGAACAGATCCTCGTGTTTTAATGGCAGAACTCTACGGTAGAACAACAGGTTGCTCTAAAGGTAAAGGTGGTTCTATGCACTTTTTTGATAAAGAAAAGAATTTCATGGGTGGTCATGGTATTGTAGGAGCTCAAATTCCTATGGGAGCTGGTGTTGCCTTTGCAGAGAAATATAAAGGTACAGACAATGTGGTTTGTGTTTCTATGGGAGATGGTGCTGTGCGTCAAGGTGCATTACACGAAACTTTCAACATGGCGATGAACTGGAAGTTACCAGTGATATTTATTATCGAAAATAATAATTATGCGATGGGAACTTCGGTAGAACGTACTACTAATGTTACAGATTTATCTAAAATAGGAGATTCTTACGAAATGCCTTCGCAATCTGTGAACGGAATGTCGCCAGAAGCTGTGCATGAAGCGGTAGAAGAAGCAGCAGATAGAGCTAGAAGAGGAGACGGACCAACATTGTTAGATATTAGAACCTATCGTTACAAAGGTCACTCAATGTCAGATCCTCAAAAATATAGAACAAAAGATGAGGTTGCAGAGTACCAAGCACAAGATCCGATAGAACATTGCTTAGAAGTAATACAAGAAAACAAATTTCTTTCAGAAAAAGAAATCACAGAAATACAAGACTGGGTTAAGAAAGAAGTGCAAGAATCAATAGAATTTGCAGAAAACTCTCCATATCCAGAAGCACACGAACTTTACGAAGACGTGTACATGCAGCAAGATTATCCATATATTAAAGAATATTAAACACTAAAGTAAATGGCAGAAGTTATTTTAATGCCCAAGTTGTCTGATACAATGACAGAGGGAGTTGTAGCAGAATGGCACAAGCAAGTAGGAGACGAAGTTTCATCAGGAGAATTATTGGCGGAAATAGAAACCGATAAGGCAACTATGGAGTTTGAATCTTTTTACGATGGTGTACTTTTACATATTGGTATAGAAAAAGGAGCAACAGCTCCTGTAAACGATATTCTAGCAATTATTGGAGAAAAAGGTGAAGATGTTGCTGCTATTTTAAAAGAGCAAGGAGCGAAAGCTTCTGTTGCGGAAGAAAAAGCGCCAGTAAAAGAGGAGCCTAAGGCAGAAGAAGTGAAGCCTGCACCAGCAGCTGAAGTGCCAAAAGTAGTTGCGCCAACAGAAAAAACGCCTACGCATTCAGAAAATGGAGACAGAATATTTGCTTCTCCTTTAGCTAAAAAATTAGCAGAAGAAAAAGGTATTGATATCGCTTTGGTTAAAGGTACTGGAGAAAACGGCAGAATTGTTAAGGCAGATGTAGAGCACTACAAGCCGTATGTACCTGCAGCAGGTGGGAACGCTCCGGCAAGAATGACAACGCCAGGTGTAGAGTCTTACACAGACGTGCCAAACTCTCAAATGAGAAAAGCCATTGCAAAATCGTTAACGGCATCTAAATTTTCTGCACCGCACTTCTATTTAAAAATGGAAGTAGACATGGATAACGCAATAGCAGCCAGAAAAGCAATTAATTCACAAGACGGAGTTAAAGTTTCGTTTAATGATATGGTGATTAAAGCAGTAGCTTCTGCCTTAAGAAAGCATCCGAAGGTAAATGCAGATTGGTTAGGAGATGCTATTCGTTACAATGATCATATTCACGTAGGTGTTGCCGTTGCGGTAGACGAAGGTTTAGTTGTGCCAGTAGTTAAATTTACAGACAACAAAGGTATTTCAGAAATCGGTTCAGAGATAAAAGATCTTGCAAGTAGAGCAAGAGATAAAAAACTAGGAATGGAAGAAATGCAGGGCGGAACATTTGCCGTTTCTAACCTTGGAATGTACGGAATAGAAGATTTTACATCAATTATTAATCCTCCAAACGGTTGTATTTTGTCTGTCGGACAAATTAAACAAACGCCAGTGGTTAAAAACGGTGCAATTGTTCCAGGAAACGTAATGAAGTTATCACTTTCTTGTGATCATAGAGTGGTAGACGGAGCCGTAGGTTCTGCTTTCTTGAAAACACTTAAAGACTTTTTAGAAAATCCAGTTATGATGCTTGTATAAGTAGTATGACTTAAAAAATACAAAGGCTTCTCAATCTTGAGAAGCCTTTTTTTTGTGTGTTATTTTTCGAAATTTTTATAGAGAAATAAGTATCAATAAAAATGTTAAAATAAAATAGTATTAAAATTTATTCGCTATATTTAGTTGTACTTAAGTGCTTAAACTGCTTCGCAATTAGATATATAATATAAACCACTAATTAATTTTTGTATGAAAAAACTTTACTTTTTTACCGTTCTGTTTGCGTTAGCATTAAACTCTTCAGCACAAACATTATGGACGGGCCCATCAATAACATTTACAAAAGCAGATGGAGCAGATTGGAATTTAGAAGCCAATCAAGATAGAATTACGAGTAATGTATGGCTAACAAGACTAAACAATCAGAGTATTTTTAACATAGCAGTAGAAACAAGTCAAACCGGACCTTATGATTCAACTCTTTCTCCGGCAGATACAGAGTGGGCAATTGGTTCCATATCAGACGGAATAAATAACCTTACTTTTGATAGGTTTGTTGGAACTCTTCAGGATAATGTTGGAGACTATATTTTACTCTCACCGATGGTTTTACATTTAATAACTGAGGACATTTATATAGATGTAAATTTTCTATCCTGGGCATCTGGAGATAATGGCGGACAAGGAGGTTTTAGCTACACGCGCTCTACAAATCCAGCCGCAAGTACAGATGATTTTGTCTTAGATAATGAAATTACACTTTTTCCTAACCCTTGTACCAATTATATTCAAGTTGGCGGATTAAGTGAAAAAGAGAATTACACAATATATAATATACTTGCTGAAGAGGTACAATCAGGAGAAGCAAATAATAAGGAAAAGATAAATGTAAACACTTTGAAAGAAGGAGTTTATTTTATTAAATTGGAAAATAGTAAAATATTAAAATTTGTAAAAGAGTAAAACCTAAAGTTCGGTTTATTGTTTTAGAAAGTTGTATTAAAACAAAACGGCTTCTCAATAAAGAGAGGTCGTTTTTATTGCTTTACTACCCAAACTATTGTTAAATGTGTAAGCGTAAAGTATAAATTCTTCTTGAATTTTTTAATTCTCATTTTGTTTGATTAGTCAATCTCTAATGCTACATTTGTAATAACCATTCTATGGAAGAGATTAAACAAATAATAAACGATATAAAATCGCGTTCAGCTCAATTGAAATCTGAGTTGCAAAGTGTTCGTTTAGAAAATGATAGCCTAAATGAAAAGGTTTCTACACTCATTTCTAACTTGGAAACAAAAGAAAAAGAAGTAAGTGACTTAAACTCTAAAGTAGAGGTTCTAGTGCAGCAAGCTAAAGAAGTTGTGGTTGAAAAGTCGGCCCCAAACAACGATTTAGAAATTGATGCCTTAGTAAGGGAAATTGACGATTGTATAAATCGTTTGAAGCAATAAAATAAGATGAGCAAATTGTCTATAAAAGTAGTTGTAGCCGGAAGAAGTTATCCGCTAACCGTTAATGAGGCGGAGCAGGAGAAGATTAATTTGGCTGCCGATACCATAAATAAAAGTATCAAAAAGCTACAAGACAATTATGCCGTTAAAGATATGCAAGATTTATTAGCGATGACCGCTTTGCAGCTTGCAACTAAAAGTACAGAAGCACCACAAACACCGTCAGTAGATGAAGGTGAGTTGTTACTGCTTTTACAAGAAGTTGCAGATAGTCTGAAAGCATAAACGCTGATTTAAACACAAGTTTCCCGCAGATGTTAGCACACGCTATGCATTGTGGGATTTTTTTATTTATAAACTATGGATGTAAATTTGATAATAGGGATAATTGTAGGAGTTGTGATAGGTGCTATCGCAATTTTCATTGTCCAGAATGTTTTGCTCAAGAAAAGGAAAGAGCAAATTTTAAAAGAAGCTGAAACGGAAGGAGAAGCGTTGAAAAAAGAAAAAATTCTTCAGGCAAAAGAGAAGTTTTTGAACTTGAAAGAGAACCACGAGAAAACAATGAAAGATCGTGAACGTAAGCTTCAATCTACTGAAGATAGAGTGAAAAACAAAGAAAAATCACTTTCTCAGAAAACAGAAGAAGTTAGTCGTAAAGAAAAAACGTTGGCCAAACAACAACAATCTTACGATGACAAGCTAGCGATTGTAGAATCTAAGAAAGAAGAGTTAGATAAACTGCAGCAAAAGCGAGTTTTAGAGTTGTCAAGAATCAGCGGATTGCAACCAGAAGATGCAAAAAAGCAAATGATGGAGGCAATAAAAGACGAAGCAAGAACAGATGCAATGTCTTACATTAAAGACATTACTGAGGAAGCAAAGTTGAACGCAAGTAGAGAAGCTAAGAAAATTGTAATTCAATCCATTCAGCGAGTTGCTACAGAACAAGCAATTGAAAACTCAGTTTCAGTATTTAATATTGATTCAGATGAGGTGAAAGGAAGAATTATCGGTAGAGAAGGAAGAAATATTAGAGCATTAGAAGCTGCAACAGGTGTAGAAATTGTTGTAGACGACACTCCAGAAGCTATTATTTTATCTTGTTTTGATCCAATTCGTAGAGAAATCGCAAGACTGGCTTTGCATCAATTGGTTTCTGATGGTAGAATTCACCCAGCTCGAATTGAAGAAGTTGTAGCAAAAACAAGAAAGTCACTAGACGAAGAAATTGCAGAAACAGGAAGAAGAACATGTATTGATTTAGGGATTCATGGACTACATCCACAATTGATTATTGCGGTTGGTAGAATGAAGTATCGTTCTTCTTACGGTCAAAACTTGTTACAGCACTCGCGCGAAGTAGCAAACCTTTGTGCGGTTATGGCAGCAGAGCTTGGTTTAAATGTTAAACTTGCAAAAAGAGCAGGATTATTACACGATATAGGAAAAGTTCCAGACGAAGAGCCAGAATTACCGCACGCTGTTTTAGGTATGAAATGGGCAGAGAAGTACGGAGAAAAGCCAGACGTTTGTAATGCCATTGGTGCTCACCACGACGAGGTAGAAATGAAATCATTAATCGCACCTATCGTTCAGGTTTGTGATGCTGTTTCTGGAGCAAGACCTGGAGCAAGAAGAGAAATAGTTGAAAGTTATATTAAGAGAATTAAAGACCTAGAAGGTTTGGCTTTAGCTTACGATGGTGTGAATAATGCCTATGCAATTCAAGCTGGTAGAGAACTTAGAGTATTAGTAGAAGCAGATAAAGTAACGGATTTAAAAGCCGATGAATTATCCTTCGCAATTTCACAAAAAATTCAAACAGAGATGACGTATCCTGGTCAGGTAAAAGTTACCGTGATTAGAGAAAAACGCTCTGTCAACTACGCAAAATAATTACACTAACAAAAACGAGTTATAGAAATATAACTCGTTTTTTATATCTTTCTACTGTGAATTTCAAAGAAAAAAAAATACTTGTAACTGGCGGTGCCGGCTTTATTGGTTCTAATCTTTGTAAGAGTTTACTCGATAAAGGAGCTTTTGTAAGAGTTTTAGACAATTTAATTACAGGTAACCATCAAAACATTGAGCCTTTTTTAGAACATCCAAACTTTGAGTTTTTGGAGGGCGATATTTGCTCTGTACAAGACTGTTATAATGCCTTGGAAGGAATAGACGCAATTTCGCACCAAGCAGCATTAGGTTCTGTTCCCAGATCTATAGAACATCCGCATAGAACGCATAGTATAAATGCAACCGGATTTTTGAATATGCTACACGCTGCCAAAGAAAAAGGAGTGAAGCGTTTTGTTTATGCGAGTTCTTCTTCTGTATATGGAGACGCCATTCAACTTCCGAAAAGAGAAGGCGAGGAAGGAAATCCGATTTCACCTTACGCTGTTACCAAGAAACTAAATGAGCAATACGCTAAAGTATATTTCGATTTGCATGGAATGGAAGTTGTAGGTTTGCGTTATTTTAATGTTTTTGGTCCAAATCAAGATCCAGATGGTGTTTATGCTGCGGCAATACCAAAATTTTTAGCAAAAATGCGTAACGGAGATTTAATTACGGTTAATGGTGATGGAGAACAAACACGCGATTTTACATATGTCAAAAACGCGGTACAAGCAAATGAAAGAGCATTAATTTCTGAGAACCAAGAAGCATTTGGGAAAGTCTATAATGTAGCATGCGGAGATGCGTTGTCTTTAAATAAAGTGATAGAAAGTTTAGCGGTTGGACTAAAAAAACTGAATCAATCTGTAGATTTAAAAGTGAAGTTTGGACCAGAGCGTGCCGGAGATGTGAAACATTCTTTAGCAAACATATCTGCAATTACTTCTAATTTGGGCTATCAACCAAAATATACCTTCCAAGAAGGAATAAACGAATATTTAGAGAGTTTGTAAAATAAAACTGCACAAATGCTCAAGAATATTAACCTAAAATCAGAATTTTTAAAATCCGTAGTGCTTCTCACTTCCGGAACAGTTTTGGCGCAGTTAATACATTTTGGTTTTCAGCCTATTGTTGCTCGTCTTTTTGAGACGAGCGAAATTGGAGAGTTAAACTATTACCTTAGAATAATTGCATTTATTGTTTCTATTGGAACTTTGCGCTACGAACTTTCTATTCCATTACCTAAAAAAGATGCGCATGCTTTTCAAATTGTAAGAATAGCCTTAACTATAGCTTTTTTTGTATTTCTTCTTTTTATCATTGGTAGTGTTGTTTATGCTTTGTTCACAGATAATTTTCCAATAACCGTTTTATATAATATGATTATTGGTTTGATCATATTCTTTTCTGTTTTTAGAAATGTTGGACTCAATTATGCGATAAGAAAAAAGTGGTTTAGATCAATTTCTTACTCCAAAACTATCGGAGCGCTAGGCATGAGTTTGTCCAAAGTTGGAGCAGGTTTACTTTCAATGGGGTCTTTCGGATTATTATTAGCTACTTTGTTAGGTGTTATTGCGGGAACAGTTGTATATCTCAAACAGTTTTTCTCAGAAAATAAATTAGAAGTAAATCAATCCTCTGCACCTAAACAGCGCGCATTATTAAAAGAGCATAAAGATTTTCCGAGATTAAATTTACCCCACACCTTAATAGATACTGGTAGAGAGGTGTTAATTGCAATTTTATTTGTAGCCTATTTTGGTAAAGATGTATTTGGTAGTTTTAGTTTTGGGTTAATGATAATGAGTTTACCTTTAGCTTTGATAGGAACAACTATAGGTCAAGCTTTTTTTCAGAAAGCATCAGAAATGTACAATAACAAATTGCCTCTGTATACAATGCTCAGAAAAACCACACTAATTCTGACCGCTTTATCTATCATTCCCTTTTTAATTCTCTTTCTTTATGGAGACGATTTGTTTGCTTGGGTTTTCGGAGAAAAATGGCGTCATGCAGGTCAGATAGTGGAAGTATTAACCCCATGGATAGCCCTGAAATTTGTTAGTTCACCCATTTCAACTATTCCGTTAATTATTAAGAAGCAAAAATTATTTTTTTGGTTAGGGTTGATAAATTCATTGCTGCAACTAGGAATTCTATATTTTTTGCCGTTAAAATTTGGTTTTTCGAGTCAGTCTGTTCTAACAGTGATTCAAATATTAAGTTTTACTCTTTCAGCTTACTTGATTGTAGTAATATTTATAAAGCTAATCTGCGTTAAAGCTTCTGATAAATTGATTTAGAACTTCTAGAGTCATTTATAAATTAAATAAGTATAAATGCTTTAGAGAACTAACCTTACAATTTGTACATTTGTGTAAAACGCGAAATTATTAATAGTGAAAAAACGTCTTTTATTTCATTTCAGAAAATTGATTAAACCAGTAATGGTTGGTCGTCTAAGGGATAAAGACGGGAACAAAGTTAATAATACAAGGATAGGAAGCTCTGTATCATTAGTTGGTGAGACTAATTTAATTTTGGGCGAAAATGTGTTTATTGGTCAATTCAATTTTGTAGATGCAAGTAATGGTTTAACTATAGAAGAAGGTTGTCAAATTACAAATTTTATAAGTATTTTAACTCATTCAAGTCACCATGCTATTCGTTTATACGGAGCTTGTTATACAAAAATAACCGACAAAATTGCTTACGGTGAAGGTAAAGTTAGAATAGGGAAGTACTCTTTTATTGGTCCGCACAGTGTGATAATGCCAAATACAGATATTGGAAAAGGTTCTATAGTTACTGCTTATAGTTTTGTAAAAGGTACATTTCCAGATTTTGCAGTAATTGGTGGAAATCCGGCAAAGGTAATTGGAGATACAAGAGATATTGACAATTCAATTTTAACAGAAAATCCGAATTTAAAACAGTATTATGACG
>JBMYYC010000015.1:0-45778 GCA_049609045.1 Lishizhenia sp. | reverse complement strand
GCATTGTGGGAACTGAATAAATTACTACTCTCTAAGCGCAAGAAAGATTTACAGAAAGACAATTTAGAGAATGATTACAAAACTTTTGAAACGCTTCTAGTTTCTTTTTTACCGCAACAAGCACTCAAAATTAAAGAAGACACAACTTACACGCATCCAAAAGTTGAAAGTATTTTAGATCCATCTTTAACCTTTGATAATAAAGTTGCACTATTAACTGGCTTGAAGTTTTTGAGCGATGAACAGAAAAAAAATACGCTAGATGCACTGAATAAATGTGTCAATATTTGGGTGAAACAACGCGCCTTTGAACTATTCAAAAGTCTCGGAGGTGAAGCAGACTATTTTGTAAATATTCTAACCGCCGCAGGAGACGGAAGCACAACCACTGGCTTATTTGAAGAAAGAGAAAAAGACGAACGCGGTAGATATAATAAAGGGTTGCCAAAAGCTGTTGGACTTTTCCCGTATGAAAGTGAACTGGTTGAGATTTCGGAAAAGAGGAAAAAAAATAAAATAACAATTGAACCTTTACGCTATACCATTTCTGATCTTCAAACGGCAGGAAACCTTAAAGAAACGACTATACACCTAGATGTTTGGGGTTATAATTCTGAAAAACAAACTACTGTTGTAATTGAAAAAGGAGCTTATGCTTATCCGCTATTTGGAAATACTAGCACCCGATTTTTATCTCCAGACAGCTCATACACTGGAAAATCTACTTATTACTCTATCATTCATGCTGTTGAAAAAGACATAGAAGTACTAAATGAAATGATTTATGGTAAAAAAGGGTTTGACTATTGGATAAAATATCACGAAAATAAAAAACTAGACAAACTCTTAGAAATTGAGAAAACAGAAAAAGCTTTGAGCGATCTAAGAGGTTCTTTCGTTGTAAAAACAGATAAAAAAGGGCAAGCTAAAGACGGTGGAAAAAAACGCAAAATAAAACAAGAAGAATTGTTGCGCAGGTATAATCAATTGGCAAGTATTAAAAAGAAAATTAAAAATTTACAAGAGAAAAAAGAGAGCGCCATTGAAACTTTAACCATCAGAAATAATAAATTAAACACCATGAAAGACTTGATCGGTAGACAGTGGATGCCATTCAAAGAAACAGATGGTTTATATATCTATGAAGATTCTTCTCGCTTTGATTTGTACACGCAAGAATTTACTTTTCCTGCTTCAAAAAAACAAGAAAGTTTTGAGGTGAAATTAATTGCTATTCCTTATTCACAAAACAGCAATGAAGCTGATGAAGTAATGCTGCACATTAACGTTACAGATGCAATTCCAAATTACGATGCACGTATTCAACTTACATTGAACGACAGTTTTGAATCCGATCAATTTAAAGTAAATCAAGATTTGTTGCACTCAAAAGATTCAATTGCTGTACTCCAACTATTTGAAGCACTTTTAAACAAGAAACTTAACTTCAATGTAATTGCTCGCGGTCAAGGAGTTGGAACTTGGAATGGTTTGAAGGTAGTAAAAGATAACGCACAAGCAGAAATACAAAACTACCCAACCGCAGAAGCCAAAGAAGAAATCCAATTCAAACGACTTCGTCTTTCAGAAGTGTACATCAACCTCAATCGATCTATCACAATAGAAGTAAACAGTTTCACAGATCCAACAAAAAGTAATCTAAATAATATACCTGAAACAATGCAAACAAAAATTGAAAGTTATAAACTATCAAAAAATCAGGTTTTAAGCGCACTTCGTACTTATTATTTATTGGAGAAATTACGACAAGAATTAAATATTTATGCGGGCAACTATCTTGAGCGTTCTGAAGCCAAAAAAGTTATAGACAGACTGAATAAGCGCTTATCGAAAACAAAAATAAGTGTAGGAAGAACCTCTTTTAAAATGTTTGAATTTGAGGTTAAGTAAAAAATTCATCGTGGAAAGCAACAAGTTTCAACTCTTCCGTAGCACGAGTAAAACCTGTATATAACCACCTAAAAAAATCTTGATTAAGGTGTTCGTCTGTTAGATAACCTTGATCTAAAAAGACCGCACTCCATTGTCCACCCTGAGATTTATGACAAGTAACTGCATAAGCATATTTAACTTGTAAAGCACAGAAATAAGGATCTTCTAGAATTCTTTTATAGCGTTTCTTTTTATTTTTTTCCCAACCGTAATCCATTTCTAAAGCATCCCAAAGCTCTTTCATACGATTTCTTTCAATATTTGGAGTTTCAGCAGTAAGCGGATCTAAATTCAAATAGATTTCTATCGGATCCATATCTGGATAGTCTATCAACTCTGCACTTACCTGAGCAAATTGAAAACCGTACATCTCCTCAACTTTAAACACTCTTTTAATCTTAATAATTTCTCCGTTTGCTATAAAACCGATGTTTGCGTCTTTAGGTAACCACTTATAATTATTCTTAACTACCATTAAATAATCACCGCCAACAAGCACTTCCTCAAACCAAAGAATTCTACTTCTAATTTGCTGGTTATACTCATTTGCACGTTTATTACTTCGCGTAATTACAATTGTATCTTCTATTCCGTATTTAGAAATTGCGGTGTCTAACTCATCGGGCAAATCATAACCATCTACCCTTTTCAAATCAGTGTTGTTTCTCAGCTCAAATTTTGGATAAATTCCGTTATCTGAACTTCTTAACATGGTTGCGTTTAACAAAATATCTGAATCTTGCGCTTGCCTAAGCACTTCAGTTAATTGAAAAGAATAAATTGTTTGATCAAAATAATTTCTGCGCAGGTACTCTGTGTTGAGTGCCGGACTAAAAGAACAACCAACCGGAGGAAGTTGACCTTCATCACCAACAAAAATTATTTTACAGTCGCCATTAGAATAAGCAAACGTAAATAAATCTTGTAAGAGGTTCTGAACATAAGTTTGTCTTCCCTCTTGGAAAGAACTTTCAGCAATCATAGAAGCTTCATCAATCAAAAGTATACGAATTCCTTTTTCATTTGGTTTAACAAATGTAGCTCCGGGTTCTAGCTCATCGCTGCCTTTATAAATAAAACTATGAATAGTATATGCCGGATGATTTGATTTATTGGAAAATACTTTAGCAGCTCTACCCGTTGGAGCAAGTAAAGCAAATTTATTGGTTACTTTTTTAAGTGCATTTACATATGCAGAAATCAAACTTGTTTTACCTGTTCCGGCATAACCTGTTAAGATAAAAACGTCTTTTGATAGTTTTTTAAAGGTAAACTCTATTAACTGATGCATACAACGCAACTGCATTTCCGTTAATTCAAAAGGAAAATAAGTCTCTACATGCTTTTTAAAATCAGCTTTATTTGGCATCAAACAAAGATAATAGTAAGTAGCTCATTCTATTAATTAAAACGACTCAAATCTAAAGATTGACATAAAATTGATTAAACGGTTTAAAAAAACTAGTAACTGAAAGAAAACGGTATTAAAAAAATTGTAGATTTGTAGGCATATAGAATTAATTCAAGAACAATGAACAACGCAATTAGTGTAATTTTTAAAAAATACGTTTTAGCAGCTATCATTACCGCTGTAGGTTTAGGACTATTAATTTACGGTTTGAAACCATCTTCTCAGCAAAATGCTCTTTTTAACATTGCTGCAGCTAATATTTTACTGGCTGGTGTTTTGGCAATTCTTTTGAGTTCTGGAGCACTTAAAAGAGGTATTGTTTTTGCTATTGGTGGAGTTGCAACTTTAATCACAATTTTCCTACTGTTTACTTCTTGGAATCAGATTTCAGAAGCCCAGGCGCATATTTTAGCTAGAGAAAAATCAGAGATCGCAACTACGCAAGTTTTAACTGAAATTAGAGATATACAAAAAGCTTTCTATGAAGTGAACGGAAACTACGCCAAAGATTGGAATGAACTTAAAAACTTTTTTGAATCAGGAAAAGTGTTAGAAGCAAGACCAATGGGAGCAGTTCCAGAACGACCAATTCTTGCTACGGAAAGAACGTTGTTGTACGGACCAAGAGATAAAAGATTACTTGATTTAAACATGACTGAATGGGAAGCTACTCAACTCGCAAGAATGGGAGCTCCTGGAAAAGACAATGATTTAGTTCGCTTTAAAAGAGATACAGTTGAAATTCCTTTTAAAGAAAACTTCTTAGCCAACAAAAGATACCAAAAGAATAGAAAAGATGGTCAACTCGGATCTTTCTTAGTAGACTCTGTTTCTTACGTTCCTATGACAGGAGGTAAAAAAGAGTGGACATTAGAAACTCAATTTGGAAAAGTAATAGACGGAGACACTGTTTCAGTAACGTCAGTAACTGGATTTGAGCCTATACCAAAAATTATGGGAACAAACCCTAAATTAATTGGATTTGGAGACTTATCTACAGGATCTTTAAAGGGAACTTGGGAATAAATGGCTTTACAGCTTTGCATAAATATTAGTAGAACCTCGGCACATTTTGCTGAGGTTCTTCGTTCTACGACTTCTGTAGAAAGAGAGGAACACCTCACTTTTTCATCAGAAAAAACCGAAACTATAAAGGAAGAACTCAATGCCTTTGTGAAAGAAAAAGGGTTCTTAAAAGAGTATGATGAATATTCTCTAGCCTATTGGGGAGATAAATACACCATTGTTCCTTTCAATGTGTTTGACAGCAGTAATTTCAATGCTGTATTTCAATTGTGTTTTGGAGAAAATAACTACAACTCAAATGAACTAGATTACACCACGCAACCTCATTTAGGTGTTACTTCTATTTATGAAATGCCTCATTGGATAAAATCATTTTTCATTATTAAATTTCCGCGTATTATTATTCAACACGGTATAAGTTTACAATTAAATGGTATGAATTCTGAGTCTAATTTTAGACCCAACTTACATGTTCATATTGAGGAAGGATATTTTTTTCTAACACTCTTTAAGCAAACCAATTTAGTATTCAGTAACTGCTTTGAATTCCAAAACGAAAATGATATTGCTTATCATTTGGTTTACATGCTCAAAAAAATGAAAGTAACAGAGGAAGATGGTCAAATTAATATTTCTGGAAAAAGTAAGTCTCTAAATTTAGATACGTTAATAGAAACACTCTCTACCTTTACTGTGATAAGTAAGTTTAAAAAACAAATTTCTGAAGATCGTGTACTTAAACATCATTTATTATGCGTGTAATTAGAGGTAAATTAAAAAGTGTAAGATTTAATCCACCCAAAGGATTTCCTTCTAGACCAACAACAGATTTTGCGAAAGAAGGTTTGTTCAATATGTTAGAAAACAAACGCTCTTTAATCAATCTAAATATTTTAGATCTTTGCTCTGGTACAGGAAACATCACATTAGAGTTTGCTTCTAGAGAAGCTGGTTTCATTACAGCTGTAGATAAAAACTTTAACTGTGTGAGGTTTGTTTACAACCTTGCCAAACAACACAATTTATTAGAAGAAGTACAAACCTATAAATCTGAAGCGGTTAAGTTTTTGAATAAAACAGAAGATCAATTCGATATAATATTTACTGATCCGCCTTTTGCATTGAACGTGCACGAGAACATTCACAAAGCTATTTTTGAACGTGAATTATTGACTCCCAAAGGTTTGTTGATAATTGAGCACGGTAAAGAAACATCGCTAGATCATTTAGAACATTTTCAGTACATCAGAAAATATGGAAATGTTTGTTTCTCCTTTTTTGAAGTTGAAAATTAAAGTTGAATCGCTTCAATATCAAATTCTAATGCTTGTATAACTGGACTAGCACCAGATTGACCGGTTATTCCATCCAAACCATTTATTCCATTTGAACCGTTATTTGCTTGTCTTTGACCGGCATCCGGACTACCAACTTTCCCTCGCAAACCACCTCTACCGGCAGCTCCACCAATTCCAGCACTATTATTTATACGCACGTTTGGCAATAAATCTACTGCAGAAGGATCGTGAAAATAAATAATAATCTCTGCACCATTTCCTCCGTTACCGCCATCGCCTCCATTTCCTCCATTCCCAGCATTTCCGGGGAACTTTCTAGAAGAAGCAACACCTTTTCCTCCGTCTCCACCATTGGCACCGTTTCCACCGTCACCTCCTCTTCCACCATTTGCCAGAACTTTAACATTTTCTTGGTTTATGGTTTTATGAAAACGCTTTTCTCCGCTCAATAAATCAATAGAAACTGCGTATAAAAAGGCTTCTTCTCTCCATAAATATACTTCAATTGGTCTTGCATCTGCGCCATGAGAGCCAGACATACCGTTTTCTCCATGCACTCCATCTCTTCCTATCAAACGGGTATTTCTAGTTAATCCGTCACCCCCTTTTTTAACGTTTTCACCCGAATAATCGATTACCATTGGTTGGTCAAATCTAAATTGAAACGTAAATTTTTCTTGAACTAACTCTGATAAATTTTCTGGATTGGCGTAACTCACAAATACTTCCAATTCATTTTCATCAAAAGAATTAGCATAACGATCTATCACAAGTTGTTTTGTTGATTTATCGTAATACATTCCATTCGGAGTAGTTACATTAAAGGTTTCTCTATTAGAAACATCTATTTGTTTATCTCCAACAGTAGCAAAAAACTTAAGATTCAAAACGCTATTAAAAACTATTGGTTTCGTTTCATTATAACGTATTCCAATTCCATCAATACTATCAAATTCTAAGTTCCTAGATGATCCGCAACTCGTTATTAATAGAATCAATAATGAAAATTTTGAGATATACTTTAATCGTGTCATACTTCAAATGTAGAATAACTGATGCTACCTCATTAAATAAACGTTTTATTTTTTTCATAGGTAACTGTTAGAAAGTATGTACATGCTTCGCATTTCTAAAGTTAATCGCATGCTTTAATCTTTTGGTTATGCTTATATTTGTTGTTCTCAAAATTTGAAGAAATGAAGGTTAATTCTAAATACGCAACAAAAGAAGCTTTGATTGATTTATACAATACTCCGTTAATGGAGTTGGTTTATCAAGCTGCAACAATTCATAGAGAATTTCACAATCCGAACGAAGTGCAAATGAGTTCTTTATTGAGCATAAAGACAGGTGGTTGTCCAGAAGACTGCGGTTATTGTCCGCAAGCAGCAAGATACCACACAGATGTGGATGCAGAAAAGCTAATGAGTGTTGAAAGTGTTTTAGAACAGGCAAAAAACGCAAAAGCAAACGGTTCTTCTCGTTTATGTATGGGAGCTGCTTGGAGAAACATTAGAGATAACCGTGATTTTGACAATGTAATTCGCATGGTACAAGGTGTAAATGCTTTGGATATGGAAGTTTGTTGTACATTAGGTATGATGAACGAAGACCAAGCGAAACGTTTGAAAGATGCTGGACTTTATGCCTACAACCACAATTTAGATACTTCAGAAGATAAATACGAAGACATTATCTCAACGCGCGAATATAAAGATAGGTTAGATACGATAGATAATGCTAGAAAAGCAGGAATTTCTGTTTGTTCTGGTGGAATTATAGGTATGGGAGAATCTGTTGAAGATAGAATGGGAATGCTCTATTCTTATACACAAATGGAAACTCCGCCAGAATCTATTCCAATCAACGCATTGGTTGCCGTGGAAGGAACTCCGTTAGAAGACCAAAAACCAATTGAGATATGGGAAATGGTGAAAATGGTAGCAACTACAAGAATCGCTTTTCCAGAGTCTGTAGTTCGTCTTTCTGCCGGAAGAACTTCTATGTCTATGGAAGGTCAGGCGCTTTGTTTTATGGCTGGTGCGAGTTCAATTTTTGCTGGAGACAAGTTATTGACTACACCTAATCCTGAATTTAATGAAGACAAAGAAATGTTTGATATTCTTGGTTTAACTCCTAAAGCTCCTTTTGAAGATGGTAAAAAGCCAGAAACGAAAGAAGATATTATTTTGAAAGAGAAAGAAGCAAAAGCGGAAGCTAGAAAAGCAGAATTAGAAGCAGCTAAAGGAAAACCAGCAGGTTTTACACCAAGAAAAGTAACAATTACAGACTAATAAATGGAAAACTTAAGTGCGCTTTTATCGTCAAAACTCAAAAAAAGAGCTGAAAAAAGCGCACTTCGGTCTTTAAGTTTAAATAACTATACAACCGACTTTTACTCCAACGATTATCTCGGTATTTCTAAACTAAGTTTCACGAATACATGCACAACTCATAGTGGAACGGGCTCTCGACTGATTTCTGGGACTTCTAAGCTTAGTTTAGATACAGAATATTTTCTAGCCGAAAAATGGAACAGTGAAGCTGCTCTAATTTTTAATTCTGGATACGATGCAAATATTGGTCTACTTTCTACCATTGCAGACAGAAATACAACCATTCTTTACGACGAACACATACATGCAAGTGCAAGAGATGGCATTGTTCTTTCTAAATCTAAAGCCATAAAATTTAGACATAATAATTTTGAACATCTGCGAGAACTACTTCAGAAAACAAAAGGAGTTTGTATTGTTTTAGTTGAATCTATCTACTCCATGCATGGAGATTTTTGTGATCTCAAAAAATGTGTCGAATTATGCACTGCTTTTGGAGCAAGTTTAATTGTAGATGAAGCGCATGCAGGTGGAGTTTTTGGCGAATTTGGAGGTGGACGAACACAAGAGCTTGGTTTAGAAAATCAAGTGTTTGCAAGATTAATTACGTTTGGAAAAGGTTTAGGAGCACACGGAGCTTGCATTCTAGGAAGTCAAGTTTTAATAGACAGCCTTATTAATTTTGCAAGAAGTTTTATCTACACAACAGCACTTCCAGAAAGTGCATATATCAGAATTAAAGATGTTGTCAGTAACGTTAACTTCATTCCATTACAAAATCAACTCTACGAAAACATCGTTTTATTCAACGAAAAATCAAAGCTCAACATTAGTCCAATTCAAATCTGGGAGCCAAAACATTTGGAAGATTTAAAGAAGAAGGAATTAAGCATAACACAAGAGAATATTGGAATAAAGGCAATTTACGCTCCTACCGTTAAAGAAAGCCAAGAACGCTTGCGCATTTGTATACATGCTTTTAACTCAAAAGAGGAAATTCTAAGCTTAAAACAACTGTTGCTTTAATTTATGCTAGACCAATTTAATGGAGTAGATTTTCTTAATTAAACACTAGTTCAAATAAACAATAGCAGCATTCAATAGTGTTGCAAAAGAAACCCACAAAATGTAAGGAATTAGGAGAATTGCACTCCACCTATTTATGCGCCAAAAAAGGATTATTAGAAAAAGGATAACACTCCAAAGAATAATAATTTCTGTTAATGCGTAAAAGGGTTGCTGCATTCCGAAAAACAGATGTGTCCACAACATATTTAATCCCATATGAAGGATAAAAAGATAAAGAGCAGTGCGGTTTCTTTTCCTTTTAAGAATATTTGTTTCGTTTAAATATGTGTGCCAGAATCTCCCAAACGAAATTCCCATAAGTAAAAACAATGTAGTCCACGCTGGACCGAAAATCCAATTTGGCGGATTAAAAAAAGGTTTATTTAATGTAGGATACCAAGAAAGTAAGCTGTCCATTGACGTAAACGTAGGAAGCGCTCCTAATATTTCAATTAAAATTACGGAAATAACTACCTTAATCCATAAAGATGCTTTAAAAAAAGAGGTTTTGTGCTGTTCTATATGTGTTGGCATGTGCTTCAATAATGTGTTTGATTTCTGGCGAATATCCACCTCCCATACTACAAACTACAGGCAAGTTATGTTGTTTTACAAAATTAAAAACAAATTCGTCTCTTTGCTTACAGCCTGAAATACTAACCGCTAATTTACCCAATTTATCTGTAGAAATAATATCTACTCCACATTGATAAAACACAAAATCTGGTGTAAACGAACTGATAATATTGTTTAAACTAGTTGCTAATAAACTTAGATACTCTTTATCTTCTGTTTTATCGTCTAACGCTACATCTAAATCAGATTGTTCTTTGTGTAACGGATAATTATTTTTCCCGTGCATACTAAATGTAAAAACCTGATTGTTACCTGTAAATATCTCTGCAGTTCCATTGCCTTGATGCACATCTAAATCAATAATTAGAATGTTTTTAGCTAAGTTATTATCAATTAAATACTGCGCTGCAATTGCTTGATCATTCAGTAAACAAAAACCTTCTCCTCTATCTGTAAATGCATGGTGTGTACCTCCGGCAATATTAAAAGAGCAACCAAATTCTAAAGCATACAACGCACATTGCACTGTGCCGTTCATTATTATTTGTTCTCGTTTTATTAACTGCTCTGAATGTGGAAAACCCGTTTTACGTTGTTCTCTTGGTGTTAATTTTAGATTTATTAGTTGATCTAAATAATCCTCGTCATGCACCGCTAACAGTAATTCTTTTGACGGAAAAGTAGGCGTGAAAAAATTCTCTTCTTCTACAGTTCCTTCGTATAACAATTGTTTTGGAAGCAACTCATACTTCGCCATGGGAAAACGGTGTCCGTCTGGCAAAGGATGACAATAAATAGGATCGTACGCAATTTTTAACACAAATCAAATGTACCGTTTTGAGCATCTGAAATGAGAAAAATAATAAAGTAATCTTTAAATTGTCTTTTGTAAACTAAAAATCCCAGTTTGACGAGCAAACTGGGATTCAAACAAACAACATCTCAGATTGAAGTTTATTGCAATCTTGAGACAAACAAATAAGTACTGCACGTGCAGTACAAATTCCACCAAAAACTATTTTGTCATTTTTTGAGGAAAATCGTTTCTCCTTTTGGTAGCAGCAAATCTGGAGATTCAATAGTATTATAATTAAGTAAGGCTTTTAATTTTACACCTTCGGACTGACTAATTGTGCGCAGTGTTTCATTACCTGAATTTACTTTTACTACTTTTTTCTTATTCTTTTTCTTTTTAGGCATTAAGTACACTTTTGTACCCGGAAGAATACCTTCAGTAGTTTGACTTACGTCGTTATAGCGGTGCAGTTGTCGGATATTTAAACTAAACTCCTTTGCAATTCTGTAGTAAGTATCTCCTTCAACAGCAGTTATAAATTTTAGCTTTTCTTCGTTCACAAGCAATTTGTGTGTATTGTAATTTACAACCACTTTTTTATCTTGAAACCTATTGCTTTTCGTTTTTTTATCTCCAACAGCTGAAGATGGAAGTTTGGCATCAACCACTAAAGGTATAGAGTTTTCTGAATTGTTACTTCCTTTCAGGTCTAATTTATCCAAATCTAAACGTTCAATAATGTCAATCAATAAATTTGAATACTTGGGATTTGTTGCATACCCTGCTTTACGTAATCCTTTTGCCCAACTCTTGTAATCTGTAATTTCTAACGCAAATAAATCAGAATACCTACTTTTACTTGTCAAGAATAAACTATGATCCTCAAAAGATTCTACAGCACTAGGATACTTTCTAAAACACTCTCCTTTTTTATCGTCGTCGTGATATACTTTTTTACCTTTCCAATCTGAATGACATTTAATTCCGAAATGATTATTTGCTTTTTTGGCTAAAGTTGAATTTCCGTAACCACTCTCTAAAATACCTTGCGCCATTGTAATACTTGCAGGAATTCTGTGTGATAACATCTGCTGAATAGCTACGTCTTTCCAATTCTCTACATATTCAGACTGAGAAATTTTTCCGTAAGATAGCGTACTCAAAAACAAAGTACTAACTGTAATTATTTGACTCAACACTTTCATCTCTCGTTACTTTAGATTACTATAAACGAGAGTTATTAACAATAGTTACAAAAATTGTTGAAAAGTCTATTTTCTATGTTCATAAAATGAACTTCTTGTTTACTACAACTTTGAAAACATGAGTAATTTGTAGTCAATTAAACTTCAGTTCAATTTTAGAGAATGTTTAACTTAACACTTCGTCACTTTTTACAAAAAATGACCTACTCCATTTTCGTTTTTAAAAATTGACCTGTATAAGATGCTTCGCAACTAAGAATTTCTTCTGGTGTACCTGTAAATACCAAGTTACCACCTTTATCTCCACCTTCTGCACCTAGATCTATTATGTAATCTGCACATTTCACCACGTCTAAATCATGCTCTATAACAATAACGGTGTGTCCAATTTTTATCAATGCATCAAATGCAATTAATAACTTTTCAATATCGTAGAAATGGAGTCCGGTAGTTGGCTCATCAAAAATAAAAAGTGTAGGCTGTGGGTTTTTAGTTTTAATTAAAAAGGATGCCAGTTTAACACGTTGTGCTTCTCCGCCGGATAAAGTAGAAGATGGTTGACCTAAACTTAAATAACCCAAACCAACATCCTGCAAAGGTTGAATTTTCTCCACAATTTTTTCTTCGGTACGCGTAGTTCCTTGTTTAAATAATTCTAAAGCCGTATCTATATCCATAGCCAAAATATCCGCTACGGAATGTCCTTTATACTCAACTTCTAATGTTTCTTGCTTGTATCTAGAACCTTGACACGCTTCGCACTTTAAATGCACATCTGCCATAAATTGCATAGAAACCGTAATAGCACCTTCTCCTTCGCACATTTCGCACCTACCGCCATCTACGTTAAAAGAAAACCAACCCGGTTTATATCCTCTAATTTTTGATACTTGCTGTTTAGAAAAAAGATCTCTAATATCGTCAAACGCCTTCACATAGGTAACAGGATTACTACGCGATGATTTACCAATTGGATTTTGATCTATAAAATCAACTGCTTTTACACGTCGTAAGTCTCCTTCTATGCCTTTGTGATTTCCAATTTTATCGCCGTAAATATTCAACTGCTTGCGCACTGCAGGATATAAAATATCTCTAACGAGAGTAGATTTACCTGAACCACTCACACCCGTTACAACCGTAAAAGCATTTAATGGAAAATCTACATCAAAACCCTTTAAATTATTCTCTTTAGCACCTTTAATTGTAATTTTATCTTTTATGGTTCTTCTCCTTTCTGGAATAGGAATTACGCGTTGTTTAGTTAAATATTGAGCCGTTAAACTCTCTTTCTGATTAATTAAATCTTTGTGTGTGCCGTGGAAAACAACTTCTCCACCGTAAACTCCGGCTTTCGGACCAATATCCAAAATACCATCTGCATTTTGCATCATCGCTTCTTCGTGTTCTACCACAATAACCGTGTTACCAATATCTCGCAGATTTTTGAGCACACCAATTAATTTTTCTGTATCTCTTGGGTGCAAACCAATGCTCGGTTCATCTAAAATATACATAGAACCTACCAAACTACTGCCTAAGGAAGTTGCAAGATTTATACGTTGTGATTCTCCACCAGAAAGTGTATTTGCGGTTCTATTTAAAGTTAAATACGATAAACCAACCTCATCTAGCAAACGTAATCTATTTTCAATCTCTGGAAAAATACGCTTTACTACTTGCTCGTCGAAACTTGAATTGTCTAACTGTTTGAAAAAAGCAATATTTTCTTCTACCGATTTAAGCACTAATTCTTGTATGCTAATTCCACCTATTTTAACATAGCTGGCGTCTTTTCTTAAGCGCGTTCCTTTGCAATCATGGCATTTGGTTTTTCCTCTGTACCGAGAGAGTAATACTCTAAACTGTATCTTATAACTTTTACTTTCTATGTATTTAAAAAAGGCATGAATTCCTTCAAAATATTGATTTCCTTCCCAAAGTAAATCGTATTGCTCTGGTGTTAAATCTTCTACGGGTGTATGAATTGGAAAATCGAACTTTGGACTATTCATTACCAAATCATTCAAAAAGTGTTGCATACTTTCTGTGTTCCAAGGCTGAATTGCACCTTCGTAAACACTCAAAGATTGGTCGGGAAGCACTAAATTCTCGTCAATACCTATAACAGAACCAAAACCTTCGCATGTTTTACAAGCTCCAAAAGGGTTGTTAAATGTAAAGAAATGTTCTGATGGTTCTGTGAATTCCATTTCGTCTAACTCAAAACGGTTAGAGAACGCTTGTTCTTTCTTATCATCTGGAAGCGAAACAATACACTCTCCTTCTCCTTCGGCAAAAGCCAGTTGAACAGAATCTGCAATACGCGATAGGTTTTCTTCGCTGTCGGCATCTACTTTAATTCTATCGATTACCAATTGGGCGTGCTCTACTTTTTCTGGTAAATTATCGATTAAATCTGCAACATTTTCTAATTGTCCGTTAATAATTACACGCACATATCCTTGATCTCTCAATAACGTAATTTGCCTTTCTATACCATACTTTTCAAAAGTATGAATTGGAGACAGCAACATAGCACGTGTTCCTTTTACTTGTTTATTGATATAATCTACAACATCTGTAACGGTATGCTTTTTAACTTCATTACCAGAAACAGGAGAAATTGTTTTACCAACGCGTGCAAATAATATTTTTAGATAATCGTAAATTTCAGTTGTTGTACCTACGGTAGAACGCGGATTGGTTGACGTTACCTTTTGTTCAATTGCAACTGCAGGAGAAATTCCTTTAATAAAATCTACCTCGGGTTTATCTAAACGTCCTAAGAATTGACGGGCATAAGAAGATAAGCTCTCGATATATCTCCTCTGCCCTTCTGCATACAAGGTATCAAAAGCCAAAGACGACTTACCAGAGCCAGATAATCCTGTAATCACTGTTAATTCGCCATGCGGAATTTTAACCTCAATATTTTTGAGATTATGCATTCGCGCTCCTTTGATATGTATGTATTCTTCTTTCATTATTGTTTGCTATTTTATTCTATCTCGAGCAGAACCTAGAAATCCTCTGCCCTCAGTCTCAGTTTGGTTTTGACCTCCCACTTTGACTTTGATACGCTCTACACTCAGTCGCCGTTTGGTTTTGACTCCGAACTCTTAACTTTATCTGCATCGCTGTCCGTTTCTTCTAACAATTGTTTTTGATACATTTCTGCATAAACACCGTTTTGTTGCAATAATTCATCGTGCGAACCTTCTTCAATTTTAGTTCCATCGTCTAGCACAATTATTTTATCTGCATTTCTAATACTAGAAACTCTATGACTAACAATTAATGTTGTACTCTGTTGGAATTCTGACTGCAGATTATCTAAAATTATTTCTTCTGTTTCTGTATCTACGGCAGACAAACAATCGTCTAGAATTAAAAATTTGGGATTTCTAATTAGAGCGCGAGCGATACTAACCCTCTGTTTTTGTCCACCACTCAAATTAACACCTCTTTCTCCCAATAAAGTTTCGTAACCGTCTTTGAAATCTATGATATTGTGATGTACATGAGCTCTCTTTGCTACGCTCTCTATTTCTTCTTGCGTTGTTTCATTCGTATCATTCAAACCAAACTTTATGTTGTTGGCGATGGTATCAGAAAATAAGAAAACTTCTTGCGGTACAACACCTGTTGCTTTTCTGTATTGATCTAAATTCAATTCTTTTAAATTGGTATCATCAATAAACACGTTTCCTTTATCTGGATCAAACTGGCGCATGACTAAATTAATGATGGAAGATTTACCTGAACCTGTTCTTCCTAAAATAGCCAGCGTTTTTCCTGCATCGATTTGAAAACTTAGATTTTTAATTGCCTGAATACCAGAATTAGGGTACGTGTAAGACACATTATCAAATCGAATTTCCCCATTTAAATCCATCGTTTCTTGCGTAGGATTTATAATATCTGATTTTTGTTTTAAAAACTCATTTATTCTTTCTTGACTTGCAGCAGCTCTTTGCACCAAAGAAGTAACCCATCCCACAGAAGCGAAAGGCCAAGTAAGCATGTTTACGTACATAATAAACTGAACTATTTCTCCAACATCTATACCTTCTTTAGGATCCATTGCCATTAAACCACCGATATAAACTACCAAAACAGTACTTAAGCCTATCAGTAAAATAATGGTTGGCATAAAAAGAGAATTAGTAACTACTAAATCCATATTACGCTTCAAGTAATTGTCCGTAGAGGTATTGAACTTTTGTTTAAAGGCATTTTCTGCTCCATACGCTTTTAAAACACGAATTCCAGAAAAAGACTCCTGTACCGTAGAACTTAAATTAGACTGTTCATGCTGTACTCGTTCGCTTTGCCTATTCATAGTACTCGAAACCTTATACACAAGTAAAGACATTATTGGCAGAGGAATTAAAACCCACAATGTAAGTTCTGAATTTATAGACATCATTTTTACCAAGCACAAGGTAAAAAGTACAACCAAATTAACTGTGTACATAACTGCCGGACCTAAATACATTCTTACTTTAGAAACATCTTCTGAAATTCTATTGATTAAATCTCCTGTTTTGTTCTTTTTATAAAACGTGAAACTTAGCTTTTGATATTGTTCGTAGATTTCATTCTTCAGGTCATACTCAATAAAACGAGATACTTTTATGATCGTTTGGCGTGTAAAAAAAAGCAGAATTGCTTTACCTACTGATAGTCCGAGATACAAAAGTGCTACGCTAAGTGCTAACCAACCAGCATTTTCGATAACTTCACCTGATTCAATTAAGTCTTGAAAATCATTCACGGCATTTTTTACTACAGTAGGCATTTCTACGAACAGAAAATTCTGAACCACAATAAATAAAACACCCAGTAGAAGTCTCCATTTATACTTGATAAAATATTTGTTTAAATAGCTTAGAGACTTCATGTTTTAATTTTCTATTTTTGCAGACCGTTTTGTACTTCAGCGGAAGACAAAATTATACAAAGAATTTGAATAATAGATTCTATTTAATACTGAATTGAAATGATTGAGGTAAAGGAAATGAGTGCGACAAATCTAGCGGACAATCCCGTTATCGCACAAATGTCGAAATACGACCATGAGCAACTGTTGTTTTGTAATGATAATGCAACAGGATTAAAGGCAATTATTGCCGTTCACAACACCGTTTTAGGTCCTGCCCTTGGAGGAACTAGAATGTGGATGTATAACAACGAGATGGAAGCTTTAAACGATGTTTTGCGTTTATCTCGAGGAATGACTTACAAGAACTCGATCTCAGGATTAAACCTTGGAGGAGGAAAAGCGGTAATCATTGGTGATTCTAAGACCATGAAATCTGAAGCACTTTTCAGAAGATTTGGAAAGTTTGTGAATAGCTTAGCTGGAAAATATATAACTGCAGAAGACGTAGGAATCTCTACATCTGATATGGTTTGGGTTAAAAACGAGACAGACCATGTTGTAGGTTTACCAGGAAAATCTGGAGATCCTTCTCCTGTTACAGCGTATGGTGTTTACATGGGAATGAAAGCCTGTGCTAAAGAACAATTTGGATCTGACAGCTTAGCAGGAAAAAAAGTTGCCGTACAAGGAGTTGGACACGTGGGTGAGTATTTGGTAAAATACCTAAGAGAAGAAAATGCAGATGTTGTTATTACAGATATCAACCAAGAAGCATTAAAACATGTTTCTAATACTTACGGAGCATCAGTTGTAGGTTTAGACGAGATTTATGATGTTGACATGGATATCTATGCGCCTTGCGCTTTAGGTGCTACTGTAAACGATACTACTTTAAGCAGACTAAAGTGTTCAATTATAGCCGGTGCAGCGAATAATCAACTTGCCAATGAGCAAATTCATGGAGAAGCTGTAAGACAAAAAGGGATTATCTACGCTCCGGATTATGCACTTAATGCAGGAGGAGTGATTAACTGCTATTCTGAAGTAAAAGGTTTTACCTCTGAGTGGGCTATGGATAAAGCAACAGAAATCTATGGAACAATTGGCGATATTGTAAAAAGAGCCAAAACAGAAAATACACCGGCATATGCCATTGCCAACAAAATGGCTGAAGAACGAATAGAAGCAATAGGAAAAGTAAAACTTCCGATGTAATTTAAGATATGCTGAATAGAAGACATTTAAGAATTAAAGTACTTCAAGCGCTCTACGCGTACTATCAATCTGATAAAGAAAGTATAATTAGAGCAGAAAAAGAAATGATGGAAGCTATTGATCGTATATACGATTTATACCTCTATTTCCTTCTTTCTTTTGGAGAATTAAAGCACATTGCTGAACATAGAATTGAAGAAAATAAAAAGAAGATACTTCCAACAGAAGAAGACAAAAACCCAAATCTAAAGTTTGTTGAAAATAAAGTAATTGAGGTTTTAGATAATCATTATGGAATTCGACAAGCATCTGAGGATAGACTTGTAAACTGGATTGGTGACGAGAATCAAGAGATATTCAGAAAAATGTTCTTACACATAAGAGAATCTGAAACATTTTTTGAATTCATGAATAATGATACAAGAAATTTTGAAGATGATAAATCATTTTTAATCGCTCTATTCAAAAACGAAATTGCCAACTTTGATCATTTGTATAACTTTTTTGAAGATAAAAGTATACACTGGATGGATGATATAGACTTGGCAGCATCTATGGTTATCAAAACAATTAAAGGTTTTGAAGAAGAAGGTGCTAATGACATCATGCCTTTGTACAAAGATGCAGAAGATGAGAAAGAATTTGTTAGAACACTCTTAAAACAAACAGTAAAAAGAGAAACAGAAAACTTGTCTTTAATTGATGAATTAACTAAAAACTGGGAGTTGGATAGAATTGCCAGAATGGACGTTTTACTGATGGAAATGGCAATTACTGAACTACAAGTTTTTAATAGCATACCTGTAAAAGTTACATTAAACGAGTATATAGAAATATCTAAATTTTATAGTACTCCAAAAAGTAATACTTTTATAAACGGTATTCTCGATAAAGCAATTGCGCGTTTAGAGAAAGAAAGTAAAATCAATAAAATTGGAAGAGGTTTAATTAAATAAACAGTTATGAAACAAATCTTAATTTTAGCATTTTCTCTTGTCACTTTAATTTCTTGCGAAGAAAAAGGTGGATCTGTTGTTGGACAAAAAACAACAATGGAATTAAAACAAGAATATAAAGTTGGAAATGTAGCAAAAGGCGAGAAAATAAATACTGCAATTGAGGTGAAAAATACAGGAGAATATCCTTTAATTATCGCCAATGTTACCGGACAATGTTCTTGCACAGTAACAGATAAACCATCTGAACCAATTGCACCAGGAGAAACAGGAATAATTAAATCTGTGATAGATACAGATAACTTTGTTGCTGGAGCAATTTCTAAGACGGTAAGTATAACCGCAAATACAGAGCCCTCTGTATCTAGAGTAGTAATCAAAGCAAATATTATAAATTAAAAACGCACAAAGTGCACCAAATTATGAATGTATTTTTACAAGCCGGAGGTGGTGGAATGAATTTAGTAATGTTACTTCTTATTTTAGTCGTATTTTACTTTTTTATGATTCGTCCGCAAATGAAAAAGCAAAAAGAAGCTAAGAAGTTTAGAGAAAACTTAACTGTTGGAGATAAGGTGTTAACCATAGGAGGTATCCACGGTAAAATTTTAGAAGTAAACGATACAAACGTTTTACTTTCTTGCGATGGTGCAAAATTGAGAGTAGAGAAATCTGCAATCTCAACAAGTGTTACAGATTCGCTTGCTGCAACAACGAAATAAGAAATAAATAGATTGAAAGAAGGAAGCTATTATGCTTCCTTTTTTTTGCATCACACTTTTCTGATATAAAATAAAAGACACTAGATCTTCGCTTAAAATAAAAGGGAGATAAAATTAATTATCTCCCTTCTTTTCACACACATCAACCATTACAGTTGTTGTTTTATTAACGAAACACTGTTTCGTTTTAGTTTCTATTGACCTTGACCTAAAGAATACCCTTTCTTACCGTCAAACTCATATAAATTTTCTGTTTTTATCACATCTATGTTTGAAGCTATTCCGTTAGAAAGTAATCCTACGATTTCTTCTTTGGTCATTTCATTTTTCTCAACGTTGTAGAATCTACATCTCCAGTGATCTGTACAAAATGTTTCTTCAAATCCATTTGGCCAAACTTTTACACCTCTGTTTGTAATCATATCTAATTCAATTCCTTTAGAAGTGATTTTGTGTAATCTATCTGCTAAATCGTCTGGTTTAATGTTTCTACAATCTACAAATAAATCTACACCTATTAACTTTTTCGTTTTCGGTGTTCTTGGTTTCAACTCAGGTAAAACTAAGGGTTTACTATTTGTAGTAATCGCTTTTGTCAACGTTTCTGGCTCTTTACCAAGATTTGCAATTACAGCATCTGTAAATTCTGTCGTAGAAACTTTTTTCTTACTAACACCTTCTTTGTAGATATCTGGTGTATGAATTCCTTCCTCTATCGTTCTTAATAAAGCATTTTGTACCTTAACGGCTGCTTCGTTTTCTCCTACGTGCTTTAACATTAACACAGCACCTTGTAACAATCCTGTTGGGTTTGCGATATTTTGACCTGCAATCATAGGAGCCGAACCGTGAATTGCTTCAAACATTGCGCATGAATTACCAATATTTGAAGAACCAGCTAAACCAACTGAACCTGTAATCTGAGCAGCAATATCAGAGATAATATCTCCGTATAAATTTTGCATTACAACTACATCAAATGCTTCTGGCGTATCTGCAACACGCGCAGCACCTATATCCACAATCCAGTGTTCTGTTTCAATTTCTGGATATTCTTTCGCAACCTCATCAAACACTTCGTGGAACAAACCATCTGTTTGCTTCATGATGTTGTCTTTAGACATACACGTGATCTTCTTTCTTCCGGCATGTTTAGTAAATTCGAAGGCGTATCTAATGATTTTCTCACAACCTGGTCTACTAATCAATTTCAAACATTGAACAACTTCGTCTGTCTGCTGGTGTTCAATACCTGCGTATAAATCCTCTTCGTTTTCTCTTACAATAACCAAATCCATTTTCGGATGTTTTGTATCTACGAATGGATGAAAACTCACACATGGTCTAACGTTAGCATACAAACCTAACGTTTTACGCATTGTAACATTTAAACTTTTGTAACCACCACCTTGAGGAGTTGTAATTGGCGCTTTTAAAAATACTTTGTTCTTTCTTAAAGAGTCCCAAGCATCTGGAGATATACCTGAAGTATTACCCGAAAGGTAAACTTTCTCTCCAATTTTTATTTCTTCGAATTCTAAGTTTACTTCTGCAGCCTTTAAAATTTTCAAGGTTGCATCCATAATTTCAGGACCTATTCCGTCTCCTTTTGCAATTGTTACAGTTTTTTTCATGTCTTTATTTTGAAGTACAAATCTGGAAAAAAAGAATTGATAATTTTTATTTATATTTTAAATGAATCGCATAAACTTTACTTATGTCACTTAAATTTACTCTTTTTTCCTACTACATTTTTTTGCTAAGATAAACTAAAAGTAGAAAAGTGAGCAATCCACTGCAAGCAAATCCTATAAACATTGGCAAAACGGTAGTATCTATAAACGAACCTATAAATATGGCAATTGGCACTGCCATAATTGTAGAAACAAAGCCATTGATTGCACTTCCTACTCCCGCTATATGTCCAACCGGCTGCATAGCTAGCGAACGTATGTTTCCAAAAATAAAACCTAAACAAGCAAATTGTAGACTCATAAAGACTAGTAAAACTAGAAGTGTAGGGTTTCCGTAAGTAAAGAAAATTACTGAATACAAAATAGCTATGCTAGCGAAAATATACAATGCTATGTTCGACAAACGTTTCATACCTATCTTAACTACCAGAGAACCGTTAAAAAAAGTTGCAATACCTATAAGCATTGCTAATCCGGCAAAAATGTAAACGAAATTTTCTGTAATCCCGAATTGATCTTGAAAGATTTGTTTGGAAGCACTTAAATAAACCATAAATGACCCCGTAATCAATCCTGAAATGAAGGTATATACTACACTTTGTTTGTATTTAAAAAACTCTCTAACTCCATTTGCAAAAAGTTTTCTTGTTATCACAACTTTATTTTCGGGTTTAAGTGTTTCTGGCTGCCTAAAGATGAACCAAGCTAGTATTAAAGTACTAAATAGTAGATGAAAATAAAAAATCATTTGCCAATCAAAATAAAAAAGAACAAGTTGTCCAAGTAACGGAGCTACCATAGGAACTAAGATGAAAATAACTGTTACGAAAGACATTATTCTTGCCATATAGTCTCCACTATAACTGTCTCTAATAATTGCAGTACTTATTGTTCTTGGTGCAGATAAACCTACACCTTGTAGCAACCTTCCAACTAACATCATTTCTAAAGATTGTGCGTAGATACAAATAAAGCTGGCCAGCATAAAAGTTGTAACTCCGGCATAAACTACAGGCTTTCTTCCTAAACTATCAGAAAGAGTTCCAAAAATTAATTGACCAAAACCCAAACCTAAAAAAATCATGGTAATAATGAGCTGTAAATCTGTACTATTGGTGTTGTTCAAACTTTCGCCTACCTTAAACAAGGCGGGCAAAACAGCGTCTATTGCAATAGCAACATTAGCCATTAAAAATGCCATTAACGCAATAAATTCTACTTCTGATGTTTTCTTTATTCTCATATATCTTTTAACACCTTTGAACTTTACTCAAAAGGAAGCGCAAAGAAAGCGAGAATTAATTGGTTTGTTGATAAAGTTAGCGTTTCATTTGTCTGCTTTTGCTCAATTCATCATTAATGGAAAGGAACAACTTACGTAAGATTGAGTTGTTAGCTCCTTCAAAGAATTAAGCACATTGCATACAAATTCCTTTGATACTTAAATTATACTGCTGCATTTGGTAGCCCATTGGTAAACTTAAATTTACATCTGGTGTCTCTAAACAATAAATACGTGTGCAGCTATTACACTTGAAATGTGCATGCGAATCATAATGTTCTTCTTTGGAGCAAGAATGAGTGCAAACTGCAAATTTATTGGCATTTTCATCTTCAATTTCGTGAATAATACCTTCTTCTTTAAATTTTTTGAGCGTTCTGTAAACTGTTACTTTATCTTCTTTATCTGGCAATATTGCTTGTAAGTCTGTGTAAGACAATGCATAATCTGAAGATAAAAACGCAGCTAAAATGTTTGTTCTTACTCGCGTAATTTTTATTTGTTTACTTCTAAGTTTGTCTTGCGCTATTTCTAACATGTTTCAAATTTAATAAAATTTTTACACGTAACTGAGTTGCATTTAGATAAAATTATCTAATTTTGCATTCAGAATGATTAACGTAAAAAATTTATTGAGTCTATTTTTTATTTGTTTGAGCTTTTTAAGTGTCGGATTAGAATCTGTTACGTTCAAAGGACAAGTATTAACAGAAGACACGAACGAAGCTATTCCTTTTGCGCGTGTTTATATATCTTCTATTGATTTAGGTACAACAACAAATTTAGACGGTAGTTTTGAGATTTCAGCAGATTTACCCGAAGAGCTTGTGGTTCGAATCAGCGCTCAAAATTTTAAGACGAACATTTATACTGTTCAATCCACAGAATATTTAAATGCAAGACTATCTCGTACTCATATAGATTTTGAAGAAGTAATTATCTCCACTCCTGGAAGTGAAATTGATAACTTGAATATATTTAGCGTAGAGAAAATTAGACTAAATGAAGGCGCTGCAATAAATGCGACAAACATTACAGAAGCTATCGCGAATATTACCGGCGTACAAAACGCTAGTATTGGTCCGGGAATTTCGAAACCTGTTATTAGAGGTTTACAAGGTTTGCGCGTTCTTACTTTGGTTAATGGTGTAAGAATTGATAATCAACAATGGGGAGCAGATCATGGCATTGCTGTTAATCGATTAGGAATTGAGTCTGTTGAAGTAATTAAAGGTCCTTCTTCTCTACTCTACGGAAGCGATGCTTTTGCAGGTGTAATTTATCTGAAAGACGAAGCTTTTTCTAGTCAGAATACAATGGAAGTTTCGGCCGGTACACGCTTCGAATCTGTAAATATGGGGACGCAATCGCACCTCATGTATAAAGTTTCTAAAAAGAATTTGCGCTTTACGGCTAGCGCTTTATATGGGAATTATGCAGATTACCAATTACCAAATGGGAATTATTTGAGTAATTCTCGTTTTAAACAAGTTGGAGGAAAAACAACTTTCGCATACAACAAAGGAAATTATACTACAAATCTGAGATATACCTACTCTAGATCTAGAGCAGGAATTCCTGGGCATACACACGACTCTATTTTTATCGCCGAAACGTTTCAAACGGACAAACAAGAAAGAAGAAATCTAATTCCAACACAAATAACTGAAAATCATATTATTTCTTGGCAAAACAAGTGGTTTTTGAAAAAAGGAGAGTTTAAAACACAATTATCGCATACACAAAATGTATTAAAAGAATTTGAAGAAAAAGTAACCATTGCAGCATTAAACTCGAGATTAACTAATACGCTCCTTAATTTAACGTACACACACAAATTTGAAAATCGATTTAATGTAATAATGGGTACGCAGTCTTATCTTCAAACACATGTAAACGGAAAACACTGGGCTGAACAGCTAATACCCGATTACAATCAATTAGACAACGGTATTTATGCCTTAGGAATTTATTCTTTAGAAAAAATTAAGGTGCAGTTTGGTGCACGTTTAGATCACAGAATACTCGCAGTAGTTGAAGAAAATTTTGAAGAAAACTATGTGAGTCCGAATTTCTCTATTGGTATTTCAAACAAGGATCAAAAAAACCACTTTAGAGCAAATTTATCTTCAGGATACCGTGCTCCACATGCATCAGAATTATTTGCAGATGGAGCACATCATGGTGCACTACGAGTAGAGCAAGGAAATATAAATTTAGTTCCTGAACAAAGTTATCAGATAGATATTTCTTACGAAAAAAAGGCAGAGCATATTAGCGCAATAATTAATCCGCATTACAGTTATTTAACCAATTATATCACACTTGAAAAACAAGATACAGTTATCGAGAATCTGCCTGTTTATAATTATATTCAATTTGACGAAGCACAGTTATACGGTGTAGATTTTTCTATTCACTATCACCCACACTTCCTACATCCTTTACATATACAAAGTGGATACTCTTACGTAAGAGCTGCTTCTCTTTCTGGTAGAAATTTCAATCTAATTCCTCAAGCAAAATGGGATAACTTTATTCAATACAAGTTTAATTCAAAGAAAAACTTTGCGGTAGAAGATATTAACGTGCACTATCAATACTTTTTTGAGCAAAATAAGGTAGGAAATTTAGAAACGGTTTCGCCAGATTATCACAACATAAATGTGGGTATAAACTTAAGGTACAAAGAAGTACTTACGATGGCTTTAGGTGTGAAAAATGTTATGAATGCAAGTTTCACCAATCATTTGTCAAGACTAAAGAATATAGATACTCCGCAAGAAGGGAGAAACATTTTTATACAGGTTAATTATAAATTTAAAAACAAAGTAAAATGAAAAAAGTAATTGCAATGTTTGCATTAGCTGCTGTATTTGTAGCGTGTGATAAAGAGGAATGTGCTGAATGTCACTACGACTCAGCTAACGGAGAAGTAGAAATAGGTCAGTTCTGTGATGACGACTTAGAAGCTATTGAAAAAGACGGATACGTTGTAAATGGCGAAACGAAAGAGGTACACTGCGGAGAGCATTAAAAAACGAAGAGGTTGCCTGTAAATAGACAACCTCTTTTTTATGTTTTATTCTTCTACTTTTAAAATCTACCTAACTCCATCACTTTACTCCAAGCTTCAATAAAGTCTTTGATAAATTTCTCTTCGGCATCTTGACTAGCATAAACCTCTGCTATCGCTCTTAGTTCTGAATGCGAACCAAATATTAAGTCTACACGAGATGCTTCCCAAACTTGTTTACCTGAGTTTCTTTCTAGGCCTTTGAATTGTTTTCCGTCTTCCGTTTTCCATTCATAGTTCATGTCTAACAAATTCTTGAAAAAGGCATTGTTTAGTACTCCTGGTGTTTGTGTTAACACTCCTTGTTTCGAGTTTGCATAGTTTGCTTCTAAAGCACGTAATCCGCCTACTAAAACAGTTAATTCTGGAACAGATAAGGTTAACAATTGTGCTTTATCAATTAACAATTGCTCCGCTGTAAGAGTATATTCTTTGTTACTATAATTTCTAAAACCATCTGCAATAGGTTCTAGTACAGCCATTCCTTCTACGTCTGTTTGTTCTTGTGTAGCATCTGCTCTTCCTGAATTGAAAGGAACTTTGAAATTGTATCCTGCTTTTTTGATACCGTTCTCTACTCCTACTGCTCCGCCCAAAACAATTAAGTCTGCCATAGAAACGTATTTAGATGAGGTATTAAATTCTTTCTGAATTGATGTATAAACTGCCAATACCTTTTTTAGGTTTTCTGGCTGGTTTGCTTTCCAATTAACTTGTGGTTCTAATCGTATACGCGCACCGTTTGTTCCTCCTCTTCTGTCCGACTCTCGGTAAGTTGAAGCAGACGCCCAAGCAGTTCTTACCAACTCTGCGGTAGTTAAATCAGATGAAACAATCTTCTTCTTTAATGTTTCTATATCTGCATTTGTAATATTTGATTTTGTATTGTTGTCTACCGGATCTTGCCAAAGAAAATCTTCTTTTGGAATCTCTGGTCCTATATAACTCGCTTTTGGTCCCATATCTCTATGCGTTAACTTGAACCAAGCTTTTGCAAATGCTGCGTTAAATTCTTCTGGATTTTCGTAAAAACGCTTCGATATTTTTTTGTACTCAGGATCTTTGATTAAAGAAATATCTGTAACCAACATTGTTGGTTTATGTGTTTTGTTCTTATCAAATGCGTCTGGATACATCTTCTCTGGATTAATTGCTACAAATTGGTGCGCTCCTCCAGGACTTTTAGTCAATTCCCATTCGTTTTCAAATAGACTTTTAAAATAACCTTGACTCCATTCTGTTGGTGTAGCTGTCCAGATAACCTCTAAACCAGAAGTAATAGCATCTTTACCTTTTCCTGTTCCATGGCTGTTTTTCCAACCAAAACCTTGCTCTTCAATACTAGCACCTTCTGGACTAGCACCTAAGTTTTCTCCACTTGCAGCGCCGTGTGTTTTTCCCAAAGTGTGTCCACCAGCAATTAAAGCAACCGTTTCTTCGTCGTTCATTCCCATACGACCAAAAGTTTCTCTAATATCGTGCGCAGCTAAAACAGGATCGGGATTTCCTCCAGGACCTTCTGGGTTAACATAAATTAATCCCATTTGCACAGCAGCCAATGGTTTTTCTAACTCTCTATCTTTGGCATAACGCATATTATCGTCTAACCATTTTTCTTCAGCTCCCCAATAAACGTTAGATTCAGCTTCCCAAACATCCACTCTACCACCGGCGAAACCAATAGTTTCAAATCCCATAGATTCAAAAGCAACGTTTCCTGCCAAAATCATTAAATCTGCCCAAGAAATATTTTTACCATACTTCTGTTTGATCGGCCAAAGTAATCTTCTAGCTTTATCTAAGTTAGCATTATCAGGCCAACTGTTTAAGGGTGCAAATCTTTGCTGACCTGCTCGAGATCCACCTCTACCGTCTCCAGTTCTGTATGTTCCTGCGCTGTGCCAAGCCATTCTTATAAATAAACCTCCATAATGTCCAAAATCTGCTGGCCACCAATCTTGCGAATCTGTCATTAAAGCTTCAAGATCTTTTTTAAGTGCAAAATAATCTAATGCTTTAAACGCTTTATTATAGTCAAACTCCTCTCCCATAGGATTAGATTGAATAGAATTTTGGCGTAAAACACTTAGGTCCAAATTATTTGGCCACCAGTCTTGGTTGGTATTTCCTTCATTTTTGATCACCTCACCAGAAGATCTCATTTTATCAAAACCAAGCGGACAACCACCTTCTTCTGTGTTTGTATCATGGCTTACAACAAGCTCTTCTTTTTCTGTACATGCAAAACTCAAAATACTGAGAATCGCAATTGCGGATAACTTTCTATACATGCTCTTTTTTTATACAAATTAAGAGTAAAAAAAACACCTATAAAAACGATATTTTCTATATCTTTATTGATAAAATCGATATTACTATTATTTAAAGCCATGAATATTCAACAATTTAAATATGTTTTAGCTGTTGTAGAATCGGAAAATTTTGAAGCTGCAGCTGAGAAGTGTTTTGTTACACAGTCTACGCTAAGCACAATGATTGGTAAATTTGAACAAGAGATTGGAATAAAAGTATTTAACAGAAAAACAAAACCCGTTTCTATCACAAAAGAGGGCATTCAAATCATTGAAAAACTTACAATTATTAACAATGAAATAAATCAACTCAACTATCTTACTCAAGAATTAAAAGGAGAAATGGTTGGAAATTTAAATATTGGCATCATACCTACTATTGCGCCGGATTTAATTCCTTTATTCTTCAGACAATTTGTATCTAGTTTCAGTAAAATGAATATTACAATAGAAGAAATGACCACTGCACAAATAGAAAAAGCGCTATTGTCTAAAAGTATAGATATTGGAATTGCAGCACTTCCTCTTGGGAACGCTAATTTTAATGAGATAGAACTCTACCAAGAACCGTTTTTAATTTATGATAGTAGAACAAATAAATACGCCAAAAAAGTAAAAGTTAGCGAACTCGACTATGAAAATTTATCGCTTTTAAATGAAGGACATTGTTTACGCTCTCAAGTTTTAAAAATATGCGAACTTTCAAACTTGAAAGCGAAAGAAAAACGGAAATACGAATTCAAATCTGGAAGTTTAGACAGTTTGGTGAAAATGACGAATGCAGAAAAGACATTAACATTAATTCCACAGCTTTACGCCAATAATCTAAACGAAAGTTTAAAAATTAAAATTGTTCAGTTCAAAGCTCCTATTCCTATCAGGCAAGTTGGCTTAATTACGCACAATGATTTTGTAAAAAAAATTGTACTTCAAAAACTAAAAACAATTATCGAAGAAGCTGTTAAACCTATGCTTAAAACGAAGCAAGAGTTCATTCACATAGACATCTAATTTTAAACAGTTCTCTTAATCAAGGCTTTTTGATTTTGTAGCAGAAGTATTTGAATTGAGATCTAAGTAATTAATCTACGTTTTTTTTCATATTTTTACGATGTGAGAAGTTTATTTGTGATACTATTCATTGCCTTGATTTCCTTCAGTTCTATGCTGAAAGGAGGCGTTTCTATATATCACAATATTTGCAGAAGCAATAACATAGAGCAACTAAGTATTGAAGAAAGAAAGTGTAAGCACCAAGCTCCCAAAAGTTGTTGTAAAAAGCAAAAAGTAAAGCCTTGTTGCAAAGGAAAAACACCTTTAAAAAACGGTTTTAATCAACTTTGTTGCACATCAGAATTATCGGTGGTTCTGCATGCTGATCATTTTGATAAGGATGAAGTAAAAAAATTACATCCAACATCTAGTTTTACCACAAGCACTGCTTTCTGTCTTGAAAAGATCAGTAAGACGAGACTGCCCAATCTGCCAATTAAAGACCTACCTCCAGAAAAATCAAAGCTATTCATATTACATGAGTCTTATTTGATTTAGTAATACTCAAATTGCTTTTACATACTTTACCATTCAATTTTAAAACATTTAAAGAGCGTATGCTCACAATATAGATATGAAAAATTTATTTAAACTATTTGCTATGGTTTTTATAGCTGCCAACGCTGTAAATGCCCAACAACCCATTAATTTAGAAATTACACATGGATTAAATGGAGTTAATTCCGTATTAAATACGATTGAAAGTAACAACCTTGGTGAAAACTTTCAAATTACACGGTTACAATACTATGTATCAAGTATAACTGTTATACACGACGGAAATCAAAGTTTACCTATCTCACTAGACACAATTGCTTTAATTAATGTTGCAGACGAATTAGTAAGCACAATTCCTTTAGGAAATCTTAACGTTACAAATGTCGAAGGAGTTGAGTTTAAAATTGGCGTTTATGCTCCTGTAAACAATGAAGATCCTACACAATGGCCTTCAGATCATCCTTTAGCTCCTCAAAATCCTTCTATGCATTGGGGTTGGGCATCTGGATATAGATTTGTAGCTTTTGAAGGAATAGCTGGAACTAATTTTTCGCAAATGTGGCAATTTCATGGATTAGGAAACAGTAATTACTTTGAAGTTGATCCGGTTTTGACGCAAACAGCAAACATTAACGGTGTAGAAACAATTCAAGTTGAGGCGAATTATGTGAATGCTTTAGAAGATTTGGCCATCTCGCAAGGTTTAATATCTCACGGAGAAACGGGTCCGGCTAAAGAAGTTTTATTAAATTTCAGTAAAGGCGTTTTTGGTGTAAAATCTAGTTTAAATGTTGACGAAAATAAGCAGCAAAACATCAAAATTTTCCCAAATCCTAGCGCAGGAAACATAACATTAACAGGAGTTGAACCAAACAGTACCGTTTATATCTCTGACGTATTAGGAAAGAATATTGAAACACTCACTTCTTCAAGCTCTGCACTTAATTTTAATATTAATCGCACAGGAATGTTCATCGTAACTGTAAAAAACAAGAACGAAGAACTATTTACGCAACGTGTAATTATCAAATAAGTATGAAGAAGGTAAATTTGATCTTAATCTTCTTGCTGGGTGCAACCATTTTTTATGCCTGTAAGAAGGAAATAGAAGAAAATGGAGAAACGGTAGAATACGATCCAACTCCATATCCAATAATATTTAAAAATTTTACTCTACCCAACTTTCCTGTTTCGGAAGATAATCCGCTAACACAAAAAAAAGTAGCTTTAGGAAGAAGATTGTTTTATGACAAGATTTTATCTGTAGACAACACAATCGCCTGCGCATCGTGTCATATACAAAGTGATGGTTTTTCCGATATAAATCAGTTTTCTACTGGAGTTAATGGCGGTGTGGGAGCAAGACAAGCAATGGCTATCTTTAATATGGCTTACCATGGCAATCAATTTTTCTGGGATGGAAGAGCAGATTTATTAAGAGATCAAGCGATTATGCCAATAGAAGATCATCTTGAAATGGGCGAAACTTTAGAAAATGTAATTCTAAAACTGAAAAATGAATTGATCTATAAAAACTTATTCGTTCAAGCTTTTGAAGATGGACAAATAAATACCAAAAATATATCCTTCGCACTAGAAGCTTTTATGAATTCTATTATTTCCGAAGATTCTAAATACGACCGTTACTTGTCTGGAAGCGCTACATTAACAGATAGCGAAGAACGCGGTAGGATTTTATTTTTTGGTGAATACAATGAGTTTTTTCCTGATATCTCTGGAGCCGACTGTGCGCATTGTCATGCAGGAAATAATTTTGAAAACGACCTTTACATGAACAACGGTTTAGATACAGATGCCGAGTTTGTAGACTTAGGTAGAGAAATGGTTACGAACAATTCTGGCGACAGAGCAAAATTCAAAGTAACTACATTGAGAAATATTGCTGTAACGCCTCCGTACATGCATGATGGTCGTTTTAACACGCTAGAAGAAGTAATTGACCATTATAATGAAGGTGTAAAAAATTCATCGACTGTTAATCCTGCTTTACTCGGAACAACCTCAACCGGTTTAATGTTAGATGCACAGGAGAAAGAAGATTTAATTAACTTCTTAAAAACACTCACAGACGAAACTTTTTTAAACAATCCAGAATATAAATCACCCTTTTAAATACTTTGCGAAATACGCTCCATTGCGTATTTCGCGTAGTAATCTTGTCGAAGGTTAAAAGAGAAAAACGAACCTAATTACGGTTGAGTCAATTTCAAGGCTACATCCCAAAAATTAGGCTCTGACTTTCATTTTGTGCGATAATACAATTTAAAAATTATCCGAATCATTTATAAAATCATCGGAATAGCTCGCTGTAATAAATTGAGTTAGATATTTAAAGTTAAAAAAATAATAAGCTAAACCTTTTGTAAGCAAAGAAAAGTATCGTAATATTGCAATATAACTATGGGTGTAACAAGAACAGATTTATTTACAGAAGAACAAAACAGCTTTGCACAAATTGCCAAAGTATTTTCGCATCCCGCACGTATTGCAATATTAGAGTATTTAGTACAGGTAAATAGTTGTATCAACTCTAACCTAGTGAATGAATTAGGCCTAGCGCAGGCAACGATTAGTCAACATCTCAAAGAATTAAAAGCAATAGGAATTATACAAGGGAACATAGAAGGGGTGTCAATGAATTACTGTATCAATCAAGAAAAATGGAAAGAAGTTAAACGTCTTTTTGAAATATTTTTTGATAGAAATGCGTGTTGTTCGGAAAATTCTTGTTGCTAAAAAAAAATTATTATACCACATCGTAATATTACAATGAAATTATATGAATTTAAACAAAAGCTAATTGGGCTAAAAGAAGTGAAATTTATTTTACCTAACGGAGAAAAAATTCCTGCACATTTTCATGTGACCGAGGTTGGAAGCATTACGAAGCATTTTATTGACTGCGGAGGTACTGAAAGAAAAGAAACTGTAGTTAGTTTCCAACTTTGGGAAGCAAATAATTATGACCATCGCTTACATCCAGAGAAGTTACTCTCTATTATTCATTTATCAGAAGAAAAATTAGGGATAGAAAATGATGAAGTCGAGGTAGAATATCAAGGAGAAACGATTGGGAAATTTGGAATCATATTTTCTGAAAACGCTTTTCATCTTACTTCATTAACTACAAATTGTTTGGCCTTGGATAAGTGTGGAATTCCACCGAGTAAAATTAAAGTTCCTCAGACTAAAATAGAAAGTAAAGAGGTTTGTTCTCCCGGATCAGGATGTTGTTAGACACATAAAAAGATGATGTACAAGAAAATTGAATCTTTAATTTCTTTATTGGACTTTGAATCCATACCTCAAGATCGTATCCAAAAACTGGATCGATTGATTGCCTTTATTCAAACTAAAAAAGATAAAGGAGAAAAAATTCTACTTAATTTTATTTGTACACATAACTCTAGGAGGAGCCAGTTTGCACAAGTGTGGGCTCAAATTGCTTCTGAATATTACAAAATCAAAGCAAACTGTTACAGCGGTGGAGTGGAAATTACGGCATGCAACGAAAGAACGGTTAATACTCTTTCTAAAATTGGTTTTAAGGTTGAAAAAAATGGAACAGAAAATCCTATGTATACCATTGAATGGTCGAACAATAAAAAAATATTAAAGTTGCACTCAAAATTGTATGACGATGCAAGAAATCCTAAAACAAATTTTGCTGCTATCATGACGTGTAATCATGTCGACCAAAATTGCCCTTACGTTTCGGGCTGCGAAGAAAGAATATCTTTACCCTATTCGGATCCAAAAAACTATGACGATACACTTTTAGAATCTACTTTCTATACTTATCGTTCTACTGAAATTGCAACCGAGATGTTTTACGTATTTTCTAAAATAAAATAATAATGAGCTCAGAATCAAAAATTGGATTTTTTGAAAAATACCTCACCTTTTGGGTGTTGGCTTGCATCATAGTTGGTATTTTGGTTGGTTTCCTGTCTGGAGATAGCATAACAGTTTTAAGTGATTGGAATATAGCTTCTGTAAATGTTCCGGTTTCTATCTTAGTTTGGTTAATGATTTATCCTATGATGGTTCAGATTGACTTTTCTTCATTAAAATTAATTTCTAAAAACTGGAAGGGTCTCACTTTAACTGTTATCGTAAATTGGGTTGTAAAACCATTTACCATGGCACTTTTTGCTTATATTTTCTTCACTCAAATTTATCAAGCATGGATAACTCCAGAAGATGCCGAACAATTTTTAGCTGGAGCTATTTTATTAGGAGCTGCTCCTTGCACCGCAATGGTTTTTGTATGGTCTTACCTCACAAAAGGAGATGCGAACTATACTTTAGTTCAGGTTTCTGTAAATGATTTAATATTATTAGTTGCTTTTGTACCAATTGTAGCTTTACTTTTCTCCCTATTTGATATCAATTTTTTAAATGGAAGCGGGGAAATAATTGGAATTCCCTACTCTACTTTAACTACCTCTGTGATTGTATTTGTAGTAATACCTTTAATTGCAGGTTATGTAAGTAATAAAGTTTTAATAGAAAAGAAAGGAAAACTTTGGTTTGAAAATAGATTCTTGAAAACACTGAAACCTATTTCTATACTTGCTTTGTTGCTTACATTGGTCTTAATATTTGCTTTTCAAGGTCAGAAAATAATAAACAACCCTTTGGCCATTCTTTTAATAGCTGTGCCTTTAATGTTACAAACCTACTTCATCTTTTTCATTAGTTGGTTTGCTGGTAAATACCTAAAATTAAAACATGCTGTATGCGCTCCTTCGGCTATGATTGGAGCAAGTAACTTCTTCGAATTAGCAGTTGCTGTAGCTATTTCCATTTTCGGATTAAATTCTGGAGCGTCTTTAGCAACCGTTGTAGGTGTTTTAATAGAAGTTCCTGTGATGTTATCTTTAGTTGCTTTTGCTAATAAATATAGGTACTAGAAAATCGGAATACCGACTCTCATGATTTTTCAAAATCGTGAGATATAAACAAGAATCTTTTTAATCAAGCTTTCTTTGTAGACATAGGGTGCGTTGAAAACGACCTTAACTTTTCTAAACCTATAATGTTTACTTCTTTATTTTTAGATTTTTGTATCGTTTGGTATCGAAAGATGAAATCTAAAAAAGAGTGATCTACGTAACTAGAATTAGAAAAATCTACAACTAATTTATCGCTATCTTTAACGTCTTTAGTTTGCTTCTTAAAGGAAACAATATTAGAGAAAACCGCAGCTTTTTCAAGTTTAATACAAACTTCGTTCTTTTTGTTTAGGATAACTAAATGTACTTTGAAAAAGTTAGCAAATCTAACTCCATTAAAGAGATGAATAATCAACTTAAGTAAAATTCCAGCAAAAATACCTATCAATAAATCTTTCAAAAGTGTTATAACAATTGTAACTACAAAAATGGCCAACTGCTCTTTTCCAATTTTGTAAGTTGTTATAAACTCTTTCGGTGCACTCAATCTATATCCTGCAAATATTAGCATAGCAGCCAAAGCAGTGTTTGGAATTAACTCTATTAGTGGAATAATAAAGAGCATAGCTATTAATAGAAAGATTCCATGAAAAAAGTTAGACCATTTCGATCTTGCTCCATATCCGATATTTGCAGAACTTCTTACTACTTCTGAAATCATAGGTAAACCACCGAAAATTCCAGAAACTACATTTCCTGCGCCCTGTCCAATTAAATCTCCGTTGTAGTTTGATTGTCGCTTTTGAGGATCAAGATTATCAATAGCCTTAACCGTTAATAAAGACTCAAGCGAACTTACAAAAAGAAACATCACTACATATTTCCAAAAGGGAAATGTAAACATGGAAGAGAAATCTGCATTTATCGCTAAACTTCCCCAAAAATCTCCAATCACTACTAAAACATGCTCTGGCTCATTTCCTTTAAAATTCCATAGTATAGCCAAAGGCATTGCTATAAAAAGTACGATTAAGGGCGCTGGAATTTTTTTGGAAAAACGATTCTTAACAAAGGGTAAGCCAAATAATACAATTAAACTTAAAACTCCTATTGTTGCAACTTTTGTATGCGCATTTGAAATAAAAGTAGGAATTGCTCTAATTAAATCAAATATACTTTTACCTCCATACACATCTGGTGAAACACCGAGTAATACAGGTATTTGTTTTATAATAATTATAATTCCAATTGCAGCAAGCATTCCATGTACAGCAACATGAGGGAAAAAATCACTTAATCCGCCCAACCTTAAAAAACCAAGAAGCATTTGAATGATAGCCATTACTACAATTACCGCACAAACGGTTTGCCACCCTATAATTCCTCCACCAAATTCTGTAATTGCTGCAGCACAAATTGTGATTAAACCGGCAGCCGGACCTTTAATAGACAGCTCCGAAACTTTAAAAAAAAGTGTGAAAATTCCTCCGATAATAGCAGTTAAAACTCCCATAGAAGCAGGAAAACCACTTGCTTTGGCAATCCCTAAACTCAAAGGTAAGGCCAATAAAAAAACAAGGAATCCAGCTGAAAAATCCGTTCTAAAATTAGACTTAAACTTACTTAACTTTAATTGAATCCCCTGATTTTCCTCCATATTGTATTTCTGAATGGGGCCAAATATAAGGGTAATTATACTTTTTGTACAATTGAATTTTATTATAGATAGATCTCTATCTTTACAAACTCCTTAATCCAACCGCTCGTTTAAACTAAAAAATACAAAAAAAGGATTATCCTTTCGAACAATCCTTTTAGGGTAAATGATGGGATCAGCCGAATGGCGGACGCGTTCTTCTCATCCCATCTTTCACTTCTTTTTTCAAAAACTTTATAGACACAAAAAAAAGGATTATCCTTTCGAACAATCCTTTTAGGGTAAATGATGGGATTCCCTGTCTGCCGACAGGCAGGGAACCTCACGATCCTTGGCAATACAAGTAAATTTGAAGAAATATTAGAAGTACCTAGAATAAAAAAAGGTCTTGGATATCCAAGACCTTTGATGGGTAAATGATGGGATTCGAACCCACGACCCTCGGCACCACAAACCGATGCTCTAACCAACTGAGCTACACCTACCGTTTATCGCTTTCGCGGGTGCAAATATATGAAAATCTTAATTACAATACTTTATTTTGTCTATTTTTTTTATTCTTATGTTTGATTAAAAACAATGTAAAGCTCATGCAGTATTCCGAACTTATTGTAAATGAATTCAAAAGGAGGGTTTTTACCGAGTCTTTCTCCAGAATTTATACCTGTTTATCCTTAATTGATGAAACCGATTTATGGAAAACTCCTTATCAAAAAATACCAAGTATTGGTTCTCTTGTGTTGTATGTTTGTGGAAATGGAAGACAATGGATTCTTAGCGGTTTAGGAAAAAAGAAAGATAATCGAGATAGAGAGAGTGAATTTAAAATTCACAACAACATCAAAAAAGCAGATCTTATTTTTCTACTTGAAAATCTCAAAGTAAATATACTACTCGAACTCGAGAAAATAAACAACGAAAATCTAAATCATACCTTAACTATTCAAGGATTTAATGAAACCACATTTTCAGTTCTAATCCATGTTATTGAACATTTCTCTTATCACACTGGTCAAATTTCTACATTAACAAAGTTATTAACTCAGAAAGACCTTGGTTATTACGAAAATCTCGACTTGAATACTAAGAACAGTTAAAACTAACACCATTTCTGTTAATAAGTAATGTCGTTTCCCCCTCTAAAATGAGTTCATTCATCTATTTTTGAGGAAAAATAAAATTATGTTGAAAATTGGGGTTTTAGGAGCAGGTCATTTAGGTCGAATTCATATACGCTTATTATTAGAGCTAAATGATCAATTCGAATTTATTGGCTTCTATGATCCTTATGATGCAAACGCGAATAAAGCTGCAGACGAATTTAATATTAAAAGATTCTCTTCAATTGAAGAATTAATTGAAAAAGTAGATTGTTTAGATATTGTTACACCTACTGTTAATCATTACGATTGTGCTGCGCTAGCTTTGAGAAATTCAAAACATATTTTTATTGAAAAACCAATTACTGAAACTGTAGATGAAGCAAAGTCGTTAATCAATTTAGCACATGAAGCGGAAGTAAATGTTCAGGTTGGACACGTTGAACGATTCAATCCGGCTTTTCAGGAAGCACTACCCCATTTTAATAAACCGATGTTTATTGAAACGCACCGCTTGGCTCAATTTAATCCGCGCGGTACTGATGTTCCTGTTGTGTTAGATTTAATGATTCATGATTTGGATATTATACTAAGCGTTGTTCAATCTCCTGTGAAAAGAATTTCAGCTTCTGGTGTTGCAGTTGTATCCGACACACCAGACATTGCTAACGCACGTATAGAGTTTGAAAATGGCTGCGTTGCCAACCTTACTTCTTCCAGAATTTCTATGAAAAACATGCGAAAATCTCGCTTTTTCCAACGCGATGCATATATCAGCGTAGATTTTTTAGACAAAGAAGTGGAAGTTGTGAAAATGGAAGATGTAGAAGGAGAAGCCGGACCATTCGACATGGTTTTGGACTTGGGAGAAGGAAAAGGTTCAAAGAAAATTATGTTTGACAAACCAACTGTTGGAGAAGTAAATGCGATTAAAGAAGAACTTAAAACCTTCGGAGAAAGTATTACTAATAAAACAACTCCAAAAGTAAGTATAGAAGATGGATATAACGCTTTGGTTGTTGCGCATCAAATCTTAGAAAAACTAAAAATTACGGGGAACTTAAACGCAAACAATAAATAGTTTTTTCTTACGTTCTTCAATTCAAATTATTAAAATGAAACTAGCACTTTACGCTCTATTCTTCCTTTTTGTATTTAATCAATGTGCAAAAGAAGTGGAAACACCACTTTGGGTTACTATTGATACATGGGATTTGGAAGACAACCCTTTTGCTACTGGTCAAGGAGAAATGACTTCTAACATCACAGAAGCATGGGTAAATGTAAACAACAAGGTTATTGGTGTATTTGAGCTTCCTATAAAAATTCCTATTATCGGAGAACCGGGCGACTTTGAATTTATACTTATACCTGGAGTGAAAAATAACGGAATTAATGCTACAAAAATCCGCTATCCGTTTATGGAGCAATACACACAAACCATTTCGCTCACAAAAACAGATACAGCTTACCTAAAACCAACTACGCGCTATTATGAAAACCTCACCTTCTTTGTAGAAGATTTTGAAGATCCATTAAATATTAAGATTGAAACCGATCCTATATCAAATTGTAACTTAGTTACTTCTAATGATCCTTCGGTAGTTGCATATGGAAATTATTGTGGACACATTCCATTGAACAACACCGATTCGCTTTTCTCTGGTTACACAAATGCCAACGGAGGTTTAGATTTACCAACAGGAACAGATGTGTTTCTAGAAATAGATTATCACAATACGAATACTTTACTTACCACAGTTTTGGGAATTACTTCAAATGGAGTTGACGAGGAACCTCATATACAGTTAAATGCGCAAGAAAATCCAGTTTGGAAAAAAATATATATCGACCTAAAAGAGATTGTTTCTTTTCAAAGTGCAGATACCTATCAAGTTGGATTTACAGCAATCTTAAATGAACTGGGAACTGAAAAAGATATTTATATCGATAATGTTAAAGTGATTTACAACTAGAATGTCTCAACGTTTATTCACACTTCTATTAATTCTTCTCGACTTCTTCAGTGCTTCTATCGCTTGGGGAATTTTTTATGCGTTTAGAAAAGTTTATTTAGAAAAAACCAACTTTACGATTAATGAAGATTTCTATTTGGGTATTTTTCTTATTCCAGCATGTTGGATTATTTTGCACGCACTCATAGGAACTTACTTTTCAACTTTGAGATTGCACAGAATGAAGATTTTCAATCTCACTTTTATAAGTTCAATAATTGGTACTGTTATCATCTTCTTCTTTTTTCTTTTAGACGATACAGTAGAAGGTTATAAAATGTATTACAAATCATTTTTCACGATTTTCTTTCTACAATTTATTTTAAATCTAATTGTTCGATTTATCGCTGTAAGTTATATTGTAAAACAAGTGCATACCGGTAAAATTGGATTTAAAACATTACTTATAGGCGGATCTCAAAAGGCAGTTGATATATATAGAGAAATACAATCCTTGCCAAAGAGTGCCGGTAACGATTTTATTGGATTTGTCAATTTAAATGGAATAGATAAATTGCTAAACGATGAATTAAATTATTTAGGTCATGCCAATGATTTAGTTCCTATTCTTGAATCGAATGATGTAGAAGAGATTATCATCGCTTTAGATTCTACTGAACATGAAAAAATTAGAAAACTTATTGCGCAAATTCAAGGAAGAAATATTAGAATAAAGCTTATACCAGATATGTATGATATTTTATCTGGATCTGTTAAAATGAATAACATATTTGGTGCTTTACTTATTGAAATTGACAGCGAAATACTTCCTGTTTGGCAGCGTATATTAAAACGACTGATTGATATTACCGCAAGCGGTATTAGCCTTATCCTCCTCACTCCTATCTACATCACTCTCGCTATATTGGTCAAATCCTCTTCTAAAGGTCCTGTTTTCTTTAAACAAGAACGTATCGGAAAAAATGGAAACCCTTTCCAAATTATTAAATTTAGAACAATGTATGTAGACGCTGAAAAATCGGGTCCACAGTTATCTTCTAGTCACGACCCAAGAATAACTTCTGTAGGTAGGTTTATGCGTAAAAGCAGATTAGACGAGTTTCCGCAGTTTTGGAATGTATTGATTGGAGAAATGAGCTTGGTTGGTCCACGACCAGAAAGACAGTTTTTCATAGACCAAATTGTAGAAAAAGAACCCGAGTTTTTACAACTCAATAAGGTAAAACCAGGTATTACCTCTTGGGGACAAGTTAAATACGGTTACGCCGAAAATGTATCTGAAATGATACAGCGAATGAAATTTGACTTACTTTACCTCAAAAATATGTCGATAGCCTTAGACTTTAAAATAATGCTCTACACCGTGCTTATTGTTCTTAAGGCGAAAGGGAAATAATAGGAGAAGTTTTAGTTTCTCTTATTTTAAATAGGATTGGAGAAGGTCTAAACTATTCTCCGAAAGGTTAAGTTAATCCGCGGATCATTTACCTTTAATTGTTTCGGTACTGTATGCTTGTAGTAATGTTGCATTTCTCCGCCCATAATTAATAGACTGCCTGCATTGAGCTGAAAATCGAGTTTGTTTTTGGTTTGGTTGTGTTTCAAGCTAAACTTTCTGGTAACGCCTAAACTGAGCGATGCAATCACGGGATTTAAACCCAACTCTTTCTCGTTATCGGCGTGCCATCCGTTAGAATGTAAACCGTTTTCGTATAAATTACACAAACAGGCATTAAAATTTTGTTTGAATTCTTTATTTAAGCGCTCTCTTATTGCGTCTACGGAAGAATTCCATGGAGATATTTCCATTTTTTTCCCGGCATAGGCATATTCTTTTTGATGGTCAGAAAAATAGACCTCTTTTCTTGGAATTTTGTGCTTTTTTCCAAAGAGAACAATCTCACCACCTTTCCATGAAAGCTGCGAATGCAAATGATTGAATAGATGATTAGATTCTTCTGCAGACAAGAAGTGGGGATGAAAGATATACCATCCGTTCTCAACTTCTTTCTTTTCTACATCAAATAAATCCAACAACATCGTACACTAAATATCCAACCATCTCTTTAATCAATTCTGTCCATTCGCTCATCGTATCGGCATTCGGAATCAAGAATTCGTCCCAATTAAACGACAACTCGTTACCCGTATATTGATCTGTGCTAAATGTAGCACAAATTAAACCTTCTTTAGAAAAACAAGCCTCCGCTCTTCGCATATGTCGAGCAGAAGTTACCAATAAGACATTTTCTAAATGTGGATACGACTGTTTTAATAATGCTACCGAAAACTTTGCGTTTTCATGCGTATTTCGAGATTTCGTTTCAACGATCAGATCTCTTTCGGGAATTCCCATTTGTATCAAATCTTGTTTCAACTGAATAGCCTCGTGTAATCCTCTATCTACAACATATCCAGAAGATCCAGAAATCAAGATTTTATCTACCTTTTTCGCTTTATATAATTTAAACGTTTGCCAAATTCTATCTGTACCTCTTCGGGCAGATAAACGTTTGACGTCGTTATCCCATTCAAACATTCCGCCTAAAACTAGGGCAACATCGTAATTTTTAAAGTGAACCGACTCTTTTGCAGGTAGTTCCCACAGATGTAAGGCCGACTTTAATAGTGCTGTATTACTGAAAAAAAAGAAAAGAAACAGGAGTGTAAACTTTAATCGTGTTTTAACTCGTTTTGACTTCGTAAACAAGTACCATATAAGCACAATACCTAACCAAACAAAAGGCTGCAAGAAGAAGTACACTATTTTAGATAACACGAAGAACACCTGCTCAATATTACTAAATTATTATGAGTTGCTTCTAATTATTAATACTTTATAAATTTTATTTTCTTTGTAAAAAATAAAAAATATATGAAAAACGAAATCTCAAACGAAACGGCACAATTCTTTGGTTATTCTTTAAAAGAAATTATTGATGCATGCGTAAACACAGGAACTAAAATTGCAATTACAGCAGCAATACTAATAATTGGTTTTTGGGTTGTTAAACGTGTGATTAAAAAAACAAGAAAAGTATTAGCTAAAAGAGATATGGACGAAGGTTTAAAAACCTTTTTAACTAGTTTAATTAATATTGGACTTAAAACACTAATTGTTATAACGGCTATTGGACAATTGGGTATAGAAATGACATCTTTCATTGCAATACTCGGTGCTGCTGGTTTAGCAATAGGTATGGCTTTCAGCGGAACACTCAGCAATTTCGCTGGCGGTGTAATGGTTTTAGTTTTCAAGCCTTACAAAGTTGGAGATTATGTTCAAATACAAGGTGAAGAAGGTGTTGTTAAAGAAATTCAAATTTTCAATACAATACTTCAAACTTTAGGAAACAAGATTATTATACTTCCTAATGGTCCGGTTGCAAACGGAAACATCACTAATTTTACTTCTATGGACACACGTAGAGTAGATTTTTCTTTTGGATTCGGATATGGAGAGGATTTCCAATTGGCTAAGAAAACGGTTCTTGATGTTGTTTTAAAAGACGATAGAATTTTGGCTGATCCGGCTCCATTTTTCGGTTTAGGATCTATGGGTGATTCTTCTGTAAATATGACAGTAAGAGTTTGGTGTAAAACAGAGCACTACTGGGATGTACATTTTGATACAAATGAAAAGGTATATGAAGCTTTCGAAGCTACAGAAGGATTAAGTATTCCATATCCGCAAATGGATGTACATGTAAATCAAGTAAAATAAAATTAGGACATATAAAAAAGGGTCTTTTCTAGTGGAAAAGACCCTTTTTTTATACTTAATATTCTCTTAGATAGAAACAATTTTTCTTACAAATACTTGCTCCTTATGTACTATTCTAACAAATAAAACTCCTTTTACTTCAACTCCTTCTATTACAATACTTGGTGTATCCACCACTTTTTTACTTAACGTATTTCCGTTTAAATCGACTACCTCAACTGTATCATTCGCACTTAACCCGTTTACTGAGAAAAAACCTTTTACTGGGTTCGGCACAATCTCCACATTGCTCCTCCAATCTTCTTTTGCAATAGATAAATTAGAATACCAAGGAGAATTTGCATTATCGCCAAACACATAGTTGGCTAAATCCATATGATCGATAAACGGATTTCTATTTCCTTGAAAATTAGAATAAATGACATTATTCCTATTGCGCTCGAAGTCATCTACCGGATCAATCTCATTCCATTCTAACAGTGTAGATAAAACACCATGCAAAGGTTGCTGATCATTTGAGGGTAGAATTTGTTCTGTTAACTCTAAATCAGGCTCTCCATTTGTTCCTTCATAACGTACAGCCATATAAAATAACATTCTGGCTACATCTCCTTTAACTGCATCTCTAGGCTCAAAACTAAATTCATTATTATTAATTAAAGAGCCCGTTTGATTTCCCCAGGTATCTTCAACAGGAGAGCAACTTGTACAATTGTTAAAAGCTCTATTACTTCGCGAAGAATTACTCGAAACATCACACGGTCGTAAATGGTGTGCATCGGTTCCAGGTCCAATGCTATTACCAAAATCTCCTCTTGATTTTGCCCAAACGTGCTCTCTATTCCAACCGTTACCGCCTGCATATTCTTGTGCAGCATTAACGGAAACACCTGAATAAATTAAAATAACATTATTCGGGTTATTCGGATCTTTATCCGTTTCTTTTAACATATCCCAAACATCTGTAGACGAGCTAGAGTAACTAAACTCTGTATGATCGTCTATAATTAAATGAAGGGCATTTTTTAATTCTGATCCTGTTTGTCCTTCTGCAGAATTGTAATATCCAGAAGGAATTTGACATAGAACGTTTGACGCAACGAATGTCGCACAAACAAGGGTGGTTATTTTAAACATGTCTTTTTTATCCTACAAATATAAACTAATTGTATAGTTCATCTTGCAGTATTGCTATTTTTTCGTCTTTTAAATAATCTTCGTATGGCATCATTTTATCAATGTAACCGTTTGGTGTAATTTCAATAATTCGTGTTGCTACCGTATTTACTAACTCTTGATCGTGTGAAGTAAACAACAGCGTACCAGGGAAATCGCTCAAACCATTGTTCAATGCAGTAATTGACTCTAAGTCTAAGTGATTTGTTGGTTCGTCCATCATGATTAAATTCGCTTTAGCAAACATCATGCGCGACATCATACAACGTACTTTTTCTCCACCAGATAATACAGAAGCACTTTTCATCGCTTCCTCACCAGAGAACAACATTTTTCCTAGGAAACTTCTAACGTACACTTCGTCTTTCTCTTCATCTGTCATGGCATACTTTCTTAACCAATCTACCAAATTTTCTTTTGTCTCAAAGAAAGAGTGATTTTCATTCGGTAAATAAGAAGTAGAAATCGTTGTTCCGAAATTAATCGTTCCGCTGTCTGCTTTCATCTTTTCATTCAACACCTCAAACAAAGCTGTAATTGCTTGTGAGTTTCTAGAAATAAAAGCGATTTTATCTCCTTTTTGAACATTGATATTAAGATTAGAAAATAGCACTTCTCCGTCTAACGACTTTGATAAATCTTCTACATGTAAAATCTGATCTCCTTCTTCTCTTTCTCTTTCGAAAATTATAGCAGGATATCTTCTAGACGAAGGTTTAATTTCATCTAAATCTAACTTATCAATTAATTTTCTTCTACTTGTGGCTTGCTTACTTTTAGAAGCATTTGCAGAGAAACGAGAAATAAATTCTTGTAATTCCTTCTTCTTGTCTTCTGCTTTTTTATTCTTATCCGCTCTTTGTCTTGCAGCCAGTTGAGAAGACTGGTACCAAAACGTATAGTTACCTGTGTAAAAGTTAATTTTACTGTAATCAATATCACAAATATGCGTACAAACTGTATCTAAGAAGTGTCTATCGTGTGAAACAACGATCACACAGTTTTTAAAATCAAGTAAAAAATCTTCTAACCAAGAAATCGTTTTAAGATCTAAATCATTGGTAGGCTCATCAAGAATTAAAACATCTGGATTTCCGAAGAGTGCTTGTGCTAATAACACGCGTACTTTTTGATCATTTGGCAAATCTGCCATTTTCAAATAATGCTTGTCTTCTCCTATTCCAAGGTTAGAAAGTAAAGTTGCAGCATCTGTTTCTGCATTCCAACCTTCCATATCAGCAAACTCGCCTTCTAACTCTGAAGCTCTCATTCCGTCTGCATCAGAAAAGTCTGGCTTAGCATACAAGGCATCTTTCTCTACCATAATTTCGAACAAACGTTTATGTCCTTTAATTACAGTTTGTAATACCTCAAACTCATCAAACTCAAAGTGGTCTTGTTTTAAGACCGCCATTCTTTTTCCAGGTTCTAGAGCAATAGTACCTTTATTTGCATCTTGGTCGCCCGTAAGAATTTTAAGGAATGTAGATTTACCGGCACCGTTGGCGCCAATAACTCCATAACAGTTTCCGTTTAAAAACTTTAAGTTAACCTCGTCAAATAAAACGCGTTTACCAAATTGAAGTGTTAAATTATTTACTGTAAGCATATTCGTTTGAAAATTTGTGCAAAAATACAGATTTCAAATTTAGTTTAGCTTAGGAAAAAGGATTAGTTCTAAGATTCTCTAAGTACGTTACTCTTTTGAGATAACAAAAATATCTTCATCGTCTTTTTTAAACATTTTTTTCTCTCGAGCAAATCGTTCTAATTCCTTTTGATCGTCTAGTTTGTTTAAAAGCGTTTTGGTTTCAATTAACTTTTGCTCAACTTCTATACTTTCTTCAACTAAAACATTGTG
>JBMYYC010000014.1:0-46958 GCA_049609045.1 Lishizhenia sp. | reverse complement strand
TTGAAGACCAAACGTCAGTGCAGGGATAAAGCGATAGCTTTTGAAGACCAAACGTCAGTGCAGGGATAAAGCGATAGCTTTTGAAGACCAAACGTTAGTGGAGAGAGAAACCTAATTCCCCATTTCAGACATAAACTTAATACGCATTAAGCGTAGTTCTTCTTCGCTGTAGTCTCCGTCAAATTCATTAAAGGCTTCTGTTAAATCGTCTGTTTCTGCTTCTGTGAAGTAGTCGTAAATCTCTTCTTGATCGCCATCTTCTAAAATATCATCTATATAGTAGTTGATGTTTACGCGCGTACCAGAATGAACTATCATTTCAATTTCATCTAATACTTCAGCCATTGATTTTCCTTGCGATTTACCAATATCTTCTAAAGGTAACTTTCTATCTATATTTTGAATCAAACGAACCTTCATTCCAGATTTATTAACCAATTGCTTAACTACTAAATCTTGCGGACGTTCAATGTCATTTTGATCGACGTACTCTTTTATTAGGCTTAAAAACGGCGCTCCGTATCTTCTTGCTTTACCTTGTCCAACCCCTTGAATGTTGGTGAGTTCTTCCATCGTAATAGGATATTGAAAACTCATATCTTTTAAAGAAGCTTCTTGAAAAATAACGAAGGGCGGTATAGATTTTTCTTTCGAGATTTGCTTTCTTAGATCAAGCATATTCTTATATAAAACCTCATCAAACGCTCCCTTTGCTCCGTTTGAAACTGCTATTTCATCGTCTACAGAGCTGTAATCATTTTCTTTTATTAGTGTAAACGACGTTGGATTTTTAGCAAATGCGTGACCTTCATCTGTCATTTTAATTGTACCATACGACTCAATATCTTTTGTGAGAAGTTTAGCAACCAAACATTGTCTAATCACTGCATTCCAGAAATTTACATCTCTTTCTTTCCCTTTAGCATAGCTGTTTAATTGATCGTGTTTATAGGTTTCAATTTCTGCGGTATCTTTTCCGGCAAGAACATTACAAATATGTTTTGCTTTTTGCTGTTCCTTCATCTCTACAACGGCATCAAGAATCAGTTTAACATGTTCCTTGCCCTCCATCGTTTCTTTTGGATGTTTACAGTTATCGCACATATTATTGCAATCTTCAGCGTTGTATTCTTCACCAAAATAATGCAACAGATATTTTCGCCTACAAATAGACGTTTCAGCATAAGAAACAATCTCAAACAACAATTGTCTTCCTACCTCTTGCTCAGCAACAGGTTTGCCTTGCAAGAATTTTTCTAACTTCTCAATATCTTTATAGGAATAAAAAGCAACCAATTCTCCTTCTCCTCCATCTCTTCCTGCTCTTCCTGTTTCTTGGTAGTAACTTTCTAATGATTTTGGAATATCATGATGAATTACAAAACGAACATCCGGCTTGTCAATCCCCATTCCAAAGGCAATGGTAGCAACAATAACATCTACATCTTCCATTAAGAACATGTCTTGATGTTTCCCTCTGGTTGCTGCATCCATACCTGCATGATACGCAAGTGCATTTACTCCGTTAACACGCAAAATTTCTGCAAGTTGTTCTACTTTTTTTCTACTCAAACAGTAAATAATTCCAGATTTACCTTCTTTCGTTCTAATGTATCGAATAATCTCTTTTTCAACATCGCGCTTCGGCCTAACCTCGTAAAATAGGTTGTCTCTATTAAAAGATGCTTTGAAAACTTTTGCGTCTAACATATTCAAATTCTTCTGAATATCGTGCTGAACCTTTGGCGTAGCAGTTGCCGTTAGCGCGATAATAGGAACATTAGAAATTTGTTCAAAAATCTCTCTCAACCTTCTGTATTCTGGTCTAAAATCATGTCCCCATTCAGATATACAGTGTGCTTCATCAATGGCAAAAAATGAAATATTGACTTGATTAAAAAAGTCGACATTCTCTTTCTTTGTTAACGATTCAGGAGCAACATATAAAAGTTTTGTTTTCTTTTCTAGGATATCGTTCTTAACTCTATTTATTTCTGTTTTAGAAAGAGAGCTATTTAATACATGCGCAACGCTATCTGTTTCGCTCACGTTTCGTATCGCATCTACCTGATTTTTCATTAGAGCGATTAAAGGAGAAACAATAATAGCTGTACCTTCTGATAATAGAGCTGGTAATTGGTAACACATTGATTTACCTCCGCCTGTTGGCATTATAACAAACGTATTATTACCATCTAAAATATTTGTAATGATTTCTTTCTGATCTCCTCGAAATTTATCATATCCAAAATATTTACGAAGTGCTCCTATTAAATCCTTTGATGCCATATATTAAAAAAACTAAATTCAAATCTAAGTTACTAAAACCAACGCATAAACTTCCATTAAAAAGCTATAAAAAATATTTTCTCGTTATACTTAAATATATACAAGACAAAACCCTGCATTTTTTAGATGAAAAAAAGCTGATTTCACCTTGATTAAGTTAAAAAAATAGAGTAGAATTTCTACAGAATCTTTTCCAATATTTTCTGAGTGATTAGATAAGTAGGTTTTACACCGTTCAAACCTAACCCTCCAGAAGCTAGCGTGCTGCCCGACTCTAAAGGGTTATCAGAAGCATAATAGGCATAAAGTACTCGTACATCTTCTTCAATACTTTTTCTAATTTTTGAAGCGCTTTGTATTGCTTTTTGATAGTGCGCTCCTTCCATTTCTAAACCGATCATTCCCCATGTTGAAGTTTTAAAATACTTTAAAACTTCTTTGTTTTGAAGACTCGTTCCTAAAACAGTGATCATTGGTCCGCCAACCACTTGTATACCGCAATTATCAAAATCAGAGACACTTAATTCATTCTTTAAGGGATAGTTATCCGCTGTTCCTTCAAAAACATGTGCGTTTGGAATCATAATATCTCCCTTCCCTCCATCTAATATTCCTGCTTTACCCATTATTGAAATAGATTCAACTTGCATGGCAAATTTCTCTCCATTAATGTCTTTATAGATTTTTAATAGTTCATCCATTGTTTCGTATGCTTGTTCTCCAAAAGCATAATCCATCACAAGAAGTACTGCGTTATTTGCTATGTTTTTATTTAGATGCGATGCTTCTCCATTAATTTTTTCGACATCTATTATCTGAACATTAATATTCGTACCCGAGGTATCTTTCAAATAAATTAAACCGTGTTTTCTTGCGTAGTTTAATATTTTCGTATGATCTGCTCTATTGGAACTATCGCTCAATTTTTCAAATAACTGCATTGCATCTAGCTCTTTGCTATGTCTTAACGCTTGCTTACTGTAGAGATAATTCATCACACTATGCATATTCGCACTCACAATGTGTAATGGTCTATTTATTAAATTATTTTCAAGTAAAGTTTGCTTAATTACTTTTGCCCATTGATCTCCATGAATGTGCTGCCCCAATCTTTCTTTTAACACATTACTAAAAGTAATAGTGCGTTTATTCTTTTCTTGTATTTCTTCAATAGCCAGCTTTCCTAACCAATAAACCAGCTTTAAAAATCTATTTGGATTCTCATCAGTAGCGTAATACGCATCCACCTCTGCTACTTCTTTATACGTTCTTCCAATTATATTTGCTGTATAAACCAATATAATTTCTTTCTCTTTTATAGTTAACTTTCCTTTTCCAACAGCTTCTTCTAACTTTTGCCAATCTCTAATAGTGTTTGAATCATCATCAATTAAAACGCGGTGGGCAATTTTGTGTGACTCAATAAATAAAAAGGTTAAATGTGTAAGAATATCATAAATATCAGATCTTCCACGTGTTATTTGAATATTCATTTGACCCTTATCAATCCTGTAACACTTTCTCCTTCTTTTTGGAGGAATAATTGGTGTTATGCTAGAATCTTCGTAACCTTCGTCAGAGGTTAAATTAATGAATGTACACTGCTCAATACCTTCAGGCAATCTGTCTAAGACGTAAAACAAACCGTTCAACTCCATCTTATCTTCAGCAATAGCACCATAAATTTCTGGACGAAGTTCTAAAAGGGCTTCTCTCAAGCTTTTGCCCGAAACTCCCATTGGCTTGTAAAAACCTCTATTCATCAGATGGCGCATAGTAACAAAAAGTCTACCTATTGCATTCGTACTTTCCCTAGCTCTCGATTTACTCATTGTAACCTTCTATTTGTTTGATTTTTCACCATTAAGATACAACGATTTCTTTGATTTAAAAATAGACGTCCTTTTTACTTTAGAAAAGTATTTTCCTATTTGAAGAAAACAGTAAATAGTTTCAACTTCATTTTAACAAGAAAAGAAACATATCATTCCGCCCATTTGTATGTTTTATGAAATGTGCATTGAAAAAACATCACACTGGTATTTTTTAGCTAATAAATCTAAGCTCTATTTAAAATTGAGAACGAAATTAAATTTTATCTCTTATTTTTGTTTTCCAAACTAAAGTGAACATGACAGAAGAAGTAACTATGGCTTACGACGAATTTAAGTCTGCCAACGAGAAAACAATTGAGCATTTAAACAATCAACTCTTGCGTGTTCGTGCAGGAAAAGCAACGCCAAGTATGCTATCTAGTGTGGTAGTAGATTACTATGGATCTATGACTCCTCTTGCTCAAGTTGCAAATGTTTCTACTTTAGATGCAAGAACAATTACAGTTCAACCCTGGGAAAAAGCACTTTTAGATGAATGTGCGAAAGGAATTGTTATGGCTAACCTAGGCTTAAATCCTCAGAATAACGGTGAAATGCTTATCCTTAATGTTCCGGCACTGACCGAAGAAAGACGTAAAGACCTAGTTAAAAAAGCCAAAGCAGAAGGAGAAGATTCTAAGGTTGGAATCAGAAATAACAGAAAAGACGCAATGGATTTTATCAAAAATTTAAAAAACGACGGTTTATCTGAAGACGACGCAAAAGTTGCCGAAGGAAAAATACAAGATATGACCAATGCTTATGTTAAGAAAATTGATGAACTTCTAGAAATTAAAGAAAAAGATATAATGACTGTTTAATTCTTGTCTTGGCTATCGTAAGATAACCTTTATTTTGTAGACAAGTTTTGTTAAAAAGTCTTGAAAGTGTAAGTGAGTTTCTCCTTGCACTTTTTTTGTTTTACGTAATCTAAAAAACCTATTGTTTCCTCTCTGGAAATGGAATATATGTGTCATCTCCTGGAACTTTTGGAAATGTTTTGTTCTGCCAATTCGTTTTTGCTTTCTGGAGTTTCTCTTTGCTGTGTGAAACAAAATTCCACATTAAAAGTGGTTCTTTTTCTAAAAGTTCTCCTCCAAATAGTAAAATTTGCGTATGGGCAGCTAAGCAAATCTCACACTGCTCGTTAGTCTTAGAAATTAACATTTGTCCAGCAGTTACCTTTTCATTTTTAACGGTAATCTCTCCTTTAACAATTACAAACGCTACTTCTCCCTTTATTTGATCTCTTAAATCTAAAGTTGTTTCGTTTTCTGATAAAATATCTACCATAAACAAAGGGGAAAATCCTTGTAGCGGAGCGTTTAGTCCAAAAGCGCTACCGGCTACGATTTTGATAGTTAGACTTTGATGTTTTTTGTTTGGTAGAGATTCTTTTGAATAAAAATCAAACTGTGGTTGCATATCTTCTAAGTGATGCGGAAGTGCAACCCAAATTTGATATCCATGCAAGTTGAATTTATCTTTTCCTCTTCTGAATTCTGGTGTTCTTTCTGTATGCGAAACTCCTTTACCTGAAGTCATAAACCCAACATCTCCAGCAAGAATTATTTGATCGCTTCCTAAACTGTCTTTGTGATGAATTTCTCCTTCAAATAGATAAGTTAATGTGCTCAATCCAATATGCGGATGCTGATCTACGTCTACATATCTTCCATTACCTAATTCTGCCGGACCCATGTGATCTATGAACGTAAACGGACCAACTTGTCGTTTTTTACGAAAAGGCAATAAACGGCCTACCATAAAATTACCTAAGTCTGTTTGCCTTTCATTTACTAATAAATCATTATTTGCCATGCTATTATTGATTTGAAATTCGAAAATGGAAAATGGAAAATTATGCGATGAAAAAATAGGAACGCAATTAGTCTTCTGGCATTATTTCCATTTTTTGTGCAAAATGGAAACAATAATCGCGTAAGTCTTCTGAGATTAAATTTTCACCTGTTGCTCTTTCAAATGTATCAGCCATAGTTACAAGCGTTTGGTGGAAAAACTGTTTCATTTCTTCTACAGACATTTCTTTAGTCCATAAATCCATTTTCATGGTGTTTTTTTCTTTCGGATCCCACATTGAAAGAAACATTGCCGTAGTTTCTCTGTTTTCTATTTGACCATCTTGAGCAGACCATTTCATTCTTACCGGAACACTATTCTCGTTCGTTCCTACATCTACCTTTATACTACTTGTTTTTTTTACCTCGTTTTCGCTCATCTTTAATCTAATTCAAATGCTTGTAAAATCTTGTTGTAATCTGTTTCTAATAATGTTTGCAAAGATATTTGATTTTTATTCATGTACCCCTTCACCATCACAAAACCGAGATATTGTCCTAATCTATCAGGTGCATCTTCTGGTAAACCTGTTGTAAATGGTCCGGCATTTAAAAAATTAGATTTATCTCTGGGATTATTTTGAAAAAGCAGTTTTTGATCAATTAAGTATTCCCAAATTAGTTCCAAATTTTCTTCACCATATTTTAATTCGGAGCTTTCATACTTTAGAAGTGTTTTTTCATCTATCGAAGGAAATGCAGCATGAATTAGAAGTAGGGTTTTTCCTGCTTGTACAATATGCTCTGCCAGATTTCCGTCTAGCTGAGGTATAAAGTGCGCTTGTACCCAAGATTCAATCACATCTCTTTCTAAAAAAGTACTGTCCATTCTTTTTCTCTGCCAAGTATAAAGTTCCTCCGTAGGAATCGATTTAATCACTTCATTTTCTTCTCCCAAGTAATACTCTAAACCAACAGATATTGCAGAGTCTGAACTGTGAACACCTGCAAACAAATTATTCATCCAAAGCAATTCTTGTGGATAGTTTTGTTCCGGAAAATGAACTTTTAAACGTTTAAATGCGTTTTCTATACGTTTGATTTTTTCTGATTTGGAGACAAAGCGCTTTTTCTTCTCTCCTTCCACCTTGCGTATGTAATCGCTTGTATAGAATGTGTAAATTAATCTCGTAAAATTACTATCAACAGGAGCTCTTAAATTATAACTCATCTCCATCTCGTAAAGATTTGTACAATTTTCTACTGCTTTTTGATGCGACGTATTTATTTCCTCTAAAGATTTTCCCAAAAATAAAGCATCAATATCTGTTGATTTTAAGTTGTAAGCTACGTCTTTTACATCAACTTCCCACTTATTTTCTTGGCAAGAGAACAAACCTAACAGCAAGAAAGACATTAAGCAAAATATGATTTTGTATCTCATCAAATTAATAGTTAATATTGCATACACAAACGAAATCAAAGGTATGAAAAAGATATTTACTATTACTGCGCTTTTTATCGGATTTACAGCATTTTCTCAAGAGGTTGCTAATAAGAAGATACAAGCAGGATTATCCACAGGTGTTGGCTTTAATCTAAATCAATCAGGTACAAATTTAATAACAGGAAAGGCGGGTACCGACTTCATCATTGGAGCTACCGTTAACTGGCACTTTGCTGATAAACTTTCTTTTACTACAGGTATTTTATTTGACCTAGAAGCATATAAAATCAACGTAAACAATGAAGAAAGCGGTGATGAACTTTACTACGCATTTGACGATAAAGATATTTTAACAAGTACAGAACTTTTCGGAGATCTAGACAAAGATGCTACTGCATTTGATTTACTAAATTCAAACGACTATGAAGGAATATTTAGAGTTACTGAACGCAAGCAGAAACCAAAATACCTTACCATTCCAACGATGTTGATGTTTCATACACAGTTTTACGGATATTACAGATATTTTGCAAAGGCAGGTATAAGACATTCTTTTTTGCTTTCTAATAGATCAAACGATACAGGTGCTGAACAAATGATAGATGCTAACGGACAACTTACTGATGTAGTAGGTGGAGATACAGAATTAAATGGAATGAAGCCAAAAACAGAACTCTCTTTCTATCGCGCATCAGTAGGATTATCTGCAGGTATGGAATGGAATTTCTCTGGTTCTACGTCGCTTGTAGGTGAATTAGGGTATTACTACGGGTTTACTCCTATATACAGAAGCGAAGCAATTACTGGAAACGAATCTAAAAACATGTCTTTCTTTCAACAGGGAGAAAATGATTTAATTAATTATAAAACCTTCGACACAAATCAGCAGCAGATTTTATTGAAAGTTTCTATCTTATTTTAATTTTTGACGTGCAAAAACAAAAAATTCAAACATATATAACAAACTGGCTACTTGATTATTCTGAAAAAAGTAAAACGAAAGGGTTTATTGTAGGAATTTCTGGAGGAATTGACAGTGCTTTAACTTCTACACTTTGCGCTTTAACGGGTAAAAAAGTAATGCTAATTAGTATGCCTATTCGCCAAACTAAAGCAGAATATACAAGGGCAATAGAGCATATTGAAAATTTAACACAACGTTTCTCTAATGTTTCTAGTTTAGACATTAATCTTACTGAAAGTTTTGAGCAATTAGAAAAAGATTTACCAACCGATACCGTAAACGATCATCTGGCTATGGCAAACTCTCGTGCACGATTGCGTATGCTGACTTTATATGCTGTTGGTCAGGCAAACGGCTTGTTAGTAGCAGGAACAGGAAATAAAGTAGAAGATTTTGGTGTTGGTTTTTATACCAAATATGGAGATGGTGGTGTAGATATTTCTCCTATAGCAGATTTATTCAAAACTGAAGTTTTTGCACTTGCCAAACATGTAAATGTGGTTCAATCTATATTAGATGCTAAACCTACAGACGGACTTTGGGAAGACGGAAGGAGTGATGAAGACCAAATTGGAGCAAGCTATCCTGAGTTAGAATGGGCAATGGAACAATTAGAAAAGTATGATTTATCTCAGCTAAGGCAGAGCAAAAACTTAACTGAAAGACAGCAAGAAGTTTTAACCATCTACTCTAATTTAAACCGTGCAAATCAACATAAAATGCAACCGATTCCTGTTTGTGAAATACCTTCTGATTTTAAAAGTACTACCTAGTTAAGAAAGTTAACTCTATACTTAAAGTATAAACCAAATTAATAATTGAGGAATTGATTGCACTTACAGCTATTGCTTTCGGCTATTTTGGTATCTTTGAATTCTAGATTTTTTTGTGTGAAGGTATATAGCAATTTCGATCAATTAACGGCAATAAAAAACCCAGTACTTACTATTGGTACATTTGATGGTGTGCATGTTGGACATCAAAAAATTATTCAGCAATTAAACACAGCAGCGGAGAAGATAAAGGGAGAATCTGTTCTATTTACCTTTTATCCTCATCCAAGAATGGTTTTGTTTCCAGATTCGCACGGATTAAAATTAATTCAAACTCAAGCCGAAAAACTAGAAAAACTTAGACGTTACGGACTAAAAAATGTAATTGTATATCCATTTACACTTGATTTTTCTCGACTCACAGCTACAGAATTTGTACGCGATTATTTGGTGAACAAATTAAAGGTAAAAAAGATGATTATTGGATACGATCATCAATTTGGAAAAAATAGAGAAGGTACACTGGAATTACTAAAAGACCTTTCTCCAATATATGATTTTCAAGTTCAAGAAATTCCAGCACAAGACATTGAAAGTGTTAATGTGAGCAGCACAAAAATTCGTAATTCTTTAAAAAATGGCGATATCCAGACCGCCACGAAATACCTAGGAGAATATTTTGAACTATCTGGAAAAGTAATTCATGGAAATAAAATTGGTAGAACCATAAACTTTCCAACGGCAAATATCGAAGTAGACTCTGAAATTAAAGTAATACCTGCAAATGGCGTTTATGCTGTACGTGTACTTCTTGAAAATAAAACAGAACATTTTGGTATGCTAAACATCGGAAAAAAACCAACTGTTTCTAACGACAACTACGTTTCTATTGAAGTAAATATTCTCGATTTTTCAGCAGATTTGTATAATCAATCCATTACGGTAAAGTTTTTGAGTAAATTGCGTGATGAACAAAAGTTTGAAGAACTAAGTGATCTACAAACACAAATAAAAAAAGATGAACAAGCAGTTCGTAATAGTATTCTTACTTCTAATTTTTAATCGTTTTTGTTTTTCTCAGGTAGAAACTAACGCGTATACTTTTATTACTTGGGAAATTGCTCAAACAGCTAATCCTGATGCTGTTTTCGCAATCACCTTTGAGAAAAATAAAGTGTCAAAATTACCCGAAAAATTAGCAAGATACACCAACCTTTTGGCACTTGAGCTCGGAAAAAATAAATTAGATACATTACCGCTTTTCATTTCTGAATTTACACAACTTCAATACATCGGGTTTTCTAAAAACCAAATGGACCATTTCCCTGTTTTTTTATGTAAGCTTCCACTGCTAAAGTCGATTGACGCAAGCAGAAATAATATAGAAAAGTTACCCAATTGCCTTAGTTATTTGCAAAACCTAGAAGCGCTAGATCTTTGGGATACAGGGTTGAGAGAATTACCTCACGACTTTGAATTACTGGCTCCAAAATTAACTTATTTAGACTTACGTGGTATGACCTACTCTCCAGAGTATATAGAGAAATGGAAAGCGCTACTACCCAATACTACGTTTGAACATGAAATACCCTGTAATTGTGTTAAATAAGCTGGTTTTTCATTATATTTATTCATGAAAAGAAATGATTTTATCAAAAATTCCGCTTTGTTCGCATTTAGTTTAAGCGCATGTGGTTCAGTGATTAATTCAAAAAATGAAGTTTTCGAAACAGACTGTGAAACCACAAATGACATTCTTGGTCCTTTCTACAGACCCAACAGTCCAAAAAGAAACAATCTATTATTTAAGGGAATAGACGGTTCTAAAATAAAGATAAAAGGAAAAGTATTTTCATCCTGTAAAGCGATTTTAAACAATGCTCAAATAGAAATTTGGCACTGCAATACGACTGGAGAATATGATAATGAATCAGAACAATTTTTACACCGAGGACAAACCCTAAGTACTACTGATGGCGATTATGAATTCACCACAATATTTCCTGGAAAATATAAAAACGGTAAACTATACAGACCTGCACACATTCACTTCAGAGTTACTCACCCTTCTTGCAAAGAATTAATCAGTCAAATTTATTTTCAAGGCGATCCTCACATTACAGAAGATCCTTGGGCTTCTAATCAAAAAGCAGAAAAACGAATACTCCCTTTTATACCTGAAGATATTAACGGAAATCTCAGTATTCAATTTGATATTTTCCTTGCTAAAACGTAATTTACTTTCAAATATATTTTGTTTACAACTCAAACTGGTCTTCAATAATTAAAATACTTTAGAAGCTATCTTTATAAAATGAATTTTGTTGATATCATGCTGCTTGTTCCTATCCTTTGGGGTGCTTGGAAAGGTTTTAAGAAAGGTCTTATCATAGAACTCTTCACGCTTTTAGCACTTTTAGTTGGTATCTACGCTGCAATTAACTTCTCAGATTTCACAGCAGAAAAGATCAGCGGAAATTTCACAATGGAAGACAAGTATTTACCCGTAGTTGCTTTCACAATAACTTTTTTAGTGGTTGGTGCACTGATCTATTTCGCCGGAAAAATGATTGAAAAAATGGTGCAAATTGTGAATTTAAGTACTGTAAACAAACTACTTGGACTTTTTTTAGGCGCACTAAAAATGGTTTACACATTAAGCGTACTTATCATATTAGTAGAAACCTACGATGAAAGAGGTGCTTTTATTCCGACAGACATCAAAAAAGAGTCTTTCATGTATACGCCTACTAAAAACATCGCATTATACACAATACCGGCTGTTGAAGAGAGTAGAATTTGGCTCAAAAATAACATGCAAAATTCAGATTCCAATACTCATTTTTCAATCAATGATTTGATTGAGTTGAAAAACAAAGCAGACAGCTTAGGTATAGATTTTGATAGTATTCAACGCATAGAAAAAGAATGGAATGAAATGGATAATTAGCTTACTACTACTGCTCAACTTTCAATTATGCAACGCACAAATCTTTCAAAACAATAAAAAACCTTTACTTAAGGTAAGAAAAGTTGGACCATATTTAGGTATACAACAGTCTAGATACTTTGCTGCAGAATTTGGCGCAGAAATGCAATTCAAGGAAATTAAACTAATAAAACCTAAAATCCATGCTATAAACATGGGTTTTGACTACAACTTTAGTCTGAAAGAACCTGTACTTTCTTACGCGTTGGGCTACTGGTTTAAACAAGGCAGAGTTAACCTTACATACGGTGCAAACTTAGTTTTAAAATCAAACTTTGATGAAAATAGATTTGGTGGCGGACCAGTTATCGGTTTCAAACTACTTGGTTTTCATTTACAAACAGGTTATCATTTTTTAACAGCAGCAGAAAGCTTAAAAAAGGTAAATCAATTATTTATTTCTTTGCGTTATTCGATAGTAAACACAAGAGATTACACCTGGCGAAAACGAGACAGCAAGAAAAAGTAATTACTTTTTGAATCTTGTTTTTTCTACGTCTAATTGAAACCGCTCTTTCCAATCGGCACCATAATAAGCTGCTAACTCTAGGTTGGTTTTTGTATTTTGAATACGTGCTTTTTCTAAAATTTCATCGTTAATAACACAGCCTGCTATCGATTGATACACAATTTTCCATTTTGCGTAAACTTCTTGCATCGCTATATTTTCTCGTAACGGATAACCATAAGTATAAAAAACAAATATCCTTTCTGTTGGATCTACTGCAGTTTTATCAGAACCTCTTTGTTGTGAAAAACTTAATGAAGTAATGAATAAAGTAATAATTAGTGTAAGTTTCATAATGTCTATTTTAAAAACAGTACACTCTAAAACTAAAAGTGTTCAATTATGCTATTTCATTCTTGAAAATAGGGAACAAAAAAGCCTGCAAGAAATACACTTGCAGGCTATTCTTTTATTTTAATTAGTCTATTTGCTCTCTGCTAACTTAATTCCATCAGCAATAAATGTCATTGTAATTTTCTCTTCAGAAACTGCTTTTTCAGCGTCCTCAGCACTCATACCTCCATCTTCCAATAAATGTCTTTGAAAATCTACAGATACCGTATCTTGAATTGCCGTACCGTGCAGATAAGCCATAGAACCCAATTCAGTATCTACGGGAATTGTGAAATGATCTTTAAATCTCACCATAAAATCTTCTTCACCTTCGATAGGGTTTTTTACAGAAATCCAACATCCCATTTTGGCACAAACTTCTGTAATTTCTCCTTGGAAAGTTGCTTCCAACTCTTCTTTACCGTTAAATTGAGCTAATAATTCTGCTGTTGACATAGCAGCTTCAGTGTCTACTGCTGTAGGTCCAAATTCAGTTTTCGCTTCTTCAACTTTTACTGTTTCTTCAGCTTGTAAGTCATTCACTTCTTCAGTTGGAACCGATTCTCCGCAAGAAAAAAGTAGTGCTACTGCGCTTAATGCTATAATTGTACTTTTCATATTTTTTTATTTCAAAAGTAAGAATCGTTTCCTTTTCTACCTAAATCTTATTGTAATTTCTTATTGTTCTTATGTCTGTCTTTATCTCTTATAGACTTCTTTTCCAAGTTTTTCGCAATGGCTTTTGTTAAATCTACGCCTGTTTGGTTTGCTAAACACGTCAAAACAAAAAGAACATCTGCCAATTCATCTCCGAGATCTTTATTTTTGTCCGATTCCTTTTCACTTTGTTCACCGTAACGTCTTGCCATAATTCTAGCTACCTCTCCTACTTCTTCCATGAGCATAGCCGTATTGGTTAATTCATCAAAATAGCGAACACCTATATCATTAATCCAATTGTCTACTGTTTGCTGTAATTCTTTAATCTCCATTACGCTTTATTTTTAGAATCTATTTGTATCGTTACTGGTCCATCGTTTAAAAGCTCCACTTGCATATCTGCACCAAACTTTCCAGTTTCAACTTTCAAACCAGCTACTTTAAGTTGGGCAATAAAATTTTCATAGAGAGGAATGGCTACAGTTGGATGAGCAGATTTTGTAAAACTGGGTCTGTTCCCTTTTTTTGTAGAAGCAAACAAAGTAAACTGGCTAACTACTAAAATTTCTCCTTTAATGTCTTTTACTGAGTGATTCATTTTATCTTTCTCGTCTGAAAAAATTCTGAGTCCAATAATTTTATTGGTCAACCATTGCACATCTTCTTCTGTATCTTCTTCACCAACACCTAAAAAAACAAGTAAACCGTTGTTAATCTTTCCTACCGTATTATTATCAACGCTAACCTTTGCTTTCTTAACTCTTTGAAGAATTACTCTCATCCAAAAATGTTTTTTCTGTAGTTCTCGTCTTGATCTTCTTGCATCAAACCTAGATAAGTTGAATACCTAGAAGCAGCAATTTCTTCTGATTCCACCGCATTCTTAATAGCACAATTCGGCTCATTGATGTGCATACAGTTGTTGAATTTACAGGTGTTAAGAAGTGATCTCATTTCTGGAAAATAATGGGCGAAGTGCTCTTTTTCTAGATCTACAATTCCAAATGCTCTAATACCTGGTGTATCAATTATAAAACCACCCGTTTCTAATGGATGCATTTCGGCAAACGTTGTTGTGTGCTGCCCTTGTAAATGATAGCTGCTAATTTCTTTTGTCTTAATACTCAAATTACTATCTAACGCGTTAATCAAGGTACTTTTTCCTACTCCACTATGTCCGGCAATCATAACCTGACAGTCTTTAATTTCGTCTTGTAAAAAAGCGATATTTTCTTTGTTAAGTGCAGATATTTTATGTCCTGGATAACCAATCTTAGCATACTTTTCAATTACCTCATCCACCAAAGGTAAATGCTCTTCGAAATATTGGTCAATTTTATTAAAAAGTAAAGTTACAGGAATGCGAAAAGATTCTGCAGCTACTAAAAACCTATCGATAAAAGCCAAATGGGTTTCTGGAGCAACAAGAGTTACAAGTAAATATGCTCTATCTACATTTGAGGCTAGAATATGCATTTGCTTTGAAAGGTTAACAGATTTTCTAACGATGTAATTCTTTCTATCAAACACTTTCGTTATCACGCCTTGTCTTTCCTCGTTTTCTAGCAACTCAACTTCAACCACATCTCCAGCAGATACGGGATTCGTTGTTTTTAAACCTTGCAGTCTAATTTTACCTCGAATTCTGCAATCGTACACTTCATCTTCTATGAGCACCGAATACCATTTACCGGTAGATTTTAATACTTTTCCTTCCAAATTATTTGTTTAACGCTACTTTGTTGTAAAATTAGTAAAGATGTTTAAGACAAGTACGTTTTGAAACATTATCTTCGTAATCAAACGTGCAAATATGTCTATAAAGGTAAAACATCTCACAAAATACTACGGAAGTCAAACCGCTGTAAACAACATTTCTTTTGAAGCTAAAAAAGGAGAAATACTCGGTTTTCTTGGTCCAAATGGAGCCGGAAAATCTACAACAATGAAAATTATCACAGGTTTTATACCTGCGAGTGCTGGAAATGTAGAAGTTTGTGGACTAGACGTTGAGCAGAACGCCTTAGAATCGCGCACCAAAATAGGCTACTTACCAGAAAACAATCCGTTGTATTTAGATATGTATGTGAAAGAATACCTAGATTTCGTTGCTAAAATTTACAAGATAAAGAATAGAAAAGCGCGTGTAAATCAAATGATAGAACAAGTTGGATTAGAGCGAGAGCAACACAAACTAATTGGTGCATTATCTAAAGGATACAGACAACGTGTTGGCTTGGCTCAAGCTATTATTCATGAACCTGAAGTACTTATCTTAGATGAACCAACATCTGGCTTAGATCCAAATCAGCTAGTTGAGATTCGAGCGCTAATAAAAAATATAGGAAAAGAGAAAACGGTTATGCTTTCTACACACATTATGCAAGAAGTAGAAGCCATTTGTGATCGAGTGATAATAATAAAGAACGGTAACTTAGTTGCAAATGATAAAGCAACGGCACTGCAACAACAAGGAGAAAAAACTGTAGTTTACGTTGAGTTTGAAGGTAATGTCTCTAAAAATCAGCTTCAGAAAATTGAAGGTGTAAGTAAAATAGAAACGATAGGAAATGGAACTTTTTTAATTGCGTCTAAAACAAATGTTGATTTGAGAAAATCAATTGCTCAATTTGCACAACAGAATAATTTATTGACCTTGACAATTAGAAAAGAAGAACGTTCTTTAGAAGATGTATTTAAAGCTTTAACCAAGTAGGTAAAAGAACAAAATCCTTCTCTGCACATGAGAGTAAGGATTTTGTAACTGCAATCGTGGTTTGTTTGTTGTAAAAGGTTGTGTTTTGCTAAATTGAAAGGAATTAGCTAATGATTGCTTTTTTTATTTCGATTTCTGTGATTTTTCTTTTGTTACCATCTTTTGCCAAGTAGGTTCTATTTTTTAAAGCTCCAATTACTGTTAACTGCGCTCCTTTTTTTGCATTTGAAATAATATATTTTGCCGTATTTCCCCAAGCATAAACATTATGCCAAGAAGTTTTGGTTGCATACTCACCTGATTTATCTCTATATTTTTCATTTGTAGCAAGCGAAAATTTTACTTTTTTTGCTCCACTTTCGAAGTTTGTGATTTCTGGGTTATTTCCTATGTTTCCTATTAATTGTATTTGATTATTCATCTTTGTATGGATTATTTGTTAGAAAAAAGAGCGAAAGATTGCTTAATAAATAGCTGTTAACATACTTTCGCTCAAAGTTGATAGTTATAAAATTACGAGGTCGTTTACCTCTACTGCTGTATGTTTAATTAACCTACCTTTTTGTCTGGAAAAACGAGAAATCAGTTTTCCTTCTAAAGCTAAAGCAACACCTTTTTCGCCCAATTCAGAGAGAACATGAACCCATTTTCCGGTAGCATTAATTTGATGCCAATTATTAATGTGTTTGGTTTCTCCGTTTTCTTTCAAAACAGTTTCTTGTGTTTTTACTGAAAAATTAAGGTAATCCTCTCCGCTTTGTGTTGTGAAGCGAGAAAGCTCGCTGCTTATTTGACCAATTAAATTGACGTGATTTACATGTGAAATATTCATAACTCTCGGTTTTTAGTTTTCTTTCTCTTTTGTTAGAATAATAAACTCGCGCATTTCAATTTCAGTTGTGTAGCGCTTTTCTCCATCTTTGGTTTCGTAGGTATTGTTTACGAGTTTTCCTTCTATGGCTACTTCTACTCCTTTTTTCATTAGATTATTACAAAGTTCAGCTGTCTTTCCCCATGCTTTTACATTGTGCCATGTCGTATTATCTACCCACTCACCATCTTTATTTTTGTAGTTATCGCTCGTTGTAATAGAAAAGGTTGCTAACTTAGAATTTGTGAATTCTTTTAACTCTGGGTTTTTCCCTAATCTTCCAATTAAATTTACTGTGTTTCTTAACGTGTTCATCTGTTTGTGTTTTTTTAATTAATAATTGAACTTTTTGTTATGTGCCTTTAAAAACAACCGTTGTTCTTAACCGACACTGCAAAGATTGAACAAGAACAAATCTTTATCTGGTTATTAATTGTTTGTTGTCGAATATTAGTCGTTTGTAAATGGTAAATATCGGTTATGACTTTGCTACAACTAGCTTTTTGACAATTTAATAAAAAGTAATGTTTTTTGATAAAATTTGAAAATGAGTCTGTTTTAATCGAAATAGAGGTGAGAATTACCATAAATATATAGATGAAACGGTAGCTTAGATTTACTGTAAAAAAAGTCGAGATTAATAAAATGCTATCTTTAGATCGCTAAAGGATATGAGACAAATGAGCAAGCAAATAAAATATAGTTTTAACTTAATCTTCCTGTTTCTCATCGTTTTTTCGCTTTATTTTTCAAACGACAATACGGCTGCCTATTTCGTTTTAGTTGTTTTATTTCTATTTGCTCAATTATTATTGTATCGAGAGAATGTCAAAAGCTCATTTATCCTCAATTCGTTTATCTTAATTATCTACACTTATTCAATTGGAATCTATTTTAAATATGCGACCCAGGACCTATTCACCAACATAGTTTCAGAGAATCGAATAATGGGATACAGTGCATTAGGAAGCTTGGTTTTAATTTTTCTTTCTGCTCTTTCTCTGCTCTTTCTTTACAAAGCATATAAAACAAAAAAAACAATGTGGTACTTAGGTTTTCTGGTTCTTACCTTACTTTCTTACTTAGGCTTCAGAGAAGGATATGGGAGTAATTATTTCTTTAAACTTGCAGTTCTACTATTAAATTGTTTAATTTTCAAACGAAGTAAACAATTAGAAACGGTATCCTAAGCATAATAATTAAAAGAAAAATCTGTGAATAGCTATGTTTTCATCTCGGAAAGACTCGGTTTTAGAACTTGGACCAATGCGGATCTCGATCAATTTTCAGCCTTAAATGCCAATGAGCTAGTTATGCGCTATTTTCCTAAAACTTTAACTAGAAATGAGTCGTTACACTTTCTAGATCGCCTTATAGGACATCAAGAAAAACACAACTACTGCTATTTCGCAACTGAAATCTTAGAAACAGGTGAGTTTATTGGTTTTATTGGACTCGCTTATCAAACCTACGCCACAGATTTTACACCTGCAACAGATATAGGTTGGCGACTAAAACCCTCAGCTTGGAATAAAGGCTATGCAACGGAAGGTGCAAAAACTGTTTTGAATTACGCATTTAATAAGTTAAACCTAGATCATGTTATTGCTACATGCACAATTCAAAATAAAAATTCTGAAAATGTTATGCGCAAAATTGGTATGACAAAAATGGGAGAGTTTATGCATCCCAACTTAAAGCGTTTTTCTGAATTTGAAAACTGTATCTATTACCAAATACTATCGTCAGAATTTGAAGCTTAACCTTCCTCGTTTAAAAGCAATCATCCTTGAAAAAATAGATGATTTTTTTGTGAAAACGGCGCTTGTTATATTAGACCTACTTAATTTAACTAATTTTAAATCATGCTTACAGTACCTGTAATAGAAACAAAACGTCTTAGAATAAGACCACACACCTTGAAAGACCTTTCTTCTTATGCCGAAATGCAAGCAAATCCAAGAGTTATGGAAATGATTCCGGCAGATTTAATGACATACAATGAAAGTAAACTGTTCTTACAAGGCATTCTTGCTTCTTACGAAAACCCAAAACGCGAAAAGCTAATTTTAGCTGTTGAAATAAAACAAGACGCTGTTTTTATTGGTAACTGTGCAATTATTTACCTCAGAAAAGACCCTGAAATTGGATATAGGTTAAAAGAGAAGTTTTGGAATAAGGGTTATGCTACCGAAATATCAAAAGCACTAATTGAACATATTTTTCAAAGTACAAAGCATACTAAAATCATTGCAGATTGCGCTGTAAATAATATTGGTTCTTCAAAAGTACTGCACAAGTTTTTTAAAAACATTGGTACGAGCTTCAATACTAAAGATAATTGCCAAGATTATCATTTTGAACTATTGAAAAAAAATTGGGCACAATAGATGATTAAGGCCCTGTAGAAAACTAAGATAATATATGCACTCCTTTATTTTCTTTTACTTCAGAAAGTACAAAGGACGTTTGAAGTTTTCCTATACTGGTTAAAGTAGAAAGTTTTTCAGTCATAAAAATTTGATAAGCTTCCATATCCTTGACACAAATCTTTAACAAATAATCAAATTGACCGGCAATATGGGAGCATTCTATTACTTCTTCAAAAGCTGTTATGTTATCAACGAAATTAGAAATACTTTCTTTTTGATGCTTATCTAATGTTACGGCACAATAAGTTATTAAAAAATTTCCTACTTTACTCAGATTAATTTTTGCGTGATATCCAGAAATAATACCTTCTTTTTCTAGTTTCTTTATTCGTTCAAAAACAGGTGTTGGTGTCAAATTTAGTTGAACTGCTATTTCCTTAATTGTTAATTTGGCATTTTCTTGTAAAATAGTAACGATTCGTTTGTCTGTACTGTCCATACTTTAGAATTTATTTCTGATAAAGATAGATAAACCACACTTTTTTAGGTTAAAATTCTTAGTATTTTAATTAAAAAGAATATTTTACTAAAAAATTTAATTGCAAAAGAACAAGCATCTAATCGGCTTATCTTTGTTAAAAAATTGATTAGATATGAGTAAAAACGATTTTTCGCCAGAAAGTTTAATGATGTCCTACGGATTCAAACCAGAATTATCGCAAGGCGCAGTAAAACCACCCGTTTTCTTAACATCAACTTTTGTTTTTAAAACAGCAGAAGAAGGTAAAGCGTTTTTTGAGTTGGCTTATGGATTAAGAGACAAAAATGAAAAAGAAGAATTAGGACTCATTTATTCTCGTATCAACAACCCAAACTTAGAAATCTTAGAAAATAGACTTTGCCTTTGGGATAAAGCAGACGATTGCGCAGTATTTGAATCTGGAATGTCTGCAATAAGCACTGTACTTTTAGAGTTTTTGAAACCAGGAGATGTCATTTTATTTGGTTCTCCTGTATACGGAGGAACAGATCACTTCATTAAACATTTCTTACCTAAAATTGGAGTTGAATCAGTTGAATTTACTCCTAAAGATAAAAAAGAAGATATTATAAAGCGACTAGAAGCGAGTGGGAAAGCCGACAAACTAGCATTAGTTTACGCCGAAACTCCAGCAAATCCTACAAATGCAATTACAGACATTGCTATGTTAAAAGAGATCGCAGATCAATACTCAAAAGAAGAACAGGTTTTCTTGGCTATTGATAATACGTATATGGGACCTATTTGGTCTTCTCCTTTAGAATTAGGTGCAGATTTAGTTATGTATTCTGCAACAAAGTATATTGGCGGACATTCAGACCTACTAGCCGGAGCCGTTCTTGGAAATGCAGAAGTAATGCAACGTGTAAAAGTATTGCGTACGTTTTTAGGAAATATGGCGAGTCCGCACACCAGCTGGATGCTTACTAGAAGTTTAGAAACGCTCAAAATTAGAATGGAACAACAAGCTAGAAATGCAAATGCTTTGGCGCAAAAGTTTGAAAACCATCCAAAAGTAGAGAACATACATTATTTAGGACTTTTAAAAGAGTCTGATGCAGATTATGCGCTCTACAAAAAACAATATACATCTCCCGGCGCTATGATTTCCGTAGAATTAAAGGGAGGAGAGAAAGAAGCCTTTACTTTTTTAAACAATCTTAAATTATTTAAACTAGCAGTAAGTTTAGGCTCTACAGAAAGTTTAGCACAACACCCAGCTTCTATGACGCACATTGGTGTAGATCCAGAAACGCGTTTAGAAATTGGTATTACAGATAATTTGGTTCGTCTTTCAATTGGCGTAGAAAATGAGAACGACCTCATTAGCGATGTTGAACAAGCTTTGGAAAAAATTTAATACCACCACATAAATCTAAAAAAGCAGACTTAATTAAGTCTGCTTTTTTATTTTATACCAAAAATGAAGACACAAGTTCCTTGTATAATATAATGGTGATTTAGAAGTATGTTCAACGAAGTAATATTTTTTTTTACTTTTGATTAAAAATAAACTTATGAGACTATTACTTATTCCAGCCTTAATGCTTTTCGCATTCAATTTATCTGCACAATTTTTTGGTGATGCAAATAAAAAAATGACTGTTGATCGTTTTTCTTCTACAACAACTTATATTGTAAAAAGTGAAAGTAAAAGGTATAATACAAATTTAAAAAATGGCTTTGATGACTTTTGGGAACTTACGGATGTAAAGTACGTAGAATCTCTAGAAGACTTAGACTTGAAAGATGAATCAATATCTTATTTTACAACGCTAACCATAACCATTAATGACAATTTATCCGAACAATCTTACCCATACCTCGCTTTAGTAGTTGGTGGCAAGGAAAACCTTAAGCAAAGAGTTATTGCAACTATTACCTTAGATAATTTCGGTTACGAACGCAGTGCAGAAGAAGCAGCTTATCGAGCATATAGTTTCGCTAATATTATGCAAGACTACATACAAATTAAAACAGAAAATATAAAAGCTGTTGAGGATGAATACCCTGGACTTCTTTACAAACTTTATGGTGCTATCTACAATAAGCGCTCGAACGTAGTGAAAAACAAAACTCTTTTAGTTGATGAGAAGCTTTTATCTAGCGGTAAATATTTCCCATATAAAGGAAGTAAATCTATGTCTAAAGAAGATTTCAAAAAAGCCTACAAAGGAAAAGTGAAATTTGTGGATACCGATGAACTAGAATCTGCGATAAACCAAAGAGATGAAGATTATTGTTATTTACGTGCAGATGCTATGAGGAGTAAATATGTTTACATTGTAGATTGTAATGAAAGTAAAATAGTGTACAAATTAAAGTTTGCTTCAGGTATTCTAATTAAGAAAAAAGATTTAAAAACAATGAGTAAAGAGATTTTATAAATAATAAAATAAAGACTAAAACGCGATTTTCAATTTAGGAAATCGCGTTTTTTTATTCCATTTTTTGTCATTAAACAGGTAAAACAAACCGCTGCATTAGCTGTTATTCATAAAACCGTATTTATGAAAAAACAAACACTTTTTTGGATAATACTAACCAGTTTATTGCTTTTACTTAATGCGATTGCCTCACAATTAGGCATTCCATATTCTTGGCTATTATCGCTAACAGCAATTGGTTCTATCTTCATAATTGTAATGGTTTACAATGTACTTAAAGAAGAGTATCAGTCTAAACAAAGTTTTGACGATTGGTTTAAAGAAAACATCGAAAAACCAAATGAAATAAAACAATAGCTTTAAGAAATAAGTCAATTCTATTATTTTTACAAAAAACATTTAGCATGTCAGAAATTAACTGGAAAACAGTAAAAGAATACGAAGATATTACGTACAAAAAAGCAAATGGCGTTGCCCGTATTGCCTTTAACAGACCCAATGTAAGAAATGCATTTAGACCTAAAACAACCTCTGAATTGTTAAACGCCTTTCAAGATGCGCACGAAGATACGTCTATCGGTGTTGTATTACTTTCTTCTGAAGGTCCAAGTACTAAAGATGGTAAATATTCTTTCTGTTCTGGCGGAGATCAAGCTGCTCGTGGACACCAAGGCTACGTGGGTCAAGACGGTTATCATAGACTAAATATTTTAGAAGTACAGCGCCTTATTCGTTTCATGCCAAAAGCCGTAATTTGTGTGGTAAATGGTTGGGCTGTGGGTGGTGGACACTCATTACACGTAGTTTGCGATTTGACTCTGGCATCTAAGGAACATGCTATTTTTAAACAAACGGATGCAGACGTAACCAGTTTTGATGGCGGATATGGTTCTGCTTATCTAGCTAAAATGGTTGGACAAAAAAAAGCACGCGAAATTTTCTTTTTAGGTCGTAATTACTCCGCACAAGAAGCAATGGACATGGGAATGGTAAATGCTATTTTTCCACACAATGAATTAGAGCAAGAAGCCTACAATTGGGCACAAGAAATTTTGGCAAAATCTCCAACCTCAATAAAAATGCTAAAGTTTGCCATGAATTTAACAGACGATGGTATGGTGGGTCAGCAAGTATTTGCCGGCGAAGCAACCCGTTTAGCTTATATGACAGACGAAGCCAAAGAAGGCCGAGACGCATTTTTAGAAAAGCGTAAGCCAGATTTTAGTAAAGTAAAGTATATTCCTTAATTATCTTTGATAACTAAATTAAGAAAGCGAATGCCTAAAGATAAGTTGGTTAAAAAGAAACTAGACAATATTGTTGAGACAAGAGATACAAAAGCTGGTGTATATTTTGATTATGTAATTCAAATTCTTATCGTTTTATCAATACTTAGCTTTACGCTTGAGACCATACCGGATTTAAGTTCTGAGGTAGTTAACTTCCTACATGTTTTTGAGCTCATTTGTATTGTTCTTTTTTCAATTGAATACGTTATTCGCATATACATTGCACGTAAAAAAATGAAGTTCATTTTTAGCTTTTATGGAATTATAGACCTATTATCTATACTTCCTTTTTACTTATCTTTTGGTTTTGACTTAAGATCGGTAAGAATTTTGCGCTTTTTACGAGTATTTCGTTTGATGAAATTAGTGCGATATAACAAAGCAATTAATAGATTCAAGATTGCCTTTAAGTTGATAAAAGAAGAACTTATAATGTTTAGTGTAGTTTCTGTAATACTAATTTACCTATCTGCTGTGGGTATTTATTATTTTGAACATACCGCACAACCAGAATCGTTCTCTTCTATCTTTTCTAGTTTATGGTGGTCTGTTGTTACCCTAACAACAGTTGGATACGGTGATATTGTGCCTATAACTATTGGTGGTAGAGTTTTTACTTTTGTAATTCTTATGATAGGTTTGGGAATCATAGCAATACCTTCTGGAATGATCTCATCTGCCTTAACAGAAGCCAGAGATTTAGAAAAAGCCAAAGAAGAGGAGTAGCCAAAAATAATAATTTAGGCGTAAAGAATTCCATCAACAAAAAAAGGTGCAACATCTCTATCACACCTTTCAATTACTATAATCGTATATACTTACATTGCATTCTCTGCAACAACCTCTTTCACCTCTGGTAAATGTTGCATGAGTAGGTTTTCTATTCCGCCTTTTAAAGTAGCTGTACTGCTTGGGCAACCCGCGCAAGCTCCTTTTAAAAGAACCGTTACAACTCCATTTTCAAAATTTCTAAACTCTATAGCTCCACCATCACCTTCTACGGCTGGTCTAACGTATTCATCTAACAAATTCATAATCGCATCATCGTATTCAGAAGGCGCGTAAACTTTCTTTGCTGTAGTGTCTTTTTCTTGTGCTACAGGTTCGGGCTTAGGTTCGGGCATTGCAACCAAAGCTTCTTTTCCGTCTTGTAAGAAAACACGAATAAACTCGCGCAATTCCATAGTAACAAAATCCCAAGATAAAGCCTCATTTTTTGTAATTGTAATGAAATTACTTGCCATAAAAACACCCTTCACAAAAGGAAAATTAAACAATTCTTCTGCAAGCGGACTAAAACCTTTGGCTTCCTCTATACTTTTAAACTCTACAGACTCTCCCGTAATCAACAAAGGCTTATTTGCAATAAACTTCATAGTACTTGGGTTGGGTGTCATTTCTGCATATATCGTAATTGGAACTTTTTGGCTCATCTTCTTATTTTTTTACAAATTTACAAATTGGGTTTCATTAATTTAACACGTCAAGTAACCTAATTGAGACAAACTTGAAATTTCAAGAATCTAGCAGTAAATAGTTTCTCTCAATCATAACAATTAATTATATTTGTACAGTGTTAAAAGTTAGGCAAATAGTTACTTTATTGTTGCTCGTTTTTGTAACGGCAAGCGCAAGTAGTATTGCTTTATATGAACATATTTGCGCTAAAGAAGGTAAAAATACTTCGCTATTCACACCTGTTACAACACATGATCATTCTGAAGAAACCATGGTAGAACACGAAGAGGATATACACCACACGTGTTGCCATGAAGAAGAAGAAGAAAAGCCTGATGGAATAAATGAAAACTGTTGCAATACTGATATAAAAATTTTAAAAGCAGACCAACAGTATTACTCAGAGTTAAACAAACTCTTTGTTCCTTTTTTACCTCCCAACAATTCATTTAAAATTATCTTTGGAAATCTTCCTAAAGAAAAACAACAGCTAAACTACGTAAACAAACCTCCGCCCTATTTAAGCGTGAGTACTCGGTTAGCTCTTCTTCAAACCTATATTATTTGATAAACGTTTTATAACTGTCGCGCAGTTATTTTAGAATCTTAGCATTTTAAACGTTAAATCAAAAAGAATGAAATACATAATAATAAGTTTACTTTGCCTTTTTGGAAAAAGTAGTTTTGGACAAATATCCGGTACAATTTACGGTTCTGTTCAAGACAAAAAGTCTCCCATTTTTGGAGCACAAGTTTTCTTTAAAAACAGTAAAATAGGCGTTTTAACAAAAGAAAACGGAACATTTACATTAGATAAACTACCCAAATTACCAGATACACTCATTTTTAGAGCTTCTGGTTATTACCCAGACACACTTGTAATTGATAAAGGAGATAAAAACCTAAATTTAGAAATAGTGCTCTATTCTGAGCAACTATTACCTGAGGTAGTTATTCAATATAAATTGGAAAACTCCTCAATCTCAAAACTGAATCCGATATTTGTAGAAAACTTAAACAGCGGAGAATTAAGAAAAGCTGCTTGTTGTAATCTATCCGAATCTTTTGAAACCAACGCATCGGTTGACGTTAACATAACCGATGCCGTATCTGGAGCAAAAAAGATTGCCATGATGGGATTAGACGGAACCTACACACAAATTCAATTCGAAAATATACCAATTCTTAAAAACTTAGGAACCTCCTACGGTTTAGGTATGATACCGGGAACTTGGATAAATTCAATTCAGATTACAAAAGGAACAGGAAATGTAGTAAATGGCTATGAATCTATGGCTGGACTAATAAACTTAGAGTTTAATAAACCGGATCACATGGAAAAACTCTTTGTAAATGCTTACGGAAATATTAGAGGAAGAATGGAAGCCAATGTACACAGTGGAATAAAACTCAACAAAAAATGGAGTACTGGTATTTTTGTTCATGGATCTCAAGGTAAATTAGAAGTAGATAGAAACAACGATGGTTTTAGAGATATTCCTTTTACAGAAAATGTTTCTTTACTCAACAGGTGGAACTATCAAGGCAAATTATTCGAATCTAAATTTGGAGTTAGAGCTACTCTTACAAATAAAATTGGTGGACAAAATAATTTTAATCCAAGAGACAACTCCGAAAACTTATATGGGGTTCAAATAGATAATAAACACATTGAGTTGTTCGCAAAAACAGGCTTTCTATTCAAAGAAAAACTAAATTCATCTATCGGCGTAATTTACCAAGCTAAATACCACGAATTAAATGCCCAATTCGGTGATAGAAGTATGCACGGTATAGAAAAAAGAGGATATGTAAATGCTGTTTTTAACGGTATTATTGGAAATACAGATCATCAAATTAAAACAGGTTTAAGTATCGTTTATGACGACCTACAACAAACGCATTACAACCTTGGTTTTGATAGTTTAACTACACAATTAAACAGAACAGAAATAGTACCAGGAGCATTTGCAGAGTACACTTATACAAACACCCGACACAGTTTAATTGTTGGTGCAAGAGGAGATTATCACAACCTATTTGATTTTCAGTTTACACCGCGCGTACATTACAAATTTAAAGTAACGGAAGCTATGGACTTACGCGCAACAAGCGGAAGAGGATTTAGAGTACCCAACTTTGTTGCAGATAATGCTTCTCTTTTGGCCAATGGTAAACCTTGGATTTTCAATGAAGTAATTACACCAGAAATATCTTGGAACTTTGGAGGAAGCCTTGTTTATACCTTGGAATTGTTTAAGAGAAAAGCCGTTTGGAGCACAGACTTTTACCACACATTATTTACCAATCAAATGATCGTGGATAGAGATGCAGATCCAAATCTAATTGTATTTACCAATTTAAACGGACGTTCTTTTTCAAACGCATTTCAAACCGATTTTAGTTTTGAACCAAAAAAGAACTTGGAAATAAAAATGGCTTATAAATACTTAGATGTTCGCGCAGCGTTTGGTGGTATTTTACAACAAAAGGTGATGGTGCCAAAACACAGAGCTTTCTTAAATATAGGCTACAGCACAAGAAATGAGCGTTGGGAATATGATGCAACACTATCTGTTTTTGGAAAACAACGATTGCCAATAGCCAACTTAGCAAATGGCTCAAGTACTACAATAAACACAAGTGATATTTATCCTTTACTTGGCGGACAAATAACACATAAATATAAAAGATGGGATTTTTACTTGGGCGGAGAAAACATCTTAGATTATCGCCAAAACGATGCAATAATTGATGCTAAAAATCCGTTTAGCACAACTTTTGATGCAACAAGAATATGGGCGTCTGTTGCAGGAATTAATATTTACGCCGGATTTAGATTTAGTATAGACCAAAAAGAAAAATAACCTTTAAAATTAAATAATATGAAAAGTATAATAACAGCAGTAATCGTAACCATCGGATTTTTTAGCTACTCTCAAAAACAAGACAAGCCTTCTAAAAAAGCAGAAACAACCATTAAAACAGATGTACAATGTGGAGATTGTGAAGGCAGAATTGAAGGAAAACTAAATTATACAAAAGGTATAAAGTTTGCCGAGGTGAATGTAAAAGCAGACGAAATTCTAGTGCGTTACAATGCAAGAAAAATAACATTATCTGAAATAGAAACACTCATAAGTGAATTGGGCTATGACGCCAACAACACAAAAGCAGTTGTAACAAAGCAAAAAACGCTACCGCTTTGCTGCCAACCAGGCGGTCACGATTAATCTTTTTTTATAAGTATTAAAAGTAAGGTACAGTTCTTAAATGAGCTGTACCTTTTTTCTTTTTAGTACTTTCGTTTTAATGCTCGAACAAATAACAGCTTGGAACGATATTTTGCCCGGAATTTTGTGGCTAATCATCCTTGGGTTTTATTTTCATTACCAATTCGCCAAAAAAGGTGGAACAGCGAATGCAAAGTTTTACTTAAGCAACTTTTATTTTAAAATTGCACTAGCCACTGCATTTGGTTTAACCTACGCTCTTTTGCTTGATGGTGGAGATACCTACGCTTATTTCCAATGCGCAGAAAAATTAAACCAACTCTTTTTTGTTTCGCCAAAAACGTATTTTTCAGAGCTTTTTAACACACCAACACTTGTTACTTATTACGAAAATTTTTCTCCTGAATTAGGATATCCTCCCGGTTGGATATACAAAGAACCCGAAAGTTACTTAATCTCAAAACTATTATCTATTATTAGTTTTTTCACCTTTAATAGCTATTGGGCAATAACAGTCGTACTTGCTGGTATTTCAGCCTCCATCACTTACTCCTTCTACTTGTTTATACGCAAAAAAGAAATAGTTTCTGAACTTAAATTGGCTCTTGTTATTTTATTTATACCGTCTGTGTCGTTTTGGTGCACGGGCATTTCTAAAGATACATTTGTTTTCTTAGGTATATTAACTGGAGTAATATCTGGATTGTCAATGCTCAAAACGAATCAAGAAAACCGTATTTTTCACATTGTGCTATTTATAATCTCCTGTTATCTACTTTTAAAAATAAGAACCTTTTTCCTCTTAACATTATTGGTTCCCTTATTCATCTCTTTCTCTGTGAAAGTAGCCAGAAGGTTTTCTGGACAGATAGTAATTTTACAATTTATCCGTTTTCTTATTTTCTCTATTAGTTTACTAGCAGTTGTAACCTACCTCAATTTCAGTAAATCTTTTGGATCGTTATCTCCTGACAACATTATTCAAGAAGCTACGATAACACAGCAAGATTTTTCTCAAAATTCTACTTACGGAGAAGATAAATACGAAATAAAAGTAGATGAATACAGCTACCAAGGTTTATTGAAAGTTTCTCCGCAATCTATCTTTGCAGGAATTTATAGACCTCTCCCAAATGAAGCAAGCAAACTATCACTTATAATAAACGGACTTGAAAGTTTTGTCTTACTACTGTTAACGTTACTTTTTATCTACCCTGTTGGCTTAAAAAAAAGAATTGTTTTTATACGAAAAAGTGAACTGCTTGTATTCTGTTTGTTTTTTAGTTTAATACTGGCATTTATGACTGGTTTTAGCTCTGGTTTATTTGGTGTTCTCGTCAGATTAAGAGCTCCATTACTTCCATTTTTTGCGCTCTTATTGGTTGTTGGAATTTGGGGGAAGTATAAATACGAAACAAAAGAATGATATGGAATTAATATTTGCAACACAAAACGAAAATAAAGCAAAAGAAATACAAAAGATTGTACCTGAAGGAATCATAATAAAAACCTTAAAAGATATTAACTGTAATGATGACATTCCTGAAACGGCTGCAACTCTAGAAGGAAATGCTAAGCAAAAAACCAGCTATGTGGTAGAGCATTTTAATGTAAATTGTTTTTCTGACGATACCGGTTTAGAAATTGAAGCTTTAAATGGCGAGCCTGGTGTGTATTCTGCACGTTACGCCGGAGAAGAAAAGTCCCATGAAAAAAACATGCAACTTGTCTTGGCTAATCTAGAAGGTGTAACCAACAGAAAAGCACAATTCAGAACAGTAATTTCGTTATACATCAATAAGCAATTTCATAGTTTTGAAGGTATTGTCAAAGGTCAAATTAGAACAGAAAAATCAGGAGCAGAAGGCTTTGGATACGACCCTATTTTTGAACCAGAAAACTGCGGTAAAACCTTTGCTGAAATGACTTTAGCAGAAAAAAATACAATGAGTCACAGAGCGCGCGCATTTGAAAAAATGATTGCTTTTCTTGCAGAAATTAAGAATTGAAGAAAGGTGATGACAAAAAAAACGTGCCATTTGATAAGAAATCCCTCCTAGAGGAAGGGACTGAGGGAGGTGACTACCACAAGTGCTTCGCTATAAAAAACTTGCATTGGTCACCCCTCTGTATCGCCATCAAGGGGAGAGATAAAAGTTAATTCTATTTGTTGTTTTCTAGAATATAAGTCGTCATTTTCTCAATCAAATGCACTCTATCTTTTCCTCTCACATTGTGTTCATGCATTGGATATGCAAAAAAGTCTACTTGTTTCCCGTTTTCTACAAAATCTTTAATCAACGCCAAATTATGTTGCATTACTACCACATTGTCAATTGAACCATGGATTAACAATAGTTTCCCTTCTAAGTTTTCAACATAATTACCAAGCTTTGCTGTTTTGTATCCTTCTTCATTCTGCTCTGGTCTATCCATGTAACGCTCTCCATACATAATTTCATAGTATTTCCAGTCGGTTACTGGTCCGCCAGCTACACCAACATTAAAAACACCCGGTTCTCTTAACATTAAAGAAGTAGTCATAAAACCACCAAAGCTCCAACCGTTTACAGCTAACCTATTTTCATCAACATAAGGCAAAGATTTCAGGTATTCTACACCTTTCATTTGATCTGCCATTTCTGCCGTGCCTAACTGTCTGTGAATTACACTTTCAAACGCTTTTCCTCTTTCGCCAGAACCTCTATTGTCAACAGTGTAAACTAAATAACCCTGTTCTGCCATCCAATAAAACCAAAGGCTTGCTCCGTCTAGAAAAGAGTTGGTAATCATTTGGGCATGCGGACCACCATACACATAAACCATCACCGGATATTTTTTACTAGGATCAAAATCGCTTGGTTTAATTAAACGCGTATACAAATCAGTTTCGCCATCTGCAGATTTAATTGTGCTGATTTCTGCAGTCCCTATTTTAACATTTTTATACGGATTTTCAGCTTCTAGAAGCACAGCTAATTGTTTACCCGTATTAGAAATTAATTGCCCTACATTTGGTGTAGAATGATTTGAATATTGATCAAAAATAGTTTTACCATCATCAGAAATTGAAACACTATGTGTACCTTCTGTTTGAGTAACTTTTGTTTGATTTCCTTCTAAATCTACACTGTAAACCATTGTATTTGTTGGATTCTCAGCTGTTGCATAATAAAACACCTTGTCTCCTTTAGCGCTTGCCCCAATTATATCCTTTACAATGAATTTATTCTGTGTTAGTTTCTTAATTAAATTGCCTTCTAAATCATAATAATACAAGTTGTTAAAGCCATCTTTTTCTGATATCCAAATAAAATTATTTGATTCTTTATTCGGAAAAAATGCAGGATGCTCTGGCTCTGTCCAAGTAGTAGATTCTTCTGTAAACAACGTTTTGATAAATTTACCCTTTGTATTATACTTATTCAACATCATCTTATTTTGATCTCTGTTAACTTCTGCAACCAAAATAAATTGCTCGTCGGGTGTCCAGCTTACATTTGTTAGGTAATCTTCTGAATCTCCTTTTGGACAGATATATACCGTTTTCTTTTTCTTTATACTGTAAATTCCAACCGCAGATTTTTCACTTTGTTGTCCAGCCATTGGGTATTTAATCGATTTCAATTCTCCAGGATATGCATTTACATCTAACAAAGGATAATTGTGCACCTCTGTTTCATCTTTTTGGTAAAAGGCAAGGTAATTTCCGTTGGGCGACCAAAAAATTCCGTTTGTTATTCCAAATTCTGATCGTGCTATTGCCTGTCCAGACACTATGTTTTCATCCTCTTCTTTGGTAACGGCAACCTTGTTTTTATCTCTATTTGCTAGGTACAAATTATTGTCAATAGTATACGCAACATTTCCTGTAGTTGGTTCTAACGTTCCGTTTTCTGCGTTTTCTGGTAAAGAAATATATTTTTCTCCTGATTTATTCTTGTAATCTACAGTATAGAAATCTGAGCCTTGATTTAAATAAAAACTATTTTCATCTTTCCATTGCATACCCGCAAAATATTGCAAAGAACCGTTTGTCCAGCTATTTACATCGCGGATACTAAACAATGTATCTTGAGAATTTGTATTACTTGCACTTCCTTTAATAAAATAAACGTATTGCCCTAAATAAACATAGTCGGAACTATTCGGCACAAAACTAAATCCAAAAATATTCTCTGGGTAGTATGCCCTATATTGTTGCATTACAGAAGCTTCTAAAGTAAGTTCTTCTTTTTGTGTAAAGCCTAAGAAACTTGAACTTATTAGTGCTAAACAAAGTAATTTTTTAATCATAGTTTTATTTTAAATGTTTTTCAAAAAAGGATTTAACAGCATTTCCTGCTTTGTAAATATCGAGTACAAAAGAATCAAAATCCTCCTTTAAAAGAGTTTCAGGTTCAAATTTGGCAAAATAATACCAGTTTTTATTAAAAATTAAGGGCTCTTTTTCGGCTGCTGCTTTTAAATGCTTTGGAATAATCTTGTTTTTATCTCCGTGAATTTCTCCATATACTTTTTTGAAGATAGGATTATTTACAGCGCTATTAAATTCTTCTAAATTATCTGCTATGGCTTCTCTAACAGCTAAAAGTTGCTCTTTTTCTAATTGATAAACACCGCCATAAATACGAATATCCTCTGGTCCGAGTTCAAAATATAAACCCGGAGTAGTATGATTTTTCTTTCCGCCATCTACGATAGCAGCAGAAACTTTCATTTTATATGGTGTTTTATCTTTACTAAAGCGTACATCTCTATTAATTCTAAAAATACAGTTTTTAGCTTCTAATTCTCCCCAGTTTTTCTCTTCTTCTAAAACCAATTCTATCATTCTTTCTACGAAAGATTTAAAAGGTTCTTTTACGCTTTTATGATAGCGTTGCCTATTTTCATCAAACCAATCTTTGTGGTTATTTGGCGCGAGATCGATAAAAAATTGAAGAAAATCTGGAGTAAAGTATTGCATTTAATATTTTTTGGAGTGAAAATAAGGAAAATTCAAGTAAAAAGGTGTCTTACCCAAGTAAAGATAGCTATGCCAATTTCTTTACCGACGATATTAACAATGAATTGAAAGATTAAAGGTGTTTACTCCGCCTTTCGGATAATGAAAGTGTTTCGTTCACTCTTCAACTGTAAAGGATTATATTTCATCTCTTCACTCTTGCCAAATTACTTATACTTCATCCCTACCATCTTACCTCCTACGCCTGATAGTAATGACAGCTTTGAGTGATAAAAACTTAGTAAAACAAGTTATGAAAAGGCGACACTAGAAGCCTTTGAAAGACTTAGTTGCACTTGGTTTTTACGGCTTAAACTAGAATGGATAGCAGGATAAAGTTCTAAAACAGAAATAATATAAACGCTTGAACTATGTATTTTACTACTTTTATACGGCTTATTAAAGAATGAATATTGCTGTAAATACACGTTTTTTACTTCCTACAAAAATGGAAGGGTTTGGTTGGTACACCTTTGAAACGATTTCTAGAATTGTGAAAGCCCATCCAGAGCATCAATTTTACTTTTTCTTTGATAGAAAGTTTGACTCAAAGTTTGTTTTTGCAGAAAATGTCACCCCGGTTGTTTTGAATCCGCCAGCGCGACACCCGATTTTATTTAAAATTTGGTTTAATTATTCTATTACAAAGGCATTAAAAAAGTATAAGTGTGACGCGTTTATTTCTCCAGATGGTTATTTAAGTTTAAAAACGAAGATTCCGCAACTGGCTGTGATGCACGATTTAAATTTTGAGCATAATCCACAGGATTTACCTAAAAGTGCACGGGTTTATTTGCAAAAGTATTTTCCTAAATTTGCCAAAAAAGCAAAACATATTTGTACTGTTTCTAACTACTCGAAGCAAGATATTGTTAAGCAATACGGAATAAATGCGGATAAAATTACGGTTACTTATAACGGAGCGAATCCAATTTTCAAACCACAAATAGAAGCAACTAAAACGGCAATTCAATTAAAATACGCCGATGGAAATGAATACATTTTATTTGTTGGTGCATTATCTCCCAGAAAAAATTTAGAGCGATTAATTAAAGCTTTTCATAAACTGAAAAAAGAGCAGAAGATTACCCAAAAACTGTTAATTGTAGGCGAAAATTTATGGCGCAGCAACAAAATTGATTTGCCAAAATCATTAGAAGGTGACATCTATTTTACCGGTCATCTTTCTCAAGCAGAATTAGCAAAAGTGATGGGAAGTGCCTTTATTTTTGCATTTGTGCCATACTTTGAAGGTTTTGGCATTCCACTTTTAGAAGCCATGCAAAGCGGAATTCCTTGTTTATCCGGAAACTTAACCTCTTTGCCTGAAGTTGGAGGCGATGCAGTTCATTACTGTAATCCGTTGGATGTTGAAGATATTTATCTGAAATTGTTTGAATTAATTGAGTGTAACGACTTGCGCCAAAACTTGTGTGCGAAAGGCTTACTACAAGCTCAAAAATTTAGTTGGGATTATACAGCAATGCATCTTTGGAGTGCGTTTCAAAAAATGATATCAGCCTAAAGGTTTTCTATTCTTATCTAAATTGAAAAATAAATTAACTTTGTTGCTTTCTTGTAAAGAATTAAATAATAAGTTGAATTCATCATTCAGTGGTGTGACCCTTTAAGCTACTTTTTAATTTTATAGCGTGGAACAAAGTGAGAACAACATATCGAAAAAAGTAAAAAAAAGATTCGGGTTTATAGACGCTGCAAGATCTATTGCAATTTTACTGATGTTAGAAGGTCATTTCATTGGTTTAACACTGGATAAAACTTCTTTCAATACAGATAGTATAATTTATTCTACTTGGAATTTTGTGAGAGGGTTTACTGCTCCTATGTTTTTTACTGTAACTGGTGTTATTTTTGTTTATCTGCTGTGCACTGCAAAAACAACACATTTTTTTGATAATAAACGAGCAAAAAAAGGAATACGGCGTGCGTTAGAGCTTTTGTTCTGGGGATATCTTTTACAATTTAACATCCAACATTTTGATGACTATTTAAACTTAGAATTTAATCCTTGGAATTCGGCTTTTCATGTTCTTCAGTGTATTGGTTTAAGTATATTATTCATCATTCTTATTTACTTTCTTCATCGTTTGCTAAAAACGTTGCCCTTATACATCTACTATATTGCTTTTGGAACAGCAATTTTCTTAATTTATCCTTATTTTAAAACTTTACCAGAAAATACTTTTTTTCCGGCTAATGGTCCTGATTTTTTACAAAACATGTTTAAAGGAACGTATAGCGTGTTTCCTATCTTTCCTTGGGTAGGATTTGTTCTTTATGGCGGTGCAGTTGGTGCTATTTTACATAAAAGTTACGGAAAAATTAAGCCTGTAAAATTATCAAACCTACTGATTTTAGCAGGTTTTCTTTTAATTTATGGAGCTTGGAAAGCACTCAACCAAATTGATCTTTGGTTTTCTTCTTACCTCACAAATTTTGCAGAATCTGCTTATTTAATAGGACGTTTTGGTCAGGTTTTAATTGTTTTAGCCTTGTTAGTTAGACTGGATAAGTTTTTTCAAAATTCGAATGCTTTGTTTCTTAAAATTGGACAAAACACCTTACCTATCTACGTTATTCATGTGATGATTTTATACAGTGGATTTTTTGGAATTGGTCTAAACAAATATTTAAAAAATAGTTTAAACCCTGTTGAAGTTATTTTTGGAGCACTTTGTTTTATTGGTTTCTTTGTACTTTTTGTATTTTACTTAGACAAAATAAAACTACTCACAAGCACTCTAAAACAAAAAATAATAGCACGCTTTAAGGTGAAGAAGTCTTAAATTCTACTTGCGTCTAAATGATGAATGCACTCTTGGATAATTATTTTATCCAAGTTGCGTTGATGAACTCTGTAAACGAAAAGTTATTTTCTTCTATTACTTTATATTCTAAACGCATTGGCTTATTTAAATATTCGGTTTGATTTTGAAGTAAGTTATCTGTAAAAGTACTTCTTTTTGAAATTCTTAATGTAGACTGAAATCCATCTTCTTTGTTTGGTTCTCCTACTAAAATATACGGAAAGCTTGGTGTTTCAATAATTCCTAAAAAACAGGTTTGAAAAGAACCGCTCGCTTCTGTTACAGCCATTACACGATCAATGTTGAAATTGTGTGTTTTTATTTTTTGAAATTTTTCTTGAGCAATTAATTCGTAGTATTCTGCCGTTCTAAAATCTGTATATACAGCAACGCCATTTTCATAAAACGAACGTTTTTCTGAGAAAACTACTGCATCTGTATTGGTCCAATCTTCATAACTATCTACCACAGCCACAAGTGCATTCTCTCCTTCAAAATAATAGGTCTTTACACCGCCATTTTTAGTGTTGCCTAGGTTATATTCTTCTATAACTTTAACCAAAGATCCTTCTTTATCGTAATATGTATACACTTGTACGGTTTCTCCTGCATCTATACGTTCATAACGCAAAGAAACTTTTTCTTGTAATTTTTCTGAAGGAATACGCTGTATTTCTATCATTTTCAATTCTCCAGCCGTTTTTTCTACCTCATCAATAGTTTCTGATTTCTGATGAACAGGTGGTTTTTCTTCAATTTTCTTTTGCTCACAAGCAAACAATAAAACTGAACTTAGAATTAGGACTACAATTTTAAGCATATTCTCCTCTTTTTACTTTTATAACGAAGTTAGAATTAAAGGTAACAAAAAACTCTTATCGACTACAATCTATCTAATCTGAAATTATAACTGCCTTAGAATTTGGAGATGTAATAATTGCCTTATTTGTTTTTATCTTTTCCAATTCTATAATTTTCTCGTCTAAAGAGGGTTTTAGTATACTAAAATAAGTTGAATCTGATATTGCTTCTAATTTTTCTAAAATTATTTTTTTCCGTTTCAATTCAATTTCTAATTCAATATTGCTAAGTTCTTTATTTAATTGCACTTCTCTATTCAATACTTCTTTAAATACTTTATCGATATAAATAGAATTAACAAGAACGTTATCAATTATAAAATAATCCATAATCTTATTCGATTCTACCGCTTGTTTAATGTTAACAGCTAATCGCTCTCTATTCATATTATTATCTTCAAAAGACTTTGTTTTACTTACAACAGATGCAATAGAACTTTTAAATATATTTTGTATTAGATAATATAGTTTTGCAGGAGTTACTGTTCTTCCTCTGAAATTATGAATATTCTCGCTAATAATTTCTGTTGCTTTATCTTCTTTAAAGCGAACAAAAAAACTAATCTGTGGAGTAACCAATGTTCCATCTAAAGTTCTGGTAGGATGTTTAACAGTAAATTCCGTAACTTGAGTATTTACTAAATACATTTTGGTACCTGCAAAAAAAACTTTAACACCTGGCTCAAATTGCTTATCCTTAATAACTCCAAGTCTTTTCTTTACCCCAATTTCTCCTGATTGTATTGTTTTCCACTTTACTATACAACCACTTAGAAAGAAACAACTTAAACAACATATAATAGAAATCTTACGCATAACTGTTTTTTTTAGACTAACTTGAACAAAAAGCATTCCAGAAATATATATTCCTGATAACACGTATTAATCAAATACAATGGTCATTTCTACGCGTCTATTCTTAGCTCTTCCTTCTGGCGTGTCATTTTCTGCGATAGGATCTGTTTCTCCAAAAAACAAAGCAGAAATTCTTTGCTCTTCTACTCCTCTTGTTTGAATATAATACTTTACTGCCTGTGCTCTTTTTTTAGAAAGTAGTAAATTACTTTGTGCTGCTCCAACGTTATCTGTATGTCCTGATATTTGGAGCTTCCAATCTGTTTTTTTAATTAATAAGTCTGCCAAATCATTCAAAGATGCAAAAGAAGTTGATTTGATTACATCTTTTCCTGTTTCGAACATTAGGTTATCAAAAGCCGTGTTTAAAATTTCTTGCTCTTCTATTTCTAATTCAGGACATCCTTTGTTTTCTATCGTTCCAAATGTTACCGGACATTCGTCTTCTGCATCAATAATTCCATCGCCATCTGTATCTTGATAAGGACAACCTTGATTTGCTATTGGTCCAGCAAGGTTTGGACATTTATCATCTTTGTCTAACAATCCATCTTCATCTGTATCTGGCCATGGACAACCGTTGTTTTCTTTTGGTCCGTATAACTCAGGACAATTGTCTAAATAATCTAAAACACTGTCTTTATCTGTATCCGGACAACCGTTCGTTTCTTTCGGGCCATAATTGTGCGGACAGTCATCTTCGCTATCTTGCAACTCGTCTCCATCAGAATCTGGACAACCATTAAACATTTTTAAACCAGCTACTTCAGGACAATCGTCTTCACTATCCCTAACGTTATCGTTATCACTATCTGGACAACCGTTAAACATTTTCAAACCAGCTACTTCCGGACAATCATCCTTACTATCAATAACTCCATCAGCGTCGCTATCCGGACAACCATTAAACGTTTTTAAACCAGCCACAAAAGGACATTCGTCCTCGCTGTCCATTACACCATCATTGTCTGAATCCGGACAACCTCTAAAAGCTTCCAATCCGAATGTGTCTGGACAATCGTCTTTTTTATTTTTGATGCCATCTCTATCTCTGTCCTTTTCTTTTCTACCGAAAGTAAGATTAACTCCAAAATGCACGTGTATCTTTTTAGCATCGTAAGGAACATAAGGTAACACAACCTCTTGATTTTCGTCTACTATCTCAGTATACCGAGCAGCTAATAAATTATCTACAGTAACATAAAACTGAATAGGGAATAAATTTGCAGATAAACCAAAACCAACATTATTTCCTCGATTTACGTAAGAATAATTTAAAGTAGCCTGAAGAAAATTAAAAACATCTTGCGTGTATCCAACAGTTACAGAAGGCAGCAATTTGCCATGATAAAAACCACCTTGTAACAAGACATTTGCTCTACCACTAAAATTATCTTTTTCATACAAAGAGTAAGATGCACCTAAATATAATTTAGTAAGTAATGAAGTTGTATAGCTTTCTTTGTTCTCTTCAATATCTGCGAGATAGACATCTGCCAAGCTGTCGCCATCAAAACTATTTCCTCCATTTATAATTGCATCTGTAAAATCGAGTCCTTCATAACTCGCATTAAGCTCTTCCGATTTAAAATTATTAATATTTTGTTTCCAAGAAATAAAACCTAAATCGATTAAACTGGCTGAAAGTTCAATTTTATCATTCAATTCATACACTGCACCTAAATCTACTGAAAAACCAATATTCTGTGGGTTTATCAATAAAGACTGAAGACTACTTCCGTCGATTGTAGAGTCGTATCCTGCGGTTCTTACATCAAGAGCGCCAGAAAATTCATAATCATAAGTATCCGGATCCGTTTTCCATTTTAAATCACTTCGTTTCACATGCACATTCGCAATTCCTTGATTAAATTTTAAAGCTCCGCCTAAACGCAGTTTATCATTTACAGCCCTTTGGTATCCAAGTGCCCAAGAACGATAATAATTTAAATCGAAGCCCAGTCCAGTTAAATCTACCGTTCCGTCATTAAGATCAAAATCTGCATTTCCAACAAGTGGTAATTCTAACAAACCTTCTGGAAGCGTTAAACGGTACATAAAGTTATCGCGAAGACTAAAAGAAAAGTAATTTTTTTCTTTTACCGTAAAACCAAAACTAAATAAATCTAAACGTGTGTTGACTCCTAAATAATTTCGTGGTTTCCACTTTTTTATCAAATTTTCTGTTTGAATTGTAGTTACTCCATTTCCGTTTACACTAAAAGCATGTTTTGGTATGAACGCGTTATTCATCACATCAAAATAAACGGAAGAAATAATAGGCAACCCAACATTTACTTTGTGTTTTAATTTTGTTGCTGGATTAACATACAACGCTTGTTGCGTGTTATTTAAAGTATAAATTGTTAAGTCTTCTTGCGTTCTAGCGCTAAGAATGAAAAATAAAGTTGCTGCAACGATAGTTTTTCTAAATATAAATAGCTTCATCTTAGTGTTGTAGGTTTAGTTTAAAATCAATCTTTGCTGAAACTTTTACAAACAAATTATACTCTGGAAAAAACTTTACTGCAGTTTGATTATTTGCATCTGTAGTATTTGCTTTCACTTTATAAATGATTTTTTTACTCTTTTGATTGATTAAGTTTTGTAATTTTTGACCAACAAGAACGATATCTGTTGTTTTCTGTACAGAATTTATAACCTTCCCATAATTCGGATCTGTACTTGGGAGTGAAGTATCTATCAATCCGCCTTCAATAATATTCTCTCCATTTACAACATCTGTAAATAAAGAATCTAATACGTTGCCAAGACTATCTGCAAAATAAATCTGGATATTGCTTGTTAACGGCAATCCGTTATCCGTGATGATTCTTACTGTAAGTTTTTCCACATCTTCAACGGTTACATTATCTTCTGGAGATAACTTAAGCTCTTTTTCTAAATCTAAAGCCGTGGTATCCGATAAAATAAAATTATCTGCATAAAGGAAAAAAGGTAAAATAACATTTGCGTTAGCCCATACTTTACTGTCTCTCGTAATAAAATTACTAGAAAATCCGTTGGGATTTAAGGTTGAATTGGTAGAAAAAACTACTGATTTTGGACCTTGATCTAATAAATTACTCAGCGATGGAGATGTATTTGAATTATCTATGGTATGCATTAAAACACTTGTATCTCCAATAAAACCAGCCGGTAAAAGATTAGGAATATTTGTTAATCCAGAACCGCTATTAATTACATTGGTATTATCTGCCAATTCAAAAATGGATGAAAAGCTATTTTGAACTTCAACTCCAAGTGTATTATAAATAAAAAGTTCAAATCTTGGATCTGCAAAATACAAGGTTCCGTTACTGAAATTCGTATAGAAGTCTGTAATATCTGTTTGGCTGTTTAAACTGTTTGTAATCTGACCAAAATAGCCAAGCACTTCATCGTATTGATTCAAGTCTAGGTTTGTACTTATAGAAATTGATTCTGAACCACTTACTGGCGCTCCTGAATTGGTAACATAAACAGTTGCATTTAATTCGATTTCATTTGTTGTAGTTCCATTTCTGGTTAAGTCAAAAGTATATCCAGACATATCTATACTTACACTTTCTGAAACCGGTGTAGAACCTGTGTAATCTAGATTTACTGTAGTGCTAAATGGAATACCGGTATTGGAAGTAATATAAGGAGATGTTAGCACAATAGATATAGCATGACTAAAGTCTGATGTAAAACTAAAATCAAGATTTCCGCCATAAAGTTTAACACTCTCTAACATTTCTCCGTTAGAAAACGTAAGTGTATTAATAACCTGCTCTTGCCAAGAAGCTGTTGCTCCAACACCGCCGCCGTTAAGTACCGTAATTATTGGTGCTGGCGGAGAAAAAGAAGTAGTAAACGTTTGTGCTGGAATTTGCAAATAATCCGAAGCCGTAATTTCGAATAAATTTTTTCTGTAAACTAGCTCAAACAGTGCATTGTTTTGATTAAAAACAAGTCCATTTCCATCTAATTTTCTTTCAATATCTCCTAAGTTAAGATTGGTATAGCCAATTGGTATAGCAAAACTAGGAGTTAATTCTGGGGTTTCTATCTGATTTGTTTGGATTGTCTGTTTTTTACAAGCAGATAAACCCATACAGATTGACAAAAATAATGTGCCTATTATTTTGTGCTTCATAATTTAGAGTGTTAGTATAATTCTTACCTATAACGAAACTCAATTCGGTTCGGTTGGCGAATAGATTAAAAATAAAAATACGTAACTTTTAGGAAAAATGAACTTTTAGTAGTCTGAAAGTAGTTTATAATTCACCTAAACATTTCCCATTTGAAGAGTATAACAAATTAAATTTTCATCTATCACCGTGTATATATTTAATTCTTTCTCATTTTTAATTTCTAACTCAATTCTTGCTTGTCCCTCTTTTGGAAATCCGCTTATTAGCATACCCGTTTTATCAAACAAATAAACATTGTTTTCTATGTTATCTAAAATCAGCGTGTAAGTGTTCGACTTTGTTTTTACTTGCTTCAGATCAGAAACTTCATGGATAGGAGTTTCAGTTTCGAATAAAAATTCTCCTTTTATAGAATACACCTTTAATCTATTTTGCTCTAAATGACTTAATCCACTTTGGTGATAGCTTAGTTTAACCGGAAGCGTTGAACTATTTTTTCCATCTACATCTTGAATACGTGTTGCATTATTTTTATTCAGCATAAAGTAAACGTTTTCTTTCTCTTTCAAGATATTACTCACTTCTCCTGCAACGGACAAAACACTATTCTGTGCCAACAATACACGCAAATATCCTTTTGAAGTTTTCACATAACAATTTGGTTTATTTTGCTCTTGCACTACAATAGGAGCTGACTTTAAAGACGTAGCATCTAAATTAAAAACACTTAACTCTCCGCCTTTTGCGTTCAAATAAAGTAGATTTCCCTTACTATCTCCTGCTAAAAAATGCATTTGATCATTCAAATAAAAAGAACTCACTCTAGAAGTAAACGGCACCGTATTTATGTAAGGAAAACCATTAACCGAATTTCCATTTAAATCTAGAACATGTAACTTGTTTCCATTTGTAAATGTAATTTGCTTCTTATTGTTCTGAAAAATATCAATTACAGCAATGGCAGAAGTTTGCAAAGTATCTAGTTTTCCACTCCAAATTTCTTTTCCATTTGGACCAACTAAATAATACTTCTCTTCTGCAATTACAAACGTAGACCAACCATTTCTCAGATGATCTTTCACTGGCTTTATTGCTCTAATTGTTTCGGAGGTATGAAATGAAAACATCGCTTGTGTTGACTTTCGATTTTTTGCAGAAGAAATACCTGCTTCTACTGTATACGCTTTATTCTTTAAGTAAGTTGTACATTCTTTTTTAGATTTATTTACTGCTCTGTAATGAACGTTTGTGGTTAATAATTCAAAAATATTAGCTGAACTTTCTTTGTTTACAGCTACTGTATTTCCGAGTTGATAGTTAATTTTAATTTGGTTCGCTACCTCTTTACGTTCTGTTAGAATTACATTATCATTAATAAGTAACAAGTAAAACCCTGTACTTTTATTTGATGGAAAATCTTTTGTCAATTGAATGTTTGAGTAATGTGCTATTTCTTCTGTGGTGTTGTTTAACGTGGTATTGTTTTGATATTGTAAAAGAACAAGGTTTGGATTTTGTTGTGCTTTATAATCAGTAATAAGCGCTTTTTCAGATCCTATACTTATTTCCGAGAAACCGAAGTTTACCCACTCAGAAAGTACTCCATTCGCATATATAGAATCTTCTTCTAATGCTAAAAAATGAGACTTAAATAAATACGTATCAACCTCAGCAGGAAGCACAGAGGAAAACAGTGCAAAATCATTAATTGGTTGTCCGTAAAATTTCGACTTTACAGCAAACTGATAAGACAGCGTACCATTTTCTTGAAGATAAATATCTTTTCGCTTATTGCTTTTTAAATCAAAAATATTTGCTGTTGCATTTTTATCTACATCAGAAATATCAATTGTGTTTATCTCTGTTTTACCCCGTTTTCTCAACGTTTCCTTAGAAAAACAGATAAACTTACCAGACTGACCTTTAAATTCTTCTTGCGTGAGTGCAGTATTAAAAATAAGTTCGTTTATGGCAATAGTAGACCAAAAAGCTGCTTTCTCAAACAAAACTAAGCTTCTTTTTTTAGAAAAATAAATTGTTAATCCTTCCAGTTTATTAGGTGCAAGTTTAAGATAATCATTATCGCCTTCAAAAAATTCAAAACTGTTCAATTCTTCAGGGAAATTTATTTTTAAAACAGCACTGTCTAGTTCATCATTAAAAAGTAGAGCAGGTGTATATGCTTTCTCATCTTTATAAAAAAATTCCCAACCTGTGTATCCTATCCATAACACACTAGCAAGAAGTACAACTACAATTCCTATTCCTCTAAACATCAATATAAAAGTACAGAATAAATACTCCTTTGAAAGCAGGTTCTTTATAATTTAACGAACAGTAACTTTTTGAAAAGAAATTAAGAATTATTAGAGTTTTAAGCGCATTTGCTCTGCTGAGAGCAGCGTAAATGATTTTCTATGATAGCAACATGCTCCTTTTTTAAGTATACCCGCTCTATGATTTTTTGTTGGATATCCTTTGTTTTTATCCCATTGATAAAAGGGAAACTCCATATGAAGGGTTTTCATAATATCATCTCTATATGTTTTTGCTAATACAGAAGCAGCTGCAATAGACATAAAACGACTGTCTCCCTTTACCATGCAAGTTGCTGGTATCTCTTTGTACGCATTAAATCGATTACCATCAATCAGCAAATGTTCTGGTATTGGTTTTAATTGATCTATAGCTCTATGCATTGCCAAAAAGCTGGCATTTAAAATATTTATTTCGTCAATTTCTAAATGCGAAACAATACCAACGCCAAAAGAAACGGCTTCTTTTTCTATAATTGGTCGTAATGCTTCTCTCTTTTTTTCTGAGAGCTGTTTCGAATCATTTAACAAAGAATTTTTGAAATTTTCAGGTAATATAACTGCTGCTGCAACAACTGGTCCTGCCAAACAACCTCTACCAGCTTCGTCGCAACCTGCTTCTATTTTATCTTTTAAATGCTTTAGAATTAATGCACACATGTTTGCAAGATTAAGAAAATATCGATTATCTTTATGCACCGAAGCAACCTAAAATTTATTGGAACAGTTTTTGAATCTTCTATTATTAGATAATAAAGCAACCCAATTGATTTGATTGCGTTAAATTAAAAAATTAAAACTATGAAAAAGTTACTTACACTTGTACTATTATTCAGTTTATCTCTTTTTTCTTTTGGACAAGAAAGTGGAGAAGCTTTTGTTAAAGGAAATGAAGTTTCTATGGTAGCTGCTAAAAAAGCTGGAGTTTTCGAATTTAAACTTCCTTCTTCCTCTACAAAAGAAGAAGTTGAAAAAAACAAAGCGTACTACACTGATTATTTTTCGGTAGAATACAAACCAGAAATACAGATAGCTATTGTAAAAATGGTGAATAATACACCAGGAAACAGAAGAGTTATTACGCGTTTCTTAGTTTCTAATGGTGTGCGAACAGTTACACTAGATAATACAAAGTATACCGTTGCAGAATTTTTTGAAAATTTCTTAAATTAAGCAGACATTATTAATAGTAAAACCGCTCTTCGGGCGGTTTTTTTTATGCCTGGAAATAAAAAAGTCATGACTCAATCGAAAAAGAAAAAAATCTTCTTTTTAGCGCCTTATCCGCAAGGAAAAGCTCCTTCTCAAAGATTTCGGTTTGAACAGTATCTTTCCTATTTCAAAAAACAAGGATTTGAGTATGAAGTGCATTCTTTTTTAACCGAAAAAGGTTGGAATACAATATACAAAAGAGGAAATTTTATTTCAAAATTATTTGCTGTTCTTTATGCATTTCATAGAAGGATATTTTTATTGTTTCAGCTCAAAAAAGCAGACTATATTTTTATACACAGAGAAGCAAGTCATGTTGGTCCGCCAATATTTGAATGGATAATTACCAAAGTCTTAAAACGAAAATTTGTTTACGATTTCGACGATGCAATTTGGCTACCGAATTACAGTAAACAGAATGCGAAATTTCAACGATTAAAAAACTACAAGAAGGTAAATAAAATAATGCGTTGGGCAGATAAAATAACTGCTGGTAACGCGCATCTTGCAGAATATGCAAAGCAGTACAACCAAAACGTTTCTGTTTTACCTACTACAATAGATACAGAGAATGTACATAATTTAAAGACGAACCAAAATAATTTACCTTTAGTTATTGGGTGGACAGGCTCGCATACCACTGCTCAATACTTAGATACTCTTGTGCCTGTTTTAAAAAAATTAGAAAAAGAATTTGTATTTGAATTTAGGGTGATTTCTAATGAGAATCCAAAGTTAGATTTAGCAAGCTTTAGATTTATTGAATGGAACAAAGCAACAGAAATTGAAGATTTGGCTGCCATAAATATTGGGGTAATGCCCTTAGAAGATGATATTTGGGCGAAAGGAAAATGTGGTTTTAAGGCATTGCAATACATGGCTTTAGAAATACCCTGCGTTATATCTCCTGTGGGTGTAAATACCAGTATTATAATAGATAGTGTTAACGGTTACTTAGCCCAAAACCCTAAGGATTGGTATTTAAAACTAGCGACTTTGCTTAAAAATAAAGAACTAAGAAACAGTATAGGCAAAGAAGGTAGAAAAACATTGATAGAAAACTATTCTGTTTTAGCGAATAAGGAGAAATATTTGGGATTGTTTAAGGAGTAATTTCCTATTATTTGGCACTAACTTAAAGTTCCACAACTTTAAACTTTTTCTATATTAAACTATCTCTTTGTTCATTTTTTTGCATTGCCAAAAAAAACTCTATCTGTCGATAGACAGGGAAC
>JBMYYC010000013.1:0-49675 GCA_049609045.1 Lishizhenia sp. | reverse complement strand
TCTCGCTACCATTGAAGGAGTTCATTTTGAGCTCCTTTTTTTGTGCCCTAATTTTAAAAAAAAATACTATGCTACAACCTGATAAAAATAAAACCTACACAACCTATGTTCTCTATTCTGTAAAATTTAATAAAATATACATCGGTTATACAGCAGATTTAGAAGATCGATTCAAATCTCATAACGAACTTGCAACCAAAGGATATACTATTAAATATAGACCTTGGATAATTCTATTCGTAGAAGAATTTGAAAATAAAAAGAGAAAAGCAGCTTAAATCTGGCGGAGGAAGAAGATACATTTGGGAAATCGTAATCAAAAAATATCCGTGTTCAAATTAAAACAAATTAGATAGCGCCAGAGTGTCTAAATGAGTAAAGAGTGCCCTTGTTCAAGTAGATTAGATTGTCTTTTAAAACGGTTCCAAAGTGTTTTAAAATATTCTTCATTATTTATCTGAAAAGATATTCAACTGTAAAGTAGTGTTCTTAAGACGTTCTCTGTCCAGCTACAGCTACTTATAGATTCTATTAATACAAAAAAGCATATCTTTACTTCTTTAAGTTTACAATAATGTGATCTCATGAAAAAAATATTGGTTTTATGTATTGCTTTTATCTCGGTTTTGTCTGTCCAAGGTCAACAAGCCTCAGATTCAATAGAAGGTAGATGGGTAATAGAAGGTTTCTCAAATACGATGTACGAATTTGAAGATGGATTAAGATATACGTATTACTGTACGCTGTCAACCTGTGATTCTAACTATTGGAATTCGTTAACACAGGCTGATGCACTGCCAAATCCTGATCCTTATGTATTCAATAACGACACACTAACCATAGATTTATCTTTTGGAAATTACTTTATAGAAGAAGTTAGTTTTTCGTGTAATGGAAAAGTTATAGATTTTACAGGAGCTCAATCGAGGTGGTTTCGGGTAGGAACAGATTTGGCTGGATGCGGTTTTGCAACTATTGAAAATAGTTCAATACCTGATTATCCTAAAAAAATAACAAAAATTTTAGATATTTTAGGAAGAGAAACAAAAGCTGAACCTGGAAAAATAATTATATATGTATACACAGATGGCAGTATAGAAAAAAAATATTTTGTACAATAAAACCAATATAATTTTAGTAAACCCCATAAAGGATAGGTTTACTTTTTTTATCAAACTTAATTCCTTACAGAGTTGAATGATCCTATAAAAATGCAAAAATCAATAATCATAACCGCAGGTGGAATTGGGAAAAGAATGGGTGCTAAAGTGCCAAAACAATTCTTGAAAGTTGGAGATACACCTATACTCTATCTCACTTTAAAACGTTTTTACGATTTTGATTCATCCGCACAACTCATTATTACTTTACCAGAAGATTGGATAGACTTTTGGAAAGAGTTGGTTAAAGGATATCCCAAAATTGAACATACGCTTATTTCTGGCGGAATAGAACGTTACGACTCAATTAAAAATGCATTAGCACATTGTACGGGAGAAATCATCGCGGTGCACGATGGTGTGCGTCCTTTTGTAGCGAAAAAAACATTAGAAAATGTATTTACTCTAGCGTTAGAAAAAGGTGCTGCTATTCCTACGCTGCCGTTGAAAGAATCTTTAAGAAAACTAGATAATACTAAAAGTAGCGCTGTTGAACGTGCGCTTTTTGTTTCTGTGCAAACGCCTCAGGTTTTTAAACGTACTATTCTTGAGAAAGCCTACGCGCTTCCTTTTACTTCTGAAATTACAGACGATGCTAGTTTGGTTGAAAAATCTGGAAGCACTGTTTATCTTACAGCAGGAAACGAAGAAAACATTAAAATAACCTCTCCGCTTGATTTAAAAATGGCAGAATTCCTGATAGAAAAAGAACACTAATTTTATACTTCTTTTGCAGCAGGTTTGAATTCTGTTTTCGTTCTAATGTTGTTTTCTGTAGTGTATTCTGGATAATCTTTAAAGGCCTGATTAAAAAAGACTCTTTCTTCGTTTACTTGACCTTTGAGTGTATTTTTAAACGCATTCCAATGCTGTTCATCAATACAATTCACAGGAAGATGAAGCGTTAATTCTTTGATGTAATCAAAATAAACGGTTTGCTGATGTATACCTACTTTTCTCAAACCCGAAAAATACATCACAGTTACATCTCTATCGTTACTTACTATGGCTTTCTGTGTGATCCCAACTCTGAAACTATTGGTTTTAAAACCGATTAATAGATGCAAAACATGCTCGGCTGCCATGGCGAGAAGCACAATAGCTACCGATAAAGTTAGGTGAGAAATGGTGTAGTAAAAATAAGCTCCGGCAAGTAAAACTGCAGTTTCTAAAATACCGTAAGTAAAAATTCTACTTTTTCTTGGAGCACTTACTGGTGCTGAAAAAATAAATTTCTCGGTTTGCGTTGCAATACGCATTCCCATCCATCTTCTGCTTGCTTTCAAAATTCCGAAGATGAGAATTACCGCTGCAAAACTGATATAAATAATTGAATTGTACTCAAACTCTTCTCCCGGAAGTTTTAGTCCAAAAAGCTCATAGGTTCCTCCGTATTCTAAACCGAGAACAGGTGGTAAGCTAATTAAGAAAAAAATTACAATCCAAATATTTACAAATTTATTCATTCGGTATCAGTTTCAATTTACGTTTTAAGCTGTCTATTTTATTCTGTGAAGCTTTGATCTTACGTTCTACTTCTTCTTTCAACGCATTTGCGCCTTTACTGTTTGCAAAGAAGCCCAAATTATTCTCGTATTGTGTTATTTCCGACTTTATTTCGTTGATTTTGTTTCGTAAATCTTGCTTTTCTTTATCGTACAATTTAGAAGCATTTGGAGATGCAGCTAAGGTATCTAGTCTTGCTTGGAACATTACCTTTTCTTTTTCTTCGCCTTCTAATTTAAGTTTTTTGTAATGTACATCTAAGGCTGTTTTGTAGGCATCGTAAATTCTATCTTTTTCTTTAAAAGGAACTTTTCCGGCTTCTGAGAACGATTTTGAAAATTCTTTGAGTTGCTGTATTGCTTCGTTTTTATTTTCTGGTAGATCAAAACTGGTAATCTGCTCAATAATTGCTTCTTTTGCTGCCAGATTTGTTTCGTTCTGCTTATCCATTTCTTCAAAATGCTTTTGTTTGGCATTGAAGAAAGAATCGCAAGCACCTCTGAAGCTTTTCCATAAACGTTGTTCGTTTTTACGACCAGCAGAACCTAAGTTTTTCCATTCTTTTTGTAATCCGATTATCTTTTGCGTAGTGTCTTTCCAATCTGTAGATGTTTTTAGCGCTTCCACTTTCTCTACCAACTTTTCTTTTTGAGCAGCTACTTTATCGTATACTTCGTTAATTCCTTCGTAAAATTTACTTTTTTCTTCAAAAAACGAATCGCACACAGCTCTAAACTCTTTCCAGATTTCTTCGTTCTCTTTTTTTGGTCCAAACCCTACATTCTTCCAAGTATCTTGAATTTCGATGAGAATTTTGGTGTTGTCTTCCCAATCTTTGGTCGTAGAATTTTCTCTTGCAGCAAGTTGTTTTGCCATCTCGAGTAGTTCTTTTTTGATACCTAAGTTTTTTTCCATTTGAGCATTTCGCTCATCATAAAAAGCTTGAATTCTATCCCAGGTTGCTTTAACGTTCGACCAATATTTTTCTTTAACAGTTTCCCATTCTTCTTGCGGAGCCGGACCAACATCCTCCCATTCATTCTGAAGTATCTTTAGAGCAGCTTCTACATCTTTAATGCGCTCAACATTCGCTAACGCTTCAATTTTTGCTATGATCTCATATTTCGCATCCAAATTCTTTTTAAAATCATACTCTTTTATCTCGCGATAAATTTTCATGTTGTAGAAAAAATCTTCTAAAAGTCTGCTGTACTCATTTTGTACAGCTGGCCTTTTATCTCTAGGAATTTCTCCTATTTCTTTCCACGCTTCATGAATTTCTTTGTGTGCCTTAAATGCATTGCCAATATTTTCTTCTTCTTGAACAATTGCCTTTAACTTAGTAATTAATGCACGTTTGCGTTTTAAATTTTCGTCTTCAACTTTATTTTTAGCATCTATTAATTCTTTACGCTTTGCTTTAAAAGCAGTGTAAATCTCGTAAAACTCATCTTTTAAAGGATCTGATGTAGGTTCTTTTTCCGGAACCTCATCTCTGTCGATTGCCTCGAGTTGTGCAACTTGTCTTTTTCTTCCTTCTTCCAAAAGAAAATCTTCAAATTTTACTCTTAACTCACTTACTTCTTTTCCTACTTTCAGAATATTTTCTGAAGCAGTAAGCGCTTTCAAAGACTCAATAAATGCTATTTTTTCCATATCAAAGATGTTTAGGATATTATCCTACAGTTTCTACCATATCAAAGTCAGTTAATTTCACGAACTGACCTATTCTTGCTTCTATTTCTTGTTTTGTGATGCTTTCAAGTTTCTCTGTTCCAAATTTTTCTACACAGAAAGATGCCAATGCAGAACCAGCAATTATAGCTCGTTTCATGTTTTCAAACGAATAATCATCCGTTGCTGCAATGTATCCCATAAAACCTCCTGCAAAAGTATCTCCAGCACCTGTTGGATCAAATACTTCTTCTAGTGGTAAAGCCGGAGCAAAAAAGACATTTGAACCATGAAATAATAATGCGCCGTGCTCTCCTTTTTTGATTATTAGGTATTTCGGACCCATTTCTCTTATTACTCGAGCAGCTTTTACTAGAGAATATTCTCCAGAAAGTTGTCTTGCTTCTTCGTCGTTTATAATTAGAACATCTACCATTGTTAAGGTTTTTTTCAAATCCTCCATGGCTATGTCCATCCAAAAATTCATGGTATCCATAGCAATTAACTTTGGCTTTTGCGTTAAACGCTCTATTACTGTAGATTGTACTTGTGGAGAAAGGTTTCCTAACATCACATATTCTGCACCTTGATAAGAAGCTGGAATAATTGGATCGAAATCTCCCAACACATTTAATTCTGTAACCAAAGTGTCTCTAGAGTTCATATCGTTGTGATACTTACCCGACCAGAAAAATGTTTTCTCACCTTCTTTGATTTGGAGCCCGTCTAAATTAACACCTCTATTCTCGAGTTTTTCTAACATTTCTTGCGGAAAATCGTCTCCAACTACAGACACAATGTTTTGTTTGTTGGCAAAGTATGAAGAAGCAATGGCAATATATGTACCGGCTCCTCCAATAATTTTATCTGTTTTTCCAAAAGGTGTTTCAATAGCGTCAAAAGCAACGCTTCCTACAGTTAATAAACTCATGTATTCTAATTTTTAATGCAAAAATAAAGAATACAAACGAATTAGACTGCTATTTGTGTTTTATACTGCTGTGTAAAGAAAGTTGAGGATTTACTTTGTGGTGACAAATGTTCATATTAAGAAATATCCCAAGGAAATGAACGTTTAATTGTACACAACTAATTTTAGTTTTATACCGTATTAACTAGATTTCTTTGTTGTTTTGTGAAAAATGAAAAAGCGTCTCTTAAAAATAGTAAAGTGGTTTGTGATCGTTACGCTTGCGATCATAGCAATAACAAGTGCCTTACTTATTGTGTTTAAAGATGATATTAAATCATATGCTATACAGGAAATCAATAAAAATCTTAATAAAAAACTAAATGTAAGCTACATTGATGTTAGTTTTTGGAGTACTTTTCCTAGTCTAAGTTTACAATTCGACAATGTTCTGATTCACGATAAATTTGATACGCTACAAAAAATAGATACCGCTCTGTATGCCGAAGAACTTATTTTAAAACTGAATCCACTAGATATTTTTAAAGGAGATTACGGTGTAAAAAAATTAGAAATAAATAAAGCTCAAATTCATCTTAAAGTAAATGAAAGCAATCAGGTCAACTACGATTTTCTAAAAGCATCTGAAAGTTCAGACACAAGTAATTTTGATTTTGTATTAGAAGAAATACTGCTTACCGAAACCGACTTTAGCTATACAAACAAAATTACTAAACAGCAACACAGTGCATTTGTAAAAAATATAGATTTAACAGGAGATTTTACCGCGTCTGTTTTTACTTTATACGCAAATACTACTTTTAAAATTAATGAAATCAAAAGCGACGCCATCTCGCTCATTAAAAATAAAAATGCCAGCTGTAATATTGCTATTTCTATAGATAATAAAAATGAATTGTTTGAGATTAAAAAAGCAGATCTTAAAATTCAAGAGTTGCCCTTTGCGTTAAACGGTAAAGTTGCTAAAGACAGTATTGTTTTTGCTATTAATGCAAGTAATTTACCACTAACAGATGTAGCAAGAAACTTTTCTGTTCAAGAGCTAGACAAAGTGCGAGAAATGAATGGAGAAGGTACTTTTAGTTTTAATTTATCTATAAAAGGTGAAAATAGAACAGATAAACCCACGCAGATATTTGCAGATTTTAATGTGAAAAATGGACGCTTACAATCAAATGAATATGCACTAAACAGTATAAATGGAAATGGATATTATAGCAATCAAAATGGAGAAAATATTTTACGCTTAAAATCCTTATCATTTAAAAGCAAAGCCGGTAATTTTAGCAGTAATCTTACTATAAATAGCTTTGATAAACCGCGCATAAAAGGGAAGGCAAACGGATATTTAAATTTAGCTGCAGTGCATCACCTGTTTGGTCCGCTAGGCATGAAAAAGCTCAATGGAACAGTGCAACTGAACAGTTCTTTTCATCTTACGTTAAATGATATTCAGTACAATCCAAAAGACATCACCGTTAAAGATTTAAGAGGAAATATTTTACTTAAAAATATAAACGCACAGTTACTCAATGATCCGAGAGAATTTAAAAATATCAACGGAGAAATTGTTGTTCGAAATCAAAACGCTGGTTTAAGTGATTTTCAATTAAATGTAGGAGAAACCGACCTTTTGATAAACGGAGATTTAAAAGGTATTGCAAGTTATTTCAAAGGCAACGGCACACTTCATACAAATGTGCGCATTGATGCCAAACACATCAACGTAAACGATTTTTCTTCTACAAGCGAAACTACGGCTTCGACACAAAGATCTTGGGTTTTACCTACACAAATAAAAGGAAAAATTGCTCTAAATGCTGCTCTAATATCTTATGGCGGACACGCATATAGAAATATATCTACACAAATGAGATTATCAGATAGAGCACTGCAATTTTATGGTTTAACAGGTCAAAATGCAAGCGCCACAGTAACTGGTAATGTAATGGTTAAAGAAGAATATCCAAGTAAATTAGCACTTGCAGTAGACCTCAAATCAAATAACATAAATTTTAAACCACTCTTTAAAGAATGGAACAATTTTGACCAAACAGTTATAAATGCCGAAAACATTGAAGGATTAGCAAAAGTGAAGCTAAAATTTTCTGCACCTTTTGATTTAATTGATGGTGTTGTAAAAGAAGAAATAGCCAGTACCATAAATATAGATATTGAAAATGGTGCATTAAGCAATGTTTCTACTTTTAAAGAAATCACCAACAGTTTAAGAAACTATGGTGGTAAACTCGTAATTGCAAACAAAAAAATTGATGCTTTCGAACAAAAACTCTTAAAATTAAAGTTCGAAAAAATGAGCAATGAACTCGTAATCAAAAACGGGATTTTGTTTATTCCTGAAATGACAATAAAAAGTAATGCGCTAGATGTTACGCTTTCTGGTGAGCATCATTTTAATAATGAAATAGACTACCATTTTGATTTTAGATTTCGAGAGCTAAAAGGTACGAACAACCAGTCGGAATTCGGTGAAATAGTAGATGATGGATCTGGCTTTGTAGTGTATTTAAGAATGTATGGAGATTTGGACGACCCTAATTTTGCTTGGGATAAAAAACAGAAGAAAATCAACAAACAAAAAGAACGAGAAGAAGAGATAAAAACAGCTAAAACGATACTTAAACAAGGTTTTAGCCTCAAAAAAGATAGTGCTCAAGTAGATTTTAGTCTTAAACCTAAACTCAAAGAAGAAGTGATTCTGGAGTTTGAAAAAGACAGCACAGAAAACGAACTTCCGATAGATAAAAAGAAAGATTCTAAGTTTTTGAAGAATTTAGAAAAATGGAAAAAAGCGAACGAGGAAGAAAATAAAGTAGAATTTGAAATCGGTGGCTAATCTTATACACTCTTTCACAGCCCATTTCTGTGCGTTTTTCAAAAATAAAAACAGACTCACTTCGCTCACGGCGCTTATCATTTTTATAAGTGTAATTTCTGCTATTTATCAACAAAAAAAATGGCAAACAGTACAAGGTTACGTTATCAATGATGTACGCGGATATTATTCTTATTTGCCTTATTTGTTCATTTATGATGATATAGAATTTAAGTCGGCCATTAAAGAGGAAGTCTGGTTTTCTATAAACGAAGAAGATAGCACACGCTACATGAAATACACTACCGGAATGGCTATTGCTTACGCTCCTGGTTTTTTCATCGCTCATGCCATTTCAAAAAGTGCAAATTCAAACGCGAATGGCTACAGCTTGGCCTACCAAATTAGTTTTATAATTACTGCATTAATTTTTCTAATCATCGCACTCAGTTTTACCCGAAAACTCCTTCTCATCCATTTTAGTGATAGAATTTCTTCAATTGTGCTACTTATTATTTTTCTTGGCACCAACTTATTTCACTACAGTAGCAGTTGCCTCGCCTACGCGCATCTTTACAGTTATACATTAATTGTTTGTTTTTTGTATTTCTGTGTGAAATGGCTAAAAAATCCTACAATAAAAACATCGTTTCTGATTGGGTTTTTAGCCGGCTGGTTTGTGCTTATTCGACCTATTGATCTTCTTTTTGTTGTTTTCCCTCTCGTTTATCAAATTTCTAACCTAAAAGCACTCCGTAATAGATGGAAATTTATTAAGAATAATAAACGGTTTTTTATACCCATTTTGTTGGGAGGATTAATTGTCTGGATACCACAACTCACCTATCTTTATTCTACTTTTGGAACGCTAAAATTAAACACTTATAGTCAAGAACAATTTTATTTTGCTTCGCCTCATTTCTATGATACTCTTTTTAGTTTTAGAGATGGATGGTTAATTTATTCGCCCTTAATGTTACTGGCTGTTTTGGGTGTACTCTTCTTTTCCTTGAGACAGAAGTATTATTTCTATACAGCAGTAATTTTAGCGTATTGGTTTATAATTGCTAGTTGGTGGTGTTGGTGGTATCAAGGATTTGGAAATAGAGCGTTTATAAACCTTTATCCTTTTCTGCTGCTACCTTTGGGTTATGGGTTGGAAAAACTTTTTCAAATGAATTGGATCAAAAATTTCAGCAAATTAGTTGTTGTTTGTGGTATTTTTCTTTCTCTTTTTCACACGGCACAATTTGAAACGGGTGCTTACACTACAGGAAAACAAACCTTTGCTGCATACAAAGAAAACTTTCTAGAATTGCAGTCGTCTGTTCTTTACTTCAATTTACTTGCAGAACCAGATATGAATCTCGCGATGGCAGGTAGTAACGAAATATATGTGTCCACATTTGATACAATTTTTAAACAAAAATGCTTCAAAGAAGTCACTTTTTCTACTCCAGGATATTTTCCCTTACACCATTTTAAAAAGAAGCAAGCTAATACTATTTCTGTTCGAATAGAAACCAATCATACCGTAAATGAGCAAGATTTTTTATTCTTAAAATCAAGTAATAATCAAATAAAAATAAACGAATTTACACGCGTAAACCAACCGCTTTTTAGTGGTTCAATTCTGCACTATTTCGCAACAATAGAAGGAGGTAACCCCGAAGATACGCTTGAGTTAATACTATCTAAAGAAGACAGAAGTTCCTATCGTTTAACCCCTTTTTCAATTGATGGATTAGTTAAAAATACTGTTTTGAAAAAAATTGATTAAATCAAACGATTCATCAGAAGAACTAATTAAACTCAAATTTAGAATAAAGAATTAGTTCGTCCGTTTTTAAGACTATGCAAACAATTCGTTATTTTCACAGCGTATGAATCTCTATTCAAATAAACAAAAATGGAAAATATTTCTCTTGTTCATTGCCCTTTTGTTGGTAGGTGCATCGCTATTTATCTCAAATAAGATCGTTTCTAAAGTAGCTGAACGCGAACGCGAACGGGTAACACAATGGGCAGATGCTATAAAAAAAAGAGCAGAACTTGTAAAACTTACCAATCGTTCGTTTTCTGAACTAAGAGAGAAAGAAAGAGCCGAAATGGAACTTTGGATTGATGCAACCAAAGAAATCAGTAAGGCAACCAACCTTAATAATCCTCAATCGTACGATTTACCTTTTAAAATAATAAACCGAAACAAAAAAATTCCTGTAATTCTGCTAGATCAGCAAAACAATGTTTCTGCGCATATTAATTTAGATATTACAGAACAAGATCTTTCTAAAGCATTGCCAAATTATCCGAAAGAAAAAATAAGACAGATATTTACAGATAGTCTGGTGAAAATGGCCAAGAGTTGGGAAAAAATAAATCCGAGTTTTACGATAGAAGTATACGATGATTTATTTATGACGTATTATTTCAATGATAGTAAAAACATTTCTCGCTTAGAATTTGAGCGCGATTCATTAATACAATCTTTTAATAAAGAATTGATTGAGAACCCTAGTTTGGTTCCTGTTATTTTAATTAATGAAGCAACAAATGAGGTAATTGCGCACAATTTGTCTGCAGAAAAGATAGATACCACTACTTTAGCGAAAACACTGAATGAGTTAGAGAAAACCAATCCGCCTATACGCATAAATTTTGGCGCTAACGCATCTAGTCTAGTATATTACGATGATAGTCCAGAATTAAAACAACTTCAATATTTTCCGTACATCCAATTTCTTATTATCGGATTATTTATTCTAATTGGGTACCTCATCTTTAGTACATTTAGAAAAGCAGAACAAAACCAAGTTTGGGCAGGAATGGCTAAAGAAACCGCGCACCAGTTAGGCACTCCACTCTCTTCATTAATGGCTTGGAATCAATTGTTGCAAGGCTTAGACATCGATCCATCTATACCATTAGAAATGAACAAAGACATCAACCGATTAACACAGGTTACTGATCGATTTTCTAAAATAGGTTCTGGGGCAAAACTAGAAGATTTAGACCTTGTTTTTACCGTCAAAGAAATGGTAGATTATTTAAAAACTAGAATTAGCAATAAGGTAGAATTCTCTTTCAATACTTCGCATCCAGAAATTATTATTCCGCACAACAGAAGTTTGTTTGAATGGGTAATAGAAAATATTTGTAAAAATGCAGTTGATGCAATGGAAGGTGTTGGGGAACTTACAGTTTCTATACAAAAAGAAAATAATAACGTAAATATCGATATTATAGACAGCGGAAAGGGAATGACAATCAAACAACAACGCGCTGTTTTTCAACCTGGATTTACAACTAAAAAACGTGGTTGGGGACTAGGATTATCTCTTGTAAAAAGAATCATAAAAGATTATCATAAAGGAAGAGTATTTGTTTTAAAGTCTGAAATTGATAAAGGAACTACATTTAGAATAATACTCAATGTATAACAACATCAAAACCCAAATAAATAAAACTAGATGTTTTCTAAGCTCTACATTGAGAATTGTTGAATATTGACTTCTACCGCACTCATTTCTTTAAAGATTAGCCTTATCTTTACACAAAATTATATACAATGAATATTTTAGTTAAAGCACATTCTGGATTGAGATATGTAGTATTACTTCTCTTGGTAATTGCCATTTTTAACGCAATTGCAGGAATTAAAAAAGGAGAGTATTTAAAGAAGGATAAAATGATTAACCTTTTTACGATGATTTCTTTGCACATTCAACTTTTACTTGGTTTGATACTGTATTTTACTAGTGAAAAAGTGCAATTTATAGAAGGTTTCATGAAAAATCCACAATATCGTTTCTATGCTATAGAGCATATTTTAATGATGCTTATTGCAATCGTTTTAATTACTATTGGAAGAAAAAAAGCCGAGAAAAAGCCAAACGACACTCAAAAACACCGCAAAATTCTACAGTTTTATACAGTTGGTTTAATTCTCATTTTCTTAGCTATTCCATGGCCATTTTTAAGAAACGTAGGTGCAGGATGGTTTTAAGATTAATCTCTCTTTCTTTGGTTGGATGTTTTATTTCTTGCGGAAGTCCGGAAATTAAAACAACACATCTTGCAAAAACTGGTGTTCAGCTTTACAAAACATATTGTCAAAGTTGTCATGGTGAAAATGGAGATGCAAAAAGAGGAGGCGCTGCCAACTTGATTACATCGCGTTTATCAGAAAAAGAAATTAGAAAAATTATTCTTTACGGAAACGATAACGGTATGATGGCTTACAAAGATTTATTACAAAACGAACAAGAATTAGACTCTTTAGTCTCTCACGTAAAAGAATTACGCACAAAATAGTACATGGAAGTAGGGTTAATTACAGAAGATGCACAAGGAGAAAAAGCCGTTTTAATAGGTGTTATTTCTCAGGATCAAACAGAACAAGAAGCAAAAGAATATTTAGACGAATTAGAATTTTTAGCTGAAACTGCGGGAGCAATAACTATGCGTAAATTTTTACAAAAAGTTACAGTCCCAAATCCAAAAACCTTCCTAGGATCAGGAAAAATACAAGAGGTTAAAGAATATATCAATGCACATGCTATTGATATGGCTATTTTTGATGATGATTTGAGTCCTTCTCAATTGAGAAACATTGAACGTATTTTAGAAATAAAAATCTTAGATAGAAGTAATCTAATTCTAGATATCTTCGCAAGTAGAGCTCAAACTTCTCATGCCAAAACACAAGTAGAATTGGCGCAATATCAATATTTATTGCCTCGCTTAACGAATATGTGGACACACCTCGAACGTCAAAAAGGGGGTATTGGTATGCGCGGACCAGGAGAGTCTCAAATAGAATCAGATAGAAGAATTATTAACCAACGTATCTCTCTTTTAAAGAATAAATTAAAAGATATTGACAAACAGAAAGCCGTGCAGCGCGGTAATCGTGGTCAACTAGTTAGAGTTGCACTTGTAGGATATACAAACGTTGGAAAAAGCACAATTATGAATATGCTGAGTAAATCAGATGTATTCGCAGAAAATAAACTATTTGCTACGCTAGATACTACCGTTAGAAAGGTTGTAATTGATAACTTACCTTTTTTACTTTCAGATACAGTTGGTTTTATCCGTAAGCTACCACATCAATTAGTAGAGTCTTTTAAATCTACTTTAGATGAAGTTAGAGAATCTGACGTACTTGTGCACGTGTTGGATATTGCACATCCCAATTTTGAAGATCATTATAACGTTGTTACCAGTACATTGAATGAAATTGACAAACAAGAAAAACCGGTTATTCTTGTGTTTAATAAAATTGATGCATATACCTACGTAAAACAAGACGAAGACGATTTGGCTCCAAAGACAAAGGAAAACTATTCTCTAGAAGAATTGAAAAGGCAATGGATGTCTAAAATGAATGATACGAAATGTGTTTTTATATCTGCGGAAAATAAAGAAAATATTGACGAGCTTAAACACGTCTTGTACAAAGAAACTCGTGCTATTTTTGAAAAAAGATATCCTTATCATAACTTTTTGTATTAAGAGGTTTGTTGGGTTTTGCTTCGGTATACTGGGCTTAGTTTTGGATGAATTGGTTGCTTCGGTTTAACTTTTATTAGTGATGAGGCATAAGGGATTAGGGATTAGTTTGTTGCTCTTTGGTTTACTGGGTTTGTTTCTTGATTAATGATAATTCTTTGGTTTAACTTTTATTAGTGATAAGTCATAAGGGATAAGTCAAAAGACATTGGGGATTAGTTTTTTTAGATAGCTATAATAAACTCTTCACTCATAACTTTTAACTCTTAACTCATCACTCATCACTCAACTGCCACCTAAACCAACAAATACCTTTTTCCCGGTAAACTTTTAATACTTCCGGCAAATTCCATACTCAATAATAAAGCGCTTAATTCTGAAACCGGTTTTCTTAACCTTCCCGATATTTCATCTATACTTTGGTCGTTATTCTCTTTCAAAAGATCGGCAATCTCCTGTTCTTCTGCTGTAAATTCTGTGAATAATTGTGTTTGAATAGCGCCAACATCCTCCTCTTTACTCCAATTCATTAAATATAAAATATCTTCTACAGAAGTTGCTAGGTGGGCTTTCTGCTTTTTAATAATATCATTACACCCTTTAGAATATGGTTTGTTAATATCTCCAGGAAAAGCAAAAACATCGCGGTTGTAATCGTTGGCCATATAAGCCGTGATAAGCGAACCTCCTTTTTCTCCACTTTCTACAACAATAGTTGCGTCAGACATTCCGGCAACAATTCTATTGCGCGTAGGAAAATTCTCTCTATCCGGATTTGTTCCCGATAAAAACTCTGTTAATATACCACCTCTTTCCTCCATTTGCATCGCTGTTTTTGTGTGTTGAGATGGATATAAACGATCTAAACCGTGCGCCAAAACGCCGATGGTCGACATCTCTTTTTTAAGACAAGCACGGTGTGTGTAAATATCGATCCCATAAGCCAAACCAGAAATAACTTGCACATTCAATTGAGAAAAAGAAGCAATCAAATTATCTACAATCTGTTTACCGTATTGGGTACAATTTCTTGTTCCAACAATAGAAACCGTTTTCGCATAATCAAAATTAGTTTCACCTTTAGAAAAGAGAATTAACGGACTATCCACACAATGCTTTAACCTACTTGGGTATTTTTTTCCCAAATAACTGTACACATTCCAGTTCATTTTATCCGCTTTTTCCATTTCTTCTTCTGCGCGAATGAGTGCTTCTTTAAAATTTAGTTTTGAAACTCCCTTTTTCCCAATGCCAGGAATCTGAGCTAAATCATGTTTATTTTTTGAAAATACAGCCTCTGCACTTCCACAGTAGGCAATCAAATCTTTGGCTTTTTTATTTCCTACTCCATAAAGCAAAGAAATAGCAAGCACATGCTTGAGGTGAGAAAAATCTTCCATCTAGTTGTAAATTGGTAGATTAAAGATACACAAACATTTTTATTTTACAATTTATAGTAAATTGGCATCATGAAAGTTTTAGGCATCATACCCGCAAGATATAATTCTACTCGTTTTCCGGGTAAACCTTTGATTGATTTGAAAGGAAAAACAATGATTCAACACGTCTACGAAGGCGCTCAAAAATGCACAGAAATTGACACATTAATTGTTGCAACAGACGACCAAAGAATTGTAGAAACTGTAGAAGCTTTTGGCGGAAAAGCAGTACTTACATCAATCGATCATCCAAGTGGAACCGATAGATGCGGAGAAGTTGCAGTAAAATATCCCAACCACAACGTAGTAATTAATATTCAAGGAGATGAGCCTCTGGTTAATCACAAACAATTATCACAACTAATTGCTGTTTTTAAGGACAATGATGTAGAAATCGCAACCTTAGCCACAAAAAAAGTTTCACAAGAAGATATAGATAACCCTAATCGTATAAAAGTTGTTAGAGACATTAACCAAAATGCACTTTATTTTTCTAGAAGTGCGATACCCAATGTAAACCATGCAAAAACACCAGTTTTAGAACAATTTGAATTTCTAAAACACATCGGACTGTATGCATTTAAAACAACAACACTGTTAAAGCTAATCACTTTACAACCCAGTATGCTTGAACAAATAGAATCTTTAGAGCAACTGCGTTGGATGTATTACAACTTCAAAATCAGAGTAGTAGAAACAAGTATAGAAACACCAAATATAGATACGCCAGAAGATGTCAAAAAAGTTCTTGAATTAATTTAGAATTTGGAAACCAAAAGCAATTACTAACGTAAACAATTCATTCAAATTCTTTATATTTGTTAATTATGCAAATTAATTTAGCCATAGCGCACCTTTTGTTAAGACACAATTGTGTTATCATTCCTTCTTTCGGAGGTTTCGTTGCAAATGTACGCACAGCTCAAATTGATGTGCAGAAAGGCTACATTCAGCCTCCTAGAAAAGTACTTACATTTAACGCTAACTTGGTTAATAACGATGGTTTACTTTCAAACTATCTTGCGAAAACTGAAGCAATTTCTTTCGATGAAGCAAACGCTGCTGTTTTAAAAACCAGTTCTAATTGGAAATCTGAGCTTGAAAAAGGAAATCGAATTGAAATAGAAAAAGTTGGATTTCTTTATTTAGACGATGAAAGAAATTTAAATTTTGAACAAGATAGATTTTTTAATCTCCTTCTCTCTTCCTACGGATTGGAGAACGTTCAATTTATTGCAGAAGAAAAGCTGTCTGTTTCTAAAATAACTGATGTTGAAGAAACTGAAAAAATACTTTCTGTAGAAGATAACCCTTCTATTGATTTTCAGATTACTGCTTCTCCTCAAAAAGAGGATAGTGTAGAACAGGAAAAAACTAAAACTGCTGTATTAGTAGATCTAAATAAACCAAAAAAGAAAAGAAATTATTGGAAATATGCTGCAGCTGCTGTTCTATTGCCAATTGCCTTCTATTCATTTTGGATTCCGATGCGTACTGATGTACTTCAATCTGGAATGCTGTTGAGCAACGATTTTAATCCTTTTAGGGAAAGTAATACCGAGCAATATACACCGCGAACTGTCAACTTAGAGTTAGCTCCTTTAGAAAATAACTCATTACAAGAGCAGTTAAAAGATCTTCCAGAGGATGTCGATTTATTTGCTTATCATCTAGATGAATACAAGTATGTACAAATCAAGGTTAACACATCAAAAAAATTAACTTCGGCTAACATTCCTTCAGAAAAAGAAACGCGTAGAAATGCGCCTTTTCAAATAATAGCAGGTTGCTTTAGCAGTAAACGAAATGCCCAACAGCTAATCAAACAACTCAACAAAGCTGGTTTTGCAGCATATTTGCTAGATAAAAACAAAGGATTACACCGTGTTTCTGCAGCTGGAGTAAGTTCTTTAACAGAAACGAAAGAGCTAAAATCAAGACTGGCTACATCAGGTTTTGAAAGTTGGGTTCTATCCTTATAATTTACCGAAAATATAATTTCGTTTTCGTTTGCACTAAGTTGTTTCTATATTTAGACTAAATTAGTCGTATGAAAAAAATATTTACAACTATTAGTGTTTTTGCACTAATCTTAACCGCAACAGCTCAAGAATTTGCTAAAAACTTAGAAAACTCCTCCTATCAATTTGAAAAGATAGTACATTTAGATGCTACACCTGTTCAATCTCAGGGCTATACAGGAACTTGTTGGAGCTTTTCTGCATTGTCCTTCTTCGAGTCAGAAATGATTCGAATGGGTAAAAAAGATGCACCGCAATTATCTGAAATGTACATTGCACGTAAAGCCTACGAAGGCAAAGCAGAAAAGTATATTAGAATGGATGGAAAAACTAATTTTTCTGAAGGAGGTGCTTTTCACGATATTCCCTGGGTTTTTAAAAATCACGGGTTAATGCCAGCCGAAGCTTATACTGGAAAAAATTATGGAATGGACACACACAACCACTCTGAAATGTTTGCCGGTTTAGAAGGATATTTACAAGGTATTAAAGCAAGTATTGGAAAAAAAGGCTTAACCACTGCTTGGATGAACGGTTTTAATGCAATTCTTGATGCATATTTAGGAGAAGCGCCAGAAACGTTTACTTACGAAGGAAAATCATACACACCGCGCTCTTATGCCGATCAAAGTGGATTAGATATGAACGATTATGTTTCCCTAACATCTTTTACTAATCATGCAGAAAACGAAGAGTGCTACTTAGCAATACAAGATAATTGGGCTTGGGGAAAAAGCTATAATGTTTCTTTAAATGATTTAGTTGAAGCAACAAAAGAAGCCTTGAAAAAAGGTTACACTGTGGCGTGGGGAGCAGATGTATCTGAAAAAGGATTTAGCTTTAGAAATGGATTGGGAATTGTGCCAGAAAATGAAGAAACAATTAGAGTTTCTGGAGAAGACAACAAAAACTTTTCTGACGGAGGAGCAGATAAGATTTCTAACGCCTTTATCACTCCTGTAAAAGAAAAAGAAATCACAGCAGAATTCAGACAGGTTGGTTACGACAACAAAACTACAACAGATGACCATGGCATGCACATCACAGGTCTATACAAGGAAAAAAATGGAACCTATTATTTCTTGGTGAAAAACTCTTGGGGAACAGGGAACTATCCTGAAGGATATTTATACATATCTGAAAATTACTTCAAATGGAAAACGATCAATGTATATCTTCATAAAAACGCTTTAAACAAAGACATTGCTTCAAAGTTAAAAATGTAATTACTGTTTTTTTACTACAAATAATTTTGTGCGCTCCTAGTAAAATGAATACCTTTGTATTTGAAAACACTAGTAAACATGGATAGATTAACACCGGCAGAAGAAAAAGTAATGCTCAAACTTTGGCATTTAAATGAAGCATCTGTAAAAGATATTGTTTTGCTCTACAAAGAACCAAAACCAGCTTATAATACAGTTTCTACAATTGTAAGAATACTTGAAAGAAAAGCATTCATAAAGCACAAAAAGAAAGGTAGGGGTTTTATCTATTTACCCAAAATAAGTAAGGCAGAATACAAAGATTATTTAACAGATTTCTTGATTTACAATTACTTCGATCAAGATAAAAATGAATTGGTTTCTTTTCTAAATAAAAAACAAGATTTAAGTTTACTTCTTTGATTTTTTGAATAATCCTTAGTACTTTTCAAAAAAAACACACTATGGCAATTTTAAAGGTTATTGAAGTACTAGCAAATTCATCTAAAAGCTGGGAAGACGCAACAAAAAATGCAGTTGCAGAAGCATCTAAAACAGTAAAGAATATTTCTTCTGTTTATGTAAATGAGCAAAGCTGCGTTGTAAAAAATGGGAAAGTAAAAGAATTTCGTGTAAACGTTAAGATTACCTTCCAAATTTATAAATAAGTTTTATTAATAAATTTAAATTTTAAAGAGTTCTGAATTATTTCAGAACTCTTTTTATTTTAGTACCATGGCAAACAAATCTGATCTACACGCACACATAAATAAAGGGTACACTTTCAAAGGCGACAGCATTACACTTGGTGGAGCAATGTTTGAAGGAAAACCCGTTGAAGATGCACTTATTAAAGTTCCGCTAAAAACCTTAAACAGACACGGTTTAATTGCCGGAGCAACAGGTACAGGTAAAACTAAATCGTTACAAGTAATGGCAGAAGAACTTTCTAAGAAAGGAATTCCGTCTTTACTCATGGATATTAAAGGAGATTTATCAGGAATTGCTGCTTCCGGAGAAAATAACGACCATATAGAATGGAGACACGGCTCAATTGGTGTTCCATACAACGCAGAACCCATGCCGGTAGAGTTAATGACCCTCACACAGAAGGGAAAAGGTACACGTTTAAAAGCTACGGTTTCTGAATTTGGGCCAATATTACTTTCTAAAATATTAGGTTTAAATGATACTCAAGGCAGTATTGTTTCTTTACTTTTTATGTATTGCGACGATAACAATTTGCCTTTAATAGATTTAAAAGACCTTAGAAAATCTTTACAATACATCAACGGAGACGGCAAAGATGCCATTGAAGAAGAATACGGTATGATATCTAGCGCATCGGTTTCTACCATTATGCGTAAAGTAATTGAGCTTGAGCAACAAGGTGCAGATGAGTTTTTTGGAGAACGTTCTTTTGAAGTAAAAGATTTGGTCAGAACTGCAGAAAATGGTTACGGTTTAGTTTCTATTATTCGACTAATGGATATACAAAATAAACCCAAGTTGTTCTCTACATTCATGTTAAGCTTATTGGCAGAGATCTACGGTTCTTTTCCAGAGCAAGGAGATGCAGATAAACCTAAACTTTGCATTTTTATAGACGAAGCACACCTTGTTTTTGAAGAAGCAACAGACGAATTATTAGATCAAATAGAAACCATTATAAAATTAATACGCTCTAAAGGAGTTGGTATTTTCTTTTGCACTCAAAACCCACAAGATGTACCCGAAGATGTTTTGGCGCAGTTGGGATTAAAAGTACAACACGCGTTAAGAGCGTTTACGGCAAAAGATAGAAAAGCCATTGCAAAGGCAGCAGAAAATTATCCATTATCTGATTTTTATAATACGGACGAATTAATTACACAATTAGGAATAGGAGAAGCGTTAGTAACTGCTTTAAATGAAAAAGGGATTCCCACTCCACTAGCAGCTACTCTATGCAGAGCACCGGCTACCAGAATGGATGTATTGTCTCCGATAGAAGTGGATAATGTTGTGAAAACATCTGAAATTAAAGACAAATACAACGAGGCTATCGATAGAGAATCTGCATATGAAATCTTAACTCAAAAAATTAAGCAAGCAAAAGAAGACGAGCGTATTGCAGAATTAGAAGCAATAAGAGAAAAAGAAGAAGAAGAATTGCGCAAAAAGGAAGAAGCCCGTAGAATAAAAGAAGAAAAAGAGTGGGAAAAACGCCAAGCTAAAATTGAGCGCGAAGAAGAAAGAGAAAGAGCCAAGGCAGAGCGTGATAGAAGTAAAAGAAGACGCAGTACAACCACGAGAAGAAGAAGTACAAGAAAAAGAACCTCTACCAGAAGAAAAACAAGTTCTGAAGCAGATATGATAGGAGATATTGCAAGAGGTTTGTTGGGTGTTTTTGGGTTGTAGTAAAATTGATATTATTTTTCAAATTTTACACTTCGATCGGCCGGTGGTAAGACAGGTAATTCTCCTTTCTTAGAATACTCAGTGTGCAGATTATCCAAAACAGAAACTTGCGGACTGAGTGCGGAGCGTATCGAAGTCCAGCCTTGTACAGTAAAAACTATCGTATTTACATTCTCCGACTTTTAATCGAATAAATTCTCATAAAAACCACCTCAGCCCGTTGGCGCAGAGAGTCCTTCAGTGAAAAAGATATACTTATTTCCACTTTTTAAAAAAATCCCAACTCAACTTAATGAATTGGGATTTATATCTTTCTAATAATGGTATCTGCAAGCAACAATAACTATCTCAAATTCTGGAACAGAATAGACTAAACGATGTTCACTATCAATTCTTCGCGACCAATAACCTTGTAGATCATGTTTTAAGGCTTCTGGGTTACCAATGCCTTCTGTAGGATTTCTTAATGTTTCTTTTATGAGTGTATTAATTCTTTTTAATTTTTTCTTATCAGTAGATTGCCAATTTAGATAATCTTTCCAAGCTGTGCTTGTCCAACAAATTCTCATTTATCTAATAGCTTTTGATCTGTAGTTTTTCCTTCTTTGGCTTCTTTTAAAGATTGTATTAAGACATCTCTGTTCTTTCCAGAAAGTAAGTAGCTGGTTTCCTTTAATGCATTATACTCCTCTAATGAAACAAGAATCAAATCCTTGTTATTCTTTCTTTTAATAATGAGCTCTTCCACATCGTTAACCACTAAATCCATCCATTTTTTTAAGTTTAACCTTAAATCTGTATAGTTTACTACTTTCATTGTCTGTATTTTATATAAAAAAAGATATAAATTTTACTAAGTACGTATTTAGGTACGTAAAAAGTTTTGTTCATAAAAAAATCCCAACTGAATGAATTGGGATTTTTGTAAGTATTTTAAGTGTTTTACTTATATTCAAAAGTTTCCATAAAAGCCGTTGTGAAATCTCCTTCGTTAAACTTAGGATCATCCATTAACTTTTGGTGGAAAGGTATTGTAGTTTTAATACCGTCAATTACATACTCGTCTAACGCGCGTTTCATCTTTAGAATTGCTTCTTCTCTTGTTTGCGCTACTGTAATTAATTTAGATACCATAGAATCATAGTACGGAGGAATGATGTACCCAGCATATATATGCGTATCTATTCTAATTCCGTGTCCACCCGGCGAATGATAATCTGTTATCTTACCTGGAGAAGGACGAAAATCATTAGAAGGATCTTCTGCATTAATTCTACACTGTATTGCGTGCATTTGAGGAAACAAACTTTTCCCGGTAATTTTATCTCCGGCAGCTAATTTGATTTGCTCTTTAATTAAATCAAAGTTTATTACTTCTTCAGTAATTGTATGCTCTACTTGGATACGTGTATTCATCTCCATAAAGTAGAAATCTCTGTGCTTATCTACTAAGAATTCTACTGTACCTACACCTTCGTATTTAACAGCTTTAGCAGCTTTAATTGCAGCTTCTCCCATTCTTTTACGTAAATCGTCTGTCATAAATGGAGAAGGCGTTTCTTCTACCAACTTTTGATGACGACGCTGTATAGAGCAATCGCGTTCAGAAAGGTGAATTGCATTACCAAATTGATCTCCTGCAATCTGAATTTCAATGTGTCTTGGTTCTTCGATGAATTTCTCCATATACAAACCATCGTTTCCAAACGCTGCAGCAGATTCTTGACGAGCGCTGTTCCAGTTCTCTTCAATGTCTTCTTCTTTCCAAACGATACGCATTCCTTTACCTCCACCACCTGCGGTAGCTTTCATAATTACAGGATACTTTATCTTTTTGGCTACTTTCTTAGCGTCTTCTATATCTTTTAAAAGACCGATAGAACCAGGAATACAAGGAACACCCGCAGCAATCATCGTTGCTTTAGCATTCGATTTATCTCCCATCCCATCAATCTGCTCTGGTGTAGCACCAATGAACTTGATATCGTGCTCTTGGCAAACCTTTGAGAATTGAGAATTCTCTGAAAGGAAACCATATCCTGGATGTATTGCATCTGCATTTGTAATTTCTGCAGCAGCAATAATATTTGGTATTTGTAAGTATGATTGTGAGCTTGACGCTGGACCAATACAAACAGCCTCATCGGCGAAACGAACAGGTAAACTTTCTTTATCAGCTGTAGAATAAACTGCAACTGTTTTTATACCCATTTCTTTGCATGTTCTAATAACACGCAAAGCGATTTCACCTCTGTTGGCAATTAAAATTTTCTTAAACATGCCTTAAGGATTAAAAGTGTGAAATTAGTTTATGATGGATCTACCAAAAATAATGGCTGATCATACTCTACTGGAGTAGCATCGTCAACTAATACTTTTACTATTTTACCAGAAACTTCTGCTTCAATTTCATTGAAAAGTTTCATTGCCTCAATAATACAAACTGCATCACCTGGCTTAATTTGCGCACCCACTTCTACAAAAACAGGTTTATCTGGAGATGGAGAACGATAGAACGTTCCGATCATTGGAGATTTTACTGTAATGTATTTATCTTCTTCGTTAGCAACCGGTGCAGCTGGAGCCGGAGCAGCTGGAGCTGGTGCTTGAGCAACTGGTGCCGGAGCAACTTGTGGAGCTGGCGCAACTGGTGCTGCAGCCTGAACAATAATTGGTTGCTCAGCAGCTTTATTTTTCTTGTTTTCTGACTTTATCGTAATTTTAAAGTCTTTCTTTTCAATTTCTACTTCGGTTACACCTGATTTCGAAACGAACTTTATAAGGTCCTGTACTTCACTAAGATTCATGGTTTCTATGAATTTTGATATGAGTAAATAAAATTAATCTATTTTTCTGTATTGTAGGCCCATTTAAGATAAACGGCACCCCATGTAAATCCTCCACCAAAGGCAGAAAGAATTATATTGTCTCCTTTTTTCAATTGATTTTCCCAGTCCCAAAGACACAAAGGAAGCGTTCCTGCTGTTGTATTACCGTATTTTTGAATGTTAATCATTACCTTTTCTTTCGGTAATCCCATACGATTTGCAGTAGCATCAATTATTCTTAAGTTGGCTTGATGTGGAACTAACCAATCTACATCATCACTGGATAAATTATTTTTCTCCATGATTTCTGCAGAAACATCTGCCATATTTGTAACTGCAAATTTGAACACTTGTTTTCCTTCTTGGTGAACATAGTGCATGCGGTTATCAACTGTCTCGTGTGAAGGAGGATTAACTGCTCCACCACCTGGTTGAATCAAATATTTTCTTCCAGAACCGTCGCTTTTGAGTATGCTATCAATTACTCCGTTTCCTTCTTCATTTGCTTCTAACAATACTGCGCCAGCACCATCTCCAAAAATGATGCACGTAGCTCTATCTTCAAAGTCTAATATCGATGTCATTTTATCTACACCAATAACAATAACTTTATTGTGTTTTCCTGATTCTATAAATTGAGCTCCGGTTGATAATCCGTAGATAAAACCTGAACAAGCTGCTTTAAGATCAAAACCCCAAGCATTTGTTAAACCTGCTTTATCACAAACAACATTTGCTGTTGATGGAAATGGATAATCTGGTGTTACAGTTGCAAGAATTACTAAATCAATGTCTTCGGGTTTGTTGCCTGTTTTTTCTAATAAACCTTCAACCGCTTTCACGGCCATATCAGAAGTAGACATGTCTTTAGCATAACGTCTTTCTTTGATTCCTGTTCTCGTAGTTATCCATTCATCGGAAGTATCTACGAATTTGGCCAAATCATTGTTTGTCATCACATGCTCTGGTACATAGCCTTGCACACCTGTTATTGCTGCCGTAATTTTACTCATATTTACTTAAATGCTTCTTTAATCTTTTGCGTCAAATTTGACTTGCTTACGTCATACGAATGTAACAACATATTTTTAACTGCAACATCATTTGATATGCCGTGACCAATAATTACATTCGAATTAACGCCCAAAATAGGAGTTCCTCCGTAGTTTTCATAATTAAATCGGTCAAAATATTCATCTTTTATTCCACGCTTCTTAATTAAACCGAACATTCCTTCGGCTTGTTTAAGAACAACGTTACCCGTAAAACCGTCGCAAACAATAACATCTACCTTGCCTGTAAAGATATCTCTACCTTCAATATTTCCAGCAAAATTAAAGTCTGAACTTCCGTCCATTAATTTATAGGCAGATTGTGTTAATAAATTTCCTTTAGATTCTTCTTCGCCAATATTTAGCAAACCAACTTTCGGATTTTTAATACCATATACCTGCTGAGCATACAAAGAACCGAGAATTGCAAATTGATACAAAACATCTGGTTTACAGTCTGCGTTTGAACCAACATCTAATATGAGTGAATTTGCGCCAAGAATGTTAGGCACAGTAGAAGTAATACACGGACGTATAATACCAGGAATTGAGTTTATCTTGTAGATAGACCCAACGAGCATTGCTCCCGTATTACCGGTACTGGCAAACGCTTGTATTTCGTTTTGAGCTAATAAATCGAAACCTACAGAAATTGTACTATTCGGTTTCTGAGGAATGGCTCTGGTAGGATGATCGTGCATTGTTATCACCTCTGGTGCATGCACTATTTCAAAATCGTCTAAATTACCGCCGAGTGCCTGTACGCGTTCTTTTACGATAGCTTCATCACCAAGCAAGACGATTTTAACATCCTGAGGAAGTTCTTTATTTGCGAGGATTGCTCCAGATACATTAGCATCTGGTGCAAAATCACCTCCCATAATGTCTATTCCGATCTTCATCAGGAAATAAATGAGTTAAATCGCTCTACAGTTTTTAAACTGCAACTTCTTTTTCAGCGATTACTCTTCCTTTGTAGTAAAGTTTTCCTTCATGCCAAAATGCACGGTGAAATAAGTGAGGCTGACCTGTCGTTGGACAAGTTGCAATATTACCTGCTACCGCATTTTTGTGCGTTCTTCTCTTATCACGTCTCGTGGTAGAGATTCTTCTTTTAGGATGTGCCATTTTCTATTTATTTAAAAAATTTAAATCAAAATTCAACCTTCTCTCAAAACTAACAGAATCAAAAAAAGTAATAAAACCTCTCTAATTCGTTTAAAACAAGGCCTTCACCTTCTTCTCTTTGAAATTGGGAGTGCAAAGTTATAAAAATAAAATGATTAAAAACATTTCATTGTTAAAAGTTTGTTGTGCTTTCTATCTTCTTATTTTTTTACAGACCTTTTAATGCTGCCCAACGTGGATCTATCTCCTCGTCGTCATCTTCATCTTCTTCGTCTCTTCTTTTTAAAGATAGTCTTTCATTCGCTTCTGCTCCAGAACCTGTATATTTATTTAATAAGTCTAACATTTCTTCATTACATTCTCCATCGTCGTGCACAGCGCGCGTAGGTAAAGAAATGGTAATCAATTCGTACAAATAATTTGTAATATCTAATTCATATGTTTTAGGTTCTAAAATAACTAGATTTTCATCTGTACTTACCTCATCTCCAAACTTAAATACAATTCTATACTCACCGTAAATATATTCTTCTAAAGGATCATTACATCGATTACATAATACGTTTGCGTTGCCATCTATTATAAAATTTGCAACAAGCATTGTCTCTTTTTTCTCTAATTCTAACTCTACTGCGATCTCTCCTGATTCTACAATAGAATATTCCATATCCTGAAAAAAAGCATCTGTAATCTGCATTTCATAATTATGCATCCCGACTTTCAAACCTTCAAACGGAATAATAAAATCTCCTTTTCTGTGCTTCATAACTTACAACTATTCTTCTCGCCTACCTTTTCCTTTATATTGCTTCTTTTCTGAAACCGGTAAAGGATCTGCATTTACTTCTTTTACGAATTGGCGCGTTCTAAAAATATCCATTGCTAAATAGATAGCACTGCGCATAGATTGTGCGTTGGCTTTATTTTCTCCAGCTATATCAAATGCAGTTCCGTGATCTGGTGAGGTTCTAACAATAGGCAAACCTGCCGTAAAGTTAACACCATCTTCAAAAGCCAATGCTTTAAAACCAGTTAAACCTTGGTCGTGATACATGGCCAGAACACCATCGTATTGCTTGTATTGGTTAGAACCAAAAAAACCGTCTGCAGGAAAGGAACCAAAAGCCATAATACCATCTGCCTTCGCTTGCTGAATGGCCGGATGAATTGTTTCTACTTCTTCTTCTCCTATCTTACCCTGTTCGCCCGCGTGTGGATTTAATCCTAAAACGGCAATTTTTGGTTTAATAATTCCAAAATCCTTTTGTAAACTTTGATTAAAGGTTTTTAATTTATTAACGATTTTTTCTTTTGTAACCGCCGTTGGCACTTCTTTTAATGGAATATGACTGGTAACTAAAGCTACTCTCAAATCTCCTGCAACCATAGTCATTAAAGCTTCTGCTTGTCCGGCCATATCTGCTAAATACTCTGTATGGCCAGGAAATTCAAAGCCTGCTTTTTGTATGGTTTCTTTTGAGATGGGAGCTGTAACCAAGACATCAATCTTACCTGCTGCTAAATCTTCTGTTGCATGTTTTAAGGATTCAAAAGCGTACTTACCACCTGTTTCTGTGGCTTTACCCAATTCTATTTTAACAACTTCTCCCCAACAGCTTACTATGTTTATTTTCCTGTCTTTTGCATCGTTAGCATCTTCTACACGTTGGTAAACAAAACCATTGTCGTTAATTGCTTTTTTGTGGTAAGACATTGTTTTGGTGCTGCCATAAATTATGGGTGTGCACTCGGTTAACATCTTATTATCAGTAAATGCTTTTATGATTACTTCTGGACCAATACCGTTTGTATCTCCAACTGAGATACCAACTCTTACTGGAGTTCTGCCAGAAGCAATTTTTTCTTTTTCTTTCTTCTCCATCTTTATTTTTCCATGTTGTTAAAGAATTGAGACAATAATCTCACGCCTACACCTGTACCGCCTTGTCCTTTATAATCTTGCGGAGCTTCTAAAAATGCTGGTCCGGCAATATCTAAATGGATATAAGGATACTTGACAAAATGTTCTAAAAATTTACCCGCCGTAATTTGTCCGGCGTATGGTCCGCCTAAATTTTTAAGGTCTGCAATCTTAGATTTTACTTCTTCGGCATAATCATCCCAGAAAGGGAAACGCACTAATCTTTCTTGTGTTTGATTACCTGCTTTATCTAAAGCGATAAAGTATTTTTCTTTTGCATTACCCATTATGCAGGTTGCTTTGGTACCCACAGCTCTAACTGCTGCACCTGTTAAAGTTGCTGCATCAATTACCAATTCAGGTTCATATTTATTGGCGTATGCTAGAGCATCTGCTAAAATCATTCTTCCTTCTGCGTCTGTATTTAATACTTCTACGGTTGTACCATCATACATTTTCACAACATCTCCCGGAGCATAAGCATTACCACCTGGCCTATTATCTGTTGCTGGTATTAAACCAATAACGTGTACATTGCTATTATTTAAAGCCATTGCATAGATGGTAGCTGCCATACATGCTGCACCACCCATGTCTGATTTCATGATATCCATAGAATGTGCAGTTGGCTTTAAACTTAAACCTCCTGTATCATATACCACGCCTTTTCCTACTAAAACGATAGGTTTTTTATTAATCGGGTTTTTTGGTTTGTGTTCTAAAATTGTGAAGGTTGGTGGATCAATAGAGCCTTTATTAACGGCTAAAAGTCCGCCCATTTTAAGCGCTTCTATTTTGGCTTTCTCAAAAACTTCTACTTTAAAGCCGGCTTCTTTTCCTTTTTCTTGAATTTCTTGTGCAAGTTTTGGAGCTGTTAAGTAAGAAAGTGGTTCGTTTACCAAATCTCTTGCCCAGCAAACAGCCATTGCTGTATTATTTAAATAGTTGGCTGTTTTTTCATCTCCTTTTACCCAATTGATAGACTTTAACGCGTAGGTCTTTTCTTTTTTATCTTTAAAATATTTTAAAAATTGATAGTTCGAAAGCAATAAACCTTCTGCTATAAATTCTGCCTTTGCACCTTCTAAATCTATACTTTTAGTAGTTTTAGGTAGCAATGTTCTTATTTTATGACCTACTTTTCGAAGTTCTTCTTCGTTTTTTGTTTTAACCGTAAAAATAAATTGATCTCCGTTTTTAACGTAATCAAAATCTTTGGCCTTTTTATCTGTACTTATTTTAACCAAGCTGTTTTTGCTGTTGGACTTTGTTGTTATTTTTATCTGTGTGAACATAGTTATTGCCTTTTGATACAAAATTAATACTATTTTGAGATTAGTGGGTTGTATTTATACTTTGTGCAGCCAAGCGTTTATAAACGACTAAAGTTTTTGAAAAGTATGATGCGACCAACTCAATATCTTTTTGCAAATTCTTTCAACCTAAGCAGCATTTATATTGTCTAAAAATGATCTGCATAAAAACTTCTTTATTTCTGCAGTCTCTATTTTAATTCTCAGTTTATTTCTACCCCTGATAGAAATGGCAGCTTTTTGATTGTTTCTTTTTAGCGGTGCTTGTGCTTAGAGCAGCGACTTTAGAAGCTGATTGAAGCGCTAGCAACTGTTAAAGAAAAATTAAAAACTATAATGGAAAGCAGGTTGAAGGTTCTCTTCGAATTAAAGAATACTTCATGAGCGTGCCATGGCATACAACTAAAATTCTAAGTTCGCCCAATTCAGTTAACTTCCTTTTTTACGTCTTTCTGCCAACCATTTTGGCATTTCTTTTTGTGTTTGGGTTCTACGACTTTTGCCTTTTGGAGCATCGTTTTTCTTTGCGCTCTTTACATTTACTTGATTGTAGGATTTCTTTTTACCTCCTTTTTGCTGGTGCGGATTTTTTCTTTCTTCGCCTATGAGTTGCTCAATTAAATCTGGTCGGTTTGCTTTGGTAAGACGCGATTTTATCCAACTTCTATTTTCTTTCTTGTACCAGAAGAAAAATTTATTTTGATTTTGCTTTTCGTCGCGTGTTTTTGCTGTGAAAACAGGTCTTAATGTATACGGATGTACACCCGCATAATAAATTACAGTAGCAACAGTCATTGGTGTTGGTGTAAAATCTTGCACCTGCTCTAGCTGGAAACCCATGTCTTTCGTTTCTGCAGCAAGATTTGCCATATCTTCTTCCTCACAACCTGGATGAGAGGAAATAAAATAAGGTATTAACTGTTGGTTTAAGTTGTGTTTGAGCTGTATGCGATCGTACTTTTCTTTGAACTTATGAAAGTATTTAAACGAAGGTTTACGCATTACACGCAGAGTAGCATCTGAGGTATGTTCAGGGGCAACTTTTAAACGGCCAGAAACGTGGCGTGTAACAACTTGCTCTATATATTCATCGTGGTTGCCGTCTTCATTATTTTTATTGAAATCATCTGCCAACAAATCATACCGAATACCCGAACCAATAAATGCTTTTTTCACTTTTGGATGTTCATCAACCTTTCGGTACAGCTTCGTCATGTGACTGTGATCTGTTTCTAAATTTGAGCAAATTACGGGATGTATGCAACTTGGAGCAGAACAACGCTCGCAGATAGACATATCTTTCCCTTTCATTTTATACATGTTGGCTGAGGGTCCGCCAATATCAGAAATGTATCCTCTAAATTCTGGATCTGCCGTTACTTGCTCTAACTCTTTAAGTATAGATTTTTCTGAACGCGAAGCGATAAATTTACCTTGGTGTGCAGAAATTGTACAAAAACTACAACCTCCAAAACATCCGCGGTGCATATTGATAGAAAAGCGAATCATATCATACGCCGGAATGGCTCCGCGTTTTTTATACTTTGGATGTGGTAAACGCGTATATGGCAAATCAAACGATTGGTCTATTTCTTTCTCTTCCATCGTTTTATATGGAGGATTAATCACCAATGTTTTATTACCTGTTTTTTGAATTATTCTTTTTGCATTGAGTTTGTTAGACTCTACTTCTACTACCTTAAAGTTAGCTGCGTATTTAATTTTATCTTTTAAACATTCTTCGTGAGAAGCTAATTCTACTGTTTCCCAATTTTTATTTTTAGGCAATTCGTCATGTCCATCTACCAAAACGGCAGTTTGATTTAATGTTTTGAGCGATTCGAAAGGAACTCCTTTTTTCAACAATTTAAGCATGTCTCGCAGTGGTTGATCTCCCATTCCATAAACGAGCATATCTGCTTTAGAATCTTCTAAAATTGTAGGCATTAATCTGTCTTCCCAATAATCGTAATGCGTTACTCTACGCAAAGATGCTTCTATACCTCCAATAAGTACAGGTACATCTGGATAGAGTTCTTTTAAAATTTTAGAGTAAACGGTGGTTGCATAATCGGGTCTAAAACCTGCTTGTCCGCCAGCGGTATAAGCATCTGTAGAACGCAAACGTTTGTTCGCTGTGTAATGGTTTACCATAGAATCCATACATCCAGCGGTTACACCAAAAAAGTATTTAGGTTTACCAAACTTTTTAAAATCGCGCAAATCGTCTTGCCAATTGGGCTGAGCAACAACGGCAACTTTAAAGCCTTCCGACTCAATTATACGGCCAATTACAGCGGTTCCAAATGCAGGATGATCTACATAAGCATCTCCTGAGATAATTACTACATCTACCTCATCCCATCCTCTTTTTTGTACCTCCTTCATTGTTAAAGGAAGCCAATCTGTAATTGGTCTTTGTTCCATTCTGTTGACAAAGATAAGGTATAAATTTTGAGCTAAAGTAATATGCGATGTAAATTGGAAGATAGAATTGTTTTTTAGTTGAGTTCTATATTTATTCCCAAACGGCGGTCTCACTAATGAAATTCATCTATCTTTATCTGTGAATTCTCTTTTTTTGATTTTCTAACTGAAATATTATTTAAACCAAATGTTGAATTATTTAATTTCTATACTTCTGTTTGTGAGTGTTATTGGTTGCACAGAAAAAATTACAGATGTTGCTGAACCTCTAAAAAAGGAAGTTCCTAAGTTTACCAATTGGATATATCCGCAACTGATAGAAAAATTAGACTTTAAATCTGTTTGTTTTCCATTATGGTTCAATAAAATTTGGCTAGAAGAACACCAAGTAGAGCGCATTGTATTAACAAAGTTCTTAGCCTCAGCACTTCAAACACAACCCAAACTTAAACAAGTATTTACTTTCAAAAACAACGCGCTAAACAGTTATACATTGGATGAATTCTACGACGACAGAGTTGTTGGACAACATCAATTTAAATATCCTAAACCTTGCGATAGTAATGGTTTTAATGCTCCAATTTACAAATTCAACCCTTCACAAGGTAAAAATTATAAAGCAGATCATAACTCTGCGAATTCTAATAGCAATGGGTTTTCTATGTTGACAAAAGAAAACTATAGCCAAGAAATTCTTAGCTATTCAATGCCCGAGAATAAAACCGAAGGTTTGCACTTTTACTTACTGGATAGTTCTGATTGGAATTATTATAAAATTGATAAGACGTTTAAACCTCTAGCTAGAGATAGATTTATTTATGGATCTCCAAAATTTCCATTATTGGCCTTTTCTCTAAACAATTTAATTAAACAACCTGAAACCATAAAATATATCTATCAAGAAAACAAGGTAATTCTATCGCGAATCAAAAAAAATAGGCTTACAAAAGAAAAGCGAAGTTTCCATTACAATGACGATGGTTTATTTCTTGGATTTACAGATAGTTTATTCTCAAATTCATCATTTATAACAGCATCTATTTTTGAGATTTCTTACGACTCTTTGCAGAATCCTTACCAAATTATTGAAAGCAAGTTGTTAGAAGAAAGTAGTAAGGAAAAAAAGAATATTTGGGTATTTGATGAGTATTGAGGGATGAGTGATAAGTGATAATTGATAATTGATAATTGATGGTTGCTAATTGATGATTACTAATTGATAATTTAACATACCACTCTGGGGGCTTTTACGTATGGGAGTTGGGCAGTGAAATACTAATAATCACAGCGGATTTATTCTTACTCTTTTACGAAAACATTTTTAGGCTCTGTAAAGAAACGAAGTGCTTCCCATCCGCCTTCTCTTCCTACGCCAGATGCTTTTACACCACCAAAAGGAGTTCTTAAATCGCGCACTAACCATGCATTTATCCAAACAATACCAGCATCTACATTATTTGCTACTCTGTGCGCGCGTTTCAGATTATTTGTCCAAATAGTTGCACTTAAACCATAAACCGTAGAATTTGCCATCATTAATGCTTCTTCTTCTGTATCAAAAGGGGTTATGGTAACTACCGGACCAAAAATTTCTTCTTGATTTGTTCTGCAATCGTGTGCCAAACCTTCTATCACAGTTGGAGCTACGTAATATCCATCTTTATACTCTCCGTCTAAAATTACCTGTTCACCTCCACATAAGACTGATCCGCCTTCTTCTTTAGCTAATTGCACGTAAGAAAGTACTTTTTCCATGTGTGGCTTAGAAACTAGTGCTCCTAAATGTGCTTTTGGATCTGAAGGATAGGAAACATGGCTCTTTTTAACTTTCGCCACAAAAGCTGCTTTGAATTTATCGTAAATAGATCTTTCAACAAAAATTCTAGAACCACATAGGCAAATTTGACCTTGATTGGCAAAGCTAGAACGGATAGTTGTACTTAACATTTCGTCAAAATCGCAATCTGCAAATATGATATTTGGGTTTTTCCCTCCTAATTCTAAAGATAATTTCTTAAACATAGGAGCAGCAATTGTAGCAATTGCTTTTCCAGTCTGAGTACCTCCGGTAAAACTAATTGCTTTAATTTTTGGGTGTCGTACCATGGCATCTCCTACGATATGTCCTTGTCCATGCAAAATATTTAAAACACCTGCCGGCATACCTGCTTCCGCTAGAACTTCCCCGAGCAAATAAGCTGTGTATGGCGTAATTTCTGAAGGCTTGGCAATTACACAGTTTCCTGCTGCTAAAGCCGGAGCAATTTTCCAAGAAAATAGATACAGAGGTAAATTCCATGGAGAAATACAACCCACAATTCCAATTGGCTTGCGCAATGTATAGTTTACACCAACACCTTCCATATAATGCGATTCGGACGCGTAATGTTGAATTGCAGTTGCGAAAAACTTAAAATTAGAAACAGCTCTTGGTATATCTACATGTCCAGCCAAAGAAACAGGTTTACCGTTATCTTTAGATTCTGCCTGCACAAATTGCTCCATCCTTTTTTCTATACCGGCGCTTACTTTCATCAGAACTTCTCCGCGTTCTTCAATAGACATGCCTGACCAAATAGGGAATGCTGCTTCTGCAGACTTTACTGCTTCTTCTACATCTTTTTCGTTACTCTGTGGAATGAGTGAATATACTTTACCTGTTGCAGGTTCGTAATTATCAATAAACTCGTTACTGTTCGAATCTTGATATTTCCCGTGAACGAAATTTTGTAGTTTTTGCATTTCTCCAATTTTGAGTATAAAGGTAGAAATTAATCTTCTTTAACAGCTCATGAATTTGCTTTGTGTTACCTTTGTTCTATGCGATTTGTAATTATAGTTCTCACGATTTTAGCTAGTTGTTTCGTCTACAGTCAGGAAAAGTTTTTAGAAATAAACCAAGTTTATCTCAATTCAGAAGGTAAGAAAATAAAAAATTACGAAGTAAGTATCTCCACTTCTGAAGGCATAACTTTCGTTTTAAAAGCAAAAAAGAAACTAAATTACTACTTACCACCAGGAGAATATTACACATTAATTGTATCTAAAGACAATCTCCCAAAGCAAAACATCATAATTGATTTACTAGACGTTCCTGAAAATAGATATGATGCAAAACTTCAGCTTGAATTAATTAGCTCTTTGATAAATAAAGAGGAAATGAAATTTCATTATGAAGAGCGGTACGGTAAGGTGGTACAGAAATTATAATATAGAAATCACTGCGTGATAATTAATAAGAAAAACATGAATATTTTTCTCTTTACCGTTAATCACTAAAAATGGAAATCGATATAAAATGATTATTAAACGTTTTAAAGCCAATAAAAAAAGGTGCTGAAAATTGGTCTCATCGCTTTAATAGAACTTTTTGTTTCGTTAAATAAGGCAAAGGTATCTTTAAATAAATAATTTTATCAAAGCAGCGTATAATATCTATCTTTAAAGTATGATTAAAACAATTGTAGTAGACGATGAGGCTCCCGCAAGAGAGCTAATGTCTTCTTTACTTCATCGTTACTTTAATAATAAATTTATTATCGTGGCTGAATGTGCAAACATTCAGGAAGCATTTACGGAAATTGAAATGCACCAACCCGATCTCGTTTTTCTTGATATTAAGATGAAGAATGGTAGCGGTTTTGACTTATTAAAAAAATTCAACAAAGTAAATTTTGAAGTTATTTTTACTACTGCTTATTCAGAATTTGCATTAGAAGCAATTAAACAAAGTGCTTTAGATTATCTCTTAAAACCTATAAATCCTGCCGACTTATTAAGTGCTGTAAATCGATTTGAAAAGAAAAATCAAAATAAATTTGAATTAGATAGAATTCGACTTTTACTAGAAAATATCGAGCCAGGCGCTAACGATTACCGTAAGATTGCTTTTCCTTCTAACGATGGATACAAATTGGTTAAAGTAAATACTATTAAATATTGTGTTGCTGATATTAATTACACTAGAATTTTCTTTTTAGATGGCAACTCTTTTGTTGTATCTAAAACCATGAAACGAGTAGAAGAGCTATTGCCCAATAATCTATTTATTCGCACACACAAATCATACTTGGTAAACGTTAATATAATTAAGGAGTACAGTAATAAAGAAGGTCATTGCTTGATACTTGCTAACAATGAACAAATACCAATTTCAAACCGCAAAAAAAATGAAGTTCTGGCTCGTATACTTTAATCTAATCTTCTTATTTTTTTCTAATCTTTGTTTCTCACAGGTAATTCCCTCCTCTCAACTCTCTGAAGAAAATGGACTAATAAGTAATTCTGTCAAAAAAGTAATTAAAGCAAAAAACGATTTGATTTGGATGGCTACAGAAAATGGAGTAGCCAATTTCAACGGATCAATTATTAATAATTACACCATAAGTGATGGCTTGCCCAATAATAATTGCTTTAGTTTAGTGGAAGATAAATACGGAACAATTTGGGTAGGAACCTATGGCGGTGGTGTAGCGTATTTCAAAAACGGAAGATTTTTTACCATCGATCATGAAGATGGCCTAATTAGTAACAGGTGCACCTCATTTTATATTACAGATAGTACTTTAATCGTTGGTACGCAACATGGTATTTCTACCATAGATATTAATACTAAAAAAGTAAGCGGATCAATAGCAAAAACGGACCAATTCCAGGTTATGGACTTTTTTGAATATGACAACGCATTACACTTTATTACCTTTAAAAAAGGTGCTTACCAAATTAACGGAAAAGACATAAGAAAAATAAACGCTACCAAAGGTTTGTTTTGCTCTAAATTGTTAGATGATACACTTTATTTAGGTTTTGACGGAAACACATCAAACAGAAACAGTATAGGTAAAATAAATGTAAAGGATTTTATTGCAGGAAATGAAAAAATTCAACTTTACGGAAAGTCTGTTATATGGGACTTTGCGTTTTTCAATAACAGTGTTTACAGCGCAGCTTGGGGTGTAAATTTAGAATCTGGAGGTTTATTTGAGCACACAAAACACCAAACAAATATAAGCGAAAGTAATTTTGATATTCCATCAAAAAGTATTCAGAGCTTATTTCTAGATAAGCGCACCAGTACTTTGTATGTTGGTTCTGTAGATAAAGGATTATTTATTGTTGATTTAACTAAAACAGTACAAAGAGTTGATGAACTAAGCCGTATAGGATCTAAATACACAATTAAAGAAGATATTTATTGCACCAAATTGACTTTTGCGAACGCTACGCTTGAATTAAATCCGAGTGATTTCTTTCGCTTTTTAAATAATTTTCAATCCCAAGCAGCTGGGAAGAAGAGATTATCAGAAACAGAAGGATATCGAAATTTTTCAATTCTAGAAATGCAGACCGAAGCACTCTTTGAAATATTAAGCTACGAGCTACATGAAGATTTTTACTTTCTAAATACATCCTTGGGTATTTTTAAAATCAAATCAACTCCTACACAATTGAATATCGTGGATTATTATCCTGTGTCTGCATTTTCAATTTATGTAGATCATCCATCGCGCATCTATTTTCAAAAACCGTATAGTGATTTTTCTATACTACATATAAGTCCAAAACAAGAATTATACTTCACAAACTACACAATTAAAGATAAAAATAATCCGCGTGACATTTTAAAGATTGCAAAGCTCAACAATACACTTTTCGCTTTTAGTAGATTTTACGGTATTTACAAAATGGCAGAAAATGAATTTAGTTATATGAATTTATCGCAAAACGCATTACCTAAAGAGATTGTTAAAACAAATATTATTGATGACAGACGTGCATTACTTATAGACAATAAAGGAAATGTTTCTCTTTTTACTGTAGACAAAAACGATAGTACACGCTGCAAAAAATTAATCAATGTTAAAGGTTTATTTGGAGACGTGATAAAAGATGCTTCGCTAAATCAGTCATTATTAATCGTAGTAACCAATTTAGGTGTAAATATTATAGAGCTTAAATCGGCTCAACGCTATTTTTTAGACGAAGAGCACGGACTACCAGCTAAAAATATAAGTGCTTCAAAAATTGTAAATGATAACGTTTTACTTTTCACTTCAAACGGAACGTATAGTGTTGATTTAAAAGATATTTTGAAAGAACATGATTGTGGTGATATTTATTTGAAGGCAGCTTTTACTTCTGAACAATCACTTCTAATTACTGCCGAACATGAAATTGAGTTAGGTAGTAAACAAGACCAACTTAAACTGCAATTGTCTAGTAGCGGTATGAAATATCCCAAAAAATTAATATATCGCATATTTATAGATGGTAATTTGAATTCTCCATGGTCAGAATGGAAGCAATTCAATGTTAATAAAATGATTACGATTCCTTTTGTTCCTGAGGGTACTTCTAAACTAATTATGCAAACTAAAAATGCATTCACTGGAAGTAATCATGAGTTTGAATTAGCAACAGTCACCAAATCTGCTCCTCTATTTAAACGCCTTTGGTTTCTTCTGATTATTTTTTGTTTAGCAGCCTATATAATGTATATTTTGATAAAAAAGCGCTACAAAAAATTATATAAAAGACAAAAAGAGAAGTCGATATTAGAAAAAAGACTAGAAGAAGCAAAATTAGAAGCGTTAACCAGCCAGATGAGTCCGCATTTTATATTTAATTCACTCAATGCCATTCAAAGTTTTGTTCTTCAAAATAATATAGAAAAATCTATCGAATACATTAGCGATTTTTCAGCTTTGATTAGAAATACATTAAACTATTCATCAAAAAAACACATCAGTTTAGAAGAGGAAATTAGGTACCTCACCCTTTATGTGAAAATACAGAATCTACGTTTTGGAAATTCAATTCAATTCAATTTATCTGTGAGTAAATCTATAGATTTGTTGGATACAGAAATACCTCCTTTACTATTACAACCGCTGTTAGAAAACTGTTTTGAACATGCCTTTGATACACATATTAAGAAACCAGAAATAAACGTGCATGTTACAGAAGTTTCAGGGTATCTGGCGATTAGTATAAAAGACAATGGAGTTGGTTTTAATGGTATTAACGACGACAACTCAAAAGGTCTTAAACTAATTGAAGAGCGTATTTTAATTTTAAATTCAAATAACTCTCTTGAACTTCATAACCGAGAGCAAGGAACCGAGACTAGATTGACATTACAAACGTAACCAAATTAGAGGTAACCGTTAAATCAATAAACCAAAACAAGCAAATTGAAAAGTTCTATTTTTATTCTCATATGTACAGCCAACCTGTGTTTTAGTCAGCCCAACAAACTAATTTACTACACCGAACTTTCCTATAAAAAGTTTACTGCGTTAAAAGAGATTAATCAGGTTATTGATACATCCGCGCTGGATTACGCATTATTCACCGCTGCACTATTTCATTTAACAAACCAAGAACGAAAAAAATATCGTACAGCTCCGCTTCAATTTTTACCTGCGCTTGAACAGACTGCAAGAGAACACAGTCAAGACATGGCTCGCCTTAATTTTTTCTCACATACCAGTAAAATAGCTAGAAAAAAAACGGTGAGCGACAGAATGAAATTGGTGAATACGGATGCGTACTATTTTGGCGAAAATATAGCATCAACATATATTTTTTATGGAGAAACCTATTTAGAATTAGCAGAAGATTTAATGAAAATTTGGATGAATTCTTCCGGTCATAAAAAAAATATACTTAACAGGCATTACACTCACATGGGTTGTGGTGGTTTTATGACCCTCGATCAAGAGTTTTTAGCCACACAAAATTTCTCAAGTGATCCGATTAAGTGATAAGTTTTAAAAAAATCACAAGGAAAAAAGCTCTGAACTTAGAAATAAGACAAATTATTCAAAGTACTTAAAATACCTCTAAGTTGTCTTTAAATAAATATGAATCATCGGATAATAAATCACTTTATTGTATTTGATATTTCTATCCAATACCATTTTCAAAATAGTAATTTTACTATCGAATATTAGCAACCTATGGTTAAATTATTTTTAAAATAAAATAGAGAAAATGCCTAAATTCTATCTTCTCGCGTTGTTCTCTTTCCCACTACTTGTTTGGAGTCAAAAAATTCATAGTGTATCTTATGCTAACCAAGCAGATATTAAAGTCTTTGTAGTGGAATACGAAAACCAGGCAGATTTAAAAGTATATAAAGTAGACTATGCAAACCAAGTTGGAAATAATAACGGACATTGGTTTTTTACAGCACACGCAAACCAAGCTAAGAAACACATTTACTTTGTAGATTATCCTAACCAAGCAGATTTAAAAATATATTTCGTTGACTATTCTAATCAAGCAGGTTGGAGGAATGGATCTAAAAAACATTTACTGTATTAAAAGCAGTATTAAAATACAAGACAACAAACCGTTGTAACAAAGAGCATACTTCTGTTTAGGAGTGTGTTCTTTGTACTTAAACCCGTTACTAAACTAAATTTTCTTTTTCAAGCCTTGCAATTTGAACTTGATAGCTTCTAACTTTTCAATTATTAATTCTGATTGATTTTTGTGTGTATCAAAATCTATTTCAACTTTTGATTTCAAAGCCTTTCTTGCTCCTTCAAGTGTATGACCTTCCGTCTTCACTAAATGATAAATCTTGTTAAAATTAGAAATATCTTTTGGTGTAAAAAGTCGGTTTCCTTTCTTGTTTTTCTTTGGTTTAATTATCGTGAATTCTTTCTCCCAGAAGCGAATTAGCGAAGAATTGACATCAAACATTTTAGCTACCTCGCCAATCGAATAATATAATTTCTTGAGCTCTTTCTCGTTTACCTTCATCGGATAATTATTTTCGCGTTGAATTTAGTTATATTTTTGCAAACAGAAATTATACGCGTGTTATGCTAAAGTATCTTTTTATTGTTCTATCAGTACTCCTTACTTCTTTAAGTTATGGATTTGAAAAAACAGATTCAATAATTCATAAAGATAGCATAAAACAAGTAGGTGAGTTAGCAAAAATTAATTTAGACACAGATACAGCGCTTACTACATGTGCACTTGAACAACAGTTTCTAAATGCGGTTTTCGACTCGATTTCTATCCATTTAGGAACACCATACCGTTATGGAGGTACAACACCAAATGGTTTTGATTGTTCTGGTATATTCTATTATGTTTTTCAGAAATTTGACATCAAACTATCACGTTCTAGTCGTGGTTTAGCCGAAAAAGGAATAGAGGTTGAACTACACCAATTGCAACCCGGAGATTTTTTATTTTTTAAAGGACGAGATAGACGTTCTTCTCGTATTGGACATGTTGCCATGGTTATCGAAATTAATGAAGACTCTTTCAAAATGATACATTCTTGTTCTCGAGGTTTAATAATCGATACCTATTCTGAAAGTACCTATTATCAGCAACGGTTTATTAAAGCAAAGCGCTATGATTTTGAATATCTGAAAACAATGAGTGCGCTTTTATAGAACTCTTTCCTCGATATCTTTTCCAAGGTTTTACAATTCGTAGTTTTTAAAACTGGCATGTGGTTTGTTAATTATTTGTTAAAAAAATGATGACACGTATACTACTTAACTGTTTCTCTTCTGCGAAAGGTAACTATTTTTTATTGCTCTATTTCTTTTTGCTAAACGCTTGTACTTTGCCAAATCAAGCCTATAATTTACCTCCAGTCAATACAGAAAATAGTACTATTAAAAATAGTTGTTTGTCCGCCAACAGCAAATACCATACATCTAAGATTTGAAGGCGAACCACTTCCTTTAGAATATGATAAATACGCTTTGATTAGCTCAAAGTCGGACATTAGCATTTCAGACGATTTACATCTACTGTATCTAAAAAACGAAGCCAATAAGAGTTGCGCCAATGAAATTTTGTTCTTAAAAAGTGAAGAGCATATTTACACCAAACATAGACCAGATAATCCGCAAACAGTTCTTGATGAATCGAAACATCCACTTACTGTAAGAGAAAAGCAATTTTCAGGTATAGCTGTTTACAATCCAGAATTGGTTAATACAACCCTTGTAGACACCAACTATGTTTCAGAAATTAGAAATAGAACGGTTAAATACAATTTATATAATTCTGAAGTTCAAGACCTCCAAAGTTCCGCAAGAGCTACTTTAGTTTTCGGTGGTTTATTAAGCCTTTTCATCGGTTACATATGGATTAACTCAATAGATTAATACAAATTAAAAAAGTATTTATTTACAGCTACTTATGCAATTTAAAACGCTTTTTAAGCGTTTAACTCTATTAAAACAGGACAATGATCAGAACCATAAACCTCATTTAAGATTTGTGCTTTTTGAACCGATTGCATTAATCTTTCTGAAACCAAAAAGTAATCAATTCTCCAGCCTACATTTCTTTCCCTTGCTCCGCCTCGGTAACTCCACCAAGAGTACTTAATTTTTTCTGGATGTAAAGCACGAAAAGAATCTACAAATCCACTTTCAGTAAAATTATCTATTCCATTGATCTCTTCTTGAGTAAATCCTGCACTTTTATTATAATTCTCTTTTGGTCTAGCTAAATCAATCGCTTTATGCGCAACATTTAAATCTCCACAAAGTATAACCGGTTTTACCTTCTCTTTTTCTAACAAGTAATTGAGTAAAGCAGCATCCCAATTTTGTCTGTCTTTCAAACGCGAGAGGTCATTTTTAGAATTTGGAACGTAGGTTGTTACTACAAAATAAGACTCAAACTCTGCACAAATTATTCTGCCCTCTTGGTCGTGCTCTTCAATACCCAAATCATAAGATACAGACAGTGGTTTCGTTTTAGTGAGAATAGCTGTGCCAGAATATCCTTTTTTCACAGCGCTGTTTGAGTAGATATGATAATTTTTAAAATCAATCAAGGCTTCTGCAACCTGATCATCTTGTGCCTTCGTTTCTTGTAAGCATAAAATATCAGGGTTTATTGAATCTACGTCTTCTTTAAAAGACTTTTTAAGGATTGCTCTAATTCCGTTTACGTTAAATGACACTATTCTCATAGCCTCAAAAATAATCAAACTCTCCTACTAAGAAGCAATATTGAAAGTGTATCCTACTCCTTTTATGGTTCTAATCGAAGTGTCTCCAATTTTTTCTCTCAATTTTCTGATATGAACATCAATTGTACGTTCACCAACAATAGCTTCATTTCCCCATACTTGAAACAAGATTTGATCTCGTGTAAAAACCTTTCCTGGTGTGGTCATTAAAAAAGCCAATAGTTCAAATTCTTTTTTTGGTAAAATTTGTTCTACACCTTCATTGACTAATAAAAACCTGTCTTTATCTAAGAAAAAAGACTTGTTTTCTGTTAGGCTACTGATTGAAGTATGCTTTCTTCTTAATAAGGTTTCTATACGCGCAACTAATAAACGCGGTCGAATTGGTTTCGCGATATAATCATCGGCTCCAGCTTGTAATCCGGCAATATGGCTGTAATCTTCTGCTCTAGAAGTTAAGAACGCAACAACAGGCTGCGTAATCTCTTTTTGCTCTCTAATATTTTTACACGCTTCCATGCCGTCCATAGTTGGCATCATTACATCTAATATAACGAGGTCTGGGTTTATTTTTTTAACCAATGCTACTCCTTCTGCACCGTTTGTTGCAGTATACACCTCATAGTTTGCCTTTTCTAAGTTGTAAGATAAGAACTGTAATATGTCCGGTTCATCATCTACCAACACAATTTTCTCTTTCGTCATGTTTGTTCTTTTACACCGTACAAAGTAAGTTTGAATACATCACTTAAATCTTACGAATAAGTTATAGAATCTTTATGAAAAACTATTGAAATGTTAAGCCTTTATTACCGCAAGGTTAGGAGACTTTTAAACCTACTCTTGTCCTTAAAAATATCTGTAAATTGAGCTGTCAAACGGTATAAATAATGTTTGAAAATCCGTTAACATACACTTAACTTTAACTTAATTATCTTATAAGGTTTAAGAAACCTCAAAATAACAATGTTGCCTCATCTTTGCAGTGAAATAATTATTAGAAATGAAAAGAAATACACAAATTTTAGGAATGACGTTATTAGCAGGAGCTTTAGCGTTAGGTACAGTATCTTGTAAAAAGAAAGGATGTACAGATCCAGTAGCAGTTAACTTTGATGCTAGTGCAGAAAAAGATGATGAATCTTGTGAATATGATGTATCTACATCTAATATTGTTAAAACAGGAGGAATCACAGCAGATGAAACTTGGACAGCTAACAATGTTTACCAATTGGACGGAAGAGTTTTTGTAGATAACGGAGCTACATTAACAATCGAAGCGGGTACAATTATTAAAGGTTCTGAAGGAACAGGTGCAAATGCTTCTGCATTAATTGTAGCAAGAGGTTCAAAAATTGTTGCGAATGGAACAGCAACTTCACCAATCATATTTACTTCCATCTTGGACAATATCCAACCAGGAGAATTAACAGGAACTAATTTAGATGAAAATGACGCAGGAAAATGGGGTGGTGTAATCATTTTAGGAAACGCACCAACTTCTGCAGATGCTGGAGATACTGAAACCCAAATTGAAGGTATACCTGCAGGTGAAACATACGGAGAATATGGAGGAAATGATGCAGCTGATAACTCAGGATCATTAAACTATGTTTCTATTCGTCATGGTGGAGCATTAATCGGAGCAGGAAACGAAATTAACGGTTTAACTTTAGGAGGCGTTGGAACTGGAACAGTAATCAACAACGTTGAAGTTATTGCAAACTTAGATGATGGTATTGAATTTTTTGGAGGAACAGTTAACGTAAACAATGCCTTAGTTGGTTTCCAAGGAGATGACGGAATTGATATTGATATGAACTACTCAGGAACTGTAGATAACTTCTTCGTTCTTGGTGGAGTTTCTTCTGATGAAGGTTTAGAAATTGACGGACCAGAAGGTTCTACTTATACTGACGGTTTATTTACTTTATCAAATGGTACAGTATTTTCAGCTACTGGAGATGGTTCAGGATCTGAATTCAAATCTAAAGCGCAAGGTACAGTTTCTAATGTTGTAATCTCTGGATATGCTTCTAACGCAATGAAGTTTAGAGCTGCGTTTTCTGATGTAAGCGCTTGTACAGATAAAGCAGATGCTTATTTATACTTAACACAGGCTTCTCCAATCTTAAACTTTACTTCTTGTGAAGTTGTTGGAGCTACTGATTTAGCTTCTGCAGTATCTGTTTTCAACGGAACTGACGGTGCTGATGCATGTGTAGATGCAACATACGAAACTACAGCTGAAGCTGCAGTAGCAAATGGAACTTCTCTTGTAAGTACTGCTACGGTTGGAGGAAATCCAGCAGTGTTTGCTTGGACTTGGGCTGCAGTGAACGGAAAATTATAATCACTACTTACTTTAATAGAAAAGAGCGCTACTAATTAGCGCTCTTTTTTGTTCTAAGAATTCTTCTAAAATTACAATTCCTTTTCAAAACGTTCAGAATCTAAACCGGGCAATTTCGGATGCATTTCTTTTAACTTATCCAGTACAATTTTAGCTGCAAAATTGAGCTTTACCCAATTTTTATCACTCGGAATTATGTGCCACGGAATAGCATCACATTTATCAAAAATGTCTTCGTAAACATCCATAAAAGCGTCCCAATTCTCTCTTGTATCCCAGTCGCCATCAGAATGTTTCCAGAATTTTTCTGGATTTTGAGTACGTTCAATTAATTTCTCTTCTTGCTTGTCGTAACTTACATTTAAATAAAACTTGAGCACTTCAATACCTTCGTCTACCAGCATTTCTTCAAAATTATTGATGTGATTATATCTTTTTTTGAGTGCTTTTTTATCAATCAATCCATATACCGTAGGTACTAAGATATCTTCGTAATGCGAACGATTAAAAACGCCGATATTACCGCGTTCGGGTAAAGATTTATGAATGCGCCAAAGATAATCGTGCGCCATTTCTTTGTCCGTTGGTTTTTTAAACGATTGAACGTTTGTCCAAGCCGGCGAAGCCAAAGAAAATAGATTTCGTGTTAAACCGTCTTTCCCAGAAGCATCCATACCTTGCATTACAATTAAAAGTGAACGTTTGCCTTCTGCATATAATTTACGCTGATAGGTGTAAATTTCTTGTAATAATCTTTGATTCTCCTGTTTTATAGTTTCCTTATTCCAACCTTTTGGTTCTTTTGTATTTTGTTCTTTCAGCTTAATTTTCATCGGTTATTTTAATTTTAGATAAACAGGTAAATGATCAGAATATCCACCGTAATATTTTGGTCCACCATAGGTTGCACTTGGTTTCTGACCTCCATCAGGATAGGTGAAAATCAATCTATCATCTCTTAAGATAAAGGCATTATTTTTTTCAATTCCCAATCCGTTTTTATTCTTAAACAAACCTTGTGAAACTATCATTTGATCCAATACATCCCATTCTCTTCTATAATTGTGTGTACCTTCTCCGTTTGCATGTTCTTCCCAAAGTAAGTTAATTAAGTTATCGTCTTTCGCTTCTTTTGCAGATTTAGCAGCCAAAACTTCATACACAGCTTTATCTGTAGGATGATCGTTAAAATCTCCCATAATTAAAATATTTGCGTTGGCATCTTTCGACAAGATTTTGTCTATTTCTACTCTTAATACTTTTGCAGCCGTTGTTCGTTTCTTTTCTGTTTCTTCTTTTCCTTCTCTTCTAGAACTCCAATGGTTTACAAAAATATGTAGGTCTTTTTCATTCATTAAATCACCATAAACGTATAGTATATCTCGCGTGGTAATGTCTCTATTCCAATCAAAATCAATTCTAAACTTCTTTTTTTCTTTTAATTTAAATCTGTCCTGATCATACAATAATCCGCAATCTATACCGCGCATATCTGCAGATTCGAAATGTGCTATGTTGTAATTTGTGTTTTTTAACCTTCCAGTAGTTGATAAATCGCGTAACGTTTTGATGTTTTCAACTTCTGCCAAGCCAATGAAAATTGGATTCTTATCGTCTGCCAAACCAATAGCTTCAGATAACTTATCTAGTTTATCTAAATAGCGTACTTCATCCCACTCTTTGTATCCTTCTGGCGTAAAATCATCGTCTTTTGTGCTTGGATCATTGTATATATCAAATAGGTTTTCTACGTTATAAAAAACTATTGGATATCCAACGTAATTCTGAAGTGATGGTTTTTGCATTTTCTGCTCATTTTTTATTTGATGGAAAGAAGTTGACTGTTCAGAAAGCGTATTTTCTTCTGTATTCTTTGAATCTATTTCACAAGACGCGAAAGTGAACAGTAGTAAACCGACATAAATTTGCTTGTACATATTAAGAAGTTTTCTTTAGTAGTGTGTTAATCGACTTGAAAGATAAAGGTTTTAAATTACATTGCAATTGATCAGATATAGATATTAAAAAATTGTAGGTTCGTTTTCTAGAAACAAAAAAAATGTCTCGCAAATACGAGACATTTTGGTTGTGGTAATAAAAACGGCACAATTATTAGCCACAGCATCCAACAATACATTCATTCTTTGTTGAACTTTTCTTTAATTTTTCTAACTGGATTTTACCCAGAACACATTTCGCAGTTATCCGGATCATCAATTGAACATGCTATTTCTGCTTGTCTTTCTTCTTCCGTTTTTGCTTTTATATTTTGTTGCGTAACTGTTTTATCTACTGTAAACTTAATTGCATCCGTAGCTGCTTTTGTTCTCAAGTAGTACATTCCCGTTTTTAATCCTTTTTTCCAACCGTAGAAATGCATAGAAGTTAACTTACCAAAGTTTGCATTCTCCATAAAGATATTAAGCGATTGCGACTGACAAATGTAAGCACCTCTGTCTGCTGCTTGCTCTATAATTGCTTTTTGAGAAATCTCCCAAGCTGTCTTATATAGATCTTTTAACTCCTGCGGAATTTCGTTAATGTTTTGGATAGAACCGTTTGCTGCCATTAATTTTTGACGCATTTCATTGTTCCATAAACCTTCTTTCACTAAATCTCTAAGTAAATGTTTGTTTACAATGATAAATTCTCCAGAAAGTACTCTTCTTGTATAAATATTAGAAGTGTAAGGCTCAAAACATTCGTTGTTTCCTAAAATCTGTGCAGTAGAAGCTGTTGGCATAGGAGCAAGTAATAATGAGTTACGTACACCGTGCTCTTTCACTTCTTCTTTCAGTACGTCCCATTCCCATCTGTCAGAAGGTGTAACTCCCCACATATCGAATTGGAAAATACCTTTAGAAACTGGAGAACCTTCTATTGTTTCGTACGGACCTTCTACTTTTGCCAAATCTTTAGAAGCTGTCATTGCAGCGTAATAGATTGTTTCAAAAATTTCGGCATTTAATTTTTTCGCTTCTTCAGAATCAAATGGTAAACGCAACATGATAAATGTATCTGCTAACCCTTGAACACCTAAACCAATTGGTCTGTGGCGCATATTAGAATTACGCGCTTCTTCTACAGGATAGAAGTTTCCGTCTATAATTCTGTTTAAGTTAACTGCTGCTTGATAAGAAACTTCAAATAACTTTTGGTGATCAAACTCTCCGTTCTCTACATACTTAGGAAGTGCTAAAGATGCTAAGTTACATACCGCAACCTCATCAGGAGCTGTGTACTCCATAATTTCTGTACATAAGTTTGAAGACTTGATAGTACCTAAATTTTGCTGATTCGATTTCTTGTTGGCAGCATCTTTATAAAGCATGTAAGGCGTACCTGTTTCAATTTGTGATTCTAACACTTTGAACCATAAATCTTGTGCTTTAATTGTTTTTCTTCCTTTACCTTCTTTCTCGTACTTCGTGTAAAGCGCTTCGAATTCTTCGCCGTATGTATCAGATAAACCTGGACATTCGTGCGGACACATTAACGTCCATTCTCCATTTTCTTCTACACGTTGCATAAATAAATCTGGAATCCAAAGTGCGTAAAATAAATCTCTTGCTCTTTGTTCTTCTTTTCCGTGATTCTTTTTCAATTCTAAGAAATCAAACACATCTGCGTGCCATGGCTCAAGGTACATAGCGAAAGAACCCTTACGTTTTCCTCCTCCTTGATCTACATATCTTGCAGTATCGTTAAATACACGTAACATCGGTACAATTCCATTTGATGTTCCGTTAGTTCCTTTGATGTAAGAACCTTTTGCTCTAATATCATGAATAGCTAAACCAATTCCTCCAGCAGATTGAGAAATCTTAGCTGTTTGAGAAAGCGTATCGTAAATACCTGTAATACTATCTTCTTTCATTGTTAACAAGAAACAAGAAGACATTTGTGGTTTAGGTGTACCTGCATTAAATAAAGTTGGCGTTGCATGTGTAAACCAACCTTCAGACATTAAATTGTATGTTTTAATTGCTGCCTGTATGTCATTTTTGTGAATACCAACAGAAACACGCATTAACATGTGTTGTGGACGTTCAGCAATCTCTCCTTTCAAACGCAAAAGGTAAGATCTTTCTAATGTTTTAAACCCAAAATAATCGTAACGGAAATCTCTATCGTAGATAATACTTGAATCAAGTACATCTTTATTCTCCATAATCACGTTATACACATCATCTGCTAAAAGCGATGCGTTTTGTCCTGTTTTAGGATCAATATATGTGTATAAATCTTCCATTGCTTCAGAAAACGTTTTTTTCGTATTCTTGTGCAAGTTGGATACTGAAATCCTAGAAGCCAATAAAGCGTAATCTGGATGTTCAATTGTTTTTGCTGCTGCAACTTCTGCTGCTAAGCTATCTAATTCACTTGTTGTTACTCCGTCATAAATACCTTCTATCACCTTCATAGCAACTGCCTCAGCAGAAACTAAAGGATCTAGTCCGTAGCACAACTTAATAACTCTAGCTGTAATTTTATCGAATTTTACAGCTTCTTTTCTTCCGTCTCTTTTTAATACATACATGCGCGTTTGTTTTTGGGTCTTTTAAATTGGTTTTCACTAAAAATCTTCATCCACTGAGAATGATTGACTGTTTTCACCGGTTAATACTCCGGCTTTCTGATACTCTCCTACTCTTTTTTCAAAGAAGTTGGTTTTTCCTTGGATAGAAATCATATCCATAAAGTCAAATGGGTTCGCAACGTTGAAGACTTTTTCACAATCTAATTCTGATAATAATCTGTCTGCAACAAACTCGATGTATTGCGACATTAAATCAGAATTCATTCCAATTAAACGAACAGGTAACGACTCTAATATGAATTCTTTTTCGATCTCAACTGCGTCTAAAATAATTCCAGTTACAGTTTCTTTCGATAATTTATTTACTAAATGGTTGTTGTATAAAAGACAAGCAAAATCACAATGCAATCCTTCATCACGAGAAATTAACTCGTTAGAAAATGCTAATCCTGGCATTAAAC
>JBMYYC010000012.1:0-50001 GCA_049609045.1 Lishizhenia sp. | reverse complement strand
AAGCGAACCTTATATTCGATAATTATTAACTTTATATCTATAGAAATAACGAAAACGATCAAATGACTTGGCACGTACTAATCACAAAACCAAAACATGAAAAAAAGGTAAGCGAGCGCTTACTTAAAATGGGATTTGACGTATGTATGCCTACTAAAATAGAACATAAAAAATGGAGCGACAGAATAAAAAAGGTTGAATCTCCATTGTTACCTTCTATGGTATTGATAAACGTAACGGAAAAAGAACGCAATACTGTAATTAATGTACCCGGTGTGGTACGTTATTTGTTTTGGCTGGGAAAACCTGCCGTGGTTACGCAAGAAGAGGTTGACGTTTTGAATACGGTGAGTAAACAAAATGTAAACATAGAAACGATTTCACCTTTGCAAGAAGGAAGTGAAATTGAAATCACCAATTTAGGAACAGACTCCCAAAAAGGAGTAATAAAAAAGATGTCTGGCAATACCTGCTGGATAACTTTAAAAAATTTGGGATACGTAATTCGTACTCAGTTATAAAATAAACAGTAGGCGTCGAAGGCGCATTTCTGTTCGATGTAAATTAACCGTCCGATAGCACTTAAAATGTGACTAACGACGGCGGAGCCGTGTAAGAAAATAACATTATGTGTAACGAAAAAAGACCATGGGGTAGATTCGAAGTTTTATTGAGTAAGCCATATTTTAAATTAAAAAAATTAATGGTAAATCCTCAGCAACGTTTGAGCTATCAATCTCATAAGTTGAGACAAGAGTGCTGGACAGTTATAAACGGGGAAGCTACAGTGATTTTGAATGATAATGAAATAAAGGTAAAATACGGCGAATCTATAACTATTCCAATTGGTGCCAAACATCGAATAATTAATAAAGGAGATCAACTACTTGAGATAATAGAAGTTCAAACTGGTGAGTATTTCGGAGAAGATGACATAATAAGGTACGAAGATGACTATAATAGAAAATAAAACTAAATGAAAACAAACTTAAATGATAAAAGTGTATTAATCACTGGGGGTACAGGTTCACTTGGAAAAGCTTTAACTGAGAATATTCTAAAAAAATGGCCCGATGTGAAAAGGCTGGTTATCTTATCAAGAGACGAACAGAAGCAATTTCAGATGGCCCAAGACTTCCCGACAAATAAACACCCTCAGATTAGGTTTTTTATTGGAGACATTAGAGATAAAGAACGTTTGATTAGAGCATTTGAAGGTATTGATTATGTAATACATGCTGCTGCTATGAAACATGTTCATATTGCTGAATACAATCCGGACGAATGTGTAAAAACAAATGTGAATGGTGCAGAAAATGTGATTCAAGCCGCCATTCAAGTAGGTGTGAAGCACGTTGTTGCCTTATCTACGGATAAAGCATGTGCTCCTATCAATTTATACGGAGCAACAAAGCTGACCTCCGACAAATTGTTTGTGGCTGCGAATAACATACGCGGAAAACATGATATCAAATTTTCGGTGGTACGTTATGGAAATGTTATGGGGTCTAACGGTTCAGTGATTCCATTTTTTCTTAAAAAGAAAGAAGAAGGTGTTTTGCCTATTACCGTTAAAGACATGACGCGTTTTAACATCTCCTTGCAAGATGGGGTAGATATGGTATTACACGCCCTCGATACAGCATGGGGAGGAGAAATATTTATCCCAAAAATTCCATCGTATAGAATTACAGATGTAGCAGAAGCAATCGGTCCAGATTGTGAACATCAAGTAATCGGTATTCGCCCTGGAGAAAAAATTCACGAAGAGATGATTACTTCTTCTGATTCATTTTTTACGTATGATCTAGGAAAGTACTATGTGATTATACCACAAACCCCTATGTGGAAAATAGACGATTTTATTCAAGCCTTCAATGCACAACTAGTACCAGCAGGATTTTCGTACGATTCTGGAACCAATTCAGAATGGGAGACAATAGATTCATTAAGGGCGTTAATTACTGAACACGTAGACCCAAATTTTAAAGTATGATACAGCCTATACCTTACGGAAGACAGCATATAACTCAAGAAGATATTGATGCTGTTGTGGATACTTTAAAATCAGATTATCTCACTCAAGGTCCAAAAATAAAAGAGTTTGAAGAAGCTTTTGCAAAATATGTAGGTTCGCAATACGCCGTTGCTGTTTCAAATGGTACGGCAGCATTGCATTTGTGCACCATGGCATTAAATGTTAAGGAGAGAGATAAAATTATTACCACACCGATAACTTTTGCAGCTTCTGCAAACTGTGTGCGCTATTGTGGTGGGGAGGTAGTTTTTGGTGATATCGATTCTACAACGTATTTGTTAGATATTAGCTCTGTACGCACATTGTTGGAGGCCTCTCCTAAAGGAACCTATAAAGGAATTATACCCGTAGATTTTGCTGGACGAGCAGTTGAACTCGAAAAGTTTAGATCTTTAGCGAATGAATTTGGATGTTGGATCATTGAAGATGCGTGTCACGCACCGGGTGGATATTTTATTGATTCGAAGGGTACACAACAGAACTGTGGTAATGGTCAATTTGCTGATTTAGCCATCTTCTCCTTTCATCCTGTAAAACATATTGCGAGTGGTGAAGGAGGGATGATTACAACAAATGATAAAGCCCTCTATGAACGATTGCAAGTACTTAGAACGCATGGTATAGTTAAAAATGATGAGCAGTATAAAAATTCCATTGATTTTGCTGGAGGAACCGATTCTTACCCAGGTTGGTATATGGAAATGCAGGAATTGGGGTATAATTATCGCATCACTGACTTTCAAGCGGCGTTAGGGTACAGCCAATTGAAACGTGCGGATCAGGGAATTTTAAGACGAAGAGAAATAGCCGAAAACTACTTCAGTGCTTTTAAAGAAAAGGAGTTTATCAAAGGCCAATCAGGAGTTGTGGACGGACATGCTTACCACCTCTATGTTATCGAGGTGGAAAATCGACTCAGCTTATACAACTATCTTAGAAAACATAATATTTTCGCACAAATTCATTACATTCCTTGTCATTTAATGCCTTATTATAGAGCGATAGGATGGAAAGATGGGGATAGATCAAAATCTGAAACTTACTATAAACATTGTATTAGTTTGCCGATGTATCCAACACTATCCGAGGATGAACAAGAATTTGTGATTAATAAAATAGTTGAATTTTACAATGCGTAACCTTTGTATCATTCCAGCAAGAGGGGGAAGCAAGCGTATTCCAAGAAAGAATATTCGTGATTTTCGTGGAAAACCTATTATTTCTTATTCTATTGAGGCTGCTTTGAATTCAGGACTCTTTGAAGAGGTAATGGTTTCTACAGACGACAAGGAAATTGCCGATATAGCTCAAAAATATGGTGCGAAAGTACCGTTTTTCAGATCAGAAGAAAATGCCAATGACTTCGCTACTACAGCTGATGTTATCAAGGAAGTAATCGAAGATTATACTAAAACAGACAAAGAATTTGATAATTTATGTTGCTGTTATCCAACGGCACCTTTCATTTCTTCAGCACGTCTGCACGAAGGATTGAAACAGTTAAAGTCCCCTACTGTTAGTTCTGTTTTTCCAGTAGCAGAGTTTGGTTATCCAATTTTACGCAGCTTAAAGATGGAAGATGATGGTAAGGTTTCTATGAATTGGCCGGATCAGCTTAATGTTAGGTCTCAGGATTTACCAAAGGCATTTCACGATGCCGGACAATGGTATTGGATGAAAACAACTGATTTTTTATCAACGGGGAAAATTATTAGTGAAAATTCGTACGGATTGCAATTAGAAGAAATAGAAGTGCAGGACATCGATAACGAAATTGATTGGAAACTTGCTGAATTGAAATATGAGCTCCTACAAAGTTTTAAGTAAACAAACGTTCACCAAAGGTGATTTTTCAATCGTTCCGATTCGATTCGAGGACAGATTGGATATCATGAAATGGAGAAACGAGCAAATCTACCACCTGAGGCAAGCTAAACCTTTAACGGAAGAAGATCAAAACACCTACTTTCAACAGGTGGTTTCTAAGTTATTTGATCAAGAACAACCAAATCAACTCTTGTTTTCTTTTTTAAAGAAGGATACATGCATCGGCTACGGTGGTTTGGTGCACATCAACTGGGTGGATAAACATGCGGAGATTTCATTCGTAATGAATACCTTGTTAGAGCAAGACTTTTTTTCAAAACATTGGTCGATTTTTTTAATTCTTATAGAACTAGTCGCCTTTAAGGAATTACACTTTCATAAACTCTCTACATATGCTTTTGATTTGAGACCACATCTTTATGAGATCATTGAAAATGCAGGTTTTATTAAAGAAGGCAGGCTAAAGGAGCAGTGCTTTTTTAATGGTGAATACAAAGATGTTCTTATACATGGTAAGCTGAATAAAAACTGAAGACACGAAGTATAAACGATGAAGAAAACAGCTGTGATAACTGGGGCAAATAGAGGTTTAGGTAAAGCAATTGTAGATGTCTTAATTGAAGACGAGGACTGCTTCATTATTTCAATTTCTAGGCGTTTAAATGAAGAACAGAAAGTTTACAATTCGAAGAGATTTTATTTTTTAGAATCAGATTTGTCCGAGGATAATATTACTGATAAAATTACAGTTTTAAAAGATCTAATTGGAGAGGAACCGGTCTATTTTATAAATAATGCCAGCATTATTGAACCTGTTTTGAAAATTGAAGATTTAGATGACGCCGCTATAGATAAAATGCTTTCAGTGAATATAAAATCAACGATAGTTTTGACATCATTCATGCTCAAAAATTTTAGAACTAACGCGTTAACATTTGTAAATATTAGCTCTGGTGCGGCTAAAAGAGCAATAAGTAACTGGTCATTGTATTGCTCATCAAAAGCATTTACAGAAATGTTTTTTAATACTGCGGAAAGTGAATACAAACAGTATCGCTTTTATAATATTAATCCAGGTGTTATGGATACTGGAATGCAAAAAAGTTTGAGAGATAGTGATTTTCCAGATGTTGAAAATTTTAAAGATTTACAAAAAGAAGGAAAATTAAAAGCCCCGATTACTGTTGCTGAAGACATTCTTAAAACCATTGAGATAAAAGGATGAAAATAGGAGTTATTTCAGATATCCACGGCAATTATGATGCCCTTGTTGCAGTCTTAGAAAAAGCGAAGCAAGAAGGTGTAGCGCATCTATTAGTGCTTGGAGATATTGTAGGCTATTATTACCATCCTGAAAAAATATTGAAGGCGCTCTCTGAATGGAGTTTTGATATAATCAAAGGCAATCATGAATATATCTTGGAAGATTTAATAACAAACCCTTCTTTAGGAGCGTCAATTCGATTAAAGTATGGAAGTGGTCATAAGGAGGCTATAGATAAGTTATCATTGCAACAGCTAGATTTTTTGAGGGATTTACCAGAAATAAAATCAGTACAATTTGATGGGACATCATTTTTAATGAGCCATGGCAGCCCATGGTCTAACGATTTTTATATTTATCCAGATTGTGATGTGTCTACGTTAAAAAAGTGTGATACCATAATACACGATTTTGTTTTAATAGGACACTCACATTATGCCTTTGCTTTTAAAAATGAAAATAGCATATTAATAAATCCCGGTTCTGTTGGTCAATCGAGACAAACGGGAGGAAAAGCATCGTGGTGTATTATAAATACTGAAAATGGATGTTTTCAAATGCTTTCAACAGATTATAATGTCGAAAGTTTAATGGCTGAGATTGCCGAAAAGGATGGAGATATTTCATATTTATCCAAAGTTTTAATCAGAAATTAAGTCAGGTATGAATAAAACGCTAAATATATTAGTAACTGGCTGTGGTGGCGATATCGGTCAAAGTCTTGGTAAGATATTATTAAAATCTACCTTTACTAAAAACTTGTTTGGGATTGATATTTCTGATAAAAATGCAGCACAATTTATTTTTCCTAATTTTTCTATCGGTTTGCGTTTTTCGAATTATAATTATATCCAAAAATTGGAAGCGTTTGTAGAAGAGAACGCTATTGATATTATTATACCTATAGCCGAACTTGAACTGCGTTATTTTTCTGAAAATAATATTTTAGATCATATTGGAAAAGCCAAAATGATAACAGCGTCAGCAAAAGCACTAGACGTTGGTTTTGACAAATATAAAACGGCACAATTTTTAAAATCTGAGGGTTTACCATTTCCAAGCACATACCTCGCAAAAGATGTAAAGACCATTGATGCTTTTCCTGTTATTTTAAAATCAAAAACAGGTTCTGGAAGCAAAGACATTCATAAAATCAACACTAAAGATGAGTTTTTATTTTACACCAGAACTCATATTGAAGATTACATTGTACAAGAGTATATTACGGATGAAAACGGAGAATTCACCTGTGGTTTATATAGAAGCAGTAAAGGGGAAATTCGCTCTCAAATTTTTAAAAGAGAACTTCATGGTGGATATAGCGGTTATGGAGAAGTTATCGAAAACGAGACTATAACATCACTTTTAGAGGAATTAGCCTTAAAATTAGATCTTGTAGGAAGCATTAATGTCCAACTCAGAATACAAGACAATTCACCAAAAATCTTTGAAATAAATCCGAGATTTTCAAGTACTGTATTTTATCGTCACTTATTTGGTTTTGAAGATTTAATATGGTCAATAGAAGACCGATTAGGATTGGAGTTATCAGATAACCGAAAAGATGCAGTTGGACGCAAATTCTACAAAGGCTACGAGGAATACATAAAATAAGCAACAAAACGAAATAAATGAACATAGGAAATTATACAATTGATAAAAACTCACCTGTATTTATCATAGCTGAGTTATCTGCCAATCATAATGGGAGTATAGCAACTGCAATAGAAACTGTCCGCGCTGCGAAACGGGCCGGTGCAGATTGTATAAAATTACAAACCTATACTGCAGATACTATTACGATTGATTCCAGATTGGATGATTTTCTCATTAAAGGTACAATATGGGATGGAAGGAATTTGTATGAATTATACCAAGAAGCCTACACTCCATGGGAATGGCACGCTGAGATAATGAAAGTTGCTAAAGATGAAGGATTGATCTGTTTTAGTTCTCCTTTTGACCCTACTTCTGTGGATTTTTTGGAAGAATTGGATGCCCCAGCGTATAAGATTGCTTCCTTTGAAATCACAGATATACCTTTGATTGAATATGTCGCTTCAAAAGGGAAACCGGTAATCATTTCAACTGGAATTGCCGACATGGAAGATATTGAGCTTGCTTTGGATGCTTGCAAAAGAATGGGGAATAACGATATTGCTTTATTGAAGTGCACGTCTAGCTATCCTGCACCTATTGAAGAAGCCAATATGTGTATGGTTAAAAATCTAGCGGAGCGATATAATCTGATTACTGGACTATCCGATCATACCATGGGAAGCACTGTGCCTGTCGTTGCGACTTGTTTTGGTGCAAAGATTATAGAAAAACACTTCATCCTTGATCATTCTATTGGTGGGCCAGACGCCTCATTTTCTATGGATGAAACGGAGTTTTCTGAAATGGTGAAAGCTGTTAGAGAAGCGGAAAAAGCTATTGGTAGGGTAGATTATACCCTCACAGAAAAACAGCAAGCGGGTAAAAATTTTAGTCGCTCCTTGTATGTTGTAAAAGACATCAAAGCTGGAGAGGTAATAACACAGATGAATGTGCGTTCGATTCGTCCTGGATTTGGATTGCATCCGAAGTATTTAAATGAGATACTTGGTAAAACTTCGAATACTAATTTGGAAAAAGGTGAACGTATTCAATTGGATTTTTTTAAATAAACAATACTGATTTGAAACTGTCTAATTTATTTAACGAAAATGGAGTGTCAAAATCATTAGAGACCCTTTGTCCTAGTGTTTTTCACACGACTCATGTGAAACGTGAGTTAAACCAGAGCAACACTTCTATTATTATTCTTAAAACAATTGCTCAAGTCTTCTATTTGTTCATTCAAAAGAAAAAAACGATCGATGTACATTCCAATCAGGTCTTGTTTTATTCGCCTAATTCAAAGTATGAAAAGTTTAGTTCCATTTTGGAAGAGGAATTCATTGGCAAATGCGACGTGCTCACAGAGAAAAATTATTCTTCTAAAACCTTTGACTCTCAAGACTTAACTTCAGTGACGACAAGTCGTTTTGCTGTGTTTAAATTGTTGTATGGAATTCTTCAATTGCGAAAAATTGCAAAGAAAAGAAGTGAACTACCACAGTTCAAGGAAAACTATTGGCTTATTTTTTCTCTCTTGAGAAAGGATCTATTTTTAAGTTCACTTTTCAAACGAAAAAAATACCATCATTTTTTCTCTTTTCACCCTGTTGGTGATTTACACATGCTAATCAACAATTTACATGGGGATAAGTTTTCTTGCAAATACGCAATACGACCAACGACCACCTACTTCAACAAAGAAAATGAATTCATCAAAACTGAATTCTTGTATTACAAAACAGAAAGGGAGAAGGAAATTTACAAAAAAAATATTTCTTCACATATTAAATTACTTCCAGCAGGATTAATAATCGCAGAAAGTAAAAAGCAAGTGAAAGGCACTGCCATACTATTTGTGGATACTTGCACCAATGCCTACTTAAACAGTCCAATAATTCGGAAAAAAGCTATTGTAGATTTTCTCGATTTTGCAAAACATACCAATTCTAATATCTTTTTCAAGTTTCATCCTGGTTTGTTACCCAAATTCAAAGCAGAGACCGTCAATCTCATTAGCCAATACAACCTTCCTAAACTTAAGATAGTAGATCAAATTCCATTCGAAGAAATAAAAATCTGCCTAAGTTTCGATTCTACAGTAATGTTTGAATGCATCGTTAAAGGAATCATTATAACCAATTTGCATGGGGAATATGATATGTATCCTAGTGTGAATCCGGAATTTTCAGACGCTTCTATTCCTGTCATTCGAAATAAAAATGAATTCCAGCAATTGCATACCTTTCTTGTCGATGAAAGTTCCCCAGAAAACATAGGTAATTTACAAAAAGATTGGTTAGAATCTTTCTACAACTTTCCAGTTGGAATGAAAACTATTATCTCGAAATTAAGCGAAAAATAAACCAATCAAGTGATTAAAAAAACAATAAGCACATTTAAGAAACTTCAAAAATCCATGATGTTCGCGATGTCCACTTTTTTGGTTGGTGGGTTGAATGCTTTGACACTCCCTATATTTACACGTTTATTGAGCAAAGCTGATTACGGTATTCTAAGTGTTACATCTTCTTTTCAAACAATTTCAGCTTCAATATTTAGACTTGGAACTCACCAAAGTGTTTTAAAACAATACCTAGAAATTAATGAAAAAGAGAAGAAGAATTATTTTTTTAGTGTTGTAGTGTTTTCAATTATCTGGTCGTTCCTCTTAATCATTTTTACATTGATTCTATCATTCTTTGGCTTGTTTAATTCATTTGAAGGAATAAATTTTTACCCATACATATTACTTTCATTTCTTACTGCAAGTTTTGCGACTGGTTATGCATTGTTTCAGAGCGAATTAAGAATTAGAAACTTAGCTAAACAGTATGTGATTCTAACTGTATTTTATGTTATTTTAAGTATCGTGTTATCAATTGTTTTAATTTACTACTTTAAACTTGGGGTTATTGGTAAACTATTAGGAAATTTAATACCATACGGCATAGTGCTTTTTTACATGATAACTGTAAAAAGGGCTCGATTGAAAATCGCCTATTGGTATGATGCAATTAAATTTGGCTTCCCGTTGAGCTTGTCTAGTTTGTTTTCTTCATTCATTATGATTTATGCAATAGGTATTCTAACTCAAAAACTAACACTTTCTGATCTAGGAGTTTATCAAATGACAAAGAATCTAGGGCTATTATTACCAGATATTTTATTCCAGGCCGTAACACTTACTTACCTACCTTTTTTATATCGTTCCTTTAAAGACAAATCGATTATTGAAATAACTAAAACAAATTCAAGATTGATTTTGTTTTTTGCTTTTGCCTTATTTGTCATTATGCTAATGTCCCCATATATAATTTTGCTTTTTACCACTTCAGATTATCTCTCGGGAGTCGATTTAATGCGAATTTTTGTAATGAGTTTCTTTTTTAAAATAGTTCATTACGTTCCAATGATAGAATTGTATCATAGAGGTAAAACCACTTTGATCTCTATAATTGAGATATTAAGCTTGGTAATATTCCTTATAATCATACACTTTAGTATCGATATTTATGGATTGTCAGGTGTTGGAATCGCATATATAGTCCAAGAAATTTTCAAAACTATTTGGTATATTATTTACTCAAATCTACACGTAAAAGAAATTTTTAATTTTTACTCTTTAAATTTAAGGAGTAAATGATTTTCAATCAATTCACAAGTAATTTGTTTTAAACAAATAAACATTGAATTAATATTCATAGTCTTACTCTAATTATAAATAAGAGTGCCTAGAATATTATATTTTTGCATAATCTTATTTTTTTAGCTTTTGAAACCCAAAATTACTCTTTTTATTTTGCGTAAAAAATATACTTTATTAAACTTATGTCGTCTTTATTTTTTCAAATTGAGGTACAACTTATATAGACGTACTTACAATATTTGTGGGACATTTAAATTTAATGGTGTTGACATAGAAATGTATGGTGAAGGTGATATTATTATTGGAACTAATTCGTATATCGGCAACAGAAGTACAATATATTCAGCGAAAAATAATGTTGTAAAAATTGGTAACAATGTAAGTATTTCTCATAATGTTAGGATATACACTCAAAATCGAAATCCAAAATTCATACTTGGAGAATTTGAAGCAGAAAAATATATTTCGGGAGATGTCGAGATTGGAGATAATTCGTGGATAGGAGCAAATGTCTATATTAACCAAGGAGTAAAGATTGGAAAAAATGTAATAATTGGAGCCAATGCAGTTGTCACCAAAGACTTTGGGGATAATGTTATTATTGGGGGTGTTCCAGCAAAAGCAATAGGGTAATGTTGGAAACAAAAGAAAGAATTACCTTTGTATCAAATAAAATCCCCTACCCACCTGATCAAGATGGGAATAACATCAATATTTTCAATATAATAAAAGAACTGTCTAGTAGAAAAAAAAATACTATTCATTTTATTCTACACAGTAACTCATACAATAAATCAGACCTAACTATTTTCAAGGAATACGTTAATGATTTGACAATTAAACCAGCATTAAATCAATATACTTTTTTTCTCAAAACTCCATTTTTGAAAAAGACACGTTTGGTAGGCCCCATATTTTTTTGCAACTATGAATCAGGCATTTATGAATCTCTATATAAATCAAAAAAAAAGATTTTATATACTGCCGATTCGCCAACTTTTTATCATAGCAAAGGAAACACTGCAAAATCAAAGATATTTTTCATTAAACATGTAGTCCAAGAAACTTATCTTTTTTCTCGTTTCACGGATGTTATTTTTGTTAGTAAGGACGATTTACACTATTCTAAAAAAAGAGTTAAAGGTAAAGGACATGTTATACCAATTGGCTATGACGATGAACTGTTAAAAACCGTTTCAAGATTCGAAAAAGAATTCGACTTTGTATTTAGTGGCAACTTCTCTTACCCACCAAACTATTTAGCCGCGGAAGATTTCTTAAGCAACAATGTTCCCCGTATTTTAGCAAATATTCCAGAAGCTTCATTTTATTTCGTAGGCAGAAACCCTAGCTCACGCATGCGTGAACTAGCTTCGCAATTTAGCAAGGTTACTATTTCTGGAGAGGTTGAAAGCATGGAAAATGAATTAAGAAAATCTAGAATTTTCTTTTCAAATCTATCAAAAGGAAGTGGTATGAAGAATAAAATGCTTCAAGCCATGTTGTGTAAACTTCCTATTGTTTGTACAAAAGAGTCCTGGTCAGGATTTTCAGATGAACTGCCTGCAGGTGTTAAAATCACTGAGAGAGATGAAGATCTGAATGAAACATTGATTAAAATATATACTGCCAATCAAGATGAGCTGAACGAGAAGGGAGACGCCAACTGCCAATATTTCATGACACATTACACATGGAAAAGCATTGTTCAGAAGTACTATATTCCAATCCTAATCAATTAAAATGTTCAAACAATTTTTTATTGGAATTATATTATTTATGATTTTCTATTTGGAGCCAATAAATTTAGGTCCTATAAAATTTGCTCACTTTTGGAAATTCTTCTTTTTAATCCTTTTGCTGTCAAGCACGGGATTTGTTTTTAAAAAGGATAAGATAACTAAGTACAGTTTTTTTTATTATTTGAAATACATTTTAACATCTGGAGTACTTTTTATTGGATATTGGGCTGATGGCTTTTATATGTTAATCAGAGGATTGAGTATACCAATATTCAATAATTACTTAAATGTCAAAAAGGTAAATGAGAAGTTAATTTTAAAAGCCTTAAATTTCTTATCTTATTTCTGTATAGTAAGTGGTATTCCTTTCTTACTAAATCTTGTTCAACCTATTTCTCGTGGCTATGTTTTGGAAGACTATGGTGCAGAAAATAATGGTTTCGTTGGAATTTTTCAAAATCCGCACGGAGCAGCAATTATTATTTCACAAGCCTTATTAATATTGCTATTCAACATTGTTCAGGCAAAAAAAATAAATCATTTTAAAATTATCATCTTTCTTCTCGGCTGTTTTATTTTATATAAAACCTATGTTCGTACTGGATACATGATGTTTTTTGTAGGAATATTTTTTCTGATTAAAATAGAATACGGTATAAAAAAACTCTACAAGATAGCTCCACTTGTTATACTTTTAGCCTTTGGTGCTTATTCATTTTATCAATCGGACACAGCCCTACAAGGTAGAATAAAGCAAGAAAACATTTATAGTAAAGATGATTCGTTCAGTATTGATAAATTAAGCTCAGGTAGACTAACTCTTTCTTATGTTAATTTAAAAAATTGGAGCGAACGTGATCCGTTCTCTATTATTTTCGGACTTGGATTTCAATATTCCACTGATTTAATGTTAGAAGATATTAACATGCGGAAAGCGTCACATAATGGCTTTGTCGATGCATTGGTTCATAATGGATTAATTGGTTTCATGCTTTACATTTTATTTTTAGGAAGTATTTTTCGTAAAATCAAAAAATCGAAAAATTCAATCTATTATAGCTTAGGAATATCTTCTTTCATAGCTTTTCTACTATTTATTTTATTCCAAGGAGGAAATGTGTTTTTATTGGAAATTCTACTTTTGATGATAATTTATTTATTACAATTAACAAAAGGTCAGAAAAACTGAGTCGAATTGACAGAATAAAAAAACTCGTGCAAAACAAAACCGTTGTAGAAAAATTGTATTTCATATGAAAAACTTAACAATTATCGGTCATTATTGTGCTACGGGTGGTATTAGCATCCATATTAGAAGACTTACTAAATTACTCGAGAAAAATTTTAATATTCAATTAATCGATGAATCTAGGTTAGAGGATTATGATAGCATTACATTTAACTTAAGGAATAAAGACATACTTGGTTACCTCAAGATAATTAGAAAATCTAATTTTATTCATATACATTCCTCTGTTCCAATATTAAGATTTGTTCATGTTCTGATAGGTAGATTATTTTTTAAAAAAGTAATATTGACAGTACATTCTTTAAGCACTGTTAAAACTACTCATGGTCTATTTTTCCTCAAATTCACGGCGATAATATCTAATCGTGTTATCGTTGTAAGCGAAGAATTAAAAAAGAAAATTAAATTACGCAAGTGTATTGTTATCCCTGCATTCATTCCACCAATAATCGAAGATGAAGATGATTTACCAGAAGATCTCAAATTGTTAATCTCAGATAAAAAAAATCAAAACAAAAAACTAGTTGTCAGCAATGCGTATAGACTTAACATACATAATAATCAAGATTTATATGGTTTAGATTTAATAATTGATAGCGCTCAAAAAACAAAAGACGAGAATTTAAATATCTTCTTCCTTTTCGTTTTAACAACATTAGAAGTTAATGAAAACTTATTTTTAGAATATCAAGAAAGGATTAAGCTAAATAAATTAGAAAATTACATTCATATTCATACCAAATCTATTTCTTTTATTAGGTTAATTATGGAATCTGACTTGGTAATAAGAGCTACAAATACCGATGGTGACGCAATCACAATACGGGAGGCTATTTATTTGGGGAAAAACGTAATAGCATCAAATATCGTTAAAAGACCAAATAAAACTGTTCTATTTAAAAACCGAAATTCAGATGACTTATTTTTAAAAATAAAAGAATCATTAAATACAGACGGAACACCATGGATAAGATTAAAAGAAGATTTTGAACAAATTTATTTAAACGTTTTTTTAAAGTAATTTTGCACAATGATTAGAATTCTAATTCACTATATAGGCAATTTTCTTCGTTTTGTCTACTTATCAAAACTTCGCTTACTTGGTGTAAGTATTGGAAAAAACACGATGATAAGTATGGGCGCAAAGATTGACACACACCGGGGAAAAATTAAAATTGGAGATAATTGCTTAATCACTTCCGGTGTATTTATATTGTCGCATGATGGCGCGAGCAGGATGATAGATTTTGATGACTTAGGAAATGGTGAAGTTATCATAGGTAATAATGTTTTCATAGGAGTAAACTCAGTTATACTTAAAAATGTTAAAATTGGTGATAACTCAGTAATTGGCGCTGGTTCAGTTATAAATAAAGATATACCACCTTGCTCTTTAGTTGTTGGTAACCCTGGTAGAATAATAAAAACATTAGAAGGCCCATTTCCCATATTAAATGATCATAAAACACATTAAGTTATGCAACAACTCACTCAAAAACTAGGCTCTGGTGACATGATCATCCAGGAGATTCCCTACCCACAAGTAGGTGCAGGGATGGTCGCGGTAAAAAATCACTATTCCATCATTTCTGCGGGAACTGAAGGTTCGACAGTAACAGCAGCGCGTAAAAGTTTGATAGGTAAAGCAAAAGAACGTCCAAAACAAGTAAAACAAGTTTTGGATGTCCTTAAAAAGCAAGGAGTGGTTCAAACCTATCGAGCAGTCAAGAAGAAGCTAGATGCCTATTCACCTCTCGGCTACAGCTGTTCAGGTGAGATAATTGAAGTGGGTAAGGGGGTAACCGAATTTCAAGTAGGAGATTTGGTGGCGTGTGCAGGTGCCGGGTATGCGAATCACGCTGAGGTGGTTGCTGTGCCTGTAAACCTAACTGTCAAGCTTGATGAAAAAGTCGACCTGAAGGATGCTGCGTACAATACACTCGGTGCTATTTCTATGCAAGGTGTTCGGCAAGCTGACATGAGACTTGGCGAAACATGTGTGGTTATTGGTCTTGGACTATTAGGACAATTGGCCTGTTTGATATTGAAAGCATCCGGAGTGAATGTAATTGGGGTTGATATTTCAGAAAACGCGGTGAAACACGCGAACGATCATTCCGTTGTGGATCATGCATGGGCAAGAGATGCAGCGGGTATTGAAGATAAAATTTTACACGCAACGAATGGTCAAGGTGCAGATGCGGTAATTATCGCTGCAGCAACTTCAAGTTTGGATCCAGTGAATTTTGCCGGGGCAATAGCGAGAAAGAAGGGAAGGGTGATTGTATTGGGCGCTGTGCCAACAGGTTTTGATAGAGATCCTCATTATTACCGAAAAGAATTGGAATTAAAAATGGCGTGTTCGTACGGACCCGGGCGTTATGATTTGAATTACGAAGAAAAAGGTATCGACTATCCAATTGCGTATGTTCGATGGACGGAAAAACGCAACATGGAGGCGTTTCAAGAATTGATTGCTAAAAAACGGATAAATATTGACTACCTAAGCACACACGAATTTGAATTTGAGAAAGCAGGCGATGCGTTTGACATGGTCGTAAACAAAACGGAACCTTTTATCGGAATTGTTCTAAAGTACGATGCTGGGAAAACGCAAGGGAAAGAAGCAATTAGCATACAGGAAAATGAGCCCGTTGAAGGCTTGAATGTATCGTTTATTGGTGCTGGGAGCTACGCACAAGGTAATTTGTTACCGAATATTCCTGAAAATGCCAAAGTACAACGAATTGGTGTTCTCACAAACAACGGTACTACTTCAAAACGGGTTGCAGAAAAATTTAAGTTTGGTTTTTGTGCCACGAAAGAAGAAGACATTCTCAACGATAAAACGAATACCTTATTCATTGCTACACGCCATGATTCACACGGTCCTTACGTTTTGAAAGGATTAAAAGCCAATCAAAATATTTTCGTTGAGAAGCCACTTTGCTTGTACGAATCGGAAATGGAGGAAATTGAGAAAGCACAGCAAGAAAGCGGAAAAGCGTTAATGATCGGTTTCAATAGACGTTTTTCGCCATTGAGCAAAGATGTGAAGAAGAAATTAGGCGACGGTCCAATGTCGATGATTTACAGAATCAATGCCGGTAGCATTCCTGCAGATAATTGGATTCAAGATCTCGAAATTGGAGGGGGGAGAATTATTGGTGAAGTATGTCACTTTATTGATTATCTCACCTTTATAAATGGGAGTTTGCCTGTGAAAGTATCTGCATCGGCATTACCAGATCCTAAAGGGCTCAACGATACCGTTAACATCATGGTTCATTTTGAAAATGGTTCTACTGGGGTAATTGCTTATTACGCAAACGGTTCCAAAGAATTGACGAAAGAATACATCGAAATTTACTCTTCTGGTTCTACCGCAATCATTGAAGATTTCAAACAATTGAAAATCTATGGAAAAGGAAAGCCAACGAAGAAAAAGTTGATGAATCAAAACAAAGGGCAAAAAGAAATGGTTCAAGCCTATTTTGACAATTTATTGAAGGATGGAAGTTCTGCTATTCCTCAAAAGGAAATCTTCTCAGTAATGCACGCCACTTTCCGTGTAGTTCATTCAATTGAAAATGGAGGAGCACAAATCGATGTCTAATATTACCAACTCCTTCAATTCATTAAAATCCTACTGCGAAAAAGAAAAATTCGCAGGATGGGATCCTTATGACGGATTGAATTCTAAAGTATTCAAAGCAACGCCTTTCAGGCATTGGGATTTAGCTCGTTTGGCATGGATCCAAGGATTTAAAAGGAGTCCTATCAATTTTCGTCGATTGCTTCGTGTGCCTAAAGCGCACAACAATATGGGCTTGGGCCTTTTTCTCTCAGGCTATTGTAAGTTGCATCAACTGGCTGAAAACGGAATGTTGGACTATGGTACCACCGAGAAAATTAGCGAACAAATTGAAGAGTTAGGCCAGTTGATTCTGAAATATGAAAGCAAAGGCTATTCGGGTAGCTGTTGGGGGTATAATTTCGATTGGCAGGCGAGACGTCTTTTCCTATTCCCAGCTGGCACACCGAATGTTGTGGTAACAGCCTTCTGCGCCGAAGCACTTTTTGATGCGCACGCCATAACCGGCACCGAATCGTTTTTAAAGGCGGCCTTATCTGCAAGTGATTTTGTAAGTAAAGATTTAAACCGTTCCGATTACAAAGGCGGGATATTATTCAGCTACAGTCCTCAAGATGGAAACAATACGGTATTTAATGCGAGTTTGTTAGGAGCAAATATTCTTTTAAGGAACTATGAAATCACAAAAGATGAGAGTAAGCTTCTACTTGCGAAAAATGCAGTAGATGCTGCTATTTCTGGCCAGGCGGAAGACGGGTCATGGGTCTACGGCTTGCTTCCTGTCCAAAGTTGGATTGATAGTTTTCATACGGGCTTTAATTTGAATGCATTGCAGTTGTATTACAAGATCACGAAAGAGCAATATGTTGCCGATAGTATTGCAAAAGGAAAACAATTTTATTTGGCCAATTTCTTTTTGGAAGATGGAACACCTAAATACTATCACGATCGCACCTATCCGATAGATATTCATTGCCCAGGTCAGTTATTGGTGACCTTGAGAGAGCTTGATGCTTTTCAAGAAAACAAGGTTTTAGCCGATTCCGTATTAAGCTGGACAATCACAAATATGCAAGACAAAAAAGGCTATTTCTATTATCAACTGAAGAAAGGATGGAGTTCCAAAATCCCTTATATGCGTTGGAGCAACGCTTTCATGTTCAATGCAATGAGCGCCTATTTAATCTCAGATTATGGAAAATAGAACGGCCAATGGTGTAAAATGTTATGCTCCCCAATCGCGCAAAGAGCTTATTGACTTTGCTTTCAATCAGAAAGCTATTTTGGTAGCCGTAAACGCAGAGAAAATTTTACATGCTACCGAAGATTCACGGGCGATTATTAACCGGAATGTGGGATATCCCGACGGTGTAGGTGCGGTTTGGGCATTGGAGAAGAAGGGATGTGAAAACGTAGTTAAAATTCCAGGTTGTGAATTGTGGTTAGACATTATTGAACAACACGAAAAAACGAAGCGATTCTATTTGATTGGTGGAAAAGAAGATGTGATTCAGGAAACTGTTTTAAAGCTAAAATCAGATTATCCGGAAATCACAATTGTAAAATATAGAAATGGATACTTGAAAGAGGAAGAAAAGGAAGCTTTGATTCAAGATATTCAATCTACCAAACCAGATGTTGTATTTGTTGCTATGGGTTCACCCAAGCAAGAATTATTAATGGAACAATTGCACAAAATTCACCCAGCAGTATATCAAGGTCTCGGTGGCAGTTTTGATGTTTACACAGGAAACGTGAAACGCGCACCGCAATGGTGGGTTAAAAATAATTTAGAATGGGCCTATCGTCTCGTAAAGCAGCCTTCACGTATCAAACGACAGATTCATTTGGTGCGGTATGTGTTTTTATTAAAAATGGGGAGACTTTGAAATAATGATAGGTGCCCTCGACTTTGCTCAGACCCCTAGATATAATCCGAGGGCTGAGCGGAGGCGAAGTCCGAAAGAAAGAACCAAAGACAGAAATAAAAAACAAAATCATGAAAAACATCACATTAATAGCAGGAGCAAGACCAAACTTCATGAAGATTGCACCTATTATTCATGCTATTCATAAAGCACAAAAAGAGGGGGAAAACATCAATTATCGCTTGATACATACTGGTCAGCACTACGATAAAAAAATGTCTGGAGATTTTTTCGAGCAATTAGAAATTCCAGCTCCTCACAAAAACCTAGAAGCAGGCGGTGGAACTCAGGCGGAACAAACAGCGAATATAATGATGCGTTTTGAAGCTGAGCTAATTGAGAATCCTACAGATTTGGTTTTAGTAGTGGGCGATGTTACATCTACCATGGCTTGTGCCATTACTGCTCAAAAACTCCACACGAAAGTTGCCCATGTTGAAGGGGGTATTCGTTCCAATGACTGGACTATGCCAGAAGAAATTAACCGCTTGGTAACAGATGCAATATCGAACTACTTTTTTACGACTTCTGAACTTGCTAATGAAAATTTAAAAAAATCAGGAATCAAGGATGACCAAATTTTCTACGTAGGGAACACTATGATAGACACGCTTTTAAAACAAAAGCCAAGATTTAAAGCGCCTCCTGTTTGGAATGAGCTCAAATTAGAAGAGAAAAACTACATTGTAATGACGCTGCATCGACCAGCAAACGTTGATGAAGAAAGTAAATTAAAGAAACTAATTGATGAAATAATTGAACATTCCGAGGGTATTCCATTAATCTTTCCTGTGCACCCAAGAACGGCTAAAATGATAAAAGCACTCGGAATATCGCACGAAAGATTACACATGATTGAGCCATTGGGTTACTTGGAGTTTAACTATTTAGTAGAAAATTCAAAAGCTGTAATTACAGATTCAGGCGGTATTACCGAAGAAACTACAGTTATGGGAATTCCTTGTATGACGCTAAGAGATAATACAGAACGACCTGAAACTATATCCCAAGGTACGAATGAATTACTTGGTACTGATCCTAAAGCTATTGCTCCAGCATTAAAAGTTTTATTCTCAGACAATTGGAAAAAAGGAAGTATTCCAAAACTTTGGGATGGCAATACAGCAAAACGAATTGTAGAAATACTTTGCAAACTATAAAACCGATCAATTCATTTTCAATAATCAATGATAAAGCAACCTCAACACTTAAATATTCGTTAAATTTGTAATTGAAAAACATAAAAAAAAAAAAAAAACACCACATTCATCGAATAAAACACTATATTTAACTAATAATTCAAACCATTGGCGACCACTTTAACATATTCACTGCTCTTATTCGTAGGTAGTTTTTTTGCAACCTACTTAATGGTGCCTAAAATTTCGAACATCATGTATCGCAAGAAAATTTTAGATGCACCTAACGTGAGGAGTTCGCACACTAAATCTGTCCCCAATCTCGGGGGCATCGCTTTTTATATCGTTTTAATGCTGAGTTTCTATTTTATTGAAGATTTCGATACGGATAATCTTTTAAAAGGGTATACTCCAGCATTGACAGTCCTTTTTATTTTAGGCTTAAAAGACGATTTATTGAGTATTTCACCACGCGTAAAGTTTGCAGGACAAGTTTTTGCTTGTGTACTTTTAATCAGTAATGAACACTTACTCTTTGACGATTTTCATGGTTTTCTTGGATTTCATGAAATAGCCACAATTCCCGCTTATATCATCACTTTACTTTTCGTTATCTTTATTATTAACGCGTTTAACCTTATTGATGGTATTAACGGATTAGCAAGTGTAGTTGCTTGTGTTATACTCTTTACTTTTGGCGTACTCTTTGCCCTAGAAGGAATGGTATTCCATTCGAGTGTCTGTGCGGTGTTAATAGGTGCTATAATTGCATTCCTTCGCTTTAACTTATCTTCAAAAAAGCGTATTTTCATGGGCGATACAGGAAGCATGATTTTAGGTTTTACCATCGCATTAATGTCTTGCGCAATGTTCAATATGATGTGTGTAGATCACGAATTTTTATCTGGAAATAAATCAAACATCCCTTATTTATTAATTGGAATATTGATCGTACCTATTTTTGACACCTTACGAATCATCATTATTCGTTTGTTTAATCGAAAAAGTCCATTCAGTCCAGACAGAAATCATACGCACCATATACTTACAGACTTCAAAGGTTTTAGTCATCTAAAAACAAGTATCACCATCGGAATTTTCAATTTAATTTCCATCATGTGTTATTTTATAATGGCCATATACTTTAAGCAATGGACACTCTTTATCGTTTCCATTCTTTTGTTTCTCGGTTTGATGATTTACTTTTTTATACTCAACAAAAACCTCGATGCCCGAAAGATAAAATACAAACTCAAGAATGGCCGGTCGAAAAAACAAACTAAATATCTGTAGAAACATGTTTTTAAAATTTACAGAATCACTATCTTTGCACCCCAAACGCTGAATTTACATTATATTATGAAGTCTTATCTCTCAATTTTATTGGTACTATTTACACTAATCGGTTGTAAAACCAAGCAAAAATTGGTTTACTTCCAAAACGATAGTGTTAGTGATACGATTCAACAGTATCAAACCATATTGGAGGCAGATGATTTTATTTCAATCGTAGTAACCGCAGAAGACACCGAACAAGCTGCGCAATTTAACTTACCCGTTCAAGGTGGTCAAGCACTCAATAATGGTTATCTGCAAGGAAACAGTGCGAGAGTAGGATATTTAATCGACCAAGAAGGAAATATTAACTTTCCTATTTTGGGTAAAGTTCAAGTTGCTTCCTTAGAAAAAGATGAAGCCATTGCTCTTCTCGAAGAAAAAATAAGTACTTACATTAACAAACCTGTTGTTCATTTACAAATCGAAAACTTTAAAATCACCGTTTTAGGAACCGTGAGTAGACCTGGAACGTTTAGAATACCTAATGAACGCATCACCTTGCTAGAAGCTTTGGGTTTAGCGGGAGATTTAAGTCTGAACGGAGTTCGAAATAATGTATTGGTTATTCGAGAAATTGATGGATTAAAGCAAGAGTACAGAGTAGATTTAACTTCGAAAGAACTTTTTAATTCTCCGGCCTATTATTTAAAGCAAAACGATGTTGTTTACGTAGAGCCAAATATGGCTGCGCGTTCACAGTCTACATTTATAAGAAGTAACAGTGGTGTATTCGCTTCTATTATTTCGGTAGTTGTTTCTACCTTATCCACCATTACAATTATTAGCCAATTATGAGTCAACCCAACTTTGACACACAAGAACAACAGAACGATTCTATAAATATCACAGAAATTATAGAACGTTATCTGTATCATTGGAAATTTATCCTTTTCTCTGTTCTTATTTGCTTAAGTATCTCCTTTGTGTACCTGCGCTACACACAACCTACTTATTCTTCTGCTACCTCTGTAATTATTAAAGATACAGAGAAAAATGCGGGCGGACCAGATTTATCTGCTTTAGAAGATTTGGGTTTTTCTAATTCTAGCAAAGGTTTAGAGAACGAGATAGAAGTCTTTAAATCCAGAACATTGATTCAAAAAATTGTAAAAGAGCTCAAATTAAACGAACAACTTTTTATAATTGGTGAAAGATCTGGAATAGAACGCGCAAAACTTTATAGTAATAAGCCTATTGTAGCCGACTATGTATATTTTGACACCACTGCATTAAAAGAAACTTTTGCTGTAAACGTTGAAATTCTTGATCATAACAATATAGAATTAAGTTTACCTTCAGGAAAATCTTTGAAAACTAAGTTTGGTAAAATCATAGAATTTGCCTTTGGAAGCGCTCGTTTTTTAAAAGACACCACTTATCTAGATGATTTTATTGGAAAAACAGTGGTGTATTACATCTCTCCCATTGAGAAAACTGTCAACAGTTTAAAGAATAAACTTACAGTAAATGCAGTAAACAAAGATGCAGATATTTTAAGTTTGAGTATTACTGGACACGTAATTGAAGAAAACAATGCGTTTTTAGATGCACTCGTAAAACAGCACCGTATAGATGCCATTAAGGATAAAAACCAAGTAGCTGAAAACACGAACGACTTTCTAAACAAAAGACTCGCTCTACTAGAAAATCAACTAGCGAGCATTGAAGAACAAGGAAAAAACTACAAAAAAGACAATGCGCTCACAGATGTAGAAACAGATGCTGAACGTTTTATTGAACAAAAGTCAGAAATAGAAACAGCCATAACAAAGAGTGAAATTCAATTGAGTTTGGCTGCCTATATGAATGATTACATAGAAAACTTTGGAGACGATAAAACTGAGTTGTTACCGGCTAACTTAGGGTTTGAAGATGTATCTATCAACCAAATGACGGCCCAATACAATACCTTGGTTTTGGAGAAACAAGCGCTACTGAGAACAAGTTCTATCAAAAATCCGGCTATCCATAGAATTAATGGACAACTCGAAAGTATACGCGCCAGCTTAACATCAAGTTTAAAGAATTTACAATCGCGCATAAAATTAGAAATAGAAATTTTGAAGAAACAAGACAGTGGTTTTCAATCAAAAATTGCTGCATTACCACAATTCGAATTAGACTATCGTGGTATTATTCGTCAACAAGAAATCAAAGAGAGTTTATATATTTTCTTACTTAAAAAGCGGGAAGAAAACGAAATTACCATGGCCTCTGCTGTGAGTAATACAAAAACAATAGACCTTGCTTATTCAGACAAAATCCCTGTGAGTCCGAAAAAGACAATCATCTATCTAGGAGCATTTCTATTGGGATTAATCGTGCCTATTTCGTTTATTTATGTTCGTGATTTACTCGACACAAAACTTAAAACGGCCAAAGACATTGAAGAAATTGGTTTGCCATTAGCAGGATCCATACCTCATGCAGAAGAAGATTCCAAGTTAATCACTAAGGAAAATCTACGTACTCCAATTGCTGAAGCCTTTAGAATGTTGCGAACGAATATTAACTTCTTACTGAATTCAGAAAAAGAAGGCGGTAAGGTTATCTATGTAACGTCAACCGTTGCTGAAGAAGGAAAAACATTAACTTCTTTAAACCTGGCGCGTTCTCTGGCTTTCACGGATAAAAAAATATTGGTAATCGGATTGGATTTAAGAAAACCCAAATTGTTAGAATATCTACAACAAAAGCAAGGGCTTGGTGTTTCTGATTATTTGGCCAACCCGAATCTACGTTTAGAAGAATTATTTATTCCATCTCAAGAATTTGACAACCTCACCTATCTCTCTTCAGGAACTATACCTCCTAATCCAAGTGAGCTGTTACTGAACAAGCGTTTGGCGGATCTATTTGAAACGGTAAGGAAGAATTATGACTACATCATTGTAGATACAGCACCTGCTTCACTTGTTACCGATACGATTTCTGTTTCTCACCTTTCAGATCTAACTATTTACGTAACACGAGCAAATGTGTTAGACAAAAGAATGTTGCGTATTCCAGTAGATTTTTACAAGAGAAAATCACTTGGAGAAATGGCTATTTTAGTTAATGGAATAAAGTCTGGAAACGGATCAAAACGTTATGGATATTACAGCTATGGTTACAATTACGGATACGGAGACGAGAAGAAAAAGTCGTTATTCGGCAAGTTATTTTCTCGTAAATAAGTACTTCGAGCGTTTGTGGGAATTCAATTTCTTTAACATCTAAATGTAAAAGAAAACGCGTCTTGTCTATTACATATTTCAAGCAGTTTCTTTATCTTTACCCTCTAGATTAAAGTAGAGATACGATTTTCTACTTTACGACGTTCTGATATGGAAATTTCGAATATGAAAAAAATACAAATGGTTGATTTAATTTCTCAATACGAGAAAATTAAACCCCAAGTTTCTGAGGCAATCGCCTCAATCTTAGATAAAGCACAGTTCATTAATGGTCCTGATGTTCATAGTTTCAGAGAAGAACTAGAAACTTACTTAGACGTTAAACACGTTATACCTTGTGCTAACGGCACAGACGCTTTGCAGATAGCGATGATGGCGTTGGACTTACAACCAGGAGATGAAATCATCACTCCTTCTTATACCTACATTGCAACCACAGAAGTTATTGGTTTATTAAGGTTAAAGCCTGTTTTTGTAGATTGTGATCCAGAAACCTTTAATATATCTCCAGAAGCGATAAGAAAGGCGATCACACCAAAAACGAAAGCAATCGTCCCTGTTCATTTATACGGACAAGCTTGCGCCATGGAAGAAATCATGGCAATTGCTAAAGAACACGATTTGTACGTTCTAGAAGATAATGCGCAAGCAATTGGGTGTGACTATACTTTTTCTGACGGTACCAAGAAAAAAACAGGAACCATTGGAACTATCGGTTGTACCTCCTTCTTCCCTTCTAAAAACTTAGGTTGTTACGGAGATGGTGGCGCAATTTGTACAAACGATGATGCCCTTGCAGCGAAACTAAGAATGGTTGCCAATCACGGTCAGAGCAAACGTTATTATCACGATGTTGTAGGGTGTAACTCTCGTTTAGATACGATACAAGCTGCCGTTTTAAGAATTAAATTACGTGAATTAGATACTTATATTGCTGCTAGAAATAAAGCTGCAGCGTATTACGACAACTTCTTCGCTAAATTTGATCAGGTAACCACGCCGTTTAGACATTCAGAATCAAACCACGTATTTCATCAATACACAATGAAATTAGAAGGGATAGATAGAGATGGTTTGGTAGCATTTTTAGGAACGAAAGATATTCCTGCAATGATATACTATCCAGTTCCTGCGCACGCTCAAAAAATGTTTTCTACATTAGATACTCGATGTGAAGATTTAACTACAACAGATTGGCTAACGGAAAGAGTAATCTCTTTGCCAATGCATACAGAACTAACAGAAGAACAATTGGAATACATTTGTACTTCTGTAGAAGAATACCTTAATAAATGAAAAAAATTACCGTAGTTGGTACAGGATATGTCGGGTTAGTAACTGGAACCTGCTTTGCAGAAACAGGAAATCAGGTTACATGTGTTGATATAGACGAAGCTAAAGTTGAAAGAATGCGTAAAGGAGAGGTTCCAATTTACGAGCCTCATCTTGATGTTATTTTTGAACGAAACATCAAACAAGATAGAATTAGTTTTACCACAAATTTAGAAGCTGCCGTTGAAGATGCAGAAATTATATTTTTAGCCTTGCCTACTCCTCCAGGAGAAGATGGAAGCGCAGATTTAAGTTACGTCTTAGGCGTAGCAGACACACTGGGTAAAATAATTAAAGAATATAAAGTAATTGTAGATAAATCTACGGTACCTGTTGGTACGGCAGAAAAAGTAGAAGCTGCAATTCGAGCAAATACAACTATCCCTTTTGCTGTCGTATCTAATCCAGAATTTCTGAGAGAAGGCTTTGCAGTTGATGATTTTTTAAACCCCGATCGCGTAGTTATTGGAACGGAAGATGAACGTGCAATAAAGATTATGTCTGAATTGTACAAGCCGTTTATTAGAGATGGTCACCCATTAATTGTGATGGACGAAAAATCTGCCGAGTTAACTAAATACGCTGCAAATTCGTTTTTAGCTACCAAGATTACCTTCATGAACGAAATCGCCAACTTTTGCGAAAAAGTAGGTGCAGATGTTGATAAGGTTCGACTTGGAATTGGTTCAGACTCAAGAATTGGTCATAAATTCTTATATCCAGGAATAGGTTTTGGAGGAAGTTGTTTTCCAAAAGATGTTTCTGCTTTACTAAAATCTGGCAAAGGTGCTGGATATGACTTTGAAATCATTAATGCCGTTTTGGACGTTAACGAAACACAAAAAACCAAAATTATAGAAAAGATACTCGCTTATTACGGTGATTTATCGGGTATGACTTTTGCACTTTGGGGACTCGCATTCAAGCCAGACACAGACGACATTAGAGAAGCTCCGGCCTTATATATAATTGATAAGTTAATCGCCGCAGGAGCACAAGTTGTAGCTTTCGATCCGGAGGCTATGGAAAATGTGAAACATGTAATTGGTGATAAAATTCAATATGTAAACAATCAGTATGAAGCGTTGCATGGCGCCGATGCTTTGGTAATTGCAACGGAATGGAGTGCTTTTTCTAATCCTGATTTTGATAAAATTAAACAAGCATTGAAGTCGCCTACTATCTTTGATGGAAGAAATATATACGACTTAGAAGCAATGCAAACAAAAGGTTTCTATTATAACTCTATTGGTAGGAAAACTGTTTTTCCTAATGCAAAAACCAACAACAAATAATGGAAAGAAAACGCGTATTAATCACAGGAGCTGCAGGGTTTTTAGGTTCACATTTATGTGATCGTTTTATAAAAGACGGTTTTCATGTAATTGCTATGGATAACTTAATTACCGGGCAATTAAAGAATATTGAACATTTGTTCAAATTAGAGAACTTCGAGTTTTATAACCACGATGTTTCAAAGTTTATTCACGTTCCTGGCGAATTAGATTATATTCTACACTTTGCATCTCCTGCTAGTCCGATAGACTACTTAAAAATCCCTATACAAACCTTAAAAGTAGGTTCTTTAGGAATTCATAACTGTTTAGGTTTAGCGCGTGTAAAAAATGCACGTGTACTAATCGCTTCAACTTCTGAGGTGTATGGAGATCCAACGGTACATCCACAAACTGAAGAATATTGGGGGAATGTAAATCCAATTGGTCCGCGCGGAGTTTATGATGAAGCCAAACGTTTTCAAGAAGCGATTACAATGGCGTATCACACTTACCATAATATTGAAACTAGAATTGTTCGTATTTTTAATACATACGGACCAAAAATGAGATTAAATGATGGCCGTGTTCTACCTGCATTTATTGGTCAAGCTTTAAGAGGAGAAGACATTACCGTATTCGGAGATGGTTCTCAAACGCGCTCTTTTTGTTATGTGGACGATTTGGTAGAAGGTATTGTTCGTTTATTGCATTCAAATTATTCTGAGCCAGTAAATATTGGTAATCCTGACGAAATTTCTATTGGCGACTTTGCCGAGGAGATTATCAAATTAACAGGTACAGATCAAAAAGTAGTTTACAAAGCGCTTCCAGTAAACGATCCAAAACAGCGACAGCCAGATATTACCAAAGCCAAAGCAACTTTAGATTGGACTCCAAAAATAGACAGAACTGAAGGTTTAAAAAGAACCTACGCATATTTCAAAGGACTTTCGGAAGAAGAGTTGTATAAGAAAGACCACAATAACTTTGAAAAATACATTAACTAATGTCAGATTATTTCGCACACGAAACCGCAGTAATAGATGAAGGTTGTACGATAGGAAAAGGAACAAAAATTTGGCACTTTTCTCATTTAATGTCAAACTGTACACTTGGAGAAAGCTGTAATATTGGCCAAAATGTAGTTATTTCTCCGGAAGTAAAACTAGGAAACAACTGCAAGGTGCAAAACAACGTTTCATTATACACCGGCGTAGAGTGTGAAGATGATGTGTTTTTGGGCCCATCTATGGTATTTACAAATGTTGTGAATCCGAGAAGTGGAGTAAATAGAAGAGGTCAATATTCAAAAACAGTAGTTAAACGCGGAGCTTCTATTGGAGCAAATGCAACTATAGTTTGTGGTCACGACATTGGTGAGTTTGCCTTTATAGGTGCAGGTGCAGTAGTTACCAAGCACGTTCCGGCGTATGCATTAGTTGTAGGAAATCCTGCAAAACAAATGGGTTGGATGAGCGAATTTGGTCACCGTTTAAATTTTGACGAAAACGGAATTGCCGAGTGTGAAGAAAGTAAAGAAAAGTATAAATTAGAAAATAACGCAGTTACAAAATTATAATGAGCGTACAAGATAAAGTAAAGTTTGCAGTAGTTGGTGCCGGACACATAGGAAAACGTCATGCCGAAATGATTTCTAGAAATGAGGAATCTGAACTCGTAGCCATTGCAGACATAAGAAGTAAAGAAGAATGTGATGCTACCCGATTTGAAGTTCCATTTTTCAAATCTGTAGATGAACTATTAGACTCAGATCTGGATTATGATGTAGTTTGTGTTTGTACACCTAACGGACTTCACGCCGAGCAGAGCATAAAAGCATTAGAGAAAAAGAAACATGTAGTGTGCGAAAAACCAATGGGTTTAAGTAAAGACAATTGCGAAAAAGTGATTTTTAAATCGCTACAAATGTCTAAACAAGTTTTCTGTGTGATGCAAAATAGATATTCTCCACCTTCGCAATGGATAAAATCCATAGTAGAAGATAAAATTATAGGAGATACCTTCATGGTTCAACTAAATTGTTATTGGAACAGAGATGAAAGATATTACAAAGCAGGAGGTTGGAAAGGAACTACTGATTTAGACGGAGGTACACTCTTTACACAATTTTCTCACTTCATAGATATTATGTATTGGCTTTTCGGAGATATTGAGAATATTCAAGGAAAATTTGCCGATTTCACACACAAAGAATCAACCGACTTCGAAGACTCTGGATTTGTTAGTTTTGATTTCATCAATGGTGGAATGGGTGCTTTAAATTACTCTACAGCCGTAGCCAATCAAAATTTAGAAAGTTCAATGACCATTATTGGCTCTAAAGGATCTGTTAAAATTGGCGGACAATACATGAACGAAGTAGAGGTTTGCAATATTTCCGATTACGAAATGCCCACTTTAGCAGCATCAAACCCTGCAAATGACTACGGACCATATAAAGGCTCTGCAGCAAACCACAACTACATCATAGAAAATGTTGTTGATACATTAAAAGGAAGAAATACAGCTACAACAAATGCCTTAGAAGGTTTAAAAGTTGTAGAAATTATAGAACGAATATATAACGTAAGAAATGAACAACTTAATTTACACTAAACTCATCAATAAAGAAGAAAAACTAGCTGTTATAGGTCTAGGATATGTTGGCTTACCAATAGCTTTAGAATTTGCTAAAAAAATTGATGTAATCGGTTTTGATATCAACCAAGAAAGGGTAGATATGATGTCTAATCACATTGATCCGAGTAAAGAGTTAGACAGCAGTGCTTTTGACAACTGTTCTATAGAATTTACGGCAGACGGTGACAAATTGAAAGAAGCTACTTTTTTCGTGGTTGCTGTCCCTACTCCAATTGACGATTCAAACCTACCCAATTTAGCACCATTAATTGGAGCGAGTAAAACAGTAGGTAAAGCCCTTAAAAAAGGCGACTATGTTGTTTTTGAATCCACAGTTTATCCTGGTTGTACAGAAGAAGATTGTATTCCAATTTTAGAAGAAGTTTCCGGACTTAAATGGAAAGAAGACTTTATGGTAGGCTATTCTCCAGAAAGAATTAATCCGGGAGATAAAGTACATACCCTACAAAATGTAGTAAAAGTAGTATCTGGTTGTTGCGCTACTTCATTAGAAGAAATTGCAAAAACATACGAGTTAGTTGTAGATGCAGGTGTGCATAGAGCAAGCTCAATCAAAGTTGCAGAAGCTGCTAAAATTATTGAAAATACACAGCGCGACGTGAATATCGCACTTATCAATGAATTGAGTATAATTTTTAATAAACTCAATATAAATACTTACGAAGTACTTGAAGCAGCAGGAACAAAGTGGAACTTTTTACGCTTCTCCCCTGGTTTAGTTGGCGGACACTGTATTGGAGTTGATCCATATTACCTTACCCACAAGGCAAAACAAGCGGGCTATCACGCTAAAATAATCAACTCTGGGAGATATGTAAACGACTCAATGGGATTCTATATCGGTAAGCAAACCGTTAAAAAAATGATTGCGCAAGGCAAACACATGACAGATGCAAAAGTCTTGGTAATGGGCGCAACATTTAAAGAAGATGTTAGTGATATTCGAAACTCTAAAGTAATTGATGTTGTTAATGAATTGAAATCTTTTCAAGTACATGTAGACTTAGTAGATCCGCATGCTTCTTCTGAAGAAATGAAACACGAATATGGCGTTGGTTTAACTGCAACTCCAAGCAATGATTACGATGCAATTATCGTTGCCGTAAATCACAAAGAGTATCAAAATTTATCGCAAGATGATTTTAAAGGAATGCTTAAAAATCAAACAGGCGTATTTGTAGATGTAAAAGGTATATACAAAGAAAAAATAACCGATTTAGAATATTGGAGTTTATAAATAGATTATGAGCAAATCAATATTAATTACTGGCGGAGCGGGTTTTATTGGCTCGCATGTGGTTAGACGCTTATTGCGACAATATCCAAATTATACTATTGTTAATTTTGATAAACTAACCTATGCCGGTAATCTTAAAAACTTAACCGACATTGAAAACAATGCAAATTATCACTTTTTTAAAGGAGATATTTGTTCGGTTACTGATATTGAAACTGCTTTTGACACCTATTCAATTACAGATGTTATTCATCTCGCCGCAGAATCTCATGTAGATAGATCTATTTCTGGCCCAATGGAATTTGTGATGACCAATGTAGTAGGAACGGTTAACTTACTTAATGTTGCAAAAGAAAAATGGGCGAAGAACGAAAACAATATCTTTTATCACATTAGTACAGACGAAGTGTATGGAAGTTTAGGCAAAACTGGACTTTTTGAGGAAACTACAGCCTATGATCCGCGTAGTCCGTACTCCTCTTCCAAAGCAAGTTCTGATCATTTTGTACGTGCGTATCATCATACTTACGGACTAAACATTAAGATCTCTAACTGTTCTAACAATTACGGTTCGCATCAGTTTCCAGAAAAGCTAATTCCATTAATGATTAACAATATTGTGAAGGAAAAGCAACTTCCGATATATGGTAAAGGAGAAAATATACGCGATTGGCTCTGGGTAGAAGACCATGCATCTGCTATTGATAAAATTTTTCATGAAGGTAGTATTGGAGAGACCTATAACATTGGTGGTTTAAACGAATGGACAAATATAGATTTAGTAAATGCTTTGATTAAAATCGTAGATAAAAAATTAGGAAGACCTCAAGGAAGCTCTGAACAACTAATTACTTACGTTAAAGATAGAGCGGGTCATGACATGCGCTATGCCATTGATGCAACTAAATTAGAAACAGAATTAGGCTGGACACCAAGTATACAATTTGAAGAAGGTTTGGAGAATACAGTAGATTGGTATTTAAATAATAAAGGCTGGACAGAAGAAATTTTGTCTGGAGAATATACGGCATATTATAAAGATCAATACCTTAATAGATAGTTTTTGGTGCGTAATCTGTCTACGGTTTATATCTTTTTACCGCCTGTTAAGTCAACTAATTTGCCGTGTAGCTTCTCCGGTCGCAACACAACAAAAAGTTTCCTAAAACAAGCAATACAAAAGGATGCCAACCTCCAACAGCGCATTTGATTTTAGTAATTAAAAACATGAACTTAAAAAATGATTAATTCTATATTTAAAAAAAGAAAAAAAATAGATCTTTCTGAGTTAATCACAGATGTTCATAGTCATTTAATACCAGGTATAGATGACGGAGCACAAACTTTAGATCACAGTATAGGTATGCTTTTGAAGTTTCAAGAACTTGGCTATAAGAAAGTGATTACTACACCTCATATTTTAAGCGACTTATACCCAAATACTCCTGAAACAATTTTAAATGGGTACAACATAGTTAAAGAAGAGCTTGAGCGCATAAACTTAAATATTGAGTTTCAAACAGCTGCTGAATATTTCTACGACGATCACTTAATGGCAGAAATAGAAAGTAATCAAGTAATGAAATTTAATCAGAACTATGTTCTTTTTGAATTTAGCTTTAACACCGAGCCTCTGCACGTAGATGAACTAATTTTTAAGATTCAGTCCAAAGGATTAATTCCTGTTCTAGCGCATTACGAGCGCTACTCCTTTTATATGGGAAATATAAAGATGGCTCAAGAATTGAAAGAAAAAGGCGTAAAAATACAAATGAATCTTAACTCACTTACCGGACATTATGGCTCTGGAATAAGAAAAACAGCAGAACTTTTAATAAAGAATAAGTTAGTAGATTTAGCCGGTACAGATTGCCACAGGATAGAACATCTGCATTTATTAGAAAGAAATTTAGAAAAGCCCTTCTTTCACAAGCTGCTAGACTTAGACTTACTCAATAGAAAACTTTGATTGTAAAATGTATTTAAAACTTTTACTTTCATGCTTAGTAGTATCCTTTAGCGGATGTATTACAAATGAAGTAATTAAGACAGGTATATCTATAGAGATTGTTCCCGAATCGAAAAACGGAGATTACTACATAAGTTGGAAAGATACAATTGGTCTATCCAATTCTCAACATGCTGAATCCTTTTTGTTCGAAAGGAAAAATGAACTTCATTGCTTTGTTACCAATTCAAAAAAAGATACGATTGGTTATTACAGCGGGTTAAGTATGCCAGGACAATGGACGTATTTTAAAACAAAAACAAATAAAGACTCTATAATTTACCTGAACTTTAGAGTCGGAATTAATCATTTTTCCTCAGCGTTACACGACTATTCACAAGATCAAATAAACCAGTTTTACAAACAAAACAAAAAGCAAGTCCAGTTTAAGCCCGTAAACATTTATCTTGATACTGCACTTCGCAAAATATACAATATAGAGTTGACCCAATAAAAAAGGATTGCCCAAACAGCAATCCTTTTTCTTTATTGTCATTCTTTTTATGCTTCAATACTTGCACTAGAAGTAGGAAATTTTCTATCTACTTTCTTAAATAAGCCTTGTAAAACTTTACCTGGCCCAACTTCCACAATTTCTTCGCAACCATCTGCAATCATTTGGTTCATAGTTTGCGTCCATTTAACTGGAGCTGTCAACTGTACCATTAAATTTTTCTTAATCTCAGAGGCATCTGTAACTGCAGAAGCTGTAACATTTTGATAAACAGGACAACTTGGAGTGTTAAATGTAGTTTCTTCAATTGCCTTTGCTAATTCTTCTCTAGCTGGCTCCATTAAAGGAGAGTGAAAAGCTCCACCAACAGGTAATTTCAGCGCTCTTTTTGCTCCTTTTTCAGTTGCTAATTCGCACGCTTTATCAATTGCATCTATTGCTCCAGAAATAACTAGTTGACCTGGACAATTGTAATTTGCAGCTACAACTACTCCATCCACAGAAGCACAAACTTCTTCAACTACGGCATCTTCTAAACCTAGAATTGCAGCCATTGTAGAAGGCTCTTTCTCACAAGCTTCTTGCATAGCTAATGCTCTTTTATAAACCAATTTCAATCCGTCTTCAAAGGCTAATGTTCCGTTAGCCACAAGTGCAGAAAGTTCTCCTAATGAGTGTCCGGCAACCATATTTGGTTTAAAATCTTCACCAAGCACTGCTGCGAGGATAGTAGAATGTAAAAAGATAGCTGGCTGCGTTACCTTTGTTTGCTTCAATTCTTCATCAGAACCTTCAAACATGATTTTCGTAATATCGAAACCAAGTATTTCATTGGCCTGATCAAACAATTGCTTTGCTTTATCTGAGTTATCGTATAAATCTTTACCCATTCCGGAGAACTGTGCTCCTTGACCTGGAAAAACATATCCTTTCATAAACGTTCTTTTTGTGTAGCGCAAAGATAAAAATTTACGCTTTCATTAAATATTTAGCAAAAAAAAATACCCCAACCAACGTTGGGGTATTTTCTAATATAGTTAAGAATTACTTCTTGATTACTAATTTTTCAGTAGCAACAGTGCTGTTTACTGATAAGTTGTAGAAATATACACCACTAGATAATGAAGTAGTTGGTACGTTTACTTTATGCGTACCAGCAGCAACATTTCCTAAGTTATTTGTGTAAACTACTTTTCCAGATAAATCTGAAATAGAAACTTCAACGTTAGATGCATTTTCTAAAGAAAAAGAAGCATTTACGTTATTTGAAGCTGGATTAGGATAAACTTCCAAAGAAAGATTAGCAGCTAATTCATCTAAACCAACAGATGGAGCTTTAAAGTTCATTCTTACAACAGGAGTGTTAGACGTGTAGAATTGGCTTCCTGTAATAGGATCTGTCATTGTTGGGTAATAAATTAAAGATGTATTGTCTGGTGCAATTCCTGAAGTTTGGTAAACGAAATCTCCCGTTGTACCAACAGCAGCGAAGTATAACTCTCCAGCAACTAAATCATAAGGCGTATCAAAATAAAGTGAAGTAATAGTATTTAAATTACCTGCACTTAAAATATAATAATCAGAAACCGCCACTGCTACGAATTCTCCGTTTGCATCTAAGTTATATAGAACTGCATAAATCTCAACTCCGTCATTGTTTGGTTCTGCATCAATTCCAACATCCAAAGCGTGCAAAGTAGCAGCAGAAGAAATCTCAAAGTAGTTACCTGCCTCAAAACCAATATTACCATTACCATCATCTGAACCTCCAGCATTTGTTTGTGCTCCTTGATCTCTTGCGTAGATATCTCCACCAGTCATTATTGTTGGAATAACCTCAAATGCATTGTTTGCAGGAACGTCTTCTGCTTCATCAGAATCAACTGAAACTGCAAAGTCATACGTCATGTCTGCCATAGGTGTAAAAGTTGCAAACACTGAATCTGCTGCACCTGGCGTTAATGAAGCTACAACATTAGAAGTTGCAGTTGCTGCTCCAGCGTTTACATCAACAGTTAAAGTAGCGTTTGTTAAATCTTGTCCACCATTATTGAAAACATTCGCAGAAAAAGAGTGCTCTTGAATTTGAGCATTTGGAATCATGTAATATTGAAACGGTCTGAATGATCCATCAGTAAATGATAAACCGTTTACACCCCAATAAGTCGCAGAATTTGCTAAATCAAAATCTGGTAAAGTAGAAACAGAAAAATCATCTATCACCCAGAACCAATCCCAAGCACCTTGGTAATACACTCTGAATCTAGTTTGATCTGTCCAAGCAGATGCTGCTGGTACAGTTAAAAACTCTGTTTGTACATCAGGATCAACACCTGGTGATTTAGAGTTTGTGTTTACCGGCACATCGTTTACAAGGTAAGAAACCCAAGTTACACCACCATCTGTACTTACTTCAATATTGTGTGTTTCTTGAAATCTTCTGTACATCTGTATCCAACGGATAGAAAGTGCATCGTTTACAGTTCCTCCGGCTGCTAATATATCTGTTGCAATAGTTAAATCTCCTGTTTCGAAATATGCTTCTTGCACTTGACCTCCACCTGCTGCATCAGAGTTTACGATGGCAAACTCTCCTCCAGACTCAGAAGCCCAAATAGATGTAAAATCGTAAGTACCTGTAGATGTAGCTAAAGCTGAAAGTGAAGCTGGTAAAGTTGTTTGTATCTCCCAATCACCAGAAGTATGATTTGCACCATCTGCAGAATCCCAATCTGTTGCCGTTGAGAAGTCACTTGACCACAATACAGTTCCTAATGCTTTCGCTTGAAGCTCAACATTTGTTAAACCTTTCGCTTCTTCAAAGCTTTGGTTTGGAGCAAAAACCTGTGCGTTCAATGCTAAAGAACTTGCAACGGCTCCTGCCAATAAGTAAATTTTATTCATAGTTTTATTATTTTAAGAGAGTAAAAGTAAAAATTCTTACTTAAAGAACATACATAACTCCAATATTTATTAGAGAAACGTTAATCCTTACCACTTCGTTGGTAAAATAGAAAATGCTAGAATAAAAAAGTAATTGAATTAAGCATAAAATAGTGCTCATCTTATAAAGTAGTCTCAGAAAAACAGGCTAATCAACTGCTGCATCTTCCCAAACAAAAACAACAGCCGGATAAGCTTTAGGTAGCGTAAAATGTACTTGCTCTTCGCCCACGAGTTCGTAAATTAATCTATTAGACATTTTGAATCTTCTTTTCACCTTTTCTGTTACAACTGCTTGATCAAAACCAAAAATAATGAATTGGTTATCTCCTACTCCAACAGTTTTTACATCTGTAAATACCAGGCTCACTCCTTCAGAAAACACGATAGAAAATGTGTCTAAAAGTTTATCAAAAGAAACGTTTTTAATTTTCAAATCTTTGATCCCGATTTGTTCTCCAGCTACATACAAGCTCCCCTTTACTTTTTCATGTTTTGCAACAAAATCATCGATATTAACATACAAAACATCCGGTTCAATAACGGGTAAATTTGAAATGTATTTATGTGATTTTTCTTCAACATTTATTGTGAAACGTCTGTAAATGCCAATTGCAGACAACACTCCTGCCAATGAAATCATCAACATAAATATAGTTGCTGGTGTACCTGGAAAAGCAATGTATATAGAATAACATAGATAGACTACAATCAATAAACACAGCGATGCGAATACAATTCCCTTAATTTTTTTACTCATCATTTCTTATTTACTCCTATTAACATTAAAATTGCATCGTCATTATTTGCTCTTGTTTCGAAAGCTACTAAACCATTTTTTACATTAAAATTTGGTGTATCTATTACTCGTTCGCCCATTTCTTCTAATCCATAAGCAATTTTATCTTCAAACGAATACGCTTTAGAATTGTTGATCTTCTGATTTAATTTAATGAAATCTATTGGCTTTTTAGTGATGATAATAGCGAAGATGTCTTTTGTTCCCATCTCGTCGGGTTGTAAGCTTTCTTCTCTAGGAAACAGACGTGTTCCTGTAATACCGCAATACGGAGAATGTTTGGGAGTGTAGGGAAACAAGTTGATACTTTTTGCTCCGTCATACCCTATCACATAGGTATAACATTCTATATTGTTTGTGAATTCAATTTTAAATTTCGTACCATCGAATTTACCAGAAGTACTTTTTCGGAGAGCGTTAACAGTTTCAAAATAATAACCTTCTACATAACGCAGAGAAATATTACGCTCATCTTCTACATCTTCTAATCCAAAAGATCCTGAGAAGTATGTTTGTTGCACATTTTCTTTATTCCCCATCGGATAAATTCCATACGCCTCCTTATTAAATGCTCTAAAATCAGAATATCTTACCCAAGCAAATCCGTCTTTCCCCCAATCTGTACCCCAAGAATTCATTAGTAAAAAAGAGCCTCCATTCAAATAATCATCGTAGCCAACAACACACATGGCGTGTCCTCCAAATCCGCGTTGTGCATAATCATTCTGACTAGGAATCCACGCTGGTTTATTCATCATATCTTGCATAAAGCTACCCCCTACCATCATTCCGATAATGATAGGTGAACCTTTTGCTAAATTTTGTTTCATTGCCAACATTTCATACGTTTTACTTCTTCCTTCTTCGGTTAAACGTTGAAAACCTCTTGTCTTATATTTAGCTGCTTTTTGAAGTAAGCTGCGCGAAGGTAAAGCAGAACAATCTTGATCTGTATAACGAAAATCTTGAAAATCTACCGCTCCTTGATTGAGCATATTATCCATGGCTCTCTTAATGTATGAACCTTGACAATTACTATTTTTAATCTTAATTTGATTGTACATGAAAGAAGGACTAAAAGCAATTTGATCCGGATTTTGTCCTGTTCTTTGTGCCTCAATTATCGTTCTACCCGCATAAGCAGCAGCCCATGCTACGCAAGAGCCTTGCTGACCTTGGTTTTTAGCGGTTGGACAGTATTTTCTTAAATCTACACGTTCTGGTAATGGATTTTTTCTATTATCCGCCAATGGTTCGTAAATTTCGGTTTCTGCATAAATTTCTTCGTTAAAGTTTGTACCTCTATTAAAAAGAACAGACTCCTCATATCCGTCAGAAGAGGGCGCCAAACCACCTCCGCAATCTTTCATTCCGAATAAATAAAATAATCCTCCTACAACCACTACGACTAATAGTAATTTAGGATTTTTCGAAACCAATGGAAGTAGTAATCCAATGATATTTCCTAATCCCCCTCCTGAAAATCCTCCCGCTTGTTGCGAAGAAGTCCTTCTAGTAGGCTGTCTCCTGGGTTGTGATCTCCTTTTATTCTTGTCTGGAACTAATCTTATAGGCATTGATGAAGTGTTTTTTTATCAAAAATAGGAAATAGATAGCGTGATTTTACTTTTAAACTTCAAAATCTAAAACATTCTACCCTTTTATTTGTCTTTCTATCAACTTTTAAAAAAGCACATTACTTTTGTTCTGCAATGTTACATATAGATCAGCAAACGTTTAAAGATTTAGAATTTAATTACCTGTTAGAAATAATGGGAGAATATTGTGTGGGAAAAACGGCGCATAATAGGATAATCAATCTAAAGCCATTAAAAAATCATACGCTTCTAAAAAAAGACCTTTTTCGCTTAAATGAATTCAAAAATATAAGAGTGGAAGGCGAAACTTTTCCGCGTATAGATTTTGAAGAATTAAGCGTGGAAATTAGAATGTTGCCTATACAGAACGCTGCCTTACAAAAAGAAAGTTTTGTTCGCCTACTCAATGCTTCTCACCTCGTAAATGCTGTTATTTATTTCTTTAATAAGCGCGATGAAGAATACCCAGAGCTTATAGCGCTGTTAGAACGCGTTTACTTCACAAAGGAAATAATTGAACCAATTAATACAGTTTTTGACAAGACTGGAGAAGTAAAAGACGATGCATCTCCCGACCTTTTTAAAATTAGACAACAACTAAAGACCGTTCAAAACCAAATTAACAGAAACTTTGATAGAGAAATACGCAAACTTCAAAAAGCAGGTGTATTAAGTGATATGCGCGAAGCATATTTGGATAACAAACGAGTACTTTCTGTAGTTTCTACGCATAAAAGAACAATTTCTGGTTCTGTTTTAGGTTCTTCTAAAACGGGCGGACTCACATACATTGAACCAGAAGTAAATGTGCCTTTAAATAATGAGCTTGAATTATTGCGCGATGATGAAAGAAAGGAAATATTTAAAATTTTAAAAGCACTCACAAAAGAACTCTCTGGTTTCTTACCGCTTATTGAAGGATACAATGATTTACTCATTGAACTTGATTTTATTCAAGCAAAAACAAGATTAGCTCTCAAGTTAGATGCAATTTTACCTGCCATAGAAAAAGAAACGCGTGTAGAATTAATTGATGCTTATCATCCTGTTTTAAAGCTGAAAAACGAAGAGCAGAAGAAAAAAACAATTCCTCAATCTCTTGTGATGGATAAGTTTTCTAGAATGCTAGTGATTTCTGGTCCGAACGCTGGAGGTAAAAGTATTACTCTAAAAACCGTTGGGTTGTTACAGCTTATGCTTCAGTCTGGCTTGCTCATACCTGCACATCCAAATAGTAAAATGTGCTTTTTTCAATCTTTGTTAACGGATATAGGAGATAACCAATCGATAGAAAATGAATTGTCTACTTACAGTTATCGATTAAAAAGAATGAAACACTTTTTAGAAGTAGCCAATAAAAAAACGCTATTACTTTTAGATGAATTTGGAACAGGGTCGGACCCAGATCTTGGAGGCGCACTGGCCGAAGTGTTTTTTGAAACGCTCTACAATAAAAAGTGTTTTGGTGTGATTACTACACATTATGCCAACATCAAATTAAAGGCAGATAAGTTAAAAAATGCTGTAAATGGTTGCATGCTTTTTAATACAGAAACGTTGGCGCCTTTGTTTAAATTGAGTCTTGGTCAGCCCGGCAGCTCTTTCACATTTGAGGTTGCACAGATAAATGGTATAGACATTGACTTGATAAACGAAGCTAAAAATAGACTGGATAAAAAGAAGGTTGAAATGGACGAATTGCTCAGCGAGCTTCAAAAAGAAAAAACCTACTTAACGCGCTTAAATAAAGAACACATAGAAGCACAAGAAATTGCACAAAAAGCAAAACACGAGTTTGAATCTGGCAAACGGAAATTTGATGAAAAGTATTTTGCCCAAAAGGAATTGTTTGACACCAATATGAAATTAATTGCTCAGGGAAAAAAACTGAGACAATTTATAGATAAGTATAAAACAAAAGGAAAAGGCAAAAATGTAAATAAAGTACTTTTAGAAGAAGTCAAAAAATACATTGCTACAGAAAAATACAAAATAGACGAAGGCAATAAGGCCGAAGTGATGAAAGCAAAAGCGAACAAACCAGCAAGTAAAAAAGCAGTTTCGCAAAAGCAAAAAGACCACCTCAACCATGCTAAAATAAAACTAGGCAGTGAAGTAAAGTTACTAAGTACAAAGCAAAAAGGAACCGTTGAAGAAATGAACGGTACTCTAGTTACTGTAACCTTCGGTTTTATGCGTTTAAAAGTAGAAATAGACAAACTTATGTGGGTAAAGTAGGTGATTCTCAATCTATTTTTTTAAAGCTAATGCATTTGTATTATTTTTGGTAGTATGTTTGTGTATGGATTTGGCAAAGTTTTTGACCAAGTGCAGCTATTAAAAGAATACATTATGAAACATTTTACTTTATTGACAATTGTTACCTCTGCAGCTCTAATCGGTTTTTCTAGCTGTAAGAAAAAAGGATGTACAGATCCTAAAGCTTCTAATTATGAAGAGCGTGCAATAAAAGATGATGGTTCGTGTAAAGTATTTAAGCGCTTAAAGATAGGAGAAGTAAGGGTTCAAGAAATTCCTGAACTTAACGGCTTTGAATTTTGGGACAATACATTTATTGAACAAGACCAAGCCCCAGATCCTTATGCTGTTCTCACAAATTCAAACAACCAAATTATAGACGAAAGTGACGAGGTGTATTTCAATGAATATGCAGACGGAGTTGGTAATAGTCCGCAAGCCATTGAGTTTAACTGGCAATTGCAACCAACAATTACTGATTTTACACAAACCTATTTTGTGTACATCCTAGATAGCGATGGAAACATTAGTACTGATCCTATAATTATGAGTAAGGAAATAAATTTGGCTGAGCTAACGAAGATAGATAATGAAGATAAATTTCCCAACTCTATCAGTTTACAAAATCAAAATAGAAGAATGACTATACAGCTCAATTGGGAGGAATAAATGAAGTCACATAAAAAACAACATGTAATAGGAAAATCCGATAGAGCTGATTTTCCTATTTTTAATTTGAAAAACATTAAAGTGAAAGTAGATACAGGTGCTTACACCTCCTCTATTCACTGTTCTAAAATTGAAGAAATTGAAGATAAACTACACGTAATATTTTTATCTGAAACATGCAGTAACTATACTGGAGAAACGATAATTTTCCACGATTATGAAATCAAAAAAGTACGCAGTAGTTCTGGAAAATCTCAAATGCGCTTTAAAGTTAAAGCTAATATTATCCTTTTCGGAGAAACATTTAACACAGAATTTACATTGAGCGATAGAAGCAAAATGAAATTCCCCGTACTTTTGGGCCGTAAACTTTTAAATAAACACTTTTTGGTAAATACTTCTGTAAAGAACCAATCCTACCAAATTACTAATACTCAAAACGATTAATGAAAATTGCTATTCTAAGCAGAGATGCAAACTTATACTCTACAAGAAGAATTGTTGAAGCAGGTACAATGCGTGGACATCAAATTGATGTAATCGATCATTTAAAATGTAATTTAGAAATAGAACAGCAAAAGGCTTCTTTACATTATAAAGAAAGCTTTTTAGATGATTACGATGCAATTATACCTAGAATTGGTGCTTCTGTAACCTTTTACGGAACTGCCGTTGTAAGACAATTTGAAATGATGGGCGTTTTTACGGCTGTTAAATCACAAGGTTTGATTGATTCTCGCGACAAATTACGCTCGTTACAATTGCTTACAAAACATGGAATAGGAATGCCAAAAACGGTTTTCACAAACTACTCCAGTAATGTAGAGCATGTGATTAAATCTGCTGGTGGAGCTCCTGTAGTAATCAAGTTACTTGAGGGAACACAAGGCTTGGGAGTAGTTTTAGCGGAAAGTAGAAAAGCCGCAGAATCTGTACTTGAGGCATTCAACGGTTTAAAAGCACGTGTAATTGTACAAGAATTTATCAAGGAAGCTAATGGCGCCGATATACGTGCATTTGTGGTAGACGGGAAAGTTGTTGGTGCAATGAAAAGACAAGGTAAAGAAGGTGAATTTAGATCTAATTTACACCGTGGTGGACACGCCGAAATAATTAAACTTTCTCCGGAAGAAGAAGAAACTGCAATTAAATCTGCAAAAGCGCTTAACCTCGGAATAGCTGGTGTTGACATGTTACAATCTGCTCGTGGACCACTTGTTTTAGAGGTTAATTCCTCTCCAGGATTAGAAGGAATAGAGCGTGCTACGCATTTTGATATCGCTTCTGAAATTATTCAATATTTAGAACGAGAATACAAGAAATAACATGGCGCAAGGGTCGATAGAAATATTGGGTACAACAATTGCACCTGGAGGAAAGGCGCAAATAGACTTGGAGGTTGCCAAATTGCACACTTCTAGCTCCGTTAAAATTCCAATAATTGTGCAGCATGCAAAAAAAAGTGGACCTGTTCTTCTTTTATTAGCTGGGGTGCATGGAGATGAAATAAATGGGATAGAAATTGTGCGTCAAATTATTAAGAAAGGTTTAAATAAACCTACGCGCGGAACAGTGATATGTATTCCTGTACTTAATATTTTTGGTTTCTTAAATTTCAGTAGAGAGTTGCCAGATGGAAGAGATTTAAACAGATGTTTCCCTGGCGCACCTAATGGATCTTTGGCTGGTCAATTCGCCCATGCTTTTATGAAAAATGTAGTACCAAAAGTAGATTACATCATTGATTTTCATACAGGCGCAGCTCAACGTCATAATTACCCTCAGGTACGTTGTGTTTCAAATAATGCAAAAGCGCTGGATATTGCAAAAGTATTTGATCCGCCATTTATTAAGCAATCTAAGCTTATTCCTAAATCTTTGCGTGAAGCTGTTTCAAAAAGAGGAAAAAATATCATCTTATTTGAAGGTGGAAAAGCAAATCGTATTGACGATTTTGTAGTACAAGAAGGAATTAGAGGAGTTTTACGTGTGATGAATCATTTAAAAATTGTTTCCATTGATGTTGAACAAGCACGAGAAGCAACATTAATTTCTGAATCTAAATGGCTAAGATCTCCTGCTTCTGGAATGTTTCGTGTAGAAGTAATTAATGGAAGTTACATTGAAAAAGGAGCTTTATTGGGCGTTGTATCAGATCCTTTTGGTAAAGTAGAAAAGAAAGTGAAAGCACCTCAAAGTGGTTATATCTTCTGTGTAAACCAGGCTCCGATAGTAAATAAAGGTGATGCAATATTTAATTTGGGTTGGTAACGCTAAGTTAAATTTCTTTTAGTTTAGTGTAGAATTTTTTCGCGATATTATCTCGGTTGAAGTTTTCAATAGCATATGCACGTGCGTTGGTTTTTAACTGCTCTACTTTTGTGCTATTTTCTAACACTTCATTGATGCATTTGCTTAATTCTTCTACATTTTCTGGCTCAAAGAAAAGTCCGGCCTTACCTTGCTCTATAAATAAATCTCTTGCTTCTCCATCAACTCCGAGTAAAAGTGGAACTTCCATTGCAATACACTCGAATATTTTAGATGGAATAGCCCCCAGAAAAAGATCCAATTTCTTCAAAGGCACAATCGTAAAGTCAATGTCTTTTAAAACCAAAGGCATTTCTTTTTTTGGAAGTGGATCTAAAAAGTAAACATTATTCAAAGCTAATTCAGTACTTAATTTTTGTAAACTTTCTTTTTCTGGTCCGGCACCCTGAAGTATAAATTTTACATCTGTTCTTTGTTTAAATTTTTCGGCAGTTCTTAAAATAACCTCTAAACCTTGGGCGTGACCTAAAATACCACCATAAAAAAAGAGTTTATCTTCTTTCGAAAAGTTGTTTTTTTCTCTAAACCAACCCGATTCAATCTTTTTTGGATTATAAAAGTCTGTATCTACACCGTTTGGCAACCAAAACACATCCTTTTCAGGAAACCTTGTTTGAATATCTTTAACTATTCCTTGTGTTTGACCTGTAACTAATTTCGCTTTTCCGTAGCACTTTGCTTCTAAATTATAGGCTAGTTTTAATAATCTCTTATTAGAAACAATATCCAATTTTTCTGCACTTTCTGGCCATAAATCAGATACGTTAAAAATCAATTTTGCTTTCAGTTTTTTAGCTAAGGCCATTGCAGAATATCCTAAAAATAGTGGTGGAGACTCTACCAATAATACATCGTAATTCTCTAATTTCCTTCCTCTCCAGTAAGATGACCAAACAAAACTGAAGTAATTTCTTAGTCGGGCAGTAATTTTTTTAGACCTAGATACAAATATCGAGGAGCGATACACTTTGATTCCGTCTATGTTCTCTTCTTTCACTTTATTATTTCTGTATGCCTCAAAAATTTCCATGGTCGGATAATTGGGCATTGCAGTCAAAACCTCTACCTCTACTCCGTTCTTTTGGAGTCTAACAGCAAGCTCGTGTAATCGATTTTGAGGCGCTCCAATTTCTGGCGGATAATATTGTGTAAGAATAAGTAATTTCATTTTCAAAAAGACTAAGTTAAGATCTCATTTTTGCGCGACAATGCAATAATCAAAAGTGTAAAAATTATAATTCCTGCTTGTACTTCAAAACAAGACTCTGTTAATGCAAATAGAAATATTGAGAATAGAATGAGAAATTTGAACCAACTATGTTGCGTTGATATTTTATTTCTAAAGAGTGTGAGAATAAAAATACTCAGTAACAAAACTCCTCCTAGAAAACTTAAAGCAATTGTTGTGGTAAAAAACTGGTTGTGTGAATTGAGTCGTTGAGCTGCTACATATAAATATCCATTTTTTTTGTTTTCTGCTACCAAAACATCACTCACATCACCTGTACCGTAACCCAATGGATTTTGTGTTATTAATCCTACAGAAGACTCCCAAACTTGCATTCTTGCTTTATTTGTCTCTACTGGTTTTATATATCCTGTTTTCTCGTCTTGATCAAGAAACGGAACATTTTCTTTAGTCTTGATTACGTTGACCATATTGGATACTCGGTTAAACGCTTGTGGAATGGTGATGTAAACTACTAGCGAAAAAAGAGATAAAGAAATAAGCGCAACAATACCATTTTTATAATTTTTCAAAACAAAGAAGGTATAAATTAGAATTAACAACACACTTAAAACACTAATAATTAAACCAATTTTCGATTGTGTTAAGATGGATGTAGCGATTAAGACTATACAATACAATAGTTCTAGAGCTATTTTCTTAGTAAGTGATCTCAATAAAAAGTAAACTGCTGCCAGGGTAAAATATACTGCAAGATAATTTCGATGTATATCTGAGTTTAGAATCTTACCTGCTTCTGTTTGATTGGGAAGGAAGAGAAATATAAATAAAAGCCATATTGCATTGATTAATGCTACGTAAGAAAAATATTTAAACACCTTTTTAGTTATGGAATTAGGCGAAAAGAAAAAGAAGATTGGAAATAAAATAAAAACCAATTTCATCTCTAAATCTTTTAATCCAAAATGGATATTCTCACTATTTAATAGAAAAGTAACGTGTAATAAGTACAGCGCTACAAAAGCATACAACACCTCGTTGCCCTTAAATTTGAAACTTAATTCTGAACGCGTTTTTCTATGTTTAGGAAATAGTAACCCAATAAACATTAAGGCTATAGCGATAGGAATATAACGTGGTAAAAAAAATGCAAACGCGAAAAATAGGATGAATAATAAATCAAAATACTTATCTACCAACAACCTTAACGCTCTTTTCATTTCTATTTTTTTATTGACTAAAATTAATTCAACTTTTTATTAGACTTGCGTAAAGTTGAATCTGTTTATTCAGATTAAATTATACTAGAGAATCGTATAAACCTAAAAGGTTCTCAGCTTGTGAATCCCATGAATATTTCTCTTCTATGGCTTTTCTACCATTTTCACCTAGCTGTATGGCTTTCTCTTTATTATTTAATAATTGATTAATGTTTGATGCAATTTCTTCAATATTTAGAGGGTCAACTGTGAGACCACAATTACTCTTAAAAATAATATCTTCCCAAAACTTGAAGTTACTCGCTACAAAAGGAATACTCGCCAACATATACTCAAACATTTTTATCGGCAAAGATTCCTTATAACTTTCCGTTGGATGTAAGGCAACAATACCTAACTGTGAAAGTTGGAGTATTTCGACAATTTTCTCTCTGTTTACAACTCCAAAATATTCGACTTGTTTCCAGCCATCCATCGCTTTTACCTGCTTCTCTAATTCTTGTGTAAAAAAATTACCAGCTAACAATAATTTAGCATTGGTGTTAGGAAGTGCTTGCACCAATTCTTTAATACCGCGCTCCTCAGAAATCCCACCTATGTAACAAATAGAATTTGGTTGTTTATTTATTTTCTTCTTGTATTTATCAAATTCTTTAATAATTGGATAATTGGCTACCAAAACAACGTTGGGATTCGCAACTTTAAATCTGTTGCAGATTTTATCAGTAACAGAAACTATTCCATCAATTTTTTTAGCAATGCTTAATTCATATTTGTTAACAAAATAAGATACTTTTTTACGCATAAATTTTGGTATCCAATGTTTATCTAAAACTTGTTTTGGTAAATCTTCATGTGAATCATAAATCACTTTAGCTCCACTCTTCCTTTTCAATTTTACGGCTATCCTTAATAGCTCGGGATCATGTAAATGATAAATATCAGCATCTATGTTCAAGGCTGTATTTAGAAGTGTTTTTCCTGCATTTAATATTCTGTTTATTCTACCACTGCTAACAAATGGAACACCTATAATATTTACTCCCTCTAAAAGCTCTGTCTTTCCATTAATTACTAAAAAAGTAACTTCATGATTCACATCCGCTATACTTTTGCATTCTTTGTATAGAATTCTAGAATCGTATTGATTATGTACTGATGTAATATGGCAAACTCTCATCGGTTGATTGCTTTTAAAAGAAGGTTATTAAATTTTTTCTCACTTACCTCAATAGTTCCCTCTTGTTTAATTTTAATATGGTTTGCATTTTCGGCATATTCAAAATTAAGAGACAAAGCCGAATGAATAGGATTCTCAGTACAAAATTCATCTAAAACAATACCATTTTCATTGTTTGTAACCCATTCTCTATTTGCTGGTAAATCAGATACAATTGGAATACACTTATAATACATTGCTTCTAACAAAGACATTGCTGTAGCATCAGATTTTGGTAGAGATATAAAAAATCTTGCCTTAGCATAGTTCTCTAAATTTTGTTTTTCGTTCAAAAAACCTACAAACGATACGCTATCACTTATACCTAAATCTATAACCAATTTTTTAAGACTTAAAGTTTCAGAACCCTTTCCTGCAATTAACAAATGCCAGCTTTTGTCCTCACTTATTTTTAAAAAATCATTAAACGTTTTTATTACTTTATCTATATTGTAAAGTGGGTTGTGAGTTCTATTAGAGTAAATTAGGTTTTGTTTATTGATAATTGAAAGATCGCTTTCTTTTACTCCAAAGTTACAGATTTCTATATCTAACTTCTTTTTTGGCACTAATTTCCTCATCTCGTCAGCCATGTATAAAGAGTCTGAAGTTAAAAATTGTGCTCTTTTTAAGACATATTTAACCAAATGTTTTAATAAGGAACTTTCTTTCGGATTTATCAAAATATCACTCCCCCACGCGGTTACTATAATCGGAATCTTAAACTTAGTAAGCCCTCTAATTCCAAAATAAGCATAAGAATTAACTTGGTGTATATGAATTACATCAGGATGAAACTCTTTATGAATTGAAGCTATTTTTTTCGGCGTTAATAGAAAAGAAGATACCTGTTTTAAGGAGAAATTCAAAACTACAAGATTAACATCATCTTCAAAAAAACCTCTTTTGTTGCTAATCACTTTAATTTCAAATAATTCCTTAGAAATTCTATTATAATGATTGGTTAAATGTGGACTAGCAGGTCCAATCAGTAATATTTTTTTTCTATCCATTAGGCATTTATAACTTTTAAACGCTCGGTTAATAAAAGAGCTACTCCAATAATCATAGCAAATATGAAAGATAATTTATTGGAATGAAGAGGTGCGTTAGTAATACCTGCAATACTAAATATTATAATTATTCCTAATATCATTGAAGTACCGCGGACTTTATAATTTGTAATATTCTTAAAAAACAAAGCAACATAAACAGATATAAAGGCTACTAAACCAAGAAGACCATACCTAAAATACAAAAGGAAGTATTCACTTTCTGCATATAATTTATTCTTTTGCATAAATTGCTTATTAACTCCATTACCTAACATCTCTTTTCCTTCAGTATATTCTATTATTTTTTCCCACTGTACAACCCTACCATCACTTGCTTTTGCCAATTGCTTAGAACTTGTAATTGATGAAATATAATTATTCCCAGTACTTTGAAATAATAAAAAAGCGAGTAATCCTGTAGAGAGAAAGACAAAAAATATTTTCCAACCAGGTAAAATAAAAATAAAGTAGAAAGTCATTAAAACTGCAAGACAAACAAAGCCTGTTCTTGATTGACAAGCGAAAACTCCGATCATTGCAACACAAGAAAAGAATATATGAAACATCATATTTTTTCTTTTTCTAGGCAAAAAAAGCATCGTAAAAACAACAAATAGAACAGCATTATTATTTGGGTTACCCATGGTTCCAATCATCCTTTTAGTCGCTTCTTCTCCTATAGAATTCAAACCAAAATTATTCAAATGATGACTTGCAGTATAAAACGGTTCGATTAATAAGTTGAAGTTCCAAATATTATAGTAATGTAGGATATTAAAGAAAACTAAACCTAAAAATATAATTTCAATATAAAATTTCCATTTTCTTATATCTGTATATAAATAGAAAAACAGAACAAAACTTAGCATTTTAAGGTATTTTAAAGGCTCAAACCAGTCTCTTAAAATAAAATATCTGCCCGCCCAAATTATACTCACAATTGTTATTACAATGAATAAACTGAAAAGAGATAACCATTTTCTGTTTTCAATTATGAACGAAAGCACTTCCTCCTTATAGTTGTAAATGGTTATTAAAAGTAATACTCCGCAAGTTATATCCGAAATCTCAATTTTTGGAAATGAATTAAATATAGTCAACGAAGGCATAAGTACTGCTCCGAACAAGGATAATATTAGTAGAGTAAAACAAAAGTTTCTTAATCCGATATTTTCACTTTGCCCATGCGTCATAATACTGTTTTAA
>JBMYYC010000011.1:0-51873 GCA_049609045.1 Lishizhenia sp. | reverse complement strand
TGGACGAATACATTCTTTTATTAATTCCCCTCCCATTCCGGAACCACCTAAACCACAAATCAATACATTATTAATTTTAGTTCTGAAATCTAATTTATATGTATTGGAAATTTCAATACTTTTTTTTAACTGATTGGGAAAATCATAAACTAATGCTCTCATAATAAATATCTTTATTGATAATAATTTTAGTAAAGGTTAAATATACTTATTTTATCTTTTAGTACGAAATACAATAAGTTAATTTGTATAATAGATAACAGAAAAAGACCCGAATAAATTAAAATTCTATTTGTCAGAACTATACAGACCTAATACGCATTTAAATAGATTTAACTACAATACCAATAAAATTGTATTCTAGTAATAAGTTTAGCTTACAATTTTTGTCTTTTATCCAAAAAAGAATTCTAAAATAAAAAATTAAATGTATTATTGTAAAAAAGACTATAACTAGTTAGCTATGAACTAAAGTATTAATTTTGAAACAGATATTATTTATATTATTCTTTTTTAATTTAACGGCACTTGCACAGCCTTGTCTTGTAGAGATTTCTAAAAGTGAAAGTCAATGGACCCTTACAGTAGACAAAAAGCCTTTCTTCATTAAAGGTGCTGGCGGAGAAAAACATTTAGAGACACTTATTGAAGCAGGAGGAAATACAATTAGAACGTGGGGAACTGAAAATGCTCAAACAGTTCTTGATGAGGCACACGCTAAAGGTATTAAAGTGATGCTTGGACTCTGGGTACAACATGAAAGACATGGGTTCGACTACAATAATCCTCAACTGGTAAAAGCGCAACTTGAAAATTTCAAGCGAGATGTTCAAAAATATAAAAACCACCCTGCGCTTTTAATGTGGGGAATTGGGAATGAGTACGAACTTAATTATTCTAATACCAAGGTGTGGTCTGCAGTTAACGATATTGCAAAAATGATACACAAAGAAGATCCGAACCATCCAACCTCAACTGTTACTGCTGGAACTAACCTTGAAAAAGTAGGCTACGTTATGAGAGAATTAACCGACATTGACATTTACGGAATTAATACTTATGGTGACATAGGCAATGTAAAAAGAGTACTAAAGGAAGGAAATTTTAAAGGTCCTTACATGATAACTGAATGGGGACCAACAGGGCATTGGGAAATACAAAAAACAATGTGGGGAAGTTCAATTGAACAAACCAGTACAGAAAAAGCACAATCTTATTTAAACCGTTACAAAGACAACATCGCTTCTCAGACAAAACAGTGTATTGGTTCATTTGCTTTTTTGTGGGGTCAGAAACAAGAATACACGAGTACCTGGTATGGTCTTTTCACAGAAGACAGTAAACCAACTGAAGCGTTAGATGTTTTGCACTACTGCTGGTCTGGTAACTACCCAAATAATCGCTCTCCTTTTATTGAAAATATACTTTTAAACGGTAATGAATTAAGCAAGAATACTATAGTTTATCCTGGAGAGCAATATTCAATTGAAGTGCATGCCAAAGATTTAGAGAATGATCACTTGAAATATAAATGGGAACTTTATCCAGAAAGTACAGACTTAAAAACAGGTGGAGATTTTGAAAACAAACCTCCCCTAATTACCGGTCGGATTAAAGGATCTAAATCAAACACAATCCGTTTAAAAGCTCCTTTTAACGAAGGAAGATACCGTTTATTCGTATTTGTATCGGATGATAAAAAAGTAGCCTACGCAAATATTCCTTTTTATGTTGATGCATACGGTAAAACCAACAATAGAATACATTTAAAAAAACAAGAGTTTGAGTCATTGGAGTATTAAAATAATTTCGTCGTTTTTTTGCGTTCTTTTCTTTTCGACGAATTACGCGCAATCAACGTCTGATACAAGCATATTTAAACCAAATGTTGGTGGACTACTACCAAAAATTCCAGAGGAAGGATTGTCAAACATTAGTATATCTGGGTACTACAGATTCTTAGGAGCCTACACAACGATGCAAGATGCGTATCCAGAATTTGAAAATATAAAAAACAGAGTGTTTATCGGAGATGACAGCAACTTACCTCAACTAAGTATGACTATCGGTGTAAAGCCTACACGCAATACTTCTATTTCAACTGACTTATACCTATGGACTCCCTTAACTGGATCTAACACGGATTATGTCAAAGGTCTTTTGCTCGGAGTCAATTTATATGGATCTCACTCTAACAAATACGGAACTTTTAATGTTAGAACAGGTGGAATTCATTGGCATAAGTTAAGTCCATTAACTTTCGCATCTAACACAGGATACAACAGGTTTAGCGTATTTGAAAGAAACCCTTGGGATCCGAATACAAAAAATGTATTTGACAGGTACAACACTTTTTATCAGAATGGAGCTTTAACTCAGGATGTACGATGGGGACAACAAGCTTTTCACGGTTTTATATTTGATGGAGACGATCTTCCACACGGTTTTAACTTCAGTTTTATGAGTGGTAAATCTCAACTGAACGGAGGAAATTCTATAACACCGAACAGTTTAACAGGCGGAAGAATTAAAAAAGAATTTAATAACCATTTCATAAGTGTAAATGGTGTTCACAATAAAACCTTCTCAGATAGCTTAGCTAAAGAACTAGTTGGTTTTAATCTCTTTACTTCAGAATTTGAGTTCAATTTTGACAAATTCAGAGTTTACGGTGAAATAGGATCCGGAAATTACTTTTCACCCACATATGAAAGCAGTTGGGGAGAAGCAATTGATGTAAGAGTAGAAACGAACAAAAATCTTTTAAAAATTCCTATTGAACTTAGATATTTTCGTTTTAGCCCATCTGTCATTAATAACAATGGTATTTTTTGGAATACGTCAATACAAGAATATGTACAAACGGCGGAGCAAAATGGTGGTCAAATACCACTGCTTTTTCCTTTTGCTAGTGCTTTAACCAACATTGGTCAAATGACCAATAATAGAGAAGGAATTATTTTAAACACTGATATGCAGTTACGTAATAGTAAGCTAACTATTGGATACAGTGCAGCAAAAGAAATCTCAGCCGTTTCAAACAGACTTACTTACGGACATCCTTCTAACAGTCTTGCTTTATCAAGATTCTGGCGTTGGAATTTCCCTACTAATGTCGGTCCTTATGGAAATTTAAATAAAATCTTCAGAAATGTTTATGAATCTGTCACGATTACAGATTCAGTTACCGCTAAAGGCTTCAACTCAATAGAAATTAGTTTTAAAACTCAAACTAGAGTATTTAATAAACGCCTAATGCTCTTTTATCTTGGTGGTTTTCACAGTTTGCAAAATCAATTCTCACCTCTCCCAGTTTACAATAAAACAGCATATCTACAAAGTTACAACCATCAATTCGATCTTTACTATGAGTTAAATAGAAATGTTGCACTTTGCGGATATCTAGGATTAGATAGAATAATTGCTGGTAACAATACAGAACGAAATCCAGTAAATAATTCAAACAAAAATCAAAAAGGCATAAGTTATGCACTTGGTTTAGATTTAATGCTTTCAAAAAACACTGGTCTCTATATTCGAAACAGATGGATGACCTACAAAGATTATAGCTTTGAGCTTGACAGATATAAAGGAATGGAAACTACAATTGAATTAAAAATATTTTTCTAAATGAACAAGTTACTAATATACATACTTCTTGCTTTCTTCTCTGTAGTTAGCTATTCACAAAAAGCAAAGAAAATACAATTTATTGGAGGAGCAAGATCCCTCGTTTCTCACTCTAATTTGCACTCAGATGGAGATACAGTTACTTCTCCAAGATCAACTGGAGGTTACGCTTTTTTAGATTTAGGAATCAAGATAAACCCAAATGAAAAGACTGAAATACTCGGTATGTTTCGAATAAATAACGCTTTTGGTGGTTTTTGGGGCGGTGGCGTTTCATTTGATGTACGTCAACTTTATGTAAGAGGTGTTGCATGCGATGTACTTAGATATCAAATCGGTAATATCGACTACAAATTAACGCCATATACATTTTTCAATCATAACCCAGACTTTTTAACCAACTCTGTGGGAATCCAAGGTATTAAAGAAGGTATTGTTGATTATGAAACATTCTACAAAAATAATTCTTGGAGGCAACAAGGTGCTTCCGTTAATTTTGCTTTGAACTTTCCGAAAGTCATAAAAGAAATAGATTTTAATGGATTCATTTCTAGACTAAACCCTACAGACTTCAACAATGTTTTAGAAAGACTCTATGGAGGAGGTAATATGATTATCAAACAAGGAAAACATGCTTCTTTGGGTGTTAATCATGTCAGCGTATTTGATCTCCCTGGAACTGCAGTCGATAGCAATATTTATAGCAATAACGTAAGTACCGTAACTTACGATTTCAAGTTCAAAAAAAAGAATATCATTTTTGGATTAGACGGAGAATCTGGAATTAGCTCATTATCCCAATCTCTATTTGAAGATGAACGACTAGAAGATTATTTTGTGCATGCCAGAGCTTACATGGAGTTTAAGAAACAAAACTTTAAAGTAGGCATTGGTTTTATGGATAATGGAGCGGACTTTAGAAGTTTTGGTGCGCAATCAAAACGTATTAATTTTAATCAAGAAAATAGTTTTTATAACCGCTACACAAACGATCAAATCATACGTCCTATTTCTGTGTATGATTTGTACAATGATCCATCCTTATCTCAAGAAGGAATCACTGTAGGAGTTATGGACGTAAACCCTGTAATCAATAATGCCCTACCCTATGGAATTGCAACATTTAACCGAAGAGGATTATACCTAAGTACGAACCATCGTAGCAAAAAAGATATAATCACATCTTCAGCTAAAATTTATAGCTTATCAGAAATAAGAGGTCAAGGAACTACAAACCTAAAAAGGTTTACTCTAGTAAATATTAATTCGCAACTTAACGCGCATAAGTTATGGGGACTTAAAAAAGAATTCAATTTTCAAGTTGGACTTAGCTATCAAAAATCCAATAGAAAGGGAGAGTTTTCATTTGAAACAGTAGATTTACAGTCTACTCAAATAAGTTTCGGTGTTGAAAAAGAAATTGCAGAACAACTTTTCTTAATGGGAAATCTCTTTTTACTTGATAGTAAAGGAAACGATCAAATACCCGTTAGAAATGAGGACGATCAAATCATCAATTATGAAGAGTTTAATGTAAATGGTCGTGAATTTAATATTGCTGCTGGTTTAAAATTCAATTTCTCAGACGAAGCATTTTTAGCTGCATTTTATGAACTAAACAACAATCAATTTGTTACTAATAGTAAATACACATTTAGCCAAACATCTATAGTATACGTACTTAAATTCTAAATTATGAAAAAAATATTTGTTCTTCTAATTATAGGTTCTGTAATTCTTGGGTGCAGAAAAAATGAAAACGACACCATCGAAGGTCCAAGTCTATTTGATGTGTATGGAGAATTTAGTCTACTCAGTGATTTAGAGAGTAGCACAATTGATGTAGATTTTGAAAATGGTGAGACTGTTTTCTTTACATGTGATTTATCCAAAATAGTTAATTGGAAATTGGAAATAACAGGAGAAACATCTGGTGCAACTAAAATAATTACGGGAACCAGTAAAAACCTAAATGATCAAAATGCATTATGGGATGGAAGTACAACAAACTTCCCAATGTTCAGATCTGAAACTTGCCAAGTTATGTTGACATTTGAAAACGAATTGGATACACTTTATACAGAAGTAAATGTTATTAATCCAAAAACGAACGAAGGTTTTTTAATTTCTGATTTTGAAAATGGCTGGAATAGCGGATGGACAACCTTTGTTCAGTCTGGCGCAGATATGGATTTTAATATAAAATCAGATTTAACAGCACCAGAGGCAAATTCTTATTATAATATGGCAGGCGAAGTTAATTGGGATTGGCTTATTGGCTTAGTTGATTTTAATGCAACAGCCTATGATGGTGCAAATACCTTCCCTTTAACTGACAACGCAGATAATTTATACTTTAATGCATTAGTTTATGGAGATGGCTCTCTACCAAATAGCAGAATCTTATTTAGATTTAATGAAGAAGACAACGATGAATTCGGTTATGAAATACCGATTAATTGGGATGGGTGGAAGTTGATCTCTTTCAAGTATAACGAATTAACGGGTAATGGATTACACAACTCTAATAATATAACCAAAGTAAGTATACTTCATCTTGCAGACCCTAGTTCCGGCTATGCTAAATCAGGAGTAGATTATTTAATATTCACTGAAAATGCTCCAATCAATCCATAAAACACTACTTATAATTCTTTGCTGTTTCTTTTTCCAAAGTTTATTCGCTCAGGATACTCTTGAATTAATTGAAATTGAGGCGCCGAAAAAAAATCTTTTCAAGAAAAAAGGTCTGTACGATACAAAAATTGAAGAAAGATTCAATATCAGAGGGTTTACACAATTGAATATATTTGAAGAAAGCCTGATAGATTTTTGGAAGTCTGATGATAATGATTGCATTAATTCGCAACTATTAAAAAGTAATCAAAGAGATATTCTTAGTATAAACTGGAATTCAGACCAAAGCAATTGCGAATGGGTCGGGTTTGGTTTCGGTTGGGACAGTTGGCAATCAAAAGACCTAGGTTACGTTAGTGATACACTTGCTATTGAACTCATCATTAGATCTAAGAACAATGAGGAATTCACAAATCTTCCTTGGGCATTTTGTATTGAAGATTATAGCGGTGGACAAGCTTGGGCAGGATACAATCAAAGTTATCTAAAAAGTGAGGCCATCACAAAAAATTGGACTAAAGTTCAAATTCCACTATCCGAATTTCCATTTAAAAAAAATGATGTTGACTTTAGTAATGTTAAACAACTAATGATACAGACTTTCGCTACAGGTTCAATTGAGTTATATTCAATAAAACTTGTTCCGTGTGCAGAAAAAAAGAAGAAATCAATTGAAGCCAAATTAAAAGAAATCACTATCGATGGCCATCTTTCAGATTGGTCAGACGCTGAATTTAGCTCAATTAACCACAACTTGTTTGCCACAAGCTATTCGAAAGACTCTTTCAATTTTGCTTTTAAGGTAATAGATGATAGTCCTAGACAAAACAACCACAAAGAAGATAGACTTTGGAATGGTGATGCAATTGAAATAGCATTTAGCACTAATCCTCAATCAGCAGAAGATAGAAATTTCCTTTTATTAAGTGATCAACATATCGGAGTAAATTGTGGCAATAAACCTTATATCTGGAATTGGAAAACAAACGAACCCATTCCGGAGGCCAAGCTAGCTTTTAAAAGCACAGCCAACGGATATAGTGTAGAAATCTCAATTCCTCATTCTACATTTCGAAATTTCTCACCAAAACACGGAGAGTTGTTAGATTTAGAAGTCGCAATTGATTTTAATGCAGGTGATAACCGTAAAGAGCAATTAAGATGGAACAGTGGAAACAAAGAAGGCTTCCACTTATCACCAGCTTTATGGGGAGAATTGATTTTGAATTAATTTACTGTAAAAGGCTTTCGAACAAATTTATCTGGAGTTGTAAACGAAAAATGATATAACCCTTTTGAAAGACCAGACACGTCTATATCTAAAGTTGTGTCTAAGCAATTCCCTGAAATTATTTCGTTCCCAAGCATATCGTAAACACAGTATTCATTGATAGAATTCTTGTATTCAAATGTGATATTTGTTTTTGCAGGATTTGGATAGACATTCAAAGAAGACAACTGAGTTTGATCCAGTGATAAGTTATTTTGATAAACACGCACGTAGTCTACTAATAAAAGTGAAGGAAACGGTGTTGAACTATTCGGAGATCCTGGCCAATTTCCACCTACTGCCAAATTCAAAATCATATAAAATGGCTCATGAAACTCTTCTTTAGAAACACTACCAGCTCCTATATTCGCTGTAAAGTATAAATTACCATCTAAATACCACTTGATATCTGAAGGAGTCCAATCTATACTATATACATGAAACTCTGATCCGTTAAAAGGAGTACTTCCACCATAATAAGTATGACCATTATTATTATAGTGATGTGTACCATGGATTACCGTTTCATTGTTCACATGTTCCATTATATCAATTTCTCCACATTGCGGCCAACTGACATCATCTATATTACTCCCAAGCATCCAAAAAGCCGGCCACAAGCCCTGCCCCATAGGTACTTTTATCCTGGCTTCTACTCTACCATACTTAAATTCGTAAAGATGCTTTGTAGTGATTTTAGCAGATGTATAGTTTGCAGGTCCAAAATTTTCATTTTTTGCTGAGATTCTTAAATAACCTGTATCTAAACCTATATTAGAGATACTGTTGGTGTAATACTGTAGCTCATTATTTCCCCAACCCCAAACTCCTTGACCAATATCAAAATTCCATTTCGATTGATCTATTGAACTTCCATCAAACTCATCTGCCCAAACCAGAGAATACTGTGAGTTTGAATAAAAGCACAACAGCCATATTAAAGTAAAAAAAGAGTATTTCATTTGTATTAATTTAAAAAGGAGAGCCAAAAAGCTCTCCTTAATTCAATTTATTTTAAACGTATTATTGCTTAATAAACGTTGTATTTACCTTTAATCCTATAGAATTGTGAAGTTCTAAAATGTATATTCCATTTTCCAAAATAGAAACATCTATGGATTCTGTCGATTCTCCAGATAACATCATTACTCCAGCTGTGTTGTAAATAACATAGCTGTAATCATTCCCTATTCCAGAAATTTTGATATTCTCAGTTGTCGGGTTAGGATATATTTCAATTGATGACTCTAAATCTGTAAGACCTGCAAATCCGCAAGCAACACATGAATTGTAAGTATTATTAACAACTCCACCGTCTACAACTGTCCATAATCTATTTGCATAAGAAAAGTAGTCTGTTAGAGGAGCACAACTTGCACCATCTATCATTTCTTGAACTAAATCTTCGCCTACCTGATCTACAAATATTTGATATTCAATTGAATCTGCTGGAGCAGGAGAATAAGTAAACGTCCATGTTCCATCTCCGTTGTCAACACCTACTTTACCATTATTCCAATCCCAGTTTGGAGCTCTTACTAACTTAACCTCTGAGACTCCTGCAGTATCGCATATTTCCGTTGTTATTGTAAGATCAGGGTAGCTACATGGCACACAGCGATCAAAATTAACATCAATCATCAAAGGATCAGAAGTACTCCATAATCTATTGGCATAGCTAAAATAATCTGTTACTGGAGCACAAGACCCTCCATTAACCATATCCTCAATTAAATTTTCTTGAACACCGTCAACAATCACTAAGTATTCCATATCTGCTGTAGGAACAGGAGATAAACTTACCGTCCAAGTTCCATTACCATTATCAGTTGCAACTGGTCCTGCCGTTGGATCCCAGCCCCAAAAAGGACCTGTTATTCTAACTTCACTTGCATTCGTTCCACAAACATCAATTGTTAAATCTAAACTAGATGCTGATGCACATGGTAAACACTGATCATAAACGTTAGAAAGTGTTAGTGGATCTGTTGTTGACCACATACGGTTTGCATAATTCGCGTAATCCGTGACAGGTGCACACGTTCCACCGTCTACCATGTCTTGAATTAAGTTTTCTTGAACTCCATCTAGGATCAAAAGATATTCCATGTCTGCAGTTGGCGCAGGAGACAGAGTGAAGGTGTATGTTCCGTTACCGTTATCTGTAGCAATAGGACCCGCATTCGGATCCCAACCCCAAAAAGGACCTGTTAATCTAACTTGAGAACCGCCAGTGTTTCCACAAACCTCAGTAGTTATAACTAAATCTTGCGCGAAGGAAATCAAGAAGTTTCCAAGAAAAAGCACTGATAAGAATGCCTTAAAAAAATGTAATTTATGTTTCATTGTTATATAGTTTAAGGTATAAATATAGTAAAAAATACCATAAGTATAAAAACTATTAAATGAAAATGCTAACTAACTCTAGTTTAGTCGTTTGTTTACAGTTTAAACAAATAATTGTCTTCTTCTATCAGTTTATTGTATTTCTCTTTATCGAAGGTATATAAATATCCTGGTCTATGATTTACATTCTTTTGTTTCTCGCGCAAATTGATTATAGGCAAGGGTTTGATTTTCTTTCTAAAATTTGCTTTATCCAATGTAACTTCGAAGGCATATTCATAAATCAATTGTAATTCACTTAATGTAAATTTTTTTGGAAGCATATCAAAACATATCGGTTGACGTTGAAGTTTTTGTTTCAACAGCTCATAGGTAGAAATTAAAATATCATTGTGATCAAAACCTAATTCTGGAAGTTTTTTAACTGGCACCCACTTAATTTGGTCGGCCCAAGAAGAAGCTTCAGCTTTAATCTCTCCTGCTCTTACTAAGGCAAAATAAGCATTTGTTATCACTCTACCTTGTGGGTGTCTATCCGGCTGACCAAATGTTTGACCTTGATGAAGTTGAATATTTGACAACTTTGTGAGCTCGGTTAAAATTCTATTTGCAGCATCTGGAAGGTTTTCTTGAGGGTAAACTAAATCTCCTGGAATTGCCCAAAAGCCTTTAAAAGGTTCAACTGCTCGTTTAATTAATAGCACATTAATTTCTCCATCAATAAAACTAAAAATAACACAATCTAAAGAAAATGAATACGAAAAAAATTTGTCAAACTTTATTTTGTAACTCATTATTTATTTTAATTCAAATTCTACTGTTTTATCTCCAATCATAATACTAAAAAAGCCCAGCTCTGATATCCATTTATCATCAACTCCAACAAACTGAAGATCTTTACTATTTATGGCAAAATTAATAGTTTTAGTTTCATTTGGTAAGAAATTTACTTTTTTAAATCTTTTTAAAGTTTTACCGTTTGGCACTACTGATGCAAAATGATCAGATATATACAACTGAATAATTTCTTTTGCCTGAATACTACCGTTGTTTGTGACGTCTACAGAAATAAGCAGCGTATCACTTTGTGCGATTTGAGATTTACTAATGGCTAAATTAGAGTATGAAAAATTCGTATATCCTAATCCAAAACCAAAATTCCATTGTGGATTATAAGCATCAAAATCATTTGATTTAGATCTATCTACACTTCTGGGATGATCATAAAATTCAATTTGACCATTGAACCTAGGATAAGTGTAAGGAAGTTTACCTGAAAAATTTTCTTCTCCAAATAATAATTTCACAAGGGCATCTGCACCGAAATCACCTGGTAAGTAACATTGCACTATTGCTTTCGCGTCATCTACAATTTCTCTAATTATTCTTGGTCTACCTTCTAATAATATTAACACTACAGGCTTATTCGAGGCATAAGCAATTTTAGCTAATTCTATTTGTTCAGGAGTTAAATCTAATGCGTTTATATCTCCTGGTTTTTCAGTGGCGGGCAACTCTCCTAAACACAGTAGAATTATATCCGATGCTTCAGCCTTACTTTTAAAATCTTCTAGATCTAAAAATTTTGAAACTTCATTTCCATTTTCATTTAATAACTCAACTCCTAAGCTAAGAGAACAGTTATCGTTTCCAACTTTATTTTTTACAGCCTCATAGATACTACTTCTATTCTTCGTATTAAAACTTGTATCATTTCCTTGCCATGTATGAGTCCATGCTCCATTTAAAAATATTAAATTATTAGAAGTTGGTCCGGCAACTAAGATTTTCTGATCTGTATTTAATGGCAACACTTCGTCATTTTTCAACAAAGTAATAGATTCTAGTGCAGAATTTAGAGCTATTTCTTGATGCTTAATCGATCCAAAATCTGGATAGGATGCTTGCTGCCCCATATCTTTTTCAAATAAACCTAATGCATATTTTACTCTCAAAATTCTTCTCACGGCATCGTCTAACCTTTCCATCGTTACTAATTCTTCAAGTAACGCTTCGTGAAGCAATTTACAGTATTCTTTATACTGTGGATTGTATGGAACCATACTCATATCAACACCTGCATTAAAAGCGCTAACTATTCCTTTCTTTAAAGAAGAAGCCGTTCTATGTACAGTGTGAAGCATGATAAAATCCTCCCAATCGGAGACCGTAAATCCTTGAAATCCCCATTCTTTTTTTAACACTTCTGTCAGTAGATGGTAATTGGCATGACCAGGAATACCATTGACATCACCGCTATTAATCATCACTGTTAAAGCTCCATTTTTAATTGCTTTTTCAAATGGTGGTAAATAGAGTTCTTTCATATACTTAGTTGGTATCCAAGATGGGGTTCTATCTCTTCCACTTACGGGGTTACTATATCCTACAAAGTGTTTTAAACAGCCTCCAAGATATTGTTTGGTGAATTGATTTTGGCCTTGATAGCCTTGAAGAATAGATTCTCCCATTTCAGAAGCTAAATAAACATCTTCCCCTAATGTTTCAAAGAATCGTGACCATAAAGGCTGTCTTCCCAAATCTAAAACCGGTGAAAAATTCCATGGTATTCCTGCTGCTCTAGTTTCATAGGCAGTAATTTCGCCAAAACTTTTAGCTAAAGAAGGATTCCAAGTAGCAGCCAGTCCAATTTCTTGAGGAAATAATGTACCTCCTTTTATATAATTTGCTCCGTGTATAGCATCTATTCCATAAATGATCGGAAAAGAAGTTTGTTTATTTCTATACGGCTGATGAATTTCAGAAAGCAATCTCTTCCAAACTGATAGCTCTAAAGTATGCCAACTTACATTTAAAATAGATCCAATTTTATACTCTACAATAGCTTCGTTCAATTTTGATATGTCTATAGAAATTGGTTCTATCACTGCACCCAATGAATCTCTTTTCAATAAAGCATCTAAAGTGATTTGACAGGTTTGTCCAATCTTTTCTTCAACACTCATTTTAGAGATTGCTTTGTCAATCTTTCTCTCAATTAAGTCTGAAGAAATATTAGTTGTTTGAGCAAACGTAAATGTTCTTAACGTAATCGAAATGAAAACAATAGTTAATAATTTAAGCATAATTCAGTATAAATAATTTTAGTAAAAAAATAAAATTTTCAATTAGTCAACTACATAATCCTTTTTATGATATTGAACCAGCATTTCGAGTGGTCTTCTGATAATTAAATTAAGTTTAATATCGTTCTCTGAGCAAACTTGTTTTAATTCTGCGCTCAATAGATAAGCTAATGAACCAACAAAACTCACATCACATTCTCTGAAATTATCGTAACACTTAATATGCGTATCTATAAATTCTTGAAGACCCGTTTTAATTAAATCCTGAGCATAAGTTAATTTTTTTGATTTAATTAATATTGGCATCATGGAAGCAATATAAACATTTGCATCAGGTTTTCTATACACTCGATCAATAATAGTTTCCTTACTTAATCCTTGTCTTATGCATTCCTCATGCATCTCCTTGGGCAAACGGTTATAAAGAAAATCAGCAAGAATTTTTTTACCGAAATAGCTACCGCTTGCTTCATCTCCTAGAATGTGACCCAAAGCAGGTATTGCTTCAGACACGGTAGTTCCGTCATAATAACAAGAATTTGAACCTGTTCCCAAAATACAAGCAATTGTAGGCTTCTCGTTATAACAAGCGTAGGCACAAGCATCTAAATCGTGATTAACATGAATCAATGCTTTTGTAAAAAACTCGGTGAGACCTTTTTTTATAATATTATTTAATCCTGGTGAAGAACAACCTGCACCGTAAAAAAACAACTCATCTACCTCGTCCTTTATTGCAAAAAGACTATCATTTTTAACAAGCTCCTTCAAAATGAATTGCTCAGAATGAAAATATGGATTAAATCCAACCGTGTTTAGCATTTGCTCATCTTCACCATCGATTACCATCCAATCTGCCTTAGTAGATCCACTTTCTACGATTATAAACATATTCTTTTTACTTTTTTGGTTTCTAATTTCCAAATATAAATAAATCAATGATATTGTACAAATTACAAAAAGTATGTATATTTGAAGGATAATGAAAATATTTTTATGTCAGTAAATAAATTCAAACCAACGTTAACTCCTTTCAACATTGTAATATTTGGTGGTAATGGAGATTTATCTAAACGTAAAATCATTCCTGCTCTCTTCCACCGTTTTGCTGATAAACAAATAAATTTTGATTTTGAAATACTTTGTATCAGCAGAAAAGCTGTTGAAAAATCTGAATTCACGAAAGAAATTCTTCAATTTATTGATAGCACTGATCAAAATATACTTGCTTCGTTTTTTGAACATTTAACTTTACTAACTATACCTGAAAACAATAATGAGTCTTATAGAGAACTTAAAATAAAATTGGATAAAACAGAAGAAAGACAGCGTATTTTTTATTTCTCTGTACCTTCTAATGCATTTTCTGATATTTGCAACACATTAAAAGGCTCTAATCTTGTAACTAAGACAAGTAAAGTTGTCTTAGAAAAACCGTTAGGCGTTGACTTAAAATCTAGTAAAAAAATCAATTCAATTATTTCAAACACGTTTGATGAGACTCAAATATTTAGAATAGATCATTATCTTGGTAAAGAAACTGTTCAAAATATTATGGTTTTAAGATTTGCCAACCATCTCTTTGAACGCGCATGGAATGCTGAAAATATAGATAATATCCAAATTACAGTATCTGAAAGTTTAGGGGTTGCGAACAGAGGAGGTTATTATGATGAAACTGGAGCACTTTTAGATATGGTTCAAAATCATTTATTACAGTTATTATGTTTGGTAACGATGGAACCTCCTTCTAATTTAAATCCGAATGCTGTTAGAAACGAGAAGTTAAAAGTATTAGAGTCTCTCAGGCCTTTTTCGAAACAATCAGCGAAAAAAAATATTTCTAGAGGTCAATATACAAGAGGTAGTAAAGGAAAAGAGAAACTGAACTCTTATTTAGAAGATATCGGAAGATATGAGTCGAATACAGAAACGTTTGTTGCTCTAAAAGTCTTTATTGATAATTGGAGATGGAAAAATACACCTATTTATTTAAGAACGGGTAAAAGAATGAAAAAACGTTATTCTGATATAGTTATTAACTTTAAAGAATTACCCCATAATATTTTTGGAAAGTCTGAACATCCTTTGTGCAATAAATTGATTATTAGATTGCAGCCTGAAGAACGAATAGACTTGGTTCAACTGAGTAAAGTTCCAGGTCCTGGAGGATATAGGTTTAAACCGATTTCTTTAAAACTAGACTTTTTAGATTCTTTTCATAAAAGAATGCCTGAAGCTTACGAAAGACTTATTATCGACGTTATTAGAGGTGACCAGACTTTATTCATGAGATACGACGAATTAGCAGCAGCCTGGACGTGGATAGAATCGATTAAAGAAAACTGGAACGAGACACCATTGCATTTTTATGAATCTGGAACTTGGGGACCTGGAGATCAAATATTAGAAAAAAACACCAAATGGAGAACGAATTAATCATACTCAATTCTAAAGAAGAGTTTACCAAAAAAACAACCCAAGAAATATCTTTTATTTTAGATAATTCCTTAAAAAAGCATAATCAGGCAAACCTTTTGCTTTCTGGAGGAAGTACCCCAGGTCCTGTTTACAAAAAATTATCTAAAACGTACAGCAGTCTGGATAAAGTTAACATTGGTCTTGTCGATGAGCGATACGTAGCTCAAACTTCAGAATATAGTAATGAATTACTTCTCAAAAATTGCTTTGGCGAAAAGGCTAATATCAGCGGTATGGTTTACGACCTTGAGAAAGAAGAAAATAACATTGACCTACTCAATACTGCTTACGGTCAATTTATAGAAAGAACAGATTTGCTAATTTTAGGTATGGGAGGTGACGGACATATTGCTTCTATCTTCCCAGAAGATGAAGGTTCAAATCTGGCAATTAAAGACGACAGACCTTTTTTGTTTACAAAAGCTCCGTCAAATCCGAAAATTAGAATAACTTCCTCTTTTAATTTTATTCTTAACTCTAAAAATATTTTTTTATTCATCACCGGAGATGCGAAATTAAATATTTTACAAAATAACACTTTAGAACTACCCATACACAAACTACTGAAAAATGAAAGAAATAAGAACATCAAAATATTTTATACAAAATGAAATTAAATAAACAAATTCAAGAAATAACTGCCAAGATAGTAGCTAGAAGCAAAGATTCTAGAAGAGCATATTTAGATTCAACAATTTATAATTTTAAAAATGCAAGTAGTAGACAAGCGCTGAGTTGTGGAAATCTTGTACATGGCTTTGCAGGATGTTCGTCTGACGAAAAAAAACTTATATCTGAAGGTGTAGAACCTAATATTGCAATTGTTACGGCATATAACGACATGCTTTCTGCACATAAACCGTACGAGAAATATCCGGACGAATTAAGAGGTTATGCCAAAGATCTTAACGCAACCGTGCAGGTTGCAGGTGGCACACCAGCAATGTGCGACGGAGTTACACAAGGACAACCAGGAATGGACTTATCTCTACTCAGTAGAGACGTAATTGCCTTATCAGCCGGTGTAGCACTTTCTCACGACATGTATGATGGTGTAGTTAATCTTGGTATCTGTGATAAAATTGTACCCGGACTTTTAATTGCTAACTTAAATTTCGGTCATTATAATTCCATGTTTTTACCTGGCGGACCAATGCCAACTGGTATTTCTAATGAACAAAAAGCACAAATACGCGAAGATTTTGCATCCGGGAAAATTGGTCGAGATGAATTATTGAAAGGAGAATCCGATTCTTACCACTCACCTGGAACATGTACATTTTATGGAACTGCTAATAGTAATCAAATGCTCATGGAAATAATGGGGCTACAATTACCAGGCTCTAGTTTTGTTAATCCAAACACGGATATGAGAAGAGCGCTGAACAGAGAAGGCTTGCGTGTTATCATTGAAAACGTTAGAAATAAACAATTCGATAGAACAATCGGAAGTATTGTAAATGAAAAAACAATAGTAAACGGAATAATTGGATTGTTAGCCACAGGAGGTTCTACAAATCATACTATACACTTAATTGCAATAGCAAGAGCTGCTGGAATAAGAATAAATTGGGATGATTTCTCTGAGTTATCCGAAGTAATTCCTTTAATAGCAAGAGTATATCCCAACGGAGCTGCAGATATAAATCACTTCCATGCAGCTGGAGGAATGTCTTTTGTTATAAAAACACTCTTAGAAAACGGTTTACTGCACAATGATGTAAATACTATAATAGGAGGTAATTTATACGAATATACAAAGGAACCAAAACTTATAGACAACAAAATAGTATATGTTGAAGGTCCTAAAGAATCTATAAACACATCCATTTTGCGTTCAGCAGATAATCCGTTCCAAAAAACGGGCGGACTAAAAGTACTAAAAGGTAACTTAGGTGTATCCGTTATAAAAACTTCTGCAGTTGCTTCTGAAAATCATGTAGTTGAGGCTGAAGCTATCGTTTTTGATGATCAAAACGACTTAATTTCAGCTTATAAAAATGGAGAGTTAGAAAAAGATTTTATAGCTGTAATACCATTCCAAGGGCCTAAACAGAAAGGAATGCCTGAATTACATAAACTTACACCAACCTTAACTATTCTTCAAAAGAAAGGCTATAAAGTTGCCTTAGTAACTGACGGAAGAATGTCTGGAGCATCAGGTAAAGTACCCGCAGCTATTCACGTTACACCTGAAGCAGCAACAGGGGGACTTATTGGAAAAATAAAAACAGGAGATAGAATAATTCTTGATGCAGTAAACGGTACTTTAAAATGTTTAGAAAAAGATATTGATAAACGACCATCTAGAACTATTGAGTACATTAACCACTCGCATGGTAGACAACTCTTCGATAAGGTAAGAAGTCTAATTTCTTCAAGTGAAGAAGGCGCAGGGTTTATTTAAAAAGAAAATATATGCAGAACAATATTGAAAATATACTTAGAAAACATACAGTAATTCCAGTTGCAACTATAGAAAACAGTAGTCAAATAGATGAATATTACACGTTACTAAAAACAAATAATATTTATTGTATTGAAATAACACTTAGAACATCATTTGCTTGGGAAGCCATATCACTTTTTAAACAAAAATATGGCAGTGAATTTAGCGTAGGAGTAGGAACAATAACAAATCCTGCTGATGTAAATAAATGTATTGAAATTGGAGTTGATTTTATTGTTTCACCAGGTACTTCAACTGAATTAAGTGCTTCTTTAAATAATTGCGGAATTCCTTTTTTACCTGGAGTAGCTACACCTAGTGAAATAATTTCGGGACTAAACAACGGCTGGAGTTATTTTAAATTTTTTCCTGCTAATTTATTTGGTGGTCGTGATGCGCTGAAAGTGTACAGTGCCATATTTAGCGCAGCATACTTTTGTCCAACAGGAGGAATTAACCATGATAATTACACCTCTTTCCTAGAGTTACCTAATGTACTGGCTGTTGGTGGAAGCTGGGTTTTTAAAAATAATTAGTAGACTTTGTTTCTAAATTCAAACATCCAACCAGTTTAGAGTTTTATCTTAGTGGTATTTAGTTAATTTTACCGAAAAAAAAGTGAAACAATACAAAGGCATTTATAACCACTACAAAGAAAACATGGTAATTTCTGAGAAAATTACAAAAGACTTCTTGCACCTTTGCTTTTCTGTTTCAAACTTTTTAAAACGTGGTTTAAAATCTCAAAGTATTCTAGTTTTTCCCGAATACCCGAGTAGAAATTCTACACTCTATAAATTAGGAAATCTTTTGGGATATACTATCACAAATAAACCTTCAAAAAGAAACAGTGCTTTAGTATATTGGGAAAATAAAACACACAGAACCGAACAAAATAAGTTAGATCAACTGCAAAAAAAGTATATTATTAATAAAGGAAGTGTAAACATTAGTAAAGTTTTTGTAGACGCTACGCACCTCTCAGTTTTTGGCTATAATACAATGGTAAATCCGACGAGTCATACCGGAAAAATGGTTCAAAAAAGTGATACAAATGCTAAGCATGATGGACAACTAATTGAAGGTCCGATTGACACACCTTTATCTGGTTCTATTTATCAAATATTAGTTGACAATACTGTTAATCAAGACCTCATCGTGGATATGCGTGTTCCTTACATTGGAGAAGTAACTGATTTTATTTATTTAAAATACAGACCCATTCAAGAAAGGTTTGAAAACACAACCATAAAAACAGAATTAAAAAAGACAGACGAACATTTATCCAATACTGAAATAAAACAAATTGAAGATTTCTGTAAGAAAAGTAATCTAGATTTTGGAGAATTAGATGTCCTGAGAGATAATACATCTGGCAAAATTTATATTGTTGATGTAAACAACACACCTTTTGGTCCGCCAGCTAATATTGAAAAGCAAGACGGAAAAAAGGCATTGAAACGCATTGCATATTATTTTGAAAAGAATTTTATAAATAAAAATTGATTCGACAATAAATCACTTTCTTTCATTATTGAAATAATCTTTCCTACATCAATTTATAATTCAGCAAACTATTCTATATTTGAAGTATGAGCAATCTAAAAAAAGGTGTATTTCCCGGTTCATTTGATCCTTTTACGAAAGGACATGAATGCATCGTTAGAAAAGCAGCAGAATTATTTGATGAAATAATAATTGGAATTGGTGTAAACACATCAAAAGAATATCTTTTTGATACTCAGAAACGAATTGAACACATCAATTCTATATTCGATAACAACCCAAAAATAAGCGTAAAACAATATACAGGTTTAACCACAGAATTTTGCAATTCGATTGGTGCAAAATATATCATTAGAGGTTTACGCGATTCAAAAGACTTTGTCTACGAAAGAAGTATTGCTCAAATGAATTTAGAAATTTCTGATGTAGAAAGTGTTTTTTTTATGACTATTCCAGAATACGCAGCAATAAACGCTACTATTGTTAGAGAAATTCATAAATCTGGCGGGAAAATTGATAGGTTCGTAACCAATGCAGATTTACTCGTTAAATAAATACTATGAACAAACACCTTGTTGTACTTTTTTTCTTTTTATCCATTCTAAGCACTTATGCTCAAAAAGCCTTGGTTTCATTAGAAGGATATGCTGAAAACTGCTCAGGTTGCGAAGCAATTGTTTATAAAATTGAAGACTACCTTTCTTTCAACACAAGTAAATTAGCGCAAACAACAGTAAAAACAGATAGTACTTTTGACCTCAACTTTTTTATTGATGAAATTCAAAAAGTAAAAGTTGAAATTGGTAAGAATTATTTCTACCTCTATCTACAACCAAATGGCGTGTACGATCTTTATGTTAAAGACAAAGCGCTGCACAATGCATATAGACCAGAAGGCAATCTTGTAGAGTATTTTTTTGGCGGACTAGACAGCACGGACATAAACTACAAAACATTGATGTTTGAAGAAGAAGTACTGTACTTTTTAAAAAATAATTACAGAAGAACAGATAAAAAAGAAAGTGAATTTGTAGGAGCTTTGGATCAATTCAAAACAAAGACAGCGCAAAGATACAAAAATGATAGTTCTGCATTTTTCAAAAACTATATACGTTATGGAATAGCAAGTTTAGATGACCTCAATTTTATTGGAGCCAGAAATAAATATGAGAAGTACGACTTTTACATCAAACCATTTACCGTATTCTACAACAATGATAGATATATGGAGTATATTCTGAACTATTACGATAATTATCAAACAAAAATAGCAAAGGCAACAAATAATCTTTTCTATCAAGGTGTTCTCAAAGCATCTCCAACAGTTATTATGCAAGCTTTAGGAAACGACTATTCGCTAATGCACAATAGAAAACTTAGAGAAGTAGTTGCCTTAAAAATGCTAAGCGACGTTTACTACTCTCCGGATTATCCTCAAACCAATATTCTACGAATATTAGACAGTTTATCAAACCACGCCTTATTTTCTGAAAACAAATTAATTGCAAGAAATATTAAAAGTAAGTTGTTAGAACTTATGCCTGGAGCGAGATCTCCCAACTATATTTTAGAAATAGATGAGCAAAAGAAAAGTAGAGTAGATTATTTATCTAACTATCATTACATACAGTTTGTAAAAGAAGATATTCGTATTTCGACTTCGGAAATTCCGTTGTTGAAAAAACTATACGCTAACTATAATAACTATGTGAAGTTTACAACAATTCTGGTGGTTAAAAATAAAGAAAATGTAGACGTAGAAAAGTACAAGAAAAAAAATGGTATAGATTGGGACTTAGTAGTTATTGAAGAAAACGATTTATTAATTGACCAATTTAATGTACAAAATTTTGCACACTACATATTAATAGATGCACAAGGTTATATCGTATCAGCAAATGCCCTTGGTCCAAAACCAAACGGAGATAGAAAAACAATTGAAAACACCTTTGTTAACATAAAGCGATTATACCTTAATCAACAGAACTAGAACCTTCTACCTTATAAACAGCTCTCACCTTTAACTTTTTTGGCTTGGGTTTACCCAACATTAAATCGAGATGTATTCTTAGCACTTCTCCCATGGTTTGGCAATTCGAAAATTTATCGGTGTTGTGGTATTTATTTAAATCCTTAATCAAAGAAGCTCTTTTCTCATGTGTAGATAGATTATCCAAACTTAAACTTTCTAGTAATTGTGTGAGTCGGCTCTTGGCAACATGATACCTCTTCTTCATCAAACTTCTCTCCTCATGCTGGTATTGTGCTACAGTTTCATGCGAAAGCGTTTCCATGCAAAAAGCAACAATTTTTCTATTCTCTTTGTAATACTGTGGTTTATAAAAATTCATTCTTCCTTCGTAACACAGTTGATCAAAATCAATTGTACGCGTTCTGTATTGTTCTTTATCAAAATCAGGTGTAATATCTACTACATAATTGTACGAACGCATATCTCCTAAAAGCATAATAAAACAACGCTCATTGAACTTAACAAACTCTTTAGCCATACCTACTGCATAAAAATTTGGATTGTTGTCCATGTAGCTTTCAATAAATACATCTCCAGGAATTCCGGCTATGTGATCTTCTACTAAAGTATCTCCGTCTATGATATAACTAATTCTATTCGGACTCATAATGTGTTCTAGCTCTAAACCATAAATCCTACTTGCATCTGCTTTTTTAATATAAAAATAATCGTGATTGTCATTCATCTTATTCACAATCTTAATACGAAATGGATTTGAATTACCAAACAAACAATATTCAATACGAGAAATACTTAAATGATTAATTATATCCATATCTCCATCCGTTTTAAGGAGCGCGTAAATCTCTCGCAACCCATTGAAAATTTCTGTTTGATCAGATTGTGGATACATCACGCTTCTCCAAAGTGTATCATTTCCTTCATTATCTAAAACCGGCAAACTCTCACTCCAACGTTTCATATCATCATAGGTCAAAGCAATTACCTCTTCCCTATCATAATCCTCCAAATACGTTCTTAATGTATCACTTATTGGAAAAACAGGCTTCTTTTTTGACATTACCATATCCATACCTTAAAGAACGGAATTAATCTGCAGAATAGTTACTATTTTCGCTATTAAAATAAATATGTATGGCGTTAACAGAATCAAACCCCTTTCCTATTGGCACTCTTGCTCCAAAATTTAATTTAATTGATGTAACTACAGAAGCGTATTTTTCATTTGAGCACTGTAAGGGAGATAAAGGAACCGTTGTCTTATTCATTTGCAATCATTGCCCGTTTGTAATTCACATAAACGAAACACTTGTAAAACTTGCTAAGAGCTATCAGAAAAAAGGAGTTGGATTTGTTGCCATATCTTCTAATGATGTGATGCGATATCCTCAAGACTCACCGGGTATGATGCGCATTCATGCAGAAGAATTAGAATACTGTTTTCCATATTTATACGACGAAACACAAGAAACTGCAAAAGACTTTGACGCTACATGTACGCCAGATATATATGTATTTGATAAACACGACAAATGTTATTATCACGGACAATTTGATAGCTCCAGACCAGGAAATAACATTCCTGTTACAGGAAAAGATTTATCAGACGTTTTAGAAGAACTATTACAAGAAAAAGAACCTAGAAAAACACAACTTCCATCAATCGGTTGTGGAATTAAATGGAAAGATTGAGTTAAAAAAGTATCTTTGAAAACATCTAAAGATTAACACGTTATGAAAAAAATACTTTTTGGTTTAGTGCTCTTCATATATTCTCTCTCTTTCTCGCAAACCCAAAATGGAGCTTATACAGCCGTTGGAAAAGGAGTTGCAACCACTTTTCTTACAGATTATCAATGCTTAGGAGTAAATGCTTCTGCTCTTGGTTATGAACTAGAATACGAAAAAAAATCGATCACATTTGGCACCTCAGAATTTGCAGGTGGAATAAATAGTACAGCGCTGAACAAAGATAAATTAAGGGATTTAACCAACTCTCTTAAGGATCAAATATTTGATGAGAATAGTACTAGCTACAATTGGGAACAACAAAAAGAAGCCGTTGCAGATTACGCACAGCAAGGAATCTCTATGCATGCAAACTACAACTGGTTTGGTGCTTCTTTTCAAAATAGAGTGCTTGGTGGTATAGCCGTTCAGGTAAGAGAAAAATACAATTGGTTTTCAGAGTTAAACGAGGAAACAACAGACTTAATTTTTCGTGGTCAATTTTCCAATTATTTTGATTCACTCACGGTTGTGTTTGGAACAGATACTTCTACTATTGCAAATAGACCAGACCTAAGTTCAGACACGCTTCAAGCGGTAATTCAAGGAAATATAAATGTACCATTAGCCGTAAGCGAAATTACTGCCGGTAGTAAAATTAAGCTGCGCTGGGATAGAGAATGGAACATTGGCTATGGAAGAAAAGTTTTTGGAAATCCAAATAAACTTGCTTTATACGTTGGTGTAAGCGCTAGGTATATACAGTCTATGGCTTATTTTGATTTAGAATCTGATGGTAATAACATTAACGTGAGGTCTTCTATTTCTCCAACTTACAATATTAACTATGGCGTAGCTGCGTTAACGAATCCTTCTGCGGCAGTTCAAAACATTAGAAATTTCCCGGAAAATGTTGGTAGAGGTTATGGGTATGATTTATCTGCATCTGTAAAAATGGCTAAAATTTTCACTTTTGCAGCAAGTGTTAATAATATTGGTAGCGTTACGTTTGATAGAAATGTTTACGAAGTAAAAGATACGTTACTCGGAAATTTATCCATAAACGCCTTAAGCGATGGAAACATTACAGAATCCATCAATCAACTTGTAAATGGTAACGGTTTACTCACCCTAGTGGGTAAAGAAGAATATAAGGTTAAAAATGCAGCAAACTTTAGACTTGGAGGAAGCATTAAACCTTTCAAAATGTTGAATGTTGGAATAGACATTGTTGCACCCTTTGATAAAGATGCTCCTGGAAATATTCAAAATGCCATTATTTCTGTAGGTGGTGATTTCAGACCTTTTAAATGGTTACAAATCAGCGCTGGTTATTTTGGTGGTGGTATTTATCAAAATAATATTCCTGTTGGTATCAATTTCATCTTAAAAGATGGTGGTTATGAATTTGGTATCTCGTCGGCAGATGCCTTAAATTTCTTCACACAAGATTCAAACAGTCTTTCTACAGCCTTTGGGTTTGCTAGATTTAGAATATAGACAAAAAAAAGGAACACAATTGTGTTCCTTTTCGCTATCAAAATATCTATTTATTATTTTTTTCCTCCGTCTAGCTTTCCTTGCAGGGCTTTTAATTCGTCCCACTTCCCTTCTGCTGCTAACTTTGCTTGTTCTGGCCAAGTTTCTGTTGAAATATGAGAAAGTCTTGAACTTGCTGCAGTTAAAATTTCTGAAAGTTTCTCTGACTTTGCTTTCGCAACTTTGGCAAAAGTATCTAAACCTGCATTTACTAATGCTTCTGCTGCTTTTGGTCCAGCTCCTTCAATTTTCTTTAAGTCATCACCTTTAGAAGCTGCCTTTTTTGGCGCACTCTTTTTTGGTTTTTCTTGGGACTTTGCACTTTCTTCTAAAATTACTGCTTCTTCTACTTCAGATTCTTTTTCTCCATCTAAAACTAAAACGCCGTGTTTGTGTAATAAGTTGTACCATTGAAACAACTTTTTAACATCAGAAGGATATACTCTTTCCCTATCGTAATCTGGCAATATTTCTTCTAAATAAGCTGTAAGTTTATTTGCACTCTCTTTGTGTGAAATTGTTTCTTTACCACCCTCTTTTTCAAATATTTTAGTATAAACTTCCTTGAGCGGTACGTCGCCTTCATAAGTGTAAATACTAATATCTTCTAATGCTGATATTCTATCAGATGCGTATGCAGGGAAACGTTTATCATCTGACAAAGATTGAACAATTACGTTGTTCTTTCCTTGCGCTACTACTGAGTAAAGTCCCGGTCTACCCGAGATTGAAATAATTCCTGAAAGATTCATATATTTTTAAAATACTTTAATTCGAGCCAAATTTAAGAGATTCAATGAAATATTACTATTCCTTTATCACTTTAATTGAATGCTTTTTATTTTGGGTAAACAAGGTTAAGAAATAAACACCTTTTGTTTGTTGCGAAAAGTCTAAAGTAAAAACACCGTTATCTTTCATTCTAGCTATTGGTATTTGTTGTCCTAAAACGTTGGTTAATTCAAATCTTAAGATTTCTATATTTTTTGTATTCACACGAACTATTCCTGAAGTTGGATTTGGAAAAATCGAAATCACATCTTTTAAGTTTTCCTCTACCGCTGCAAAAGATTGCAAACTATCGCTAAAAACATAACAACCAGAACCAATATCAACTCCCACATAATAAAAACCTCCTTGTGTAGGCGTTATACTAGCGTTTGTTTCTCCTGGCAGTTGTGTATCGTTTAAAAACCATTGGTAATTGCTGTGAGAAGAAGCCTGGAAGGTTGTGCCTTGATTGGTTATAGTTGGATAGTGTTGTGTCATCAAGTCAAACGCATGAACTTTACCAAATCCATAAGCAAAGTTTGGAGTTGCTCCTGTAAAATTATCTTCTATTGCGCTTTGTTCTAAAGCTAACATAAAATCTTGATAGGTAGCAGTATTGCATTGTTCTAAATAAAGTGCTGCTATTCCTGCAACTGTTGGAGATGCCATTGATGTACCTCCATTTCGAACATGAAAACCTCCAGAATCGATAACCGCATTGTATGCCGGATTATTAATTACAAAAAGTGGACCCGCTGCCAAAGTAACATCTCCACTGGCTGCTATATTTGGTTTGGTTGTTCCATTTCTTGTCGGACCTTTACTCGAATTGGGTGATAATTCTCCTGAAGACGTTACATCACTCGGAGCGTACACATTTCCGTTGTTATCAATATGACTAGTTCTTGCTCTTACATTTCCAACAGAAACTACTTTTTCTGAGCAATTCCAACTAGATACAATAGTTTGTAAACTATCCGGAGCATTGTAATGAATAATACTTGGCATAACAACTGGACTCGGTAAAACATTTACAATTTCATTGTACCCAATAACAGCAGAAGTCCATAAATCATAACTCCCAGTACCTTTTGTCTCAAAACGGTATAAATAATCAACAGAATCAACTGCGCTAAAAAGCACCTGCAACCTATAGTTTGAACCAATTGTTTCTGGATAAGCTTCTATTGTAGCAATACGCTCTTGATTCTCATTGTAAATCGTGTCGTATAAAACTGGGGCACCTACACCTTGAGCATTTGTGAATGAAGTTCTACCTACGAAAGAAAAATCTGTTCTATCTGCTGCAAAGGCGAAATCAAATGTAGCGTCTGTATTGTCTGACCATAAGTCAAAATAAATTCTATTTGCTCCAAGTGCATTGCTTGGATTATTTAAAAACCAAACAAATGAAGTGTCTTGATCTACAGTTGCATTCACGTGATATTTTCCCCAATTACCAGAATTTCCTGCTGCTGAAACAACAATTCTTCCTTCTTTTTCATCCAAAAGCGCTTCTATCATTTCTGCTGCAGGATCGTTTCCATCGTGGCTACCAAGATAAGTACCAAGACTAAGGTTCACAATTGCTGGCATTCCTAAACTATCTGCAACTTTAAAAATATAATCGCATGCATCTGCAATGCTCAATGTCCAGTTTGGCAAACTAAAATTTGTTTCAACAACAATTATATTTGATTTTGGCGCCATTCCTGAATTGGTATTATTAGACAATCCATTTCCTGAGCCAATACCTGTAACCGTTGTTCCATGCGCAGAACCTGCTTCTGTACTTGAACAGGTTCCGTCTGCAATAGAAGCACTGTCACAAACAGTTCCATATCCATACAAAGCCGGCGTAGTTGAATTTGCAGCCTGAGAATGATCCCAATACCTCAAAACACGAGAAACACCATTTTCATCAATAAAATCTGGATGATTAAAATCTAACCCCTGATCTACATATCCTATAATTACACCTTCTCCAGTAAAACTTTGTTTTAAAGGACTCACACCGTTATGTACTTCATTAACAAAATGCATCGCTCTTGCAGTATCATCCAAAGCTACGGGTTTCGAAAAGTTATAATAAAAATCGCTCAAGTTTCCATTCTCAGTATTTTCCATTATCCAATTTGGCGTTGCAGAAATAAACAAGAAATCTTTGGTACTTCTTTTAAGTGCGATATTTTCGGATACCAAGAAATTCAAGTTTTTGGTTGTATTTGGCAAAGAAAAAGGAACTATACGGTCTCCAAATTCGTTTAAAACTGTATCAAATTGAAATTTTTTAACTTGGGCACAACTGAAGGTGCTAATTGAGAGTAAGACAATTAAAGACAGGATTTGCTTTATCATAAACAGATTTTTATTGATTATTACGTAAATTTAAGTTAATTGGCACGATTTTCTCCGTCAATTGTAACAAAAAAGCGATATTTACACTAAATTCAAGCACTTTAATTAGCATATGAAAAAAATAACGATAAAAATTATCTTCCCAGTAATCTTTATGGGAATGAGTTCTATGGTCTATGGACAAGTTGATAAAAAAATTGTTAACTGGTACAACGGAAAGAAAGGAATGCAAACAGAGAAAGCCTATAAAATGGTGAAAAAACTAGAATCTAAAGAGGTTATAGTTGCTGTAATTGATTCTGGAATTGACGTAGAACACGAAGACTTAAAAGGTCAGATTTGGATAAATTCTGACGAAATTCCAAATAACGGTATAGATGATGATAACAACGGGTACATAGACGATGTGCACGGTTGGAATTTCTTAGGAAATAGCAACGGTGAAAATATTAATGCCACGCGTTTGGAACTAACTCGTATCTACGCAACTCTAAAGCCAAAGTATGAAAATATGGAAGCCAGCGATGTAAAGCCAGAAGATAAAGCAACGTACGAGTTATATCTAAAGGTGCAAAAGGATTACGAAGAATCTAGAGCAGAGTATGAAGGTGTTTTAGCAAATATGGACATGTTTGCCAATCAAATTATACCTACTGTACCAGGTATCATTGCCGAACAATTAGGAAAAGAAGATTACACACTTAAAGATCTTAAAAAGTGGAAACCAGAAGATGCTCAAATGAAGCAAATGAAAGGGATTGCCATGGCGATGAAAAGTGGAGAACTTTCTTTAGAAATGATAGAAAAGCAAAAAGACCAATTAAACGATATGCTTTCTTGCAATTACAATATTGATTGTGATGACAGAACGTTAATTGGAGATAATCCTGATGATATCACAGATACAAATTATGGAAACAACAACGTTGAAGGTCCAGATGCACTACACGGAACACACGTTGGAGGTATTATAGGATCTGTTAGAGGAAATGATTTAGGTGGAGACGGAGTTGCTGCGAACGTTAAATTAATGTCTTTAAGAGCCGTACCAAACGGAGACGAAAGAGATAAAGATATTGCTTTAGCTATACGATATGCTGTTGATAATGGAGCAATGATTATTAACGGATCTTTTGGAAAAGGGTATTCAGATCATCCAGAATTTGTTTTAGACGCAATTAAGTATGCAGAATCTAAAGGAGTCTTATTTGTACATGCTGCAGGAAACGACAATGCGAATGTGGACGTAACAGACAACTTTCCAACATCTACATTTCCTGGTCAAACAGAACCTTTTACGCACTATTTAACAATTGGTGCAAGCACAAAATACGCGAAAGGTGATTTGGCAGCAGTTTTCTCAAATTACGGACAAACGAAGGTAGATGTTTTTGCTCCTGGATTTGAAATTTACAACACAGTTCCTGATAATAAATACATGAAATTACAAGGAACTTCAATGGCATCTCCAATGGTTGCTGGTGCAGCTGCATTCATCAAAGGTTACTTTCCATCTTTAACGATGTTGCAAGTCAAAGAAATTCTTTTAAAATCGGCTAAAGATTATTCTGATACAGATCAAGAATTACCAGGCTCTGAAGAAGAAGTGAAATTTGGAACATTAAGTGTAACAGGTGGTGTTGTTAATCTCGTTAATGCTGTAAAAATGGCACGCGAAATGACAAACAACTAAAAACAATAAATCGATCTATTTAAAAAGCATATCCGACTGGATATGCTTTTTTTTGTTTGAAACTTATTTTCTATTCTTAAAGCTATAACGCAGAGATACAGTAGTCCTCCAACCCGATTCTATTGTTGTTAAATAATCAGTTTTATACTCTTGTATTAGTAGAAAAGGTAGAGCAAAAACAATAACATCAAAATCTTTAGAAATTAATTTAATTTTACGGTATGGGACAAGACATTAAACTGGGTGATGGAATCATTATTTATGAGCACAAAGAAAGTAACACTTTGATCGGAATAACTAAAGAAAATCAAAAAACAATTAAAAATTATTGGAAAAAATACAAAGGTAAACGAGAACAACCTTCAGAATTAGTAGAAGGCTATTGCTTTAAAACTGATGAAACTTTAGGGACACTTATACCCGACTTCACTGCAACTGCTGCTTACGAAATAAAATCGCTTCAGAAGTTTGATTAATCTTCAGAATACTTCTTCACGAGTAATGTAGCGATATGTCCACCAAAACCAAAAGTATTACTCATTGCGTAGTTCACTTCTTTTGAGGTTCCTATCTCCAAGGGAAAGTGGAATTTATCTTTAAAGTCTGGCTCTATCTCTTTTGTATTAATAGTTGGCGGAAGTTTATTTTCTTTGCAAGCCAAAACAGTCGCAATCGCTTCTATTGCACCAGCTGCTCCAAGTAAATGTCCTGTCATAGACTTTGTACCAGAAACGCTCAAGTTTTTACCAAAAACTCTTAGAGCTGCAATTAATTCACTTTTATCTCCTAACGGCGTACTCGTTGCGTGCATATTCAAATAGTCAACCCTATCTGCAGTAATATTTGCTTCTTGCAAAGCTAAATTCATTCCTAAAACAGCACCATCTCCTTCTGGGTGAGTTCCGGTTAAATGATAAGCATCTGCAGCCATTCCTCCACCCACTACTTCGCAGTATATTTTTGCTCCGCGTGCTTTTGCGTGTTCATACTCTTCTAAAATTAGAGCTCCTGCTCCTTCTCCCATAACAAATCCATCTCTATTCACATCGAAAGGAATAGACGCATTTTGTACGTCGTTATTCTTAGTAGAAAGCGCTTTTAAAGATCCAAAACCACCAATGGTTGATCCACAAATAGGTGCATCTGAGCCACCAGAAACGATTACATCTGCTTTGTTCCACTTTATATAATTAAACGCGTCAATAATAGCTGTTGTAGAAGATGCGCAAGCAGAAACAGGACAGTAATTAACACCTCTAAAACCATATTTCATAGCGATTACTCCAGCAGCCATATCTACTAGCATTCTTGGAACAAAAAACGGACTAAATCTCGGTGTACCATCTCCTTTCGCATGTGCAGATATTTGTTCTTCTTGTGTTTGAATTCCGCCGTTACCAGAACCCCAAATTACACCAACTCGTGTAAGATCTATTAACGCTGCATCAATTGAAGCATCTGAAAGCGCTTCTTGAGCAACAACAAGAGCATATTGTGCAAATTTATCATAAGCTTTCAGTTCTTTTCTATCAAAATGTTCTGTTGGATTATAGTTTTTTAGTTCGGCAGCAATTTTTGTTTTAAACAAAGTAGTATCAAAAGATTGAATTTGTTCAATCCCGTTTTTCCCTGCCATTAATCCATCCCAGAATTCACTGGTAGAATTGCCAATAGGCGTTAACGCTCCTAAACCTGTTACTACTACTCGTCTCATACTCTTATTTTTGGATGGCAAATATCGTATTTTAAATTTATCTTTTCGCAAAACTGCCAAGCTGTCTGTACTTTTTTAAAGGCATAATTATTGAACACAAGTGGACGTGGAAAAAGAAACCTTATATTCTAACAATTTACTAGAAGCACTGCTCTATCCGTTCTTTATTCTGATATTCTTATGGAGTGTGTTTTATGTTGATGCGACGACTCCGTTTGAATTTTATGAACTCGGTGTTCTTCCGAGACAAGTTGAAGGATTGAAAGGTATTTTTTTCATGCCTTTTGTTCATTCTCAGCGCGACTTTAATCATATTTTAAGTAACAGTATTCCAATTTTTGTATTAACGGCATTACTCATTTACTTCTACAAGAGTATAGCGCTCCGCGTTTGGATTATTATTTGGTTAGCTACCGGTTTTTTAACTTGGTCTATCGCACAAAAAGGAATTAGTTATCATATCGGGATTTCAGGAATCATTTATGGGTTATTTGGCTTTTTATTTTTAAGTGGTGTAATAAGACGTAATCAAACCTTATGGGGAATTTCTCTGATGGTAATTTTCTTGTATGGAAGTTTAATTTGGGGAATTTTCCCTACCAAGGAGCCCATTTCTTGGGAAGGTCATCTCTCTGGTTTTCTAGCAGGAATTTTATGCGCGATAAGTTTTAGAAAAATGGGACCTCAAGCTACCAAATATCGATATGAAATTGAAGAGGAACTTGGTATAGAACCTCCAGATTTAGAAGGTATTTACAATAAAAAAATACAAGAAGCTCAAGAAAGATATTTAGCCATGCAAAATGTAAATAAAGAGCTATCTGAGCAAACCATGAATAAAAGCAGTAATCACACTTCTGAAACAGAAACAAGAATAATTTATTTATATAAACCTAACCCAAAACCTGCGGATAAAATTGATGATAAAGAGTAGCACAACCGCGCGATGCTTCTTCCCAAGATTCGATATTAAATTCTAAAACAATTAATCCACAAGTAGGCAGTGTAATGGGCGCATCTAAAAAATAGGAAGCCGTTTCACTTAATCCGTAATTATGTCCAACCACCAAAAGATCTTTGTGGGTTTTTACATTCCAAATTTTATGCAGATGCGTATTCAAATCTGCGAGGTATAAATCAGCATCACATTCACAATTGCTGCTATTTAAATTATTTGATAAGTATTTGAAGGTTTGTTCAGTTCGTTTTGCTGGAGAAAGCAAAATATGTAGATTTAAATCTGGAAAATGAGCTTTCAAATGCGCGTTCATTAACGCCAGTTGTTTTTCTCCTTTTTCCTTTAATTTTCTATCATAATCAGAGCCAGAACTTGAAAACTGTTTTGTCTTTGCGTGTCTTAACAAAAATAATTTCATATTTAACTTGTAATTACCAACTGATTAAACAAAATCTGCGTTACTAAATTAAAGAAAGAAAGCGTTTAAACACAATTTCTTTCTTGTTAAGTGATAATTGATTATATTGCGGTGAACAAAAAAATTAGAAACATAGGAAATTATATGCATGTAGACTCAGATTTGCTGAAAGCCTGTGCTAATAATGATCGTAAAGCTCAAAAAAAGCTCTACGAAATATGCTTCTCATTTTTAATGATCAACTGTAAACGCTACCATAAAAACGATGAAGATGCACGTTCTGTGTTTAATTCAGGTTTTTTAAAGATTCTCAAAAATTTATCGTCTGTAGATTTAGATGATATCCTCTTCGCTGCTTGGGCAAAGAGAATTATGTCTAACACGATAATAGATGAATACAGAAAAAACAAAAATTATAACGAAATCATCAGTAATCGAGATAACGAAAGAGAACTAGATTACCATGCAAGATCGTCTCAAAATAATGCTATTCGTCACTTTGCCGAAGATGATATCCTAGATTTATTAGATTACTTAAAACCTGCAACCAAACAAGTTTTTGTAATGTATGTGATCGAAGGATACAACCACAGAGAAATAGCCGAATTATTAGAAATGTCTGAAGGAACATCAAAATGGCATTTATCAACGGCAAGAAAAGAATTAAAAAAATTACTAATCGAGCTTGAAGAAGCTGAATTGCGACTTAAAGTAATATGAATTTAACAGACAAAAATTTAGATAATAGATTCAAAGATGCAGCAACGCGTTCAAAATCTCCAGAATACAAGGAAGATTATTGGAACGAATTTGAATCTATTCTAAACGCAGAACAAAAGAAAAAAGGAGGATTATGGATCTGGTTTTCTGCGGGTACGGTAATTTTTACCTTACTTTCTTCTCTATTATTCACTGGTTCGGATAGCGTACATTTTGCAGCTATCGAAAAGAGCTCAACACTTGGACAAAAGAAATCCCAACATTTTTCTTCTGAAAAGCAAACAAATACTTCTTCAATAAAAAATAATTTTTCATCGCAAAACAAAACTGCAACACTTGAAAAGATGCATTCAAAATCAACACTTATTAAAAATAGCGTTGAACAGAATGGTTTAAATCTAGCACCAAGTAGTTCTTCTGAATTGCTTAAAAATAGTGAAAGTTATAATGCAAATAATCCAAAAAAGGAGTCAGTAAAGACAACGAAAGAAGTTACAGAAATCCTTCCAATTCATACTCAAGATTTACCAGTTATTTCAAAACAGCTAAAAAATAAGCAACTTGTAGATCCAAAAATTAAATCAAAAAAGGGTTGGAATATTTATTCTCAATTGAATTTAGGTATTGCCGAAGCATACAATACTAATATCTTAGGAAGAAGTTACACCACTGATGTTTCGCTCAACGTCGAACATAAATTTGAAACCCTTGTCTTAAGAACTGGATTAGGAATTGCTGCTACAACTAATTCGGCAATTGCCTATACTGACCGTTCTAAGGTTTATGGGTATTCTAGTAATACCTATTCTCATCATATCGTGTTTGATAATTTGTACGAAGTATACGTTCCGTTAGAACTTGGTGTTGAGGTAAAAGGATATTCGTTTGGAGCAGGACTATCAGCGCGTTATTTACTTTCAAACACACTTCACTTTACTTCAACAGAAAACAACCAAATTGTAATTAACGAAGATTATCAAAACATAAGAGAGGGATTGAATGATTTTTCGCTTAGTGGACATGTATTTGTAGATAAAGCACTTACGTCACAAATTAGCGTAGGAGCTAAAGCAGGTACTTTACTAACAGATAGATATTCAAAAGAAAACGTATTTGAATTCGGTGAAAACCGAAAAAACCCTTTATTTGGTCAGCTTTATATAAAGCTTAACTTTTAACATTTATGAAAAGTTTTACAATCTTGTTCTTGACTTCATTTCTGTTCTTCTCTTGCAAGAAAGAGGAATTGCCAGAAATTATTAATTCAACAACTCCAGTTTACAGTGCTCTTGTTACGATTAATGGAGATTCAATTGAATTTAATGCAGGTGATGATGGATATGTAATGACTACAAATACTTCCGAATCTAACTTGGTGTCCTTTTTAGGAGGATCAATATCTAATGAAAACACCTCTTTCTCTATTCAAATAAGTAATGGAAATCTCGATAAAATTGAAACTTCTAATTATTCTGGTTTAGAAACAGCTCCTTTTTATATATCAGACGATATTGAAGTTTTTAAGTTTGAAAAATCAGATTTTGAAAATCATTTGAGAATTAGTGAAATAAACTGGTATGTAAATGATATCTTTTACTCTATAGATGATATTGTTTTAACTGAACCTGGATTATACAAGGTTTGCGCCTTTGTAACATTTACTGATGGAAGCGCAAATGTATTATGTAACGACGTAATTGTAGGTTATAAGAAAAATGCAATTGGTGAATTACAATATATAGTTGGGTTAGATGGAAAAATACAGGCTTGGATAAGTTCTGATACAGAAATTGATAATATCAAATGGTACTTAAACGAAACGCTTACAAGTACGGAAAATGAATTAATTACGATTGCTAACTCATCCAATTCTACAAGAATAAAAGCAGAGATAACGTATGTTAATGGTGTGAAACGTACCAAGCAATTACTTGCAGATCTTAATCAAACAGGAAAATATATACAAGATTTCTCGCGACACGAAATAGAATATACCAGAAACAACGATTTTGGCTTTATAGTTAACTTCTCATTAAATGGAGAGTCATACACTACAAACATAACCGAGAATGACACTTCCATTGTTACTATTGAAAGTATAAAACAAGGAACACCTAATCTCGATGGAGAAGCTACATTTAAAATACACGCTTCTTCTGAATGCTTTGCTAAAAATAACGTAACAGGAGAGATACAACCCATTTCATTAGATTTTAAAATTGCAACCTCTAACAATTAATATGAAAATATTTATACTTGCTACTACTCTTTTACTGACTACCAATTCAGTTTTTGGGCAAATTTCAATCTCAGCGAATGATTTTAATCAAGATGCTGCTGATTATGTGCTATCACAATCTATAGAAACGAACTTAAACACAACTACCACAGGTTCAAATGTAACGTGGGATTTTTCTAGTTTATCTGCGAATAGTCAATATACAGATAGTTATCTTTCAATGTCTACTGCACCCTTCTTTGTGCAAGCGCTATTTGGTCCGTTTGCGCCAACAGAATATAAGGCAGATTATTATAAATCTGCTTCTACTTTACCATTTGACCTCTTGCCTCCTGCTCTTCCTTTGACAATTGAAGATGTAAACCAATTCACTAAAATTACTCCAGATTCATTAACCTATATAGGATTCAGTTTAGTTGCCAATGGTCAAGAAATTCCTTTTAGATCCGATACTGTTGAAAAAGGCTATGAATTTCCATTAGAATTTGGAAACACATATTCGAGTCGTGCTTACACAGAGGCCGACTTAAACCCAATTTTTGATGCTAGATTTATTCAATACAAGCAAAGAAGCAGTTTTGTTGATGGTTGGGGGACTATTACAACTCCATACGGTACGTTTAGTGCGCTACGTGTTAAACACTCAATTTCAGAAATAGACTCTGTCTACATTGCCTTTGGTGGAGTTGGATCTTGGTTGCAGCTACCTGTTCCTAATTCTACAATTTACGAATGGTGGACCAATAATGAAGACATACCCTTACTCACTATTACTACACAAGATGTTTTAGGTCAAGAACAAATTTCTTCTGTAGAATACAAGGATAATCCGCAGCCCGGTTTAGGATTAACATCTGAAAATCAACACACAGACATCAAGGTAAGCAATCCTGTAAAAAACGTACTCCATATTTATTCAGAAAAACAGCTAATTAAGGCAACACTGTACGATTTAAATGGAAAAAAAGTAATCCAAAATAACGGGTTAAAGGAAATGGATGTTTCTAATTTACCTAATGGGTTTTATCAGCTCTTAGTTGAAACAGACAAGGAAATTGAATCAATCAAAGTAGTACTTCAAAACTAATACTACTTTACTTTTAAGCAACCTCATCTTCAATTTTAAGGTAATTTCTGAGCCATTTTGTTCCGAAATAAAATGGAATGGTATCTAGTAAAGCTACGATTACTTTAAAAAGATAACTGCTCAAAATAAACATCAACAGTTGCCACGAAATTGATGATGTATAATCTAATGGTAAGCCATTCGCCAAGAAATGAGTAATTAATATAACCGCAATACTATCTACTAACTGACTCAACAAAGTAGATGCATTGTTTCTTAACCATAACTTTTTGTTACCCGTTTTCTTTTTGATGTAATGAAAAACATGTACATCTACAAACTGAGCTATTAAATACGCTACCATTGATGCCAAAGTAGCACCGAAAGCTAATTTTCGAATATCATAAAATGCATATCCGTAAGGAACAATTGCCTCACCATTTTCTATGCTTACTGGAAGCGTTCCGTCGTTTAATAACTCCTCAGGAGCATTTATCCAACCGCCAAACCAAAGAATAAACAGCACCCATAGATTCAAAATTAAACCTACCCAAACTACTCTGTTTGCTCTTTTTCTACCGTAAATTTCTGAAATAAAATCTGTACATAAGAACGTTATTGGATACGGTAAAACTCCAATCGCTAATGAAAAACGAAAATCAGAATCGGATGGAATACCAATACTTTCAGATAAATCTACAAAACGAGATACTCCTAAAATATTTAGCATCACCAAAGAACCTAAAAATATACCCGATAATATTAGAAATACCAACTCTCTTCGCTGTACGATTTGTTTATCTATAGACGTATGAAACATATACCTTTATAAAACCTTAAATAGAAAATTGTTTGCTGAAAAAATCAAGTTCTACCAAAAAAAATGCGCATACTAAAAACTGTATGCGCATTTTTTATAATCAAAATTTGATCGTTGTAGAGGTAATTTCTTATGGTAAATTTTGAATATCTGTGGTTAACTGACTAGGAGTTGTAGCCGTTAATGCCGTTATCGTTTCTAAATGATTGTTAGTAATAGTTGCTGGTACAATTGCTACATGAGGCGTATTATTAATAAATGCCAAAGCAATAAAATGAACATCTAATCCAACAGGCAAGGTATACCAAGATCCCGTGTTAAAAAGTCCATTAGAATAATTATAGATAGAAGTTAAACTGTTTAAACCGTCAAAAGAAATAAAAACAGAACAATTCGTATTATTTAATCCTGCTGGTAAATCAACAGAAACTGACGTTTGCGGGCCAGTTTGACTCATAAAATAATCACAGTTTACCCAACCAAGAGAATCAAAATATCCGTTATAAACTCCATTTGTTCCAAAAAGTAATGAAGAATCAGCCTGCGCCCAAGTTAGCGTATCGGCAGTTGCAGAACTCTGATAAAATATCTGCATGTTTTGATCTACTCCATTTGGAGCCTGAACCATCATATTATAATTGTAACCCGGAATCAAAGATACATCATTCCCATTTTGAGAAGCAGTAATCTTGAACTCACCTCCAGAAATAAGTGGAGAAAGCATTCCGTTATTATCTCCTAAAGTTTGTTTATTTAAAAGAAGCATATCTACTTTTTCGTATATTTCAATTAAATCTACATCTATATTTCCGCTTACAAGATTACCTGAAGCATCTTGGAAAGAATTACCAAAAAATTGAATTACAGTTCCTTTGTTACCTGTAATTGACATTGGAGTTGTTGCGTCAATCGTAAAACTTTGAGTTGCTGTTGAATTGTTAACACTAAAAAAGTTACTTAAAAGCGCTCCGTCTGCCTGAATAGCTCCCACTACAGGTTCTGGAACTATTGGTGAAACGGCATCGTCTTCTTTTTTACAAGCTGTAAAGGCCAATAAAACGCCAGAAAGCAGTAGTGTGATATTTTTTACATTCATAATTAATGATTTTTCGTTATTTGAGTTACAAACGAATGTAATTAACGATTAGTTGCTTTGAACTAAAAATGTAATCTAAACATCACAAACCTGAACTGTTACTAATTCACAACAAGTGAACCTCTAAAATACTTTGATTGAAATGAATAACTCACAAAATAAATTCCTTTCGGTAAATTTAATAAAACAAGCTCTCCTTCTTTTGAAGAATAGACAGACCTACCAACAGAATTGAATATTTCTACAGCTTCTACTTTTTGATTGAATTGAATAAATTCTTTTGCAGGGTTTGGATAAAAATATATTTCTGGCTTTTTTTCTTCAGAGATTCCAACGGTCTGATGAATTACACCCACACCATCTAGATCAAAGCCTCCAGATTCATAAGGTGTCGGATAAGGATCATTTATTTTATTACCTAGAGCATCGTATCTGGCGCTATCTCCGATAGAACCAACGGCATCAATAATTTTAACGTAATTAATGTTCTGAATATCAATTCCTGAGCTGTCTTGCAAATCTTCCAGATCAAAGGGAGTTCCGTAACCACCTCGATATTTTCCTGCTAAATTATGTAAACGAGAAGCCTGTAAATTTCCAAAACCATTGACCTGAGTTAGTAACTGTGTTTGACTATGAGATGGAAAACGAACAAAGTGAATTCCGTCTGAACTTACCTCAACGAATGCGAGTTCTAAAAAACTATCGTCAAAACTATTTTCAAAAACAGCAAAATCAGGACCATTCCCGTTTGATATTGGCCAATCAAAAGTTAGAATTGCTTCTCCTCCATCTCCTAAAGAAACTATATCTCCTACTACACCTGAAGCGTAACCTAATGCATTGTTAGGATAACCAAAAAAAGCACGATTTGTACCAAAAACTTCAAATAATGTATCTTCAATGTCTAAAAACCCTCTTTTTATCTCAACTCCAGTTGCCCAATTGGTAAATAATTGACTATCATTCGCAATTGCATCCGTTGTAGAACTGCCCACGGGACCAGGGTAACTTTGCGCTCTCAAAAGCAAAGAAAATAAAAGGACAATTAATATAAAAACAGACTTAATCATAAAATATTATTGAATTTGGATTTAAACCCACCTCGTATTCACCTACTGAATTTCCGCTAGAGTTAAAAACTCGAATCACACCTGTATTTGTAAAACCTCTTGCATCCATACAATAAACCATCTCGTTTTTTACAGCCAAAGCATAAAGCGTAATTAAACTGGAACTAGTAATCAAATTTGAATTTAAGATACCCTCTGTTTCAGTGTCAAAAGTTGCTACACTGGAAGTGCTCGTATTGTAATCATAAAAGCCAAGATACAATACATTCCCTTCCACAAAAAAAGAAGTGCAAGGTAAATTAAAATCAGTGGTTTGGTAATTGTTTTGCGCGTCTAAGTAGACTAGACTAGAAGGATCAGCTGCATAATCTCCTCTCTTTATTACATAAACATCACCTTCTGCATCTGCAATCATTCTTCCTGGATTAGCTCCTACAAAAACTGTATCAATTATCGTGTGCGTGTTCAAATCAAAAATCATTACTGTAGAGTCATAATCAGGCGCATTTAAACCGCCAGAATTACTCACAAACAATCTGTCATTTACAACGAGAACATCCTCAGGGTTGTTTCCTACTGCAAATCGGGTTTCGATCTCGTAATTACTCAAGTTTATCTTATAAACATATCCGTCAAATGCACATACATATGCATAATTATCATGAAAATCTATAGCTCTAGGAGAAGTCGAACTGCCTTGGTAGTGTAAACTAATTTGCTGCTCAACTTTCAAGGTCGTTTTATCTAAAACTTCAAGGGTATTACTGGCATTTAATACAATATAAACTTTATCTTGATAGGCAACCATATCGTTTCCAGTATCTCCTAACAACCTTCCATTTCTATTCAAAAATAATTGATTTTGAAACGTTAGATTGTCTTCATTAACAAAACTTAGACTTGCGTTATTCTGCTGAAAAAGTCCCTCGTTTAGAACCAAAAAACCTTTTTCTAAAGCACTGTTTGAGTTATCTGGTGTTGGACAATCGTCTTTTTTACAAGCAACTACAAGTAAGGACAAGACAAGTATATTAATTAAACGCATAAGCTATTTTAATTTGAAAGTTTCTACCTGGTAACACAAAGTAACGCACAAAATGGTTGTTGGTGTTAAATATATTCTTAACGCTCATAAATAGGGATACAGCGTGTTTATCGCGGATATTAAATTTTCTACTTAACGATGCATTGAAAAGCCAATATGCATCAAGGCGGTTTTGAATAATGTTCTGATTTAAACTGTACCTGCTGCCCGTATAAATTGCTTCTAGTGTAGATTTAATACCAAAACTATTTAAAGAAATATTTGCATTTCCCAGTAAATTTGGAGAATAGGCCAAAGTATGATTAAAGTTTATATCTTCTTCGCTAGTTCTATTCACTGTATTTTGTAAAGTTGTACTTATTTGACTGTCCAATTGAAAATTATCTGAAATAGGCAAAGTATATTTTGCAGTTATCGTTGTTCCAAAACTTAAAACATTCCCTTCATTCTGCGCACTCCAAATGAAGCTATTGGCTGTTGGTATTGTTTGTATTTTGTTTTTTATATGCGAAGCAAAAAGAACAAAATCATAATAGAATCTTTTAGAGTAGTTTACCTCTTTTTCTCCTCTGCCATTTAAACCTACTTTCAATTGATTTGCTCTTTCTGGCTCTAAATTTATATTTCCTATTTGAGAGTAATATAACTCATTGAAATTGGGCAGCCTAAAACTTGATTTATAACTTAAATAGGGTTTAATTTTTTTGAACTTATTAAGGTTCACTCTTACACTTGGTAAAATTGCATTTTGAGATTTACGCCATTCTTTTTTAGTTTGATTTTGTTCAAATACATTTATAAATCCAAGTCTTCCTATAATATAAAAGTCTTTCAATTTTCTATTGTAAGCAAAAAAAGCTTTTGTAGAAAAACGAACTGGCTCGTCTATCGTATTTCTATTTGTACTTAATCTATTCACCTCTTCCTCTATACCGAATTGAATTAAATGACCATAAAAACGATTCAAACTGTAGAGATAACCGAAAGTGTAACTATCGTTTTGATAATTGTGCTCTATAAAACTAGGGTTGGTAAAATACGTCGGATCTACGTAGCTTATACTATCATAATTATAATTTGCATAAACTTTTTGAGTGAGATAACCGCGATGCTTAAACGTATTTTTGATAAAAAACTCACCGTTTACATTGAATTGATTTGTAGACAAACGTTCATCATTATCTGCCATGTAGGCAATTACAGCTCCGGGAAGTTGATTAAATATTGAAATGTAGTAAGCATTTAACTGAAAGCTTAGCTTCTTTCCTTTTTCCGTTTCCCAATTGAAACCGCTACCAAAGTTCAATTGATCTTGACTATAGTTGTTGTTTCTGCGAGTTCCAGAAAGCGTTATATTTTGTGAAGTTAAGTCATAATCAAAATCACCATCATAATCTCTTCTCGATCCACTTAGGGCAATAAAACCATTTTTCTTTATTCTAAACTTTGTCGCCAAATAAAGGTCTGATAAATTAAAAGAGCCATAGAGTCCTGAAAAACGAACAGCTAATTTGTCCATCGCACGAGTACTTTCAAAAGTTCTAGCAAGTACAGCATTTCCGGCAAGTACTGCGTCTACTGTAGAACCGATTACATAATCTGTATCTGTGGACACATACAAAGAAGTCAGATTTTCTGTTCGGAGTTTGCTATAATCCACTAAACCCGACTGAGGGTTAGATACTTTTGCACCATTTAAGATTAATACGTTGTGTTGACCATCCAAACCGTTAAAAGATACCGACTTTAACCCACCAATGTCTCCGTAATTTTTTAAAGTTATTCCTGGTGATCGTTGTAATAAATCTCCAACATCTAAAGGTTGTAACCTATCAATTTGTTCGCTATCAAAATAGTGCATAGGAACATTGATAATGAGCTCTTGTCTAACAGGCTTTATAATTTGAATGGACTTGTAAAGCTGCACAGGAAGCTTATTTTGTAAGGTACTATCCTCTTGAGCCCAACTTTGAGCAAGTAAAAACAGAAATATTACGTTAAAAAACTTCATGAAAAATATGGGAGCCTGAAAATATTCATTTCAGACTACCCTAATAATTTATTGAACGGTTATTTTTTGCATTGTAGAACCTTTAGCAGTATCTATGTTTACAAAGTAAATACCTGTCTCAAAAGCAGAAATATCTATGGTCTGATTATTTGATAGCGAACCTGCGTAAACTACTTTTCCTGTTGTAGATATTATTTTCAGAGCTCCTTCTACTCCACTGATTGTAATTTGATTACTTGAAGGATTAGGGAAGATACTTACTGCCAACGCTTCTTTATCTAAAGTCGCATAGTAATTGTAATAACGCATATTGTCCATTGCAAAATAAGCTGGCGTATTCATTCCAAACTGACCTACATCTGAGGATGCGAAGCTGAAGGTAACGTATTTGATTATCCCTAAAGAAGAAAGATCGAAATTTGTCCAATCTTCTAAAATATAATCTTGTGTATCATCAGAGAAACGATAATCTGCTAAATAAATATCAACAGAATCGGTTAGGTTTCCATCTACATCCCAACCTTTAAAACGAACAAAGAAAAAGTCTTCTCCATTGGTTCCATCATCTACTCCAGAAGCATTCGTTGTTGATCCAAACTGCTTCGCAAAATTATCACCATCTCGCATAGAGAGTGCTGCATACGTGCTATTTGTAAACTGAGCGTCTACAAGTACAGTTGGACCATTAAAAATTAATGTATCACTAGAACTGTAAAAAATAGCATACTGATCTGATCCTTCAGCTCCTTCTCCGGCGAAAGCACTGTTTCCATTCGTAAAACCTGTTGTTGTAACATCTGTTCTGTTAGAATATGTAAAACCACTGTAAAAAGTTCCCCATTGACTGGTTAATGCTGTAGCTCCAAATGTTGCATCTAACATTAAGAAACTGTCTGTTTCTGATTGGGCAATATAGTTCGTATCTAAAGTTGGAAGTACGGGATTTTCAAAATCAACCGTTAACGTGTCTTGTGCTTGAGTTGTTCCTGCTCCAAGCATAAGCGCAATCATAATGTAACATTTTTTCATAACTGAAAAATTAAAAAGTTAAAAAATGACTACAGATCAAAGACGAGTGTCTTTTATAAATTCAAGAGAACAGCTATGCAATAAATGCATGTTTGTACTATTAAATCCGACTTTAATCTGAAGTCTTCATTATGCATTTGGCAAGTATTCTGACTCACTCCTTAATTTATTCCCTTCCCATCCTTTTTGTTTTATGGACAGTGGTATTTGAATAAATCTGCTAGAGCTTACAGCTGCAGACACAGTTCTTGAATTTCACAAGATTCCTTATTAATTCTCCCTCCAATGTTTATAGAGTTTGAAACCTAAATGCGATGCAAAATTAGGAATAAAAAACTCAAACAATTGCATTTTAGTTAACTCATTTTAATTATTTGTAGGAGTAAATTAGGATTTGAAGAGATAATTTGTTCAATTTTGCAGTATGAAAGTATCGGTTTTAAGATATCAACATTCAACAAAGCTATTTTTAATAACAATTTTAGGCTTAGTAAGCCTACTCCTATCTAACTGCGAGAATACTTCAAATAGAAAAGAAAAAGTTGACCTAAAAGAAAGGATTAAAACAGACACGTCAACGATTCTTTACGCACAAAATTTTGAAATAATACACTACGATAACTACAAAATTATTTCAGTCAAAACCGAGAATGAAAAATGGAGTTATTGCCTTTACACCGATGTAAAACCTTTGGTAAAAAGCGCTAATTTATCTTTTATAAAGTTACCGATAACAAAAACCATTGCTTTATCAAGTACGCATCTGGGCATGCTAGAAAAACTAAACTTAACGGATAAATTAGTGGGTATTTCTGATGATAAATACCTTTGCTCAGACAAAATAAAAGCAAAACAATTAGCAAATGTTGGAGATATAGGAATAGGAAATTTTGAGAATTATTTAGCGCAATCTCCAAATTTACTTATGCATTCTGGTTTCGATATGAATGCTCCAGTTTTAAAACAATTGTATCAAACAGAAATTGCAACGTTCGCAAATTATGATTGGAAAGAAACACATCCTTTGGGAAGAGCAGAATGGATTAAAGTTATTGGCGCATTGTTCGATAGAGAAAAAGAAGCTACCGCCTATTTTAATCAAGAAGTCTTGCGTTACGAAAGTTTGAAAGATTTGGCAAAAAAAGCCCTAGAACAACCAAAAATTATTGCCGGATCTGTTTGGGGAGATTTTTGGAATGCTCCGGCAGGAGAAAGCTACATGGCACAACTTTTTGAAGATGCCAACTTAGATTATCTTTACAAAAATCAAGATGGTGTTGGTAGTTTACAATTGCAATTTGAAGCATTAATTGCAGACCAAGGAGATGTTCCTCACTGGATAAACGCTCCCGGAAGTACGATTAAAGAGATTGAGGATAATAACGCAAAATACACACACTTTGAAGCTTTTAAAAAGAGAAATATGTATTCGTACAGCGCTAATCAAAATTGTTTTTGGGAGCAAAGTGCTGTGAGTCCGCATAAAATATTAGCCGATTTTATTACACTTTTCCACCCAGAATTGGTAGACGATAAAACACTTTATTTTTATCAAAAAATAGAAGACTGATTTGGTTGTACATAAACATAGTAAACTCCTTATTTTCTTAACTCTATTGTTGGTGGTTTTCTTTGTACTCAACCTTTTTGTTGGACAAGTTAATATTTCGTTAACAGATTATTGGAATTCACTTTTTGATTTTGACTCTAAAAACGCCGCAGAGCTTTCTGCTAAAATATTTAGAATTCCCAAAGCTACAACAGCTATCTTGGCCGGAATAGCACTATCGATATCTGGTTTATTAATGCAAACTTTGTTTCAAAATCCGTTGGCTGGTCCGTACGTTTTGGGTTTAAACTCAGGAGCCAGTTTATTGGTTGCCCTAGCAACTATGTCTGGCTTTTCTGTTTTTAGTACAGATTTAGGTGTTGTAAGTAGTGCTTTACTCGGAGCGCTTATTTTTGGTATTTTAATTTTATTCACTTCTATATATGTGAAATCGAAAGTTTCTCTGCTCTTGGTTGGAATCATGCTTGGAAGTTTCTCCACTGCGCTCATAAATATAGTACAATCTTACAGTGATGCTGGCCAACTAAAAGCTTTCACACTATGGAGCTTTGGCTCTCTAAGTAACGTACAGTTTGAACAATTAGGGTGGTTTGCTTTTGTAGTTTTAACTGTATTTTTACTTAGTTTTATTCTAGTAAAACCGTTAAATCTATTGGTGCTAGGCGACCAAAACGCACAGTTTTTAGGAATAAAAATTAAACAAGTACGTTTTGTTATCATTATCATTACAGCAGTTTTAACAGGCACAGTTACTGCTCTTTGCGGACCAATAGCCTTTATTGGTTTAGCTATACCCAACATTGTGAAACTCATTTTTAAAACTACAAATCATTTCTACTTACTTCTAGGAAGCGCTTTACTTGGAGCAAGTTTATTGCTACTTTGCGATACCGTTATTCAACTGTTGAGTGAGCAAATTGCAATTCCTATAAACGCAATAACGGCTTTAATTGGAGCGCCAATTGTAGTTTGGATAATTTTGAAAAAGTTTTGAAAATAGAATTCTCATATAGCGCAATTGGATATAAAACAGCTTTGTTTACCATTGATAATTTGGTGTTAGAAACTGGAAAAACCTACGCTTTAATGGGTAAAAATGGTTGTGGTAAAACAACTCTACTTCAAACATTATTGGGAGAACAAAAGCTATTGGGTGGAACTATTCAAATTGATAGAACTGCAATACAAGCACTTAATGCAAAAGAAAAAACGAAGTATTTAAGCTTTGTTCCCTCCAAATTCAATGGAGTTCAACATTTATCTGTTAAGGATCTTATTGCCTTAGGTAGAGCGCCTTTTACTAACGTTTTAGGAAAATTATCTAAGCAAGATAACCAGCGTATTAATGAGATTTTAAATCTCCTAAATTTGGAAAACCTGCAACAAAAAAGTACGCATCTTATTTCGGATGGAGAACGTCAAAAAGCAATGATAGGAAAAGCATTGGCGCAAGAAGCTGCCGTAATTGTGTTAGATGAACCCACTGCATTCTTAGATTACAGTAACCGACTAAAAACGATAGAGTTATTAAACAAATTGGCCAAAGAAGAAAACAAGCTTGTTCTTTTCTCTTCGCATAATGTCGATTTAGCTTTTGAGTATTGTGATGTTATTCTCGCTGTAGATAATGAAGGAAAGTTTAATTCTTACCATCCTGAGACTACCCAAAAAGAGGTATTTATTAAGAAAGTGTATTGATTCTAACTTCCCAACTCGGTTTGGGATTAATGAAATTTTAAGATAGGTACTTTGCAAAAAAATTGTATCTCTGTCACCCCTCTTAATCTCCCCTCAAGGTGAGAAAAAGCGATAGCTTTTGAAGACCAAAATTTAGTGCAGGTAGAAATTTTTACTTTTGATTTTTCCCTCCTTGAGGAGGGACCAAGGGAGGTGATAAATAGATTTCATATAAAACCATCTCATCAATCAGTACTTGAAGACTATACTTAAAAGAAGGAACCTGAACTAATCTGCTCAATTAAAATACGCGTGTGTGTTCAAAATACCGTTGTAATTCCTTATCATTTAAATCATAAGGCGTGAAAATTTCTAACAACATGGGTCTGTTGTTTTCTGGCTTGCTGTAGAATGTTTCCATTTGATTTTCTATTTCGGCTAAACTTTCTGCTTTTAGATAGTTTATATCAAACGCTTTACACAAACTTTCTGCGTTTCTTTCTTGTTTGGTTGTAAAATATTGATCTAACGCTTTGGTGGTTGCCGGACCTTCGATTATTTTAAATATACCCCCGCCAGCGTTGTTGATTAAGATAATTTTAAGGTTCTCGTTGAGATAATTGTTCCACAACGCATTAGAATCATAATAGAAAGAAATATCTCCGGTAATAAAGCTAATTAACTCGTTTGGTTTGGCTGTAGCTGCACCAACGGCTGTAGAAGTACTGCCGTCTATGCCAGAGGTTCCGCGGTTGCAATATCTTTTTATAGATGCAACATTATCAAACAACTGGCAGTAACGTATTACCGAGCTATTTGCCATGTGTAGTTGACTATTTTCTGGTATAAAATCCAATACCATTTCAAAAACAGATAAATCTGAATAAACAGGATCTTGGAAAAACTGTGTATGTTTTTCTTGTATCAACAAATCCAACTGCTTCCATTTTCCGCCGAAATTAGAAATATTGGTTTCTAGATTTGAGAAATTAAGTTGTGAGAAGAAATTCAAGGCGTTCATTTCAAACGAGCGGGTTAAACTTTGGTAAGTATCCATAAACGGAAACTGCTGCCCTACTCTCCAATGGTATTTTGGTTTATTTCTTCTGATGAATTTTTTGATTCTTTTCGAAACAATGGCTCCGCCAATGGTAATTAAAATGTCGGGAGCAAAGTCTGCTTCTTTTTCTTTAGAAATACTGTTTAAACTTCTATCTATACACTGTGTGAATGTTCTGTGTGTGCAATTGCTTGTATTTTCTACTAAAACGGCTACAGATTGGTCTTCTGCTAAATCTATTAAAGCTTGTTGTAAGGGCAAACTTAAGGCGTGCTGACCAACAATTATCATGCGCTTTGCAGAAGAATTCCACTCGTTTGATAGTATTTCTAATTGATTTGCATTAAAGCTTTTTTCTAAATCAAATAGCGCAATGTGCTTTGTAGGATTTAACTGAATCTCTTTTTTATCGTAAAGTGGTTCTGTAAACGGAAAATTGAAGTGAATTGGACCTTTTTTCAACACTGTTGCGGTTTGAAATCCTTCGTCTATTTTCCTATTCAATTCCCACACCTCATCATCTGAGCTTGCGTTTTCGTTTAGTTCCGTTTGAAAATGAAGATGGTTAGCTAGCGCTCCGTTTTGACGAACGGTTTGACCATCACCTTGATCTGTCCACATACTTGGTCTATCCGCAGAAATAACTACTAAAGGAATTTCTTGATAAAACGCTTCGGAAACTGCGGGAGCATAATTTAAAAGTGCAGAACCTGAAGTACACAAAACGGCTACAGGCTTGTTTTCTTGCTGTGCTATTCCCATAGCAAAAAACGCAGCACTTCTTTCATCTGCAATTGAATAGCACGTAAAACTATCGTCTTCTGTAAACGCTACTGTTAACGGTGCATTTCTAGATCCCGGAGAGATTACTACGTGTTGTAAACCGTTTTTCTTAACTTGTTGTATAAAATATGCTACGCCTGTTTTTGCCAATTTTTATTTTTTTGGAGTTACTGCAAAATTTTGGTTTTGTTTTTCTGTCAAGTCTTTCCAAATTGTATCTATTGCTGCAGTTAACGCTTTCTCTTCTTCAACAGCTGCGGTATGCATAATGTTTGCATCTTGGAAATAATGTTTAACAAAATTTGTATCAAAATCTCCAGAAACAAATGCTTCGTGTTTCATTACATATTTTCCAAAATCTAAGGTTGTACGTAAACCCGAAATTTGATACTCATCAATTGCTGTAAGCATTTTATCAATTGCATCTTGTCTATCTTCTCCATACGTTACCAACTTGGCAATCATTGGATCATAGAAAATAGGAATTTCCATGCCTTCTTCAAAAGCATCGTCTACTCTACACCACTCGTAATTTGGTTTTCTGTAACGGTGTAGAGTTCCTATATCCGGAGCAAAATTGTTGAGAGCGTCTTCTGCATAAACACGTACTTCCATTGCGTGACCTTTCAATTGAATTTGATCTTGTGCTAAAGGTAATTTTTCTCCACGCGCAACTCTAATTTGCCATTCTACAAGGTCTAATCCTGTGATTTCTTCTGTTACGGGATGTTCTACTTGTAAACGTGTATTCATTTCTAAGAAGAAGAAATCGTGATTGGCATCTAACAAAAACTCTACTGTTCCTGCGCCTTCGTAATCACATGCTTTTGCTACGTTTATAGCTGCTTGTCCCATTTCTTCTCTCAAAGCAGGTGTTAAAACAGCACTTGGAGCTTCTTCTATTACTTTTTGATGACGACGTTGGATACTGCATTCTCTTTCAAAAAGATGTACGTAATTTCCATGTGAATCTGCAAATACTTGAATTTCTATGTGACGCGGTTTGGTAACAAATTTCTCTACAAAAACGGCATCGTCTCCAAAAGAAGAACGCGCTTCTGATTGCGCCATTTGCATTTGTTCTTGCATGTCTTCTTCTCTTTCAACCAAACGCATTCCTTTACCTCCACCACCGGCAGACGCTTTAATTAGAACTGGAAAACCAACTTGAACAGCAATTTCTTTTGCTTCGTTAAAATCTGTTACCGCTCTATCCACACCCGGAACTAAAGGTACATTAAACTCTTTAACAGCTTGTTTTGCAGAGAGTTTATCTCCCATAGTTTCCATTGCCTTGGCACTTGGACCAATAAACTTTATACCGGCAGCTCTAACTTTCTCAGAAAAAACAGCATTCTCAGATAAAAATCCATATCCTGGATGTATTCCTTCTACGCCTAAATCTTGTGCAACTTTTAGAATTCTGTCTTGCACTAAATAACTCTCAGCAGAAGGTGATGCTCCAATATGAACGGCTTCATCTGCTTCTAAAACAAAAGGTGCATTGGCATCTGCATCAGAATACACAGCAACACTTTTAATGTTCATTTTCTTAAGTGTTCTAATTACACGTCTAGCAATCTCTCCTCTGTTGGCTATTAGTACTTTTTTCATCTTACTATTTTAATTCTTGTATTTCTTTCTCTAATTTTCCAGGGTTCTGTTTGTACTCTTCTGGAATTGGTTTTAACTTCTTTTTTTCAGAATAATTATACTTTTTATTCTTCTTTGTTCTAAAAACATCGGCAATATACTGGAATAATTTAAAGTCGCCCAGATTTTGAAACTCTTCTTGATACTGTAACCCTACTCCTTGTGTGAATTGACCAACATTATTATCTTGAATGATAGAATAATCATTCGATTCATTAAACACATTTACTCTAAAATTACCCGATTCGTTCAGAAGGTATTCTATGCTCACATCACCAATAAAATTATTGGTTTGGGCTGCATTTTCATTCGTTCTATTTTCTACTCCAAAACTACCACTTACAATTAGTCTGTCGTCTAAAAACCCTTTAGAAACTCCCAGTTCGTAGGAGTTATCTCCAGTAAGTTCGTCAGAATCTAGTGCAACGTTTAACTTATAATCTGTGGAAACGGCAGAAAGTAAAGAGTTGATTTGTGTTGATAATAAATCAAGTGCACCTCCACCACCTACTTGAAGTTGAGAATTTAAAGGTTGGAAACGTTTGGCTATCATTAAGGAGAAAAACTGTCTATTTAATTCGTCTTGTTCACTTCTAATTCTATTGATTACGGCTTTTCCGGATTCTGATGCTTTTGGCGCTTGAATGTCAAAGGAAATGTTTGGTTTCGCCATTTCTCCTTGCATATTGAGATAACAGTATATTTCTTCATTGTCGTTAGACCTGCCATCAATAACCTCATTCATAACTGCAGAAATATTGGCGGTTGTTTTATAAAATGCAGCTAAATCTAAGGTAGCTTCATACGGATTACCTGTCCATTGAACTGTTCCTCCTGGTTGTATATAGAAATTTTGTTTGTACGGACCCATTGCAAAATTATACACACCGTCTTCCACTTTGTAAATTCCCTCCATTGCTAGATCTCCAAAATTATCTAGTTTAATCTCCAAATCTCCAGAACCGTAAGCTGTGATTTCATCTCCCACGTTTTCGTCAAAAATTAATTTTAAACGTGCATCTGGTGTTGCTGTAATGTTTAAGTTTAAATCTACTCCTGTAAAATCAATTAAAGCTTGTTCTTTGATAGAATCTTGGGATTTATCTGGGTTCAAAACAATAAAATTTTCTTCTGTTATTTCGCTCGCACCATACATTGGAAAATCTACCCAAGTTCCTTTCTCACTTTTAACGTCTACTGTAATTTCCATATTATCTGCGTATCCAGAAATATTTGCTGTACCCGTTACATAGGCTTTTCCATAATAAATATCACCCTCTTTATATGTGGTATTCATAACTAAGAATTTTTCTAAAGGTAATATTTTAAAAGGGTGATTATTATCTCTGTTTACTGCATCATCTTGTAAGTTAAAACTCAGATCGAAATTAAAATTTGAGAAATTATCATGAAAAACTTGACCAACAATAGAACCTGTGTGTCCTTCTTCATCT
>JBMYYC010000010.1:0-52150 GCA_049609045.1 Lishizhenia sp. | reverse complement strand
ATTATACACAATATAGTTTTTTGCCTTTGCTACAAAACCCTGCTAGTGCTGGTTTTTTCGATGCCAATATGCGTTTTTCTGGAATTTATAGAAATCAATGGGCAAGTGTTCCAGTAAATTATAATTCTGTAGGTTTTTCTTCTTATTACCAGCGTCCGCCAGGCTACGGATTTCTATTTTTTATTGCACACAGCATATCCAATTCTCAAGCTTTTCTCATTCTCAAAATAATTCAAATTCTCTTATTTGGTTTTTCTATTTATCTATTCGGAAAAACACTCGAAGCGCTGAAAATTAAAGATAAAATAGTGCTGTTTGCAACAATCGCTTACGGCATACTTCCTTTTTTTAGCACCTTTACGTATTTCGCACTAACAGAAAGTATTCTTCCATTTATTCTAATTTCAACTCTTTACTTCACGCTTCAATTCAATGAAAAGCAAAGTATAAAATCTGTTTTCATTCTTGGTGCTTGGATTGGTTTTGCGCTTTTAATTAGACCTCAAGTTGGATTTCTAATTCTTCCTGCATTATTTTTTCTAATTAGAAATTTTAACAGACTCAAATTACATTTACTTTTATTTTTAACCTTAACTGTTCTTCCTTTTTTAAGTTGGAATATCAGAAACTACACTGTAAATCAAGAATGGGTTGGTATCCATCCTATCTACCATTACAGTAATAATCACATGTACAGACCTATTCATCAAAACATGTCTGATTTATTTCGAATTTGGGAATCAAATTCTGCTACTTTTCACAGTAACATGGCTATTTTGTTTCGTGACACCACTGCTCAAAGTAGAAATATTGTACTCCAAACCATTCCCAAAAAAATAGATGAAAAGTATGCAAAAGAACTAAACACCTGTTTCATTCACTATCAAAAAGCAAGCTATGCGCTTCGAAAAAATTTTAAAAGAAGCAGTTACATCAAAAAAAATGATCTTGTAGCCGAAGTTTCTGCAAAAAAATCCATTACTCTGTTAACAACAAAAATTAAAACCGCGTTCTGGTTTACTAACTATGTTACAACTCCTATTTTGGCTTTAAAAGAATTTGTAGAAAGTTCTCACCTTGGTTTGTTTATTTATCAATCCACATTTAGAGGTAATCCAATCATGGAAATTTTTAGATGGAGCGCTTTTCTTTTTTTACTTGGACTTTTGATATTCTCGCTAATTGCTACTTTCATCTCAAGTCTAAATAAAACGATACGCGTTACATTGCTAGCAGCTTTTCTTTATCTCTTCTACCTCATCTATTTTCAACGAATGAATGAAGAACGCTACTATTACATTCTTTTACCATTATTTTTTGTTGGAAGCCTTACACTCTTGAATCATTTCTTTAATAGAAAAAGAAGTAGCTAAATTTTATAACTATCTTCGCTATGTTTTGTCTAATTTCATGTCTATGTTGTTCAAAAACAGTATCTACTTCATTTCAATTTGGCTGTTTTTTATCGGGTGCAATAGATCACAAATAACAGACAAGTCACAAAAAAACGAATACGCAATAAAAGATACAATAATGTACAAACACACCAACTCACTGAAAGAAGAAAGTAGTCCGTACCTTTTACAACATGCACACAACCCTGTAAACTGGGTAGCCTGGAGCAAAGACGCATTTGAAACCGCAAAAAAAGAAAATAAACTCGTATTAATTAGTATTGGATATTCCGCTTGTCATTGGTGTCATGTAATGGAACACGAATCTTTTGAAGACGGAGAAGTAGCTAAAATAATGAACGAAAACTTTGTTTGCATAAAAGTAGATAGAGAAGAAAGACCAGATGTAGATCAGGTGTATATGACGGCTGTTCAATTGATGACACAACGCGGTGGTTGGCCATTAAATTGTTTTACTTTACACGATGGGAGTCCGATTTACGGAGGAACGTATTTCCCAAAAGACCAATGGATAAACGTACTGAAAAGTTTGGCGCACACCTTTGAAAATGATAAGGATAAAGTAGTAGAGTATGCAAATAATTTAACAAAAGGAATACAGCAGTCTGAATTAGTGGATACTCCAACAGAAATTAACCCTGTTGATAAAGAGAAAATTAACGAGTTAGTGTTGCGTTGGAGCAAAACCTTTGACATGCGAGATGGCGGACCAACACGCGCTCCAAAATTTATGCTTCCTAATAATTTTGATTTTTTGATGCGCTATGCTGATTATTCTAATGATCAAAAAGTGGAGGAATATGTAGAACTGAGTTTGGATAAAATGGCAATGGGCGGAATTTACGATCAAATTGGTGGTGGTTTTGCGCGTTATTCTACCGATATGCTCTGGAAAGTTCCACATTTTGAGAAGATGCTGTATGATAATGGTCAGCTAGTTAGCTTATACAGCCAAGCCTACAAAAAGTATAAGAAACCGCTTTACAAAGAAATCGTTTACCAAACCTTAGCGTGGGTAGAAAGAGAAATGACCACAAAGGAAGGTGCTTTTTATGCAGCATTAGATGCAGATTCTGAAGGCGAAGAAGGTAAGTTTTACGTTTGGAAAAAGGAAGAATTAGAAGAACTTTTACAAGAAGATTATGCTTGGGTAAAAGACTATTACAACATTAACGGAAAAGGCTTCTGGGAAGATGAAAACTACATTCTCTTGCGCAATAAAACAGATAAAACTTTTGCCAAAGAAAAAGGATTTACTTCTGAAGAACTTAGAAAAAAAGTAGATAAAGTAAATCAAATTTTGTTAGATGAGCGTAATCACAGAATTAAACCCGGTTTAGACGATAAATGTTTAACCTCTTGGAATGCAATGATGTTAAAAGGTTATGCAGATGCGTATCTTGCCTTTGGTGAAGAAGCTTTTTTACAGGCTGCTTTAAAGAATGCAAAATGGATAAAAACCAAACAACTAAAAGCCGACGGAAGTTTGTGGCATACCTATAAAGATGGAAAATCTACCGTAAATGGCTTTTTAGAAGATTACGCGCATACGATTGATGCTTTCACACATTTGTATGAAGCTAATTTTGATATTGAATGGCTTAATCTCGCAAAGAAATTGACGGAATATAGCGTAGAACATTTCCAAAATGATAATTCTAAAATGTTCTATTTCACAAATAGTGATAGTGAATTAATTGCCAGAAAAATGGAAATTAACGACAACGTTATCCCGGCCTCGAACTCAGTGATGGCAAATAACCTATACATATTAGGTACTTATTTTGACAATGAGAACTGGAAAAAAAATGCAATTCAAATGTTGGCCAATGTGTATGATGGTATGGAAACCTATGGCTCTGGCTACAGCAACTGGGCAATTTTAAGTATGAATTTTATACAACCTGTTTTTGAAATTGCAATTGTTGGAAAAGTAGCAATAGAGAAAAATTTAGAGATGCATCAGAACTATATTCCAAACGCACTTTTTATGGGAGGTAAATCAGACACAGGTTTAGCTTTATTAGAAGGTAAATTAGTGGAAGGCGAAACCAGAATTTATGTTTGTGAAAATAAGGCTTGTCAGTTACCAACTTCTGAGGTAAACGTTGCGTTGAAATTAATTAAATAATAATGAAAAAAATTTATATTCTATTTGCAATATCGATGTTGCTTTATAGCTGTTCGATAATGAATAATCTTAACAAGAATTCAACTAAAACTGATACTATAAAAGTTATGACCCTTGAAAGTAAGGATATAACAGAGCAATCTTACAACATAACTGTTAATCAAAAAGGTCTATTTCCTGTCCCTGTTATATATAGAGGTGGGGTTGTAACTAAGGTTGGTGCTAAAACTGAAATTGATTTATTTAATAACGGTTTAATCGCATTAGATTTGGACTATATGGCATCGGGCGACGATAATATTAGTTTTGACCTGGACTACAAACAAATAGATCCAGTTAGTAATCTTGGTTATAATTTTAGCTATACGTATCCATTATTTAAAGACTATAAAATGAAAAAAGTAAAATCTTCGGTTTTCGATAGAGACAATAACACATATATCTTAACACATCAAGCAAAAAAAGAACGTAGTCTTAATCTATCCGGAGGTATAGCAAAAATTAAAATGAGAGGATATTTATCCGAAATTCCAAACTATTTACAAAATTTGTATCCTAACTCAGAAACATATATATGGCCCGGTTCGGATGATATATTTCAGGCAAGGGTGGTACAAAACAGTAGTGTAGCCAAATTAGGAATAGCATATAATTTCAAGCGCTGTGATTTAAATATTGTGAGAGATAAAGAAGGTAAAAGGTATGAGGGCAACAACTACAGCAGAGTTTCGTTCTATACAAACATATTATACTTGCTAAAATCTGAAGTAGGAAGAACAAAGTACAGATATGATCTGCTAGATATGAATGGTACCAGAACAGTATTTGATATAGCTGTAACGCCAGACTTTTTCGTTCCAGCTATTCCCTTTGGAGCAAACGTAGGAGTTTCTTGGTCGCAAAACAGCTTGAGTAAATATCAAATTATCGGATTATCAATGTTTACGAACTTAGAGTTTGGTTTCTTACCTGGATATAATGATTCTTTTTTTAATTCATACTACGCAGAGTTCTCATTAACTTTTGGAATTGCTAACGGTAAAACAAAATAATATGAAATACTATATAATTAGTTTAACAATATTTCTATTGGTTAGTTGTAATCAAGATAAACCTCAATTATTTCTTCCAGTATCGCATGAAGGAAAAATCAACGCGCTTTATTTAAATGAATTCGAAGAGGATGAGGACTATTATATAATTGCAAGGTTAGAAGAAGGCGTAACTGGTACATTTGTATTTAACCATAATGGATGGATAGATCACGGAGAAAGCGATGATTCTTGGGAGGTAACAGAAAGTTATGAGATCTTGAAATTATTTATTGAAAAACCTGGTGTTCATGTCTTTAAAATAGATCTAAGTTCAATGGGAACAGGTTCAATTAGGGTATACGAAAATGGAAATAAGACAGTTCATAGTATTTGGATAGAAAATTGATTGAAACTTCAATTATTTATCAAAACAAGTTATGGATCCAGAATAATATTAAACACAAAGGTAAGGTTGTATACTACCAACGTATGAGGTGAACGCTGCTTTGAAATTAATTAAGAAAAACTGAAAAAGATTTTACTAATTTTAGCGCGATGAAAGCTTGGATAAAAAACAAATTGAAAGATAAATTTCTAATCACAAAAATTAGAAACAGATTTAATCCGAGTACACAAATTACACAACGTCATCTGTTTCATTATTATCAAGATTGTGCTAAATCTGGTAATTTTCCTAAAATAGAAGATTGCGGACACCGAGTATTCTCGCAATACGAGGAAGACGGTAAACTTCTTGCCATTTTTGCTGCTGTTGGAATGAAAAATAAAACCTTCTTAGAAATTGGTGCAGACGATGGCGTAAACAGCAATTCTGCTAACCTTTATTTCAATTTTGGTTTTACAGGAACTTTTATAGATGGAAATCCGAAGGCAATTAAACGCGGACAAAAATTCTTCTCAAAATATCCGCATCCCTGGATGCACGCACCACAATTTGTATGCGACATAATCAAAACCAAAAATATTAACGAACTGGTAGAGAAATCTGGCTTAAAAGGTGATATTGGCTTTATGTCTATAGACATTGACGGAAACGACTATTGGATTTGGGATGCCTTAGAAGTAGTTACACCGGATGTTGTAATGATAGAAACGCACAACGAATTCGGCTTAAATAATATCGTTGTTCCTTACGATGAGAATTATATGTATCCGGGCAAACATCCAATATATCACGGAGCATCTCCAGTTGCTATGACTAAGCTAGCCGAGAAAAAAGGTTACCGTTTAGTAGGCGCAAATGAACTTGGATTCAATTTCATATTTGTGAAAAATGGATTGGCAGAAGATTTAATTCCTGCCGTTTCTGTAGCATCTTTACTCACACATCCGTCAAATAAAGAAGCGCAAAAACGTTTTGAACCCATTAAAGATTGGGAATTTTTAGAAGGGTAGTTTTTAATTAGTTGGCAACTCTACCAATATTTCATTTCTTCTGTTTACAACTTCAAAAGGTGCGTTATAACCAAAAAAGTAATATTTATTGGTGTACTTAAGACCGTTTTCTTCTAACAAGGTTATCAGCTTTTGCTTATATTTTTCTATTTTTTCGTCATTTGCCCAACCTCCAAAGTGAATAGCTGCCATTCTTTTTTCGGGTATTTCTACAAACTGTATTTGAGATTGATTGGGAGTAGGTAAATTATCTTGCTTGTATTCTTTCGGAACCATAAACATCATCGTCATAGAATCTTCTAGAGATATACTTACAGGAGAAGTCATTGCAATTTTCTCTTGTTTATCATTTCCACCAAAAATATATCCTGCTAAAATTGAAAACCCCTTACTAGAAGCATCTTTGTATGTATTATCTGACAATTTCACAGAAGAAAACAAGGTAGGTTCGTACACCCTAATCTCAAAATTTGGATATTTCTTCTCTACCGAATATGAGTACCTCTCTATCCCTTTTTGAGCGTACGCAAAATACACTTGCACACTAATAAAGATTACTGTAACTATACCAAGAACTATAAGAAACGCTTTCATTATTTTAGATTTGAACATATCTTTTAATTTATGATCTTAACAGCGTATTGAAGCAATTTGTTTCGTTCTCAAAAGAGATTTAATATTAAGTTATATTCAAATATTTACATGAAAAGTGTATTCGAGTTGAAATAAAATGCTTTCAATAAATCTAAACACTCTTGAGGTAACCCGAAAAAGGATAATAATAAGATGTTAACACTTGTAAAAATGATTTTCATACCTTTTAGTTTATATGCTGTAAGGTCTGAATCCTTCACGATCTCAAAATGCGGAAGCGCACAACTGAACTATAGAATGTTGTGATTTTACTTTTTTGAAGAGCGTAAGTCGTAAATTTTATCTGCTACTTTTTGAGCGTCTGCATGGTATTGATCCTCGCCATTTAGTTTCCACTCTCCGGTTGTATTGATATAATGTTGCACTGTTTTTTCTACAACTGCATCATATCCGCCGTATTCTGTTAACAGTTCGTTTACTTCTTTTTGATATTCCTCATTCGGAAACTCATCATTTCTTACCAGATTCCAAACACGGTTAATGCGCTTTAGTTTTTCTTTATAAATAGACTTTTTACTTTTAAATGCCATTAAAAATAAAGAAAGTGCTTTGGCTTCTTTGGTTGGTTTTTGGGTGTTATCTGACATATAGAAAAGTCGTTTTATTTTTTTTTGACAAAGATACGTTAATTAATGAAGAAGGCTCTAATAGAATACGCCCTGGATTGGCAGCGTAGCTTTTTGCATGTGAGGTTTAGATTGCTTTATAAAAAACAGTATTAAGCGCAATTAAATTTTAATGAATCTTTTAACCACCATCTGTCCATTTTGATAGAAAGATAAGTAATAAACACCTGGTTGTAAGTCAATTATTTGGATTTGATTATTCTCTAACTCACCTTTTTTAACAGCTAAACCGTTTAAGTTAGAAATTTCAATCATGGTTCCGGGTTTTACATTTACAACTTTTAAAGTATTAGCAGATGGATTTGGATATACTTTAATATCTGTAAAAGCTTCGTTACTTATGTTTGCATAGGCCGGTAAAGGTTGACCATAACTCTCTACAAACTCTACACTGCAATCATAATAAACTCTAAATTTATAACTACGCGAAGCCGTACAGCCTGAGAAACAGTCTCCCCAAGCGTATCTATAGGTTAACTCTATATAACTTGGTGTTATTGTATCTAAAATAGAACTTCCATCTCCTCCGAAGTAAGAAGGTTCTGCAATACTTACACTTGCAATATTACTAATTTCATTAGCAATATGGAATACATTAAGGTTTTGATTGAATTGAATGCGAGCATTGGCAGAAATATTTATAGGAATGTTAATATAACCAATCAAGCTTAACCCAAGTGTATTATAATAGTTGTCTAACACAGGCTCTCCGAAGGGAACATTTCCTGCATGCAAGTTTTGCATCCAACTTAATGAGCTATCTGCTGTAAAAGAGACAGTATTAAGTGAATACGATTTAAAAGTATGAATATTTAAAAAATCTACTACTGTATCTCTCTCAGGGATACTTGTAGCATTAAATACCGCAATCAGCGCGTTCAAAATTGTATCTGAATAAGGTGTGGGTATATCTAAAGAATCAAGATACGTATAATTGTTAGTTCTTATTCTCTCCAAAGTAAGGAAGTCTGCATCGTTACAATATGAATTAACTACATCTAAAGGAGCATTGCAATTTGATTGAACAATTTGAGCTTGAGCAAAATAACATATCCCTAAAGAGATAAGTGTGTAAAATATTCTTTTCATAATTAGATTTTTACATTATGCAAAAAGTAAGTAGTATCTTAATCTTACTTTACAGGCAATTTAGCATAATTAAAACCCTTAAACAAAAAACCAACTAAAAAAGTTAATGTAAATTTAGTTCTATGCTTTGATATACTCGCCCTGGATTGGCAGCGTAGCTTTTTGCACGTGAGGTTTAGTTTATGTTGGGGTTTAAATGCGACCAAAGAAGCGTTTAAAAGACTTTACATAAACTTTACCGAAAGAAAAAAACTAAAGCAGAAAGCCAGAATTAGGCGCACACTAAAAAAAAATCTGCCAATAATTTCACACGTTATTTCTACTGCGCATTTATGATTTACCAAAACTTACTAAGATTAACAGCACTAGAGCGAGTGCTAAATAAAAAAAGACCTTATTTTTGTTGGAAAATTATACGAAATGCCAACAAATTTTATTGAAGAGTTACGCTGGAGAGGAATGGTACAGGATATTATGCCGGGTACTGAGGAACAACTTTCTAAGGAAATGACTACGGGTTATGTGGGGTTTGACCCAACGGCAGACTCGCTTCATGTTGGTAATTTATTGCCTATTACGCTTTTGATGCACATGCAACGTGCTGGTCATAGACCAATTGCTTTGGTTGGTGGTGCTACGGGTATGGTGGGAGATCCTTCTGGGAAATCTGCAGAGCGTAATTTGTTAGACGAAGAAACGCTGGCGCACAATATTGCTGGTCAAACCGCACAATTAGAGAAGTTTTTAGATTTTGATAGCGCAAAAGAAAACGGTGCACTTTTAGTAAACAACTATGATTGGATGAAGAAATTCTCTTTTATTGAGTTTATTAGAGATGTTGGTAAACACATTACGGTTAACTATATGAGTGCAAAAGATTCTGTTAAAAAGCGTGTAGAAACAGGATTGAGTTTTACAGAATTTTCTTACCAATTGTTGCAAGGTCATGATTTTGTGCATTTATACAAAACCTTAGATTGTAAGTTACAAATGGGAGGTTCTGACCAATGGGGAAACATTACTACTGGTACAGAATTAATTAGAAGAATGACAGGTGGTAGTGCGTTTGCTTTTACTTGTCCGCTACTTACAAAAGCAGATGGTGGTAAATTTGGTAAAACAGAGTCTGGTACCGTTTGGCTAGATCCAGAAAAAACTTCGCCGTTTGAGTTTTACCAGTTTTGGTTAAACGCTTCGGATGAAGATGCGAAGAAACTGATTCGTTTCTACACCTTTTTAGATAAAGAAACAATAGAGAAAATAGAAGCTGAACACAATGAGGCACCGCATTTAAGAAAATTACAAAATGCAATTGCAGATGATGTAACTGCAAGAGTACATGGAAAAGAAGCCTTAGAAACGGCAAAAATTGCCAGTAAAATTCTTTTCAGCAAATCTACGGAAGAAGATTTAAAACAATTGACTAACGCGCAGTTCTTATCAATTTTTGATGGCGTGCAACAGGCAACTGTTTCTAAAGATTTATTAGCCGGAGAAGGTTTGAGCATAGTACAAGCGTTGGCATCTGAAACCGGATTTCTAAAATCTAACGGAGAAGCAAAAAGAGAATTAAAAGGAAATGCAATTTCTGTAAACAAGACTAAGGTGAAAGAAGACTTTATGATTTCTAAAGACCAGTTAATAAACGATAGGTTTGTACTCCTTGGGAAAGGGAAAAAGAACAACTACATTTTAGTAGTTGAATAGAAAAAATAATGCTTTTTAAAGAAAAGAACTATTTAAACGCGCTCACATTTCCCAGATTTATACTGGCTATAATGGTTGTTGTTTTTCATTATGGACAGGAAGCGTTTCCGTTTGGGCCAGAGAAATACGCGTTAACCAAATTTGCTCAAAACGGCAATATTGCGGTTAGCTTTTTCTTTTTCCTATCTGGTTTTATTCTTACTTATAAGTATTGGAACAAGAAAATAAATATCAAAACCTTTTACATTAAGAGAATTGCTAGAATATATCCTATTTATATTATTACACTTCTGGTATTAGTTGTTTTAGCTCTCTATTATTCTACGGTAAACTATGACGGAACTGTACATTTAATATTTCATGCCTTGGGATTACAGTCCTGGATTTCAGGAACTGAACTCTATTTCAACTCGCCCGCTTGGTCTTTAAGCGTAGAGTTTTTCTTCTACCTTTTATTTCCATTTTTACTTTTAGGATTGAAAAAATTAAAGCGATCTACAAAGCTCATTTTAATTCTTGGTTTCTATGTTTTCAGTGTTTTTCAGTATTACTATTTTGCAGATTATGCTTGGAAACCTAATGCAGATAGTTGGAACAGTTTCTTAATCTATTTCCCACTTTGGCATTTAAATACGTTTTTAATGGGAATACTTGGCGGGTTAATCTTCTTACGTATTGAAAACTATAAGCAAAGAAGTTGGTTTTGGTTTTTTTTAGCTCTAGTTAGCAGTCTACTGTTTTTCTATATTTTAGCAAGTGAAAATACAATTACACGCTACGCACACAATGGTGCATTGGCTCCACTTTTTATCTTACTTTCTGTTGGATTAGCAAAAGATGAACGTGTTTTGAATAAAGTTCTTGGCTGGAAACCCTTGGTCTTCTTAGGCGAGATTAGTTACGGCATTTATTTATGGCAATTTATTGTGTATATCCTTTTTACACAATTTACACAATTCCCATCTGCCTACGGAAGGTACTTTTATGTATATACGTTTATCTTGGTTTTAGTGGGCGCTATTTCTTATATCTGGATAGAAAAACCTGCAAGAAGATGGATGATTAGTAAATGGACGAACAACTAATTATTTCTTTTTTTTCTTTTTCTTTCCGCGTTTTATTGCTTTGAGATGCATGTCGTACACAATTCCGTCTGACAAACCGATTTTCGGAACAAAAACTTCATTTGCCTTCAAGGTACTGAGTACGTAATTGTAAATTTCACAGGCAGGCACAATTACGTCTGCTCTATCTGGTTTGAGTTGATATCGCTCTACTCTATCTTCTAAAGGCATTGCATCTAAATTCTTATAAAGATCTTTGAGTTCTTGGCTTGCTAAAGGTTCCATGTGTTTTTTTCCAAGAAGCTTATGAATTTTGTTGATATTTCCTCCTGTAGCAAAAACTTTGTGTATCATTTTTTCATCTACCACCTCTTTGATCCAAGACTTAATGTCTTTCCAAACGTCTTTGTTTGTCTTTCCTTTTAATAAACGAATTGTTCCTACGTTAAATGATTTACCGTCTATTCTTTCTCCTTTCTCAAAAACAGATATTTCTGTACTCCCTCCTCCAACGTCAATTACAATGAACGGAGAGTGCTTGTCAAAATCTAAGAGGAAGAAAGTTGCAAAAATTATATTTGCTTCTTCTTCTCCATCAATTATATCTATCTCTATTCCAGACTCTTCTAAAATTTGTCGTTTAATCTGTTTTCCATTTTCAGCTTCACGCATTGCACTAGTTGCACAAGCGCGTAAACCGCTTACTTGAAAAACTTCAGAAATTAGTTTAAAGGCTTGCATTGTTTTAGAAAACTCTTGCGCTTTTACTGATGAAATTCTACCGTCCTCAAAAACCTCCAAACCCAATCGTAACGGGATTCTAGTATAGCTTATTTTACGTACAAATGAATGTCCGTTCTCTTTCACTACTTCTCCTACAAGCAAGCGAGCAGCGTTTGTACCTATATCTATAGCTCCGTATTTCAAACTTATTTTTTGGATGTTAAAATATTAAATCTCTTGCGATTTTTCTAATAAATTCTTGTAATAATTATAGGTTTCATATTGTGATCGGAAAGGATCTTGACCGCTTTCAGGCTTTATATGTTTGTTTCTTTGCGAAACATCTAGAACTCTGGCTTTGGCTGTATCTTTCCATTGAAGTTCAAAAATATGTGCTATTTCTGTTTGAATTTTATGATCTAAAATAGGAGCAGAAACTTCTATACGCTTATCCAAATTTCTGGTCATCCAATCTGCCGAAGAAATAAAATATTCCGGAGCTCCATTGTTGTGAAACACAAAAAAGCGCGTGTGTTCCAAGAAACGATCCACAATGCTTATTACTTCTATATTTTCGGATTGCTTTTTGATTCCAGGTACCAAACAGCAAATTCCTCTACAGATAATCCTAATCTTTACGCCGGCCTTACTTGCATCATACAGTTTAGAGATCATCTTTTTATCTACCAAATTGTTGAGTTTTATATCAATTTTGGCAGGCAACCCTTTTTTGGCATTTTTAATTTCTCTATTTATTAACTCTATAAACTTTCTTCGCGTATTGAAAGGAGAAACCATTAAACTTCTATAAATTCCTCTATCAATATTATTCTCTAAAAGAGTAAAAACTTTATCTACTTCTTTGGTAATGGCAAGATTGGAGGTTAGAAGACCAAAGTCTCCATAAATTTTAGCTGTACCACCATGAAAATTACCTGTTCCTATATGCGAAATAAACTGAGTTTTTTTGCTTGAAACACGCGTAATGTGAATCAATTTAGAATGTACTTTAAGACTAGGAACTCCATAAATTAACTTTGCACCTTGTTCTCTTAAAACATTGGCCCAATACATGTTATTTTCTTCATCGAAACGCGCTTGTAATTCTACAACTACAGTAACCTTTTTTCCATTTTTTATAGCATTAATTAAAGCATTGATAACTTGAGATCTCTTGGCTACTCTATAAATATTAATTTTAATACTTTTTACCTTAGGATCTATCGCTGCTTCTCTTAGTAGATCAACTATATAATCAAACTTTTGATAAGGATAATGGAGTAAAATATCTCTATTCTGCACCGTTTTAATAACCGATTTTTGATCTTGTAAATCTGGATGATTTAAGGGCGGTAAGTTTTCATAAATAAAGTCTGGATTATTAAAATTGGGAAAACGCATAAAGTCTTTGAAGTTATGATAGCGACCAGAAGGAGCGATATGATCGTCTTTCTCTATACCTAACGCGTCCATCAAGAATTTTAATAAATCTCCGGGCATATTTTCATCGTAAATAAAGCGAACAGGTTCTCCTTTCTTACGATTTTTAATACCGTCTTCCATTTTTTCCATCATAGAGATAGAAATATCATCGTCTAAATCTAATTCTGCATCTCTTGTAAACTTAAAGGTATGCGCTTCAATTTTATCGTATTTAAAAATAGAGAAAATTTTCCCAAGGTGTAAGCGTATAATATCATCCAATAGGATTACGTGCTCTTCGTTCTTTTTACCTGGCAAAGTTTTAAATCTATCGTGCGAAGCCGGTATTTGAATCAGAGCATACTGCACTTTTCCTCGTTTCACAGAGAATTTGATCGCCAAGTAGATCCCTTTATCTTGTAAACGTGGAAACTTTCGTTTTTTATCCAAAATAATTGGAACAATATCTTGCTTTAAATCGTCTGAAAAATATGCTTCTAACCAAACTTTATCGGATTCGCTTACCGTTTTCTCGTTTACGTGGATTACATTCCTACTCTCAAGCTCTTTAATGATACGTTGATAAGCTAAATCAAAAACACGTCTTTGTTTTTTTACAGTAATCTGTATTTCATCTAACAGTGCTTTTGGAGAACCGTTGAAACCTTCTACGCGTTTATCCTTAAGGGCAATCATTCTGTTCACAGAAGCTACTCTAACACGAAAAAATTCATCCATATTATTGGAGTAAATTCCTAAAAATCGGATACGCTCTACCAAGGGTACAGTAGCATCTAGACTTTCTTGTAACACGCGCTCGTTAAAGGATAACCAGCTTAGTTCTCTATTTATTAATTCCATAGCAAATACGTCTGGCACAAAGATTACTAATTTAATTTAGCTTACATAAAAAAAGGAGATACAAAATAGTATCTCCTTCAAATTTTAATATTGAGTTAATTGTTTATTTAACTTTCATTCCTTTAACCACTCTATCTTTTCGTTTATTCTGTTGCCATTTCTTCAACTTAACCGTCAAAAAAGTGTTGGCAGATTTTGAACTCGTAAAGTATATTTCATTGCCGTACTCTACTTCTCCCTTACCGTTTCTCCAAACTGCTTGAAGATAATACCTACCATTGTTGATATTTTCTTTGAGTGCAAAACGTATCACTTTTCCTGAACCTCTTTCAAAACGAATCAAAACAGAACCATCTTCTTCAAACTCTTCAAAAACACACGGCGTGCTTATTGGAATGATAATGCGTTCTGATTGCGAACTTTCATTGACTACTAAACCTCCATCAGCCTCAGTAGTTTTTGTTCCTTTACTTGAACTTTTTTCTAAAACAACCGTTTGTGAAGTATAAAATTGAACACTTTTAATTTTTGTAGCGTCTAACTCAAAATCTTGTCTAATTTTTTCTGTATAAGGTATTCTTGTAGCACAAGAAGCTAATAAAGTAATCAATAAAAGAGCGGACAGATATTTCATAATTTTCATATTTCTAAAACGAACAACAAATATTGTTCCTTTATTTTAATTTACCAACAAATTACATCCACGAATATCGCTATTGTCAAATCTACCTAAAATTTTAAATCCATTTTCATGAATTTTACCCAAATCTTGAGTAGAAATAAAACTGCAAGAATAAAGGTTTGCCAAATCAATTACGTTGATACCTCCAGTCTTTCTATTTTCTAGGTAGGAAAAAGCATCATTTATATCTCTAATCATTACTTTCATCCATGGCGGAGCTATAAATTTTTGATTTTTCACGCTGTAGGCTTGAGACAGAAGTTCTGTCATACCATACTCAGAAGATATTACAGGAATATTGAAAGCACGCTCTAACGTTTCATGTAAATCTTCTTTCGTCATTTCTTTTCTTCGTCCTTTCATACCTCCCGTTTCTATAACAATAACATTGCTTAAGTCGGGTTTAAAAGCTGCTAAATCTAACAATGCATAAGACACACCAATAATAACTACCTGCTTATCTGGCGCATTTTTCTTAATTTTTTTAATATAATCTGGTAACTGCTCAACGTTGTCTAAAAAATAACCCGAATACGTATTCTGTGACTTTTCAATTAACTTGTCTACCATATACAAAAGAGAAGATTCTCCTTGTTCTAAATAACTTGGTAGCAAAGCAATAATAACTTGACGTGAAGGTTTTCCTATGGCTTGTTCAAAAGTTAAATGAAAAGATTTCTCGTACAACTCCAATTTTACAACATGGTGGTTTGATCTTATACTTCCCGTTGTTCCTGAACTTTTAAAGGTTTTAGATATGTGATATCCTTCGCTTAGAATTTTCTCCGACTTAAAAAAAGTAACGGGTAAAAAAGGAATTTCTTTTATCGTTTTTGGAAAAGGCCTGTTTAGAAGATCACAAAACTGTCTATAGATACCACAATTAGCATACTGAAACTTAAACACCTCCAATGCAACTTTCTCAAACGTGTCTTCCTTAACATTAAAGATCTCTTGCTCTAACGCTAAAATATCTGCTTTTTCCACAGCGCAAAAATAGTGTAAAAAAAATAGCTGTAAAAGAATAAGAGCTTTAGACGGGCGTCCAAAGCTCTTATTACACTAATCAACCTAACCTACTACTACTGGTACAAATATACAACTCTTTTGCATTGCTTCACAAGTATTCTCAAAGAAAAAAAAGACATGTAACTTTCAAGATTTTAATATTTTAACGATTTGAAGAGAATGAAAAATCACTCTATCTAAACAAATAGCTATTTAGTCGTTAAAAAAAAGCTGTACAAAGATTTTACAGCTGTAGATATTTCAATTAAACTATTTTAGCCTTCCAATAATGAGTGATTTTTATAATAAAAATTTATTCTATTTTTACAAAAAATTAATCGATGAAAAAAATAATTATAATCGATGATGAAGCTGACATAAGAGATTTACTCTCTTACAACCTAAAAAAAGAAGGCTTTGACGTTGTAACCGCTGAAAATGGAAAAGAAGGGCTAAACTTAATTCACGAGCACAAGCCTCATTTGATTCTTCTAGACGTTATGATGCCAGAAATGGACGGCATTGAAGTATGCGACGCCATTCGTCAAACTCCAGGAATGGAGAACGTAATCATTTGCTTTCTTACCGCTAGAAACGAGGACTACAGCCAAATAGCTGGCTTAGACGCTGGAGCTGACGACTATATATCAAAACCAATTAAACCTCGCGTTCTAATCAGCAGAATAAACGCACTTCTAAGAAGAAGTGCCGGATATTCAACTCCCGAAATTAATAAGCACGAAGATTTATTAATAAACAGAGAACAATACCTTGTAACGCTTAAAGGAAAACAACTCCACCTTCCTAAAAAAGAATTCGAATTACTGGCTCTACTTTCTAGCAAACCTGGAAATGTATTTGAAAGAGATATAATTCTTGATCGTGTTTGGGGATCAGAAATAGTTGTTGGCGACAGAACTATTGATGTTCATATTAGAAAACTGAGAGAAAAAATTGGCTCGCAATACATTAAAACAATTAAAGGTGTTGGCTATAAATTCATTTTAGATTAAAAATTGAGAAACTCAAAACCTATACATATTATTGCTGTCGGAAGTGTTATCACATTCCTTCTTCTTATCTTATCCTTAACACTTGTTAAAGTTGCTGGAGCAATAATTTCTGTAAATCAAATTCTACTAATAAGCGTTTTGATTTCCACATCGTGCTTCGTTGTTTTTTACTTTTTAGTTGAACGATTAATCAGCGCAAAAATAAAGGTGCTTTACAGAAGTATTAGAAAATCTAAAATAACAGATGAAAATAGCGCTGTATCTATGTACAAAGATGTGTTAGCAAACGCAGCGGACGATACAAAAAAATGGGCCGAAGAAAGAAATTCAGAAATCTCTAAACTAAAAGAACAAGAAGCCTTTAGAAGAGAGTTTTTAGGAAATTTAGCACACGAACTTAAAACTCCCGTCTTTAGTATTCAAGGTTATATACTTACCCTTTTAGAAGGTGGGCTAGAAGACGACACTGTAAATAGATCGTTTCTAGAAAGAGCGTCTAAAGCTACTGATAGAATGACCTCAATATTAGAAGATTTAGATGAAATCACCAAAATGGAAGTGGATAGAGTAGAACTTAATATTACAAAGTTTGACTTAGTAGATCTCGCACAAGAGGTAATGGAATCCTTAGAAATGTCTGCAAAAGATAAAAATATAGATTTGCGTTTTAATAATAGCTATGAACCCATTGAAGTTTTAGCAGATAGAGGAAAGATTGGACAAGTACTCACAAATTTAATTGCGAACTCCATTGCTTACGGAAACGCGTCTGGAAGAACACAAGTAAAATTCTATTACATGGATGAAACCGTAATGTGCGAAGTTGCCGACAACGGACCCGGAATAGAAGAACATCTACTTCCAAGACTTTTTGAGCGTTTCTACAGAGTAGAACAATCTAGAAATCGTAACGAGGGAGGTTCTGGATTAGGTTTGGCAATTGTGAAGCATATTATAGAAAGTCACAAACAAACAATTAACGTTAGAAGTACAATAAACGTAGGATGTACTTTTTCATTTACCCTCAAACTCGCTTAAATTCAAAGCAATAAAATCATCCTCAGAAACAAATGTCCATTTCGGGTGATTTTTATGATACGCTGTCAAATAAAGTTGTTCTTTCTGTCCTTTAGTTGGCACCAGTAACGCCTTTTTATCGAGAACAGTTAAATCCATCAAGGTCGTATATCCAGCTCTAGATAGTATATAATCCGTTTCTTGAAGAACGTTCTGCATTTCTTCAAACGATGGATTGACCAAAACAGTGCAATTTTTCAATGTTCTAAACGATGCTTTAGCTTGCTCTGTGTTTGAAATAATGACACATGGAACTGACAACGATTTAAACTTTTCCTTTACCTCGTCAAAAAAAAGCTCAGAATAAGGCTTTGGTCCGGAAACAATAGCTGTAAATTTAAACTTATAATTTTGTTGCTTGCCCGGCTTAAAGCGACTCAATACACCTAACCTAGTATACTCTTTCGACCCCGCTGACAACCTTCCAGCCAATGGCGCAGAAAGCGAATCATAAACAAAGACACTATTGAATTTTTTAATCAAAAAACGGTTGATCCACTGGGCCGTAGTGAAAATTCCCGAGACTGGTAAATTTAATTGATGAGTAATAAAAATACTCTGGACTTTGGCACTTCGGAAACCATAGCGTTGATCAGAAATAATATAATCAGGTTTAAAAATAGAAACGAAACGCTCCACCTCTATTACTTCTTCTTTTAACCTACTGTTCAATTTCCGAAAAGAACGAATTAAATCAGCCTCCCAATTCCCATTTCCTTTAAAAGCAAAAGGATAACCGCTATGAGGAACGTACCAAAGTTCTGGGAAAAAATCTCGGAAGGCATCTTCTTGCTGCTGATCACAACAAATAATTACTTCATTCTCATTCTCTAACAACTTGTCTATCAATGGAATGCAACGCATAACATGACCCAAACCCCAATTAAGCGGACTAAGCAAAATGCGTTTATTTTTAACCGCTGAAAGAGAAATCTTCAAATCCAAATTAAGATGTTTATTTTTGCACTTCCAAATTAGGAAAAAATGGCAAAAAACAAGCTCAGAAGGTTCAATGAAATGAAAGAAATGTCTAATGTCTTTGAACCAACTATGGAATCAATTAAAACGGACAGCTTTGAACTGAAAGGAAAATGGCACGCTAACTACTTTAAAAACGATAATCCTATCGTACTTGAACTCGGCTGTGGGAAGGGTGAATACTCTATCGGATTAGCCAGAAAATATCCAAACAAAAACTTTGTTGGTGTAGATATAAAAGGAGCTAGAATGTGGGTTGGAGCAATTCAAGCCAATGAAGAAAATTTAGATAACGTTGCTTTTTTAAGAACTAAAATAGATTTTATAAGTCACTTTTTTGCCGAAAATGAAGTAGATGAAATATGGCTAACCTTTAGTGATCCGCAACCAAACAAACCAAACAAACGATTAACCTCAAGAATTTTCATTGAGCGTTATATGAAAATACTTAAGTCCAATGGTTATGTTCACCTAAAAACAGACTCAGATATTTTATTTGAATCTACAGAAGAGCAGTTAGCAGAACACAACTACGAAACAGAATTTTTTACGTGGGATTTGTATGGAGATGTAGATAAACTTCCTGAAGATGTGCATGATATTATGCATATCAAAACGCATTACGAAGAACTTTTCACAAGTCGAGGTGCACAAATTAAATACTGTAAATTCAAAATTCATTAATTCCTTGTCGATAGTAAAAATATCAGAAAAAAACCGCGATTTCTTTGAGCAAGTATATGCAGTAGTAAAGCTTATTCCCGAAGGAAAAGTTACGAGTTACGGTGCAATTGCAAAATACCTAAGTACAGCTCGAGCTTCAAGAATGGTAGGCTGGGCAATGAATGCAGCGCACGGTAAACCAGAAATACCTGCACATAGAGTAGTAAACCGAAACGGAATGCTAACTGGAAAAATGCATTTTTCCTCTCCTACCGAAATGGAAAGTAGACTGAAGAGCGAAGGGTTAAAAATTGAGAACGATCAAATTTTAAACTTCACCAATCACTTCTGGAATCCATCGGAAGAACTTAAACTTTAAGGCAACAATTCTAATTCTTGTAAAAACGTTGTTTTAGCGCCAGAAAGTTCTGCACAGAAGTATATCTCACTCTCAATTGCTTCTATAGAATGTCTATCTAAACTATCTTTCAAGGCTTCTAATTTTTGCTTGTGATATTTTGCAGAAAGCATTTGTCGGTCGTACTCAGACTGGCAAGAATAAAAACTAAAGCAAAGTAAAGGTAAGAAAAGTAGTAATTTTTTCATTTTCGTAGTAGTTCGTCAACACACTGAATAAACAGCTGGCTAATTAATAATTTCGCTAGCAAAATTAATAAAAGAAATTAATTCAATAGTATTTTTTCTTAACAGTAGACTATCTTTAGCGTTTGAAAGAATAAATAGGACTATAATAATAAAGTCAAAAAATAGATTTTCATGATTTTCGTAACAGGCGGTACAGGTGTAATAGGATCTCATCTTCTATATTTATTGAGTAAATCGGAAACTACTCCCATAAAAGCAATTTATAGAAATGAATTAAAGATTCAGAACACAAAAAAGATATTCACGTACTACGACGAGATAAATGGACTAGAATTATTTAATAAAATCCACTGGGTAGCTTGTGATATTTTAGACCTTCCTCAACTTAAAGAGGAAATGACTGGAGCCAAACATGTATACCATTGTGCAGCACTTGTTTCTTTTCAGAAAAAGGATTTTCGCCAACTAATTCAAACGAATAGATTTGGTACAGCAAATGTTGTAAATCTTTGCCTAGATTTAAACATAGAAAAACTCTGTCATGTGAGCTCAACAGCAGCAATTGGCAAACCCATTAACGAAACCAAAAGAGAACTTACAGAAGATGAAAAATGGAATCCTGACGTTAAAGTAAGCGGATATTCTATGTCTAAACATTTGGCAGAAAAAGAAGTTTGGCGTGGTATCGAAGAAGGATTAAACGCTATAATTGTAAACCCCAGTGTTGTTTTTGGAGCTGGCGATTGGAATGAAAGTTCGCTTACCATATTCAGAAATGTACAAAAAGGCTTAGCGTTTTATCCTCCAGGATCAAATGCATTTGTTGACGCAAGAGATGTGGTTCAAATTATGTACAAACTAATGCAATCTTCCCGTGAAGGCGAGAGATATTTGTGCATAGGAGAAAACGCAACATTCAAACAAATGCTCAGTACTATTGCGCTAACTCTCAATAAAAAACCTCCACATATAAAAATCGGAAAAATCTTAATGGGTTTTGCATGGCGCTTAGCTTGGATTGGAAGTTTATTCTCTTCAAAACCCGCAGCATTAACAAAGTCAAGCGTAACATCTTCTTTTGAACACACCGTATTCAGTAATCAAAAAATTAAAACTGAGCTTGCTTTTTCTTTTAAAAGTTTAAAGGAAATGGTTGAAAATGCTGTAAATGGAAAGATTACATAAACTCTTCCTTAGCAGCTTCGTTCACTTGTCCTATATAATTTAACAATTTCTCTTGACCAAACTTACTCGTTGCACTCGTAGTGAAAACTGGAGGCAACTGCTCCCAAACTTTCAGCATTTCTTTTTTGTAAACCGCCAAATTCTTTTGGAGCGCTGTTGAAGAAAGCTTATCGATTTTAGTGAAAACCATAGAAAAAGGAATTTCATGATGCCCGCACCAATTCATAAATTCTAAATCTATTTTTTGTGGTTCTAGACGTGAATCAAGTAAAACAAAAGTGTTCATTAAATTTTCTCTGTCTACCAAATACTCTTGTATAAACTGAGTCCATTTAAACCTATTTTCTTTAGAAGTTTTTGCATAACCGTAACCCGGCAAATCTACCAAGTACCATTCTTTGTTAATCTCAAAATGGTTAATGAGCTGGGTTTTACCTGGCTTACCTGATGTTTTAGCCAACTTATTTTGACCGGTAAGCATATTTATTAAGGAAGATTTCCCAACATTCGAACGCCCAATAAAAGCATACTCTGGCTTATTTGGAGCAGGACATTTATCTACTTCAGTATTACTGATTACGAAATTTGCTTCCTTAATTTTCATTCTATTTTTTTTTTGCAAAGATAAGCAAATTTAAAGGCTTATATAGGACAACAATCACAATGTTCTTACTACATTGTTTTTTCAACAAGTTATAAACTTACCACTTTTACCCACCACACGAAACAAACCCTCAAAGCCAACATTTAAAGGTATTTTTAAAAAATTACGTAACCTTTAAAAAACAATTCACGTATCAAGTTATCAACAAGTAGTAATTTAGTGGTAAAATGTGGGATTATTTCTAGTATTTTTACCCATTATTAACTGTCATGTCAGGATTAGTAGGAGAATACGAAGTAAAATTGGACGCGAAAGGTCGTTTCCTGTTTCCATCAGATTTGAGGAAGCAACTTTCTCCTGCTGCCCAAGAAAAATTCATGTTAAACAAAGGTTTTGAAGATTGCTTAACACTTTTCCCGATGAATGAATGGGAGAAATTAAGTGCGAAATTGAGCAAACTCAATTTATTCAAACCAAAGAACAGAATGTTTTACCGACTTTTTCATCAAGGAGCAAAAAACACAGCTCTAGATAACGCCGGAAGAATAAACATACCTGCAACACACATGGAGAAAGTTGGTCTTAAAAAAGAAATCGTTTTGATTGCTTATAACGACCGAGTTGAGATCTGGGATAGAGCCAAGTACTTCGATATTATCGAAGACAACATGACAGATTTTGCTGATTTAGCAAATGAAGTAATGGGCGATATTGGAGATGACACTGAATAAAGACTATACATACCACAATCCTGTAATGCTCGCAGAGTGTTTAGAAGGCTTATCTATAAATCCTGAAGGAACTTACATAGACGTAACTTTTGGAGGCGGAGGTCATTCTAAAGCAATATTCAATAAACTTACAACAGGCTCACTTATTTCTTTTGATCAAGATCCTGATGCAAGAAAAAATGCTTGGGAAGCTCCTAACTTTCACTTTATCGCTTCAAACTTTGCTTTTATTAAAAATCACCTACGCCTTTTAGGCATCAATCAAGTAGATGGTATTTTAGCAGATTTAGGCGTTTCTTCTCATCAATTCGACGAGGGTGAACGCGGTTTTTCTATTCGAGGAAACTATCCTCTAGATATGCGCATGAATCAGGCATCAGAATTAGACGCTAAAAAAATTGTAAACGAATATACGGAAGAGGAACTTATTTCAATACTCAGAAAATACGGAGAAGTAGATAGACCTGGTAAAATTGCAGGAACTATTGTAAGAGCTAGATCCAAAGGAAATATCAGTACTACAGGAGAATTAAACGACATTCTTACACCTATCGCTCCAAAAAGGAAAGAAAATAAGTTTTTAGCACAAGTTTATCAAGCAATTCGAATAGAGGTAAATAACGAAATGGATGTGTTAGAAAAATTCTTACTTCAAACAACAGATGTTCTCAAACCAACGGGTAGACTCGTAGTGATGTCGTATCATTCTTTAGAGGACAGGTTAGTTAAAAACTTTGTGAAACGCGGAAGTTTTGACGGTAAAATTGAAAAGGATTTCTTTGGAAATGTATTGAAACCTTTTACCGAAATAAACAGAAAACCAATTTCTCCAAGCGAAGAAGAACTAGAAATAAACAATAGGTCTAGAAGTGCAAAACTAAGAGTAGCTGAACGTAACGATGGCTAATCAATTTAACAAAATATCGCCAAAAGCAGCTGTTTCTGAAAAAACAGAACAGAAAAAGACTGAGAAGAAAACGTCTAAAACGTTAGCTCAAATTGTTAATGGAGATTTTCTCAAACGCGATTTCGTCCTCAACAATCTGACGTATATCTTTTTTGTAATCTTCTTACTTATCATCTTGGTGGGGAAAGGTTACTACGTAAGTCAACTCGCAAAAAATATAGAGAGCAGAGAAAAAGAAGTAAATCAAATGACATCAGACTATGTTGAAGCAAAAGCAAAACTTGAAGAGCAGACTAGACGAGAAAAATTAGTGGAACAATTATCACCAAAAGGATTAAAAGAAACGCTTAAACCAACCAAAGTAATACGCGTAGAGCAAAATAAGTAATGGAAACGAAAAAAAACATAATACTTAAAACGTATATGATTTATATCCTATTCGTCTTGATTATGATCACTGTGATCGTAAAGAGTATTATGATTCGTTTTGATGGTAGAGAGAATGTTTTCTCAACAAATTCAGATAAAATCGAATATAGAACCGCAGAAATTACACCGAGAAGAGGAGAAATTCTAGACTGTAATTTGAGTCCGCTAGTAACTTCTGTTTCGTTCTTCGATTTATACATGGATACAAAAACTGTAAAAAAGGAACTTTGGGTTTCTCAAATTAATGGTTTGTGCAAAGGTTTGTCTGAATTATTTCCTGAGCGCAGCGCGAGAGAATGGTATGAATACTTGAACCGTCGAAGAAATCAAAGTAAAGGCGCAAGATATGTACTGATTCAAAAAGGTGTAACAAACGATATACGTCAAAAAGTAAGAAAATTACCCATATATAATGAAGGTCAATATAAAGGGGGACTAATTGACAGAGAAGAAACGATAGTCAGAAAACGTCCGCACGAAATGCTTATGCAGCGTACTTTAGGATACGTTAAAGCTCCAAAGAAAAACCAGAATAAAGACACGTTACTTGTAGGAATAGAAGGTGCTTTTAACAATTATCTTAAAGGTGAAGTTGGACAAATTGTTCAGCAAAAAATTTCTGGAGGCTGGAAATCTACAGGTTCAGTAATTAAAGAATCATTAGAAGGAGCAGACGTGGTTACAACCATTGATAAAAACATACAAGAAGTTGCACACTCAGAATTATTGCATCAACTAAAAGAAAAAGGCGGAAGATATGGCGTTGCTATAGTAATGGAAGTGAAAACCGGTTTTGTTAAAGCGATGGTTAATTTAAGTGCAGACAAAGACGGAAATTATTACGAATCTTACAACCATGCAATAGGAACGAAACAAGTACCTGGATCTACATTTAAACTCGCTTCGCTAATGGCTGCTTTAGAAGATGGTAAAGTAAATATTACAGATTCTGTTAAGGCGGTTGGTAAATACGAATTTTACGATAGAAGTTTAAACGATGACAACAAATACGGTTACGGTACGATTACATTAAAACGCGCTTTTGAAAAATCATCTAATGTTATCGGAAAAGTCATTTTTGATGCATACAGAAAGGAACCACAAGATTTTATAAGTCGATTAAATTCATTTGGCTTAACTGAAAAACTCGGGATAAATATTCTCGGAGAAAAACAACCCTATCTAGCACTACCTGGCACAAAAGATTGGTGGGGTGGATCTTTAGCTTGGATGTCTATAGGTTACGAAGTACAACAAACACCATTACAAACATTAGCTTTTTATAATTCTGTAGCCAATAACGGAACTTTTGTAAAACCTCAATTTGCATCAGAGATTAGACGTGGGACGCAAGTAATTAAAAAATACGATCCAATAGTTATTAACGAAAAAGTATGTAGCGATAAAACCCTTAAAATACTTCAAGATTGTTTAGAAGGAGTGGTTGAACACGGAACAGGGAAACAATTAAAAAGTTCCTACTTCAAAATTGCTGGTAAAACAGGAACGGCAAAAATTGCACAAGGAAACCAAGGATACGGAATAGATGGAGAGCAAAAGTATATCGCATCATTCGTAGGGTATTTCCCCGCAGATGATCCTGTTTATTCTTGTATTGTTGTTGTGTCTGATCCTACAAAAGATATTTACGGTGCATCGGTTTCTGGAACTGTTTTCACCGCAATAGCAAATAAAGTTTTCGCTACAAGCTTGCAATATCAGAAAGCTGTAAATGAAGGGAAAAGCTACAAATCTATTCCTTACTCAAAAGATGGTAATCGATTCAACACACAAGAAGTACTACAAACTTTAAAAATTAATAATTACAGCAAACATAATGCTGAGTGGATCAATACAAATAGAAAGGAAAATGGTATCATCCTTACTCCTGTTAAAGTGGAAAAAAACAAAGTTCCTGATGTAAAAGGAATGGGATTGAGGGATGCGCTTGTTTTACTTGAAAAAACAGGAATGAAGGTAAGAGCTAAAGGATATGGCGCGGTTTCATCTCAATCTTTAGCGCCTGGATCAACAGCTGTTGCTGGAGGAATAATAGAAATTGAATTAAGATAATGCAAAAACTTAGAGACATACTTTACGGATCGGCAATTAAGCAAGTAATTGGTACAACAGACAGTAGTATTAATGCACTTGTTTTTGACTCTAGAAAAGCGGAAGAAAATACTGCTTTTGTTGCGATCAAAGGATCTGTATCTGACGGACATAATTTTATTAAAAATGCAATCGAAAAGGGTTGCACCTCAATTATATGTGAGGTCATTCCAACAGAAATAGTAGAAAATATAAGTTATATTCAAGTAGAGAATTCTCACAAGTCATTAGCTATAATGGCAAATAATTTCTACCAAGAACCAAGCAAAAAACTAAAACTTATTGGAATCACTGGTACAAATGGAAAAACAACTACCACTACTCTTCTGCATAAGTTATTTACAAAACTTGGCCACAAAGTTGGCCTTCTTTCAACTGTTATAAATAAAATCGGAACAACTGATATAGCGTCTACGCATACAACACCAGATCCTGTAAGTTTAAACAAACTCTTAAATGAGATGGTAAAGGAAGGATGCACACACTGTTTTATGGAGGTAAGCTCACATGCAATTCATCAAGATAGAACAGCAGGGTTAACTTTCTCTGGAACTGCTTTTACCAATATTACACACGACCATTTAGATTATCACAACACGTTTAAAGAATACATAAATGTTAAGAAGAAATTCTTTGACGACCTTACTGAAAACGCGTTTGCTCTTACCAATTTAGACGATAAGAATGGGATGGTTATGCTACAAAATAGCCGAGCAAAAAAATATACTTACAGCCTAAAATCTATGGCAGATTATAGACTAAAAGTGCTAGAAAATCAATTTACAGGATTGGTACTTTCTATTGAAGGCACAGAATTATGGTCTAGATTAATCGGTGATTTTAATGCATACAATCTATTAACCGTATACGCCATAGCCGATTTATTAGGCGAAGATAAAGTTCAAACCTTAACAGCGCTTAGTACTTTAGAATCGGTAGAAGGTCGTTTTCAATACACAAAAAGTGAAAATGGTGTGATGGCTATTGTAGACTACGCACACACTCCAGATGCACTAGAAAATGTTTTAAAAACCATTAAAAATATACGCACAGGTAACGAGACAGTATTCACTGTGGTGGGCTGTGGTGGTGATAGAGATAAAACTAAACGACCAAAAATGGCTGCAATTGCCTGCGAGCTGTCAGACAAAGTAATTATCACATCTGATAATCCAAGAACTGAAAATCCCGATTTGATCATTCAAGATATGTTAGAAGGTGTTGGCGGACAACATTTCAAAAAAACACTTTCTATCACAAATAGGAAAGAAGCCATAAAAACAGCTTGTGCAATGGCAGAAAAAAACGACATCATTCTTATTGCAGGAAAAGGTCATGAAAAATACCAAGATATAAACGGTATTAAACATGATTTTGATGATTTACAAACCGTAGTAACACTACTTAAACAATTAGAAAAATAATGTTATACTACTTATTTCAATACTTAAACGAATTAGATTTTCCTGGTGCAGGAGTATTTAACTACATTTCTTTTAGAGCCTCAATGGCTTTGATCACATCCCTTGTGGTATCCATTTTCTTTGGCAAACACATCATTAACTTATTGCGAAAACAACAAATTGGAGAATCTGTTAGAGACCTTGGTCTAGATGGTCAGAAAGAGAAAGAAGGAACACCAACCATGGGAGGTTTAATTATTCTTGGAGCAATTCTTATACCCACTTTATTGTTTGCTAAACTCCACAACATATACGTAGTAACAATGCTTATTGCTACTGTATGGCTTGGTGCAATTGGGTTTCTAGACGACTATATCAAAGTATTCAAAAAGAATAAAAAAGGACTTGCCGGAAAATTTAAAGTAATTGGTCAAATTGGAGTAGGAATTATAGTTGGATCTATTCTCTATTTCAGCGAAAATGTTAAGGTACACGAACAAGTTTCAGAAGACTATGTGATGCAAGTATCAGATAGAGACGTTACAGACTTGCATGCAGAGTTTACGAAAGACAAAGGAACAAAATGGATAGAAACTAAAGACATGACCACTACTATCCCTTTTGTAAAGAACAATGAAGTGAATTACAACTGGTTTTCTGGAGAGAACTCTTGGTTAGGTTGGTTAGTTTTTACTGGCGTAGTAATTTTCATTGTGGTTGCCATATCCAATGGAGCTAATATGACCGATGGATTAGATGGTTTAGCAACCGGTAGTTCTGCCATTATTGGTATTGCTTTAGCCATATTGGCCTACGTAAGTTCTAACATTCGTTTTGCAGACTATTTGGATGTAATGTACATACCTTTTGCTGAAGAAATGGTAATCTTTATTGCAGCATTCGTTGGTGCCTGCGTTGGATTTCTATGGTACAACTCCTATCCGGCTCAAGTATTTATGGGAGATACAGGTAGCTTAGCATTAGGAGGAATTATCGCAGTTTTTGCAATTTCTATCAGAAAGGAACTACTCATCCCTGTTTTATGTGGAATATTTATCATAGAAAATGCATCAGTGATATTACAAGTCGGTTGGTTTAAAATTACAAAACGCAGATTTGGAGAAGGTAGGCGACTATTTAAAATGGCCCCACTTCATCATCATTATCAAAAGAAAGGGATTCATGAAGCCAAAATTGTTGCTCGATTTTGGATTGTAGCAATTCTTTTAGCAGTAGTAACTATTGTAACACTCAAGCTAAGATAAATTGGATACGCGTAATGGACATATCGCAATTTTAGGAGCTGGTGAAAGTGGTGTTGGAGCAGCGCTTCTAGCTCAACATAAAGGTTGGAATATCTTTGTGTCAGACTTTGGTGCAATAAAACCTAAATTCAAAAAAGAATTAGAAGAGAACAACATACAATTTGAAGAAGGAAAACATACTGATTCGAAAATACTGAAAGCTACTTTGATAATAAAGTCGCCCGGAATACCTCCAACGGCCGAAATTATCCAAAAGGCCAAGCATCTAGGTATTAAAATCATTTCTGAAATAGAGTTTGCAGCCTATTACACAAAAGCAAAAATGATTTGTATTACAGGTAGTAATGGAAAAACAACTACAACTCTACTTACACATCATGTTCTCAAAAAAGCAGGACTAAATGTAGGGTTAGGTGGTAACGTTGGACAAAGTTTGGCAAAACAAGTAATTGAAAACAAACACGATATCTACGTATTAGAGTTAAGCAGCTTTCAGTTAGATGATATGTATGAGTTCAAAGCAGATATTGCTGTACTTCTGAATATCACACCTGACCACTTAGACAGATACGAATATAGCATGGAGAACTATGCAGATTCAAAATTTCGCATTATTCAAAACCTAAATAATACAGACTGGTTCATCTACAACCTAGACGATCCAATTATTGCAGAAAAAGTAAAAAAATCCAATTGCAAAGTACAATTGGCACCTTTCTCCTTAAAACAAGAAGTGAAACAAGGTGGATATACAAATCAAGCAGAAGAAATAGTAATAAATATAAAAAACCAATTCAATATGTCAATTCACGAATTAGCACTAAAGGGAAAACACAACACGCAAAACTCCCTAGTAGCAGGTATCTCAGCAAAGCTTTTAGATATCAGAAAAGAAACAATTAGAGAAAGTTTAGCCGACTTTACAAATGTAGAACACCGTTTAGAGTTTGTAGCCAAAGTACATGGTATAGAATTCATAAACGATTCAAAAGCAACAAATATCAATTCAACTTGGTTTGCTTTAGAAAGTATGGATAAACCAACCGTTTGGATAGTAGGTGGTGTAGACAAAGGCAATAACTACGAAGAACTTGCAGAACTCGTAACCGATAAAGTAAAAGCAATCATCTGCCTTGGTAAAGACAACAGTAAAATTATTGAAGCATTTACCGGAAAAATTGAAACAATAGTAGAAACACAATCTATCAGAGAAGCAGTAGCCTACGGATATAGATTTGCTAAAAAAGATGAAACTGTTCTACTTTCTCCTTGCTGTGCATCTTTTGATTTATTTGATAGCTATGAAGATAGAGGTGTTCAATTTAAAGAAGCAGTTCGCGGATTGTAATAAAGAACAACCGTTTCAACTATTTCTCCATTCAATTACATTGATTTAATTATGGAAATTTAGATAAGAACTAAAATAAATTATGAAATAAAAAATTGAGAGAAGCGCTAAAATATCTAAAAGGAGATCCAGTAATTTGGGTACTCGTATCTTTTCTTCTGGGTTTATCATTACTGAGTGTTTATTCGTTTGTTGACATATTGGCGAGAACAGAAGGTGGTAGTCCATTAGCTTATTTAGCAAAGCACTTTGTACATATTTGTATTGGTGCCGTTGTGATGTATGTTATCCATAAACAAGATCCCAAATACTTCTCAAAATTAGCTCGATTTATTTTCATAATAGCCATATTTCTATTGGCATTTACTATGCTGTTTGGTGTTAAAGTAAATGAAGCTTCTCGTTGGATTAAAGTACCTATTATAGGTATTTCATTTCAAACATCGGATTTGGCAAGGTTAGCATTAATCTTATATCTTTCTAAACAACTTGTAAAACGAAAAGACGATTTACTGGATTGGAAAAAAGGGTTTTTCCCAATTGTTCTGCCTATTTTGATTGTTTGCGCTCTAATCGCGAAAGACAATTTCTCCACTTCTGCGCTAATCTTCGTAATTTCTTTAGGCGTATTGTTTATTGGTCAATTCCCCCTAAAACGAATAGCTGCACTAATTGGTTCTGGAATAGCACTATTTGGTATTTTAATTCTTTTACACCTTGCATTACCCGCTGCTAAATTACTCCCTAGGTTCGATACATGGATGAGTCGTTTCTTCAAAGCCTACGGAGAAACGCCCAATCTTATTGATAACGCCCAAGCCATTAATGCAGAATTAGCTATACATTCTGGAGGATTTTTTGGAGTTGGTGTTGGCGATGGAAAATTAAAAGAATACACACCAGAAGCCTATGCAGATTTCTATTTTTCTTCCTTTGTTGAAGAATTTGGAATTATCAGTGCCATTCTTTTGATCTTACTCTACCTAATTCTTTTGTATCGCATTATTAGAATTGGATTAAATGCAGAAAAGTTATTTGAAACTTACATCTGTGTTGGAATAGGTATGTTAATTCTCTCTCAGGCTTCAATAAATATGTTGGTTTGTACAGGAATAATTCCGGTTACCGGACAAAACATTCCTTTTCTAACCATGGGAGGTTCTGCCATGATTATGGCTTGTGTTTCGGTAGGAATTGTGCAGAGTATTGCTGCAAAACAGAACGAGAAAAATAAAAATAATCAAAACGGTTTGGCATGAAAAAAATTGAACGCGTAATAATTTCGGGCGGAGGAACTGGCGGACACATTTTTCCAGCAATAGCAATTGCCAATGAGATCAAAAAGAGAAACCCAGAAGCCAATATTTTATTCGTAGGTGCCGAAGGTAAAATGGAAATGGAAAAAGTTCCACAGGCCGGCTATTCAATTGTTGGTTTACCAATTCGTGGATTACAAAGAAAGTTTACATTAACTAACTTTTTACTTCCCTTCAAGATAATCAAATCTCTCTTAAAAGCTCGTAAAACAATAAAAGAACACAAACCAGAACTCGTTATAGGTGTTGGAGGTTATGCTAGCGGACCAACGTTAATGGCAGCAAGTTGGCAGAAAATTCCAACAATTATTCAAGAGCAAAACTCATTTGCCGGAAAAACAAACATTATTCTCGGTAAAAAGGCAAACAAAATCTGTGTTGCTTACGCAGGTCTCGAGCAATTTTTTCCAAAAGATAAAATTGTACTAACGGGTAATCCTGTAAGAAATGAAATGGTTGACATCAACGATAAAAGAGATAGTGCAATCGAACATTTCAAATTTCAATCCGACAAAAAAACGGTTCTAATTATTGGTGGAAGTTTGGGTGCTAGAACACTAAACAATTCCGTATTCAATGGATTAATTTCGTTGCAGGAGAAAAACATTCAAGTTATATGGCAATGTGGCAAACTCTATAAAAAAACGCTAGAAGAAAAACTACAAAATCATAACCTAGACAACATCATCTTAACCGACTTTATTGCACGCATGGATTTTGCTTACGCCGCAGCAGATGTTGTTGTTTCACGCGCGGGCGCTATCTCTGTTTCCGAACTCTGTTTGGTAGGAAAACCAACTATACTTGTTCCTTCTCCTAATGTAGCAGAAGATCATCAAACCCATAATGCAATGGCATTAGTAAATAAAGATGCAGCAATTTTAGTAAAAGATAACGTAGCCGAAAAAGAACTTGTTTCTACCCTAATTTCGTTGGTAGAAAATAAAGAAGAACAGAAAAAATTGGCTTCGAATATAACTCAACTGGCAAAGCCAAGAGCCACAGAAGATATTGTAAATACTTTAACAGATGTATTGTTATGAATTTAAACGAATTCAAACATATCTATTTTCTGGGGATTGGTGGAATCGGAATGTCTGCCTTAGCGCGCTATTTTAAAGCCAAAGGTTTTAACGTTTCTGGCTATGATAAAACAGCTTCCAAACTAACCAAACAATTACAAAGCGAAGGAATTAACGTGCACTATGAGGATAAAGGTACGGCTATACTTTCAGAATTAAATGTAAAAGAATCACTGGTAATTTATACACCGGCAATACCAAAAGAATTAGGAGAATATCAAGCAATTGTAAGTACTGGTTTTCACCTTATAAAAAGAGCCAAAGCACTTGGTATTATTACGCAAAACAGTAAAGGATTAGGCGTTGCAGGAACGCATGGAAAAACCACCACATCAACATTACTTGCGCATGTTCTGAATCAATCCTCAGTTGGTTGTAACGCTTTCTTAGGCGGAATTGCAAGTAATTTTGAATCAAATTTAGTACTGAACGAAACGACAGATCTAACAGTTATCGAAGCCGATGAGTTTGATCAATCATTTTTAGAACTTTTTCCATATGCATCAATTATCACGTCAACAGATGCAGATCATCTAGATATTTACAAAAACGCAGAAACATTAATCGAATCCTTTCAAAAGTATGCTAATAAAACAGCAAACAACGGTATATTGATTCGAGAAATAAATACACAGATCAAAGCTGAGAATGCCATCACATATGCTACCAATCAGCCCGAATTGAAGGCAGATTTCCACTGTCAAAACATTCAATTCAACAACGGAAAGTTTATGTTTGATTGCAGCTGTAATGGTAAGCTGTGGGAGAAAATTGAACTCGGAATACCCGGAATTCATAATGCATCAAATGCCACCGCAGTAATTGCGCTGTGCTTAGCTATTGGTTTAACTGAGATGGAAATTCGAGCTGGACTTAAAACATTCAGAGGTGTGAAGCGCAGATTTGAATACCACATAAATAAAGAAAATCTAGTGTATATTGATGATTACGCACATCATCCAACAGAAATTAACGCACTCGTAAGTTCAACACGATTACTTTATCCCAAACAAAAAATTGTAGGAATATTCCAACCTCATCTCTACAGTAGAACAAACGATTTTTTAACTGAGTTTGCACAAGCGTTAAGTAAACTAGATGAAGTCATTCTTTTACCAATTTACGCTGCTAGAGAAAATCCGATAGATGGGGTTACAAGTGATGCTCTCTTGCAACAGATACAGTGCTCCAATAAACAAGTATTATCAAAAGAAGCAACTTTAGAACACATAGAGACTACTAAAAACAAAGCGGTTTATTTAACTATTGGAGCAGGAGATATAGATGCGCTTGTAGAACCACTTAAAGCGCTACTTTTATGAAAAAGAGTCTACAAATAGTGATTTGGGTAATTTTCGGAATTCTAGTAATAACACTACTTTACTTAGCAAATCAAAAATGGCGCATTTCAATTGCAAACACACCTGAAATTGAAATTACAGAAGAAGACGGAATGTCTTTCCTTACAGAATCTGAATTACTTCTAAAGTTAGAAAGAGCAAAACTTTGGAATGAAAACATACAATTTGATCGTTTAAAAATATCAGACATTGAAAAATTTATTGGAGATTTAAACGAAGTTGAAACCGTTGAAGTTTACGCCACACTTGGTAATCAATGGAGCATAAAAATAAAAACAAGGCGTCCAATTGTGCGTATTCTGCCTACTCATAATTCTGGATTTTATATGGACGATAAAGGAACATTTATGTCCGTCTCAAAATATCCTGCTGAAGTACTTGTTGCAACCGGCTTAGATGATTTGAATATCAACGATTTAAACTATCAAGAACTAATTAACAACGACAGTTTAATAACTATCAAAAACACAGATGATTTATACCGAATTTCAAGGTATGTTTGTAATGATAGCTTCTTTAATGCACAATTGACTCAAATTCATTTCGATAAAGAAGATGGTTTTATACTTATACCACGCATTGGAAATCATAAAATCATTTTTGGAATGGGCAACTCTGAAGAGAATGTGAAAGAGAAGTTTGAAAAATTAAAACTCTTTTATGAAGAGATCATACCTTACGAGGGTTGGGATAAATACACAACAATAGACCTAAGGTTTGACAAACAAATTGTAGGAAAGAAAAATTAAATATATGTCTGAAATTGTAGTTGGTTTAGATATTGGTACAACCAAAATAGCATGTTTCGTTGGTCAAAAAAACGAACATGGAAAAATAGAAATCCTTTCTATGGGAAAAACAGAATCTTTAGGAGTTACTAGAGGTGTTGTTACTAATATTGAAAAAACTGTTCAATCGATCAAAGCAGCTGTAGAAGAAGCTCAAAATCGTGTAGAAGGAGAACTTACAATTGGAGTAGTAAATGTAGGTATTGCCGGGCAACACATCAGCAGTCTTCAACACCGCGGAATTCATACAAGATCTGCAACAGATGATGAAATCTCTCAAATAGACATAGATGCTTTGGTAGAAGATATGTATCGTTTGGTGATGGAACCGGGAGAAGAAATTATCCACGTTTTACCACAAGAGTATATTATTGATAATGAGCAAGGAATAAAAGATCCAATAGGAATGTCTGGTGTTCGATTAGAAGCAAACTTCCATATTATCACAGGAAGAATAGCTGCTGCCAAAAACATACAAAAGTGTGTTACAAAATCTGGATTAGAAGTAGAAGAAACGATCTTAGAACCATTGGCAAGTGCTGCTGCAGTGCTGTCTGATGAAGAAAGAGAAGCAGGTATTGTTCTTGTGGATATAGGTGGTGGAACTTCTGACATTGCAATTTTTCATGAAGGAATTATAAGACACACAGCAGTTATACCTTTTGGAGGAAACGTAATTACTGAAGATATAAAAGAAGGTTGTACCATCTTAAAACGACAAGCAGAATTATTAAAAACAAAATTTGGTTCTGCATTGGCTTCTGAAAGTCAAGAAAATGAAATTGTTTGTATTCCTGGACTTAGAGGTAGAGAAGCAAAAGAAATTTCAATAAAAAATCTTGCAAGTATTATACAAGCCAGAATGGAAGAAATCATAGAACATGTTTACTATGAAATCAAAAATTCTGGATATGAAAAGAAATTAATCGGAGGTATCGTAGTAACAGGTGGAGGTTCTCAAATGAAGAACATCACACAGTTATTTGAATACATTACAGGTATGGATACACGCGTAGGATATCCGAATGAACACTTGGGAAAATCTCCTATTTCAGAAACGCTAACTAGCCCAATGTACGCAACAGGTATTGGATTAGTGTTAAAAGGTTTTGAAAAGAGCCAAAAGCAACAAAATGCCAACAGAGCAAGTGCAATTAAAACACATTCTAAAAAAACCAAAGGTTCTTTCTTTGATACGATAATAAGTAAAAGCAAGAGTTGGTTTGAAGAAGATGAAGATTAAATAAAAGTGACTATCAAATCAAGAGAACCACTTAAATTAAATAAAAGAATAAAGCAACCGCTGTTTAATTCTCCTGGAGCGAATTAAATGGCATAAAAAAAAGTAATATGGAATTCGATATGCCAAAAGGACAATCCTCAATCATTAAAGTGATAGGTGTAGGTGGTGGAGGTAGCAATGCCGTGAACCACATGTATAACCAAGGAATTAAAGGTGTTGATTTTGTTGTTTGTAATACAGATAAACAAGCACTAGATATTTCTCCGGTTCCATTGAAAGTACAACTTGGTCCTTCATTAACTGAAGGTAGAGGTGCTGGTTCTATACCAGAAATTGGAATGAACGCAGCCGTTGAAAACATAGAAGAAATCAAAGGTTTCTTATCCGAAAATACCAAAATGGTCTTTGTAACCGCTGGTATGGGCGGAGGAACTGGTACTGGAGCTGCACCAGTTATTGCGCGTATTGCAAGAGAATTAGGAATATTAACGGTTGGAATTGTTACGGTTCCTTTCTCATTTGAAGGCAGAAAGAGAAGACAACAAGCAGAAGACGGATTGGAAAATATGCGTCAAAATGTAGATACCTTACTTGTAATTAATAACGAGCGTTTAAGAGAAATATCAGGAAATTTAACGTTAGGAAATGCGTTCTCACAAGCAGATGATGTGCTTGCTACCGCAGCTAAAGGTATTGCAGAGGTAATTTCTGTTACAGGAGCAATAAATGTAGATTTCAATGATGTGAATACCGTAATGAAAGACAGCGGTGTTGCAATTATGGGATCTGCAATTGCAGAAGGTGAAAATAGAGCAATTGTAGCGGTACAAGAAGCGCTTTCTTCTCCTCTACTTAATGATAACGATATATCTGGTGCTAAATATGTTTTATTAAACATTACTTACGGAGATAAAGAAGTATTGATGGATGAAATTTCTGACATCACAGACTATATACAAGACGAAGCAGGTTCTACAGCAGATGTTATCTGGGGACACGGATACGACGAAACTCTTGGAGATAATCTAAGTGTAACTCTTATTGCTACAGGATTTAATTCTAGTCCGGTTACAGGATACGAAAAAGCTCCTGAAAAGAAAAAAGTTGCTTTAGAAGAAGAAACAAAAAGAGAAATTACACAGCCATTAGATCAAGCAACTTCTAGTAATCATTTTGTAGCTCCAACATCTAATTCAGAGGAAATACAAGCAGAAGAAAAAACAATTGAAGAACCTTATTTAAAGCAAGAACAACAAGAAGAGGTTCAAAAAGAAGAGGTACAAGAAAGTGCTCCAAATTACGATTGGGAAGTTAATCCTGCTGCCAATTTAGAAGCTGAAGAAGAGAATAAAGAAGAAGAAGTTATTGAAGTTAAGAAGTACTTTTTAGACGATGAGTTAGAAGAAGAAAAAACATCAATAGAACAAAAAACTTCTGAGAAGAAAGCAGAACTTTCTGTAGAAGAATTACAACGTAAAGCGCAAGAACGCATGAATAAAATTCATGAATACACGCATAAAATAAAATCTACAGACGGTATTTCTGAAATAGAAAATGTACCTGCTTATGTTCGAAAGAAAATTCAATTAGAAGAAACGGAACATTCTTCAGATAACACAACTTCTAGGTTTAGTATTTCTGAAGGAGGAAAAGAAGACACAACTTTAAGAGGTAATAACTCTTTCTTACATGACAATGTAGATTAATTATGAGCTTAACTGAACAAATAAATACAGACATCAAAAATGCAATGAAGGCTAGAGAAAAAGAAAAACTAGCTGCATTGAGAGATGTAAAATCTAAATTATTACTAGAAGCAACATCTGGTAGTAATGGAGAGATAACAGAAGAACAAGAAAATAAGATTGTAATGAAACTATACAAACAACGTATGGATACTTACAAGTTATACATTGACGAAGGAAGACAAGACTTAGCAGATGATGAACTTTTTCAAGCTAAAATAATTGAGGCGTATATGCCAAAGATGATGACGGAAGAAGAAATCAAAGCGGAAGTTACTTCTACAATCAGTTCTTTAGATGCAAAAGGTCCGCAAGACATGGGTAAAGTAATGGGAACACTCACAAAAGCACTTGCCGGAAAAGCAGACGGAAAACTGATTTCCTCACTTGTAAAAGACGCATTAAACAATCTGTAAAAGATGCTTTATTCTCCCTTGTCGCAAGACAAAGGATATTAAAAACCTCAATAGAAATATTGAGGTTTTTTTATTTGTAGTAAAAGAATTGAATCCATTTTATGGAATTATTAGATCTCTAGCATCTTAAAAGAGAACATTAAAACTATAATTATGAAATCAATTGCAATAACACTAAGCATCTTTTTATCGGCGCTCGTTTTCGGACAAAACTCTTTTGGAGAAATAACCGGATATTTATTTGAATCTAATGATCAAGCTGCTTCTCCTGCTCCATTCGCAAAAGTTTGGGTAGAGGATAACGGATCTAAAATTGGGGCTACCACAGATGTAAACGGTAAATTTAGAATATCTGCTGTACCTGCCGGGATGTATAGACTATACGGCAACTATAATGGAGATTCGTTAGAACATTACCTCACTTTTGAGGTAGTTAGTAATGGAATAGAAAATATCGGAAGAACATATATTTTAAAAGATGTACAAGAGGAAGATGAATTCACTTTTTATGCTCCTCCCTCAGACTTAATTAATATTGATGATATTGGAGAACAACGTATCTCGGCACTAGACATTAAGAACAGTCCAAATATTAGACAACCTGCATTATTAATTTCTGGCAGAAATTCTGAAATAAAAGTAAATGAAAGTGGAGAGTTGATGATTAGAGGAGCAAGATCTGGAGATATGGCCTACTTTATTGACGGCGTAAAAATGAGAGGAATGTCTGAAATACCAGGATCAGCTATCGGTGGAATGACTGTTTATTCTTCTGCAATACCAGCTAAATACGGAGATACTGCTGGCGGTGTAATCGTTATGGAAACAAAAAGCTATTCAGACTTATACAGACGTTGGAAGATAATGACAACGCGACCAGAATAAAAAATCTGCGCTATTATGAACAGTTAGTAACAAAAGCAACGCAGAAATAAAGGCTATCTTTTTTGAGATAGCCTTTTACTTTTCTTACACTAAAGTATATTGGTAATCTTCTAGCAGTGCTTTTAATTTGGGATCAGACGGACCCAAATAAGTTCTCCCAAAATTATCCCATTCTTCTTTTGTTTCGACTGAAATATTCTCTTGTAGATAGTTTATTAACGCTTGTCCCATTACAAAAGGTGGTTGACCAGGCAAGATATTTTCTCCTAAAAAATGGCCAACGATATGATATTCTTCATTTACCAAAACTTCCTTTTCAGAATGTAAGCACTTGGTATTCCATGAATTTTCCCAGTCGGCATCAAAAAGCGCAGCTCTTTTTTGCATAATAGATTCATTCATCATCGTATTTTGAATAAAGGCTCTCGATTCTTCACTCATTTTATTCGATTGCTCCTGCGCACAATTCATGCACATTGCCAACTCAAACAAGGTTAAATCTTCTCCTTCTTCCGTTTTTTTGTATGCTTTTTCTATAATATATGGCTCTTTTCCTTCTGTGATAACAGCAGAACATACTTTACACGTTTTGAAAGGCTTGTTATCTAGGTCTGAATAAAAACGCTTAGGAATATTTCCCATTAGAATAAATTAATTTAAACTGAAATGAATTATTTACTTGTAGCGTAAACTATTCTTCAAGTAATTTTAAATATTTCTTTAGATTTTGCTCGTCATTCTTATCCAAAATCAGCAAACGGCTGTCCGACTCAACAATGATATGATTGTCTAATCCTTGAATTATTGCTTCTTTATCTTTAGGTAAATTAACAATACAATTATGTGCGTCAATCATTTTAATATTTCCACCCGTAACCGCATTCCCGTTATAATCTTTTTCTACATGATCATACAGAGAGCCCCAAGTTCCAAGATCAGACCAATCGAAATCTGCAAGCACTACCTCAACATTTTTAGCCTTTTCCATAATAGCAAAATCAATTGAAATATCTTCTGAATTTCTAAACGCACTATTTACAAACTCTTGCTCTTTGGAGCTATTATACATATGAAAATCACTACAAAAAAGTTGATACAATTCTGGCTTAAACTTCTGTAAAGATTCTAAAATCGTTTTTGCTCTCCAAACAAAAATTCCAGAGTTCCAATAGTAATCTCCACTGGTTAAAAATATTTTTGCAAGTTCAGAATTAGGTTTCTCCGTAAATTGTTTCACCTTTTTTATTTGTCCACCAATACGATCTCCTTCTTGGTAAAACTGAATGTACCCATAACCCGTATCTGGTCTAGTTGGCTTAATTCCTAAAGTAACCAGTTTATCGTTGTTCTTCGTAGTATTTAAAGCAATATTTAAAATACGTTCAAACTTTGTTTCTTGTAAAATAAGATGGTCTGAAGGTGCAATAACTAAGTTCGCATCTTTATCGATTGAGTAAATTTTAGCCGCAGCGTATGCAATGCATGGAGCTGTATTTTTACGTTCGGGTTCTGTCAAAATTTGATTGACTGTCAAATCTGGCAACTGTTCTTTTACTAAATCAACATAAATTTGATTCGTTAAAATAAAGATGTTTTCTTTCGGAGCAATTAATAAAAGTCTTTCATACGTAAGTTGTATAAGAGATTTACCTATTCCTAACACATCTAAAAACTGTTTAGGACGTTCAGGAACAGACATCGGCCAAAATCTTGATCCTATTCCTCCTGCCATTATTACTCCAAAATTACTTTTCTCCATTTTTTGTATTTACTTTATTAACTAATGCCAAACAGTGCACCAAATATAACTTTCCTGTATTAATTTCTTTGCACAGATATCGTTTTCTACGCAAATTTCCACGTTGATATATCTTGTTGTTTAATTCAAATAATTCTTCGGGTTGTAACTCTTCAACGACAACCTTAGTATTAAGTTGCGTGTCATACCTTCTTAAAACGCGTGTTAGACGCAAATCTGTACAAGAACTTGCTGTGGTTTGTGCAACGGTATTTTTTAATGCCAACCGAACATCATTCGGTACAGTAAGATCATCGATCAAAGGATTTAAAAGCACTTGAAACGCTTTTTTCCATTCGACACCATGACTTTTGACTCGGTTTCCATATTGAATATACGTATGCATGTGCGCAAATTCATGCAACGTAGTTATTAAAAAAGACCAAGCATTCAAATTACTATTTACAGATATTTGATGATAATCACTTTTAAGTCTTGGAGAACGATAATCTCCCAACTTAGTTTTACGTGGTTTACTTACTCTAAACTTTACTTTTTCAGAAAAAATCAAGTCTGCAACCAAAGGTGTAAATTGCTCTGGTATAAACTTTTTTAGTTGCTCTTGTACTTTTTTCTTGTTCGACATTTAAACTATGAACGTATATGTGTTGTTAAGATTTTTAAAAGTAATAGTCCATTTTCTTAAATACTTAAGAATAAGCTACTATTTTAGCACAAAGTTATGAATTACATTCAAAACATAGGGAAATACTTTATGATGTTGCGTTTGGTTTTTTCACAGCCAGAACAATTTAAAGTGTACCGCAAACGAACGTTTGACGAAATAGAAACGATAGGCCTAAACTCTATGGGTATAGTTGCTATACTCTCTGTTTTTATGGGCGCTGTAATTGCCTTGCAAACTGCGTCTAATATGGATAGTCCATTTTTACCCAAATACACCATTGGATACATCACAAGATCTTCTACAATTTTAGAATTTTCACCCACCATAATTTCACTTATTTTAGCTGGTAAAGTTGGTTCTAATGTAGCTTCTGAAATAGGAACTATGCGCGTAACAGAGCAAATTGACGCACTAGATATTATGGGTGTAAACAGTGCTAGTTTCCTTATTTTACCAAAAATATTAGCTTCAACACTCTTTTTCCCATTTTTAATCATCTTCTCAATGGGTTTGAGTTTGGTAGGTGGTTATGTAGCTGTGGTTAGTTCTGGGTTATGTTCTCACGAAGATTATGTTTTCGGGATTCGTGCATTTTTTGTGGTTGGAAACATAACTTATGCATTAATTAAAACCATGTGCTTTGCTTTTTTGATTGTGTCTGTTTCTTCGTATTACGGATATTACACTAAAGGAGGTGCTTTAGATGTAGGAAAATCATCTACACAAGGCGTTGTTTGGAGTTCTATAACCATATTGCTCACCAATTTTGTACTAACTCAATTAATTCTACTGTAATGATTGAAGTTAAAGAAGTAAACAAAACCTTCGGAGAAAATCATGTTTTAAATAACTTCTCTGCAACGTTTCAAGAAGGTAAAGTCAATTTAATTATAGGTCAATCCGGTCAAGGAAAATCTGTACTCACAAAGTGCATCGTTGGTTTAATGGAAGTAGATAATGGTCATGTTTTATATGATGGTCGTGACTTTTCTTCTATGAGCCGTAAACAACGAAAAGAAATTAGAAAAGAAATTGGGATGCTTTTCCAAGGAAGTGCTCTTTTTGATTCTATGACTGTTGAGCAGAACATTATGTTTCCGCTAGACATGTATACGAACATGACGAAGAAAGAAAAATTAGATAGAGCTAATTTCTGTTTAGAACGGGTAAATCTTGAAGGTAGAAATCACCTTTTGCCGGCAGAATGTTCTGGTGGGATGCAAAAAAGAATCGCAATTGCACGCGCTATCTCTATGAAACCTAAATATCTTTTTTGCGATGAACCAAATTCTGGATTAGACCCAAGAACTTCCATTCTTATTGATAACCTCATTAAAGAAATTACTTACGAATACAATATCACTACTGTTGTTATTACGCACGATATGAATTCTGTAATGGAAATTGGAGATACCGTTGTTTTTATTAATCAAGGCCAGTCTTGGTGGAGTGGAGATAAAACCTCTATTTTATCTACAGAGAACCCAGAAGTGGTTGATTTTGTATACGCTTCATCTTTTATGAAAAACCTAAAAGGTGCATTAAACGCCAGAAAATAGATTTCTAATCGTATTTCTCGTAATTATCCAACTTAAGAATTGTCATATAATTTGTTGCAACTTCACGCGATAATATATAATCAAGTCGCATAGTTTTTTTATCGTAAATCAACTGAATTTGTGTCGTATGAATTCCTTTGTCAAAGGTGTTTTTAGTGTCTAAATTTCCATAATTATCGTAAATAAAGCTAAACGCACTGTTTTTATTTCCTGTTTGATTATTAAAAACCTGAATAGAATCTATCCAATTTTTCTCGTTGTAAAAATATTCCGTTTTCTTTGTTCCAGATGTTCGCAATAAACGATCTAATCTTGATGTAATTGAACCACTTTCATCTAAATACGTGATTTCCTCGCGGTAAGGCTGATTATAATTGTTGTAGAATATCCTTTTTTGTTGACGTGCATAGTTTTCGTAACTACTCGTTTCAAAAGTTACTAAATATTCTTCGCTAAGGTTAAAACGAACTCTGCTTCCATTTTGATTAAGATGTCTTCTTATTTCCTCTCTTATCACTCTGCCAAGACTATCGTACGTGTAATGAACCGCATTAAAACCGAATTGGTCTGATTTTCTAATTATTTCTAATAAACCATTCGATGTATATTCATATTGAGTAACCAACGTATCGTACCCATTTTTAGCTTCTACAGTTTCATACTTCTGTATGAGTTTGCCTAAAGTATCAAACAAATACTCTCGTTTTAAGGCTGTTTCTCTCAAAACATCGCCCATTTTTTTGTGTGTAAAAAAGCCAGATATACGTTTAATATGATTCGCCTTAATATAGTTTTGATTAAAATAAGGCGCATCGGTAAAGGCTTCTCCGTTAGAGTTATCTAACATTTGAGCGCTTCCTAAAAAGGATAAAAAACAATATATAACGATGATCTTGTTCAAGTTCGTAAAGAAAGTAACAATATACATTCCATTCTTGATAGGTTTGAGAATTTTATTGGATCAATACTGTTGATAAAAGTAAATTCTAAAACTGAAATTTCATATTTCTTCTGTTCAGCATTGCGAAACTAACTTTAAATGCCGTTCTCGGATCTATTTGATTCCCATCAGAAATCACGGCATAGGCTCCTACTCGCAATCTCCTTTTTGCAATTTTAAATACGCGTTCTAAACCTGCATACATTTCTGCATGCTGCCAGTTGTGCTCAGGAACATAAAGAAAACCTCCACCAAGTACAGTTGTAATTCTCGTTTTTTTCATAAACGGAATTTTATTAATTAATGCGCCATTGAAGTGATGAATAAAGTGTGTTTCTAAATAAGCATTTAGTGTTGGCAAAGAAGTATCTAAATCTTGATAAGAATATAGTGGATTACTAAACCAAATTGGGTCTGATCTTCTATGGTATTTGTAGTCAATTTCTCGTAAAATTTTAGACCTTAAAAATTGTCCGCCAGTAGCATGATAAGTTGTTGTACCAAAGGTTGATATTTTAAACGTTTGCCGAACACCAAACCTTAGGTAATCGTGATTTACATCACTACCAAAAACGGACGGAACACCAACTTCATAATATGCATAAATTGTTGGCCATTTAGAGCCTAAGAGCACTTTTCTGTACGGCTCGCGCATATATTTTTGAAAAGGAGTGTAAGACAAGGTAAACGTTGGAATAAATGCTTGATATGTTTTAAACTGCTCTGGCGGTGTATCATTTCCTAGCTGGTCGTCTAACCACGTTACAAACTTTGTATTTCCATATAATGATCTTCTTTCAGTAAAACGAATATTCGCATTAAAATAGAGTCCATTCACAAGCTCGGTATTATAAAATAAATTAAACTCTGTAGTCTCAATAAAGTTATCTCTCAATAAAATTTGACTAAATGCATCGTACCCTCTTATCACATCAAAATCATGATCAAAACCTAAACCAATGGTAGAAAATTTAAAAGGATTAAACATATATCGGAACCAGGCTTCACCTTTAATATCTTTATTTAGCAGTCCGATTGATGTTTCTATATAGCTATCAAAGGTTTTTTCGTTTTCCCATTTCTTAAAAAAATCAAATCCTGGTCCAATTCGTGGTCCGGCAATATAAATAGGATTTATGCTTGAGGCCAAAGAGCTTAAACCCCATTGTATTTTTTTTGCTCTATTTCTATGGTCAATCCCGAACCATGCAACTTTTAACACGTTAATTTTATTGAAAACAGAATCTATAGAATCTAAATATTCCGTTCTATTTAGATAGTCGTTTATACTGTCTCTCTTTCGAATATACAACTGTTCTTCTTCTGTAAGCGCTGTTGTTCTTGTATCTTTCCAATAAGTAGAATCTCTTTCGTAGGCTTCTTTAGTGGTTACAGCTAGTTCGTTCCCAAAATGTTTTTTAGGAAATTTAACCGAAAAATCATAGTTGCTATATTCTGCTCTTGTAAAACAAGTGTGTTCTGTTTTTTTATACTTCAAACCGTAAGACATCACCTGATCTTTTAATAAACAAAGTGTATCAGAAGAGGTATCGAACTGTTGTTCAATTTTAAAATAATCGTACTGAAAAAGATTTCCTTTTACCAACTCTAAGGTCAAACTTTGTACTAAGTAAGTAGAATCTTCTACCCAAATAAATCCTTGAAGCGTTGATGTTGCAGAAGATCTTGCCTTAATTTCTATTTTATGAAGTTTAGGTAAACCTTCTCGCTCAATTTGTTCTACCAACTTATACCTGTAAGATAGAATTCCTACAGCAGAAATGGGCGACGGTATAGGAGATTCGTTTAAATCGTCTAGATAGAGGATATTTTTAAAGAAATTAAAGTTAGATTTTGCTGTTGTTGTGAAGTAGAGAAGATTATTTTCTCCTCTTTTTTCGTATGCCGTTCGGGTTTCTCTTACTTTATTCGGTGGAGCATAGTCGCGCTGTAACTTTACCTCTACCATTTTCATATTATTAATTTTAGCGAGGGCTTTTTGCTTGGCTAACTTTTCTGCCTCAAAAGGATCTACAACATCGTCTTCATCTTCTTTGTTTCTATTGTCCTCCTTTTCATCTCTATCAATTTTCTCGGTAGCTTTAATGTATACATCACACGAATAGGCATATTGGTTAAAATCTAGTTCGTCTTTTTTCTCTACAACTTTTAGAATAATTTCTCTTCCTGGATTTCTATCTTTAGCAGAAACAGTAAACTCTTCTAAGTCGGTTACTTTAACCGGAAACAGCTGCATATCTTTTCGGTTTTCACCTTGTTCAATAATCACAAACCCTTCTCTATCTTCAAACCCCATTGCAGAAAAAACCAATTGATAATCTCCAGGTTCGAGACGCATGATATATTTCCCGTCAATATCTGCCCGGGTTCTTAAATCTGCTTGATTTTTCACATAAATATCTGCGAAAGGAATGGGCTGCAGAGCTTCATCGTAAATTTGACCAGAGAGTATATCTTGCCCGTTAACTGAAGTAGTAAACAGTGTAATAAAAAGAAAGGCAAGAAGAAAAGTGTACTTGCTCATATAGTATTCATACTTTTAGGTTGAAAAGCTACAATGCATTTTGCTCAAAAGTAAATGCGACTCTTCCAACTTTTGCTTTATCTTTGAATATCAAATCAATAGACTGATCAAAGATAGTAGAGTTTTTATAATTTACGAGGTAAAATTTGTTAAGAAGTGTATCTAAAGTTATTATGAAATAGTCTTGCGGATAAGCTGTTAAAACAACAATGTCTTCAACAAACAATTTTCTATCGTGCTTATCTTTAAAACCTGTAAAATCATCTTCAAACTCAAAATCAATCTCTTTTCCATTCCAACCGTATAGATCTTTGGAATAGAACATGAAATTTCCCATTTGCTTTTTATAGCCAACAATGGTATTTCCTGTTCTGAGTCTAAATAATTTCTCCATTAATTTTGTTTTTCTTTTTGTTCTTGAATCCAAGAATGGTGCTTTTCCATTCGTTTCATCATCCACTTTTTAACGAAGTACATTAGAAAACAAAGTATAGCCATAAAATAGTATCCTGCCCATTTGCTAAAGCCTTCTTTTATACTTAAAAAAGTAACTACCACCACGAGAAGAACACCCATTACGAGCCAAAAAAATTGCATTATTTTATTATATCTTTCCATACTATTTTGTATTTCTTTTAATTTTTGCCTTTGGTTTGTATATGTAAGCCGTATCAAACTTTTGCGTAGTTCTAGCGCCTATGCCGTAAATAATAAAATCTTTTGATACTATCTCTACCGGTTTATCAGTATAGATTGAATCTCCTTTGGCAGACCAATACAACTCTTCCGTTTCAAGCGCCTTGTCCTTTTCTTTGTTTTCTAAACGAACAGAATCACGCACAAACATATTGCCTGTTTTATCATCAATTTCTCCGTACTGTGCCGTTAAAACCGAAGTTATTATACCGTTTTCATCAAAGAAATTGACTTTTAAACCATCTTTCAATTTCGTTTTTTGCTGTTCTCTGTAGGTTTCTGCCAAAGTAGCCGTTAACTCCACTTTTGCATATCCAGAATCTGTATAAACTACATGTAAATTTGACGACGATTCGTCTGGTGCATTTTCGATAGAAACAATTTCTCTAATCCTTTCCAAATCATTTACACAAGAAAAAAGAATACCTGCAATGAAAATCAAAGCAGGTATTCTAAAAATATGTTGTTTATTAATCACTTAACCTTTTACAGCGTTACAGAAACTCCCCAACACGATAGCGTAACCGATGTTCCTTTGTTCATTCCTGCGTTAAATAAATCTGTACTTGTTGGTGCCTGACTCTCGTAAGAGGAAGCACTAAATCCGTACTTGTTTGCAATTTGTGCTGCGTAAAGTGCATTTGCTTTTCTATCAATAGTAGTATCTCCACAGCTATCCATCAACTTAATTACAGAGTTTGCAGCTAATTTAGCTCCATCTTTTGAGAAACTACCAGTAACTGCTAATCCCGCGTCATGAGCAGCTCTGTATCTTCCTGCGTCATAGTAAGCCTTCGCAATCGTGTATTCAATTTCTGAAACTTTTTCTGCATCCGCAGTAAGTTCTTTTGCTTCTTTAAAAACAGAAATTGCTTCCGTTACATTATCTTGCGCCATTAAGTATTTTGCTTTTGCTAATTTAGCATCTAATGAAGTAGGATTCATTTCTATCATGATATCTACTAAAGTTCCATATTCAGCACTTTTTGTACATCCTTTGCTTTCTAATAAAGACATAAAGTTTTTAACTGCTGAAGTTTTAGAAGCTTTGTCTTCAGGTAGTGCTTTTGTGAAACTCGCAATCTCTGGTAAAATTGAAGCACAATCTGTAACCGCCTGATCGAAATAAGAAGTAACTGTTTCCATTGTTTGCGGACTCATTTTGTGTTTCGCAATCAACTCAGACAATTTAAAGTATTCAGAAATCATCTCTTTTTTAGCATCAGAAAGCTGCTCTTCTGGAGTTGTTGTAAACTTGTAATACAAATAATAATAGTACTGAGAAACAAATGCTTCCGTAGGTTCTTTATCGTGATAAAGACCTTTCCCAAGGTATTCTACAATTTTATCAACCTTATCTGCTCTATTTGAAAGCATGTAGTAATAACCTTCGTAGGTTTTCCAATCTAATTGTTCTCCGTGTTGTTTCTGAGCGTTTGTATATACCGTCAAAAGTGTGTCTACATAAGCAGCTTGTGCATCTCCCTCTAAACCATTTGCAACAGTTTGCAGCGCGTAAATCATTGGCTTATAAAATGCTAATTCTAACGTACCGCATTCTTTTTCTGCTTTCAAATAGTTAGAAGCAGCCTTACTAAAGTCGTTTGCATTGTAGGCATTTCCTGCAATTGTTTTAAATCTATTGCATTCTGTTCTTTCCACCTCTTCTTGTGCAATTGTGAAGCTTCCTAAGAACAACATTGAAGCAAGTATTAATTTACCAAATTTCATTTTTCTTTTTTTTAATCGTATTTATACTTTCTAAACCAGCGGTCAAAACCGGGCGACAAATGTACACCAAAATTTATTCCCCAAAAGTTTTCGTTTATTGTGTTAATGTTACCATTTCCTCTTTGTCCGTAACTGAACCCTATATTTACAGAAGAAACTGCTCTATTAACTACAACTGGTAAACCTAATCCAAAACTTATGCCAAACTCTTCTAATGCTTCTCCTCCCGATGTAAATGGAAGCGTAGACATATAATATCCAGCACGATACTTAATTTTTGCCGGATACTTTATAAACGTAGATCTATCTAAAGTATTTCTGTGAGGTGTGTATTCAAATCCAAATCTCAACGTAGAAGAATTACCTAGAACTGACGTATCTATTTGATTATTGATTCTAGATTGGAAACTTGACCAATCAGCACCTTCGTATTCTCCGGTGAATAAAAAACTTGGCTTTAATATTCTATTCTTAGTTGTGTCATCTTTCGGAAAGAACTGATAAGTTAATCCAAACTTTAGCTCAGCCGGCATTATTATTTCTCCTTTTTGATCCGTTAAGCTAATTAATGTATCATAGCTAGCCTCGTCAAAAAAGTTGAAATGATAAATTGTGAAGTTACTCCTTTCTTGGTTCAATTTTAACTCTGGTCTGTACGTTGCTCCAACAGTAAAACGGTGAGCAACGGTAGGTGTAAATGCATAGTTTAATCCTGTTTCGGCAGAAAAACCTCTGTAGTTATTTGTTTCTTGAATAATACCTCCTGCTTGTGAAGTACCAAAGGTTTGATAGGTTCTTCTTAGTTTGTCTGAGAAGCCAAATAAAAATTCACCATTCACTCCTACCCCAAGTTGGTGTTTGTTTTTATTTATTAATCGAATACTTGCACCTAGAAAAGCCTGTTGTAAACCTCCTGTTCCTTGATATTTATAATATGTAGTGTCGTTATCAGATAAACTAAAATCACTGATATCGTAACCAATTCTTGTTGTTGGTCGAATTCCAAAGCCTAATCCAAATCGTTTTGCGAAAGGTACAATCAAAGAAAAGTGTGTGAGATTGGCAAAATTTACATTTGATGTTAATCCATTGAATTCATATTCTGAACTACGAAACGAATATCCCATACTAAATTGAGGTAAACCTTCTGCCATAAATGCATAAGAAGCAGGGTTAAAAATATTCGAAATCGTACTATCCAACAAAGAAACTGATGAACCTCCTAAAGATTGAAAGAGAGAACTTCCGAAAAAAGAGGTTTCACCTAAACCTTGAGAACTGTAAGGGGAAGATGCAGTATTTTGGGCGAAAGACGTGCTTCCAATCAATACTATAAATACTAAGAGTCTAACCTGCATACTTTTTTAAAATTATAAATAACCCTTCGAGAGTTAAATTTTCGTGGACAAAGATGCTATTTTTTAGAGGTATATCAAATAAATGTGCGTCTCCACCCGTCATAAAAGTTGTTAATCCCTCGTATTCTAAGGTGTATTTGTTTATCATTTGTGTGATTTCAGAAGCTATACCATTAATTACGCCGGACTGTAAACATTGCTCTGTGTTTGATCCTACCAAAGAAATTTTTTCGGTTTTATTAATCAAAGGCAATTTACCTGTATAATCATTCATCGCTTTGTATCTAAGATGAACGCCCGGAGAAATTGAACCTCCCTCGTATTGATTTTGCTTATTTACAAAGTCGAATTTTATGCATGTACCAATATCAACAACCAAAACGCCAGAACCTTTATTATTTTCAACCGCAAAAGCAGCGTTGCATAATCTATCCAAACCAAGTGTATTTGGCGTCTCATAGTTATTTTCTATGTGTGGTATAAGATCTGGCGTAAGTAAAAGCACATTCGGAAATAAAGAAATGAGTTGGTTGGTTTTGACTTCTGATAGTACACTCGATAAAATTATTGCATCCGCTTTATTTATTTTTAAAATAATTTGTTGATTAAGTAACAGCTCTTCAAATGTGAATTTCTCAACCGAAAAAAGAGTATCACCTTCAAAACAAGCTACTTTCACTTGTGTGTTACCAGCGTCTATACAGTAATTAATTTTTTTGTTTGACATACGACACAAAGATAATTGAAGAAAAACGAAAAAAAATTAAAAAAAGTGTTTCTAGTAAAGAATAAGTTTATAACTTTGCGCCACCAAATAGGTTGGTGATGTAGCTCAGTTGGTAGAGCAAAGGACTGAAAATCCTTGTGTCGGCGGTTCGATTCCGTCCATCACCACCAAAAAAAGACTGTCAGTTTTGATGGTCTTTTTTTTTGCACTAAAAAAGGGACACATATATGCATCCCTTTTCATTAGATTCTATACTCGAATACCAACCACAAAAATGAAAGGTTGTCTATTTTCTATTGTAATTCTGAAAAAATGTGATTTTCTGCCCTACATACAAGCACCTCCAAAGATTTCAGTACTTTTGCAAAAAATTAGGAGAACATGTCAGGTTTTAGTGAGAAGGATAAACAAAAATTAGAGCAGTTAGAAATTGCCGTAAAAGGTGCGAGAGATTCTTTTTTAGGATACCCGGTTTCTAAAGATTTCGACTACTCTGAAATCCTTAACTTTTTACAATACCCTATCAACAACCTGGGAGATCCCTTTGAGGATTGTACCTACAAAGTACAAACCCACGAATTAGAACGTGAGGTAGTGGCTTTCTTTGCAAAACTATTTAGAGCGAACCCAAAAGATTATTGGGGATATGTAACCAATGGAGGTTCAGAAAGTAATTTGTACGGACTTTATTTAGCACGCGAAATGTATCCGAAAGGAATGGTGTACTATTCGGAGTCTACCCACTACTCAGTAAAGAAAAACTTACACCTTTTAAATATCCCAAGCATCGTAATTCGTTCAACGCAAAATGGAGAAATGGATTACGAGGATTTTGAAAATACGGTAAGAATGAACCGCCATAAACCGGTTATCGTACTTTCAACTTTTGGTACAACCATGAAAGAAGCCAAAGATGACGTGGGTAGAATTAAATCTATCTTAAAGAACTTGGCCATTCACGATCATTACATTCACGTTGATGGCGCACTTTCTGGAAGTTACGGTCCCTTTATGGATCCTAAACCTGCTTTCGATTTTAAAGATGGTATAGATAGTATTTCTATTTCCGGACATAAATTTATTGGTTCACCTATGCCTTGTGGGGTAATCGTTGCCAAGAAATCAATCCGCGATAGAATCTCAAATGGTATTGCTTACATCGGTTCTTTAGATACTACC
>JBMYYC010000009.1:0-60146 GCA_049609045.1 Lishizhenia sp. | reverse complement strand
GATTTTTGAATACTACTTCCAAAAAAATCTGTTGGTTTATTAATAACAGAATACAAAAAATCATTACTTGGTTCTAGTTTATTTTTAAAAATCAGCGTTGTATCTTTTGACTTAAATTCATCTTCAAATAACATATCAAATACTCTATACTCTAGTCGTAATGAATCAGAACAGCTCGAAATAAGTTTGAATTTGGCTCTTATTTCATCTAAATAATAAGCATTAGAAGTAAGTTCTGTAGTTCCACAATAAACTTTAAAAGATGTCTGATAAATACTCAATGTATCTATTTGAATGGTGTCTGCTGTAGGAAAAATTGTATGGCTTCTGAAATTAGATGTTTGTCCGTGCAGTTTGTTCCCAAGTATTGTAAAACACACCACAACCAAGTATATCCAAATTCTTCTAATCATTTACGCTAAAGTAAAACGAATATTTGACTCATTTGGTGTGTAGAACTCATTACAATTTTATCTTTCTATGTTTTATAACTTTGGGATATGATAAATGTAGATGAATTAAATTATTTTGTCCTCGGATTTTTTATACTTCTAGGAACAATTGCTTTTGCATTCTCTACAATTGGCGGGGGCGGAGGAGCATTGCTTATGATTCCAATATTAAATTCAATTGTTGGATCTGCAGCAACACCACCTCTAATTAATCTCGGTAATTTAATTGGGAGACCATCGCGTGTGTTACTTTTCTGGAAAGATATACATTGGAAAATTGTAATCTACTATGCTCCAACAGCATTAATTGGTGCTTTTTTAACCGCATTTCTGTTTAGTAAAGTAAAATTGTACTACTTACAACTTGCTATCGCGCTTTTTCTCATTGGATCTTTCATCAATTTCGTTTCAAAAAGAAAAACTATACAACTAAATGTCAAAATTTGGCAATTCAGTATTCTTGGATTTGTTATCTCAATTATAGGAACTTTCGTTGGCGGAATGGGTCCAGTAGCCAATCCTTTTTACTTAAACGCAAACATTAAAAAAGAGGAGATGATTGCTACTAAAGCAATGAATTCTTTTATAATGGGAATTGCTCAAGTATATGGCTACACTTATTTTGGAGTTTTAAATGAAAATCTGTGGTATTACGGTTTAAGTTTGGGAATAGGAGCAACTCTAGGAAATCTAATAGGTAAAAAGTTACTTAGAAAAATGTCTGATAATCGCTTTAAACAATTTGTCTATTACGTTATGCTCATTAGTGGAGTGTTAATGCTTATCAAACTTTTTGCATAAAAAAAAGGACTCCAATAATGAAGTCCTTCTAATATCAATCTAATGCCTAATTATATTTATTTCACAATTAAGCGTTTGGTAATTCTTTTATTCTCTGTTTGAATAGAAACAACATAAACACCTGTTGGAAAATCAGTTGCATCAATAACAACTTCTGATTTTAGTGTGTTTTTAGTATAAACTGTTTGCCCTAGTGCATTGATAATTTTAATTGTTTTATCAGAAGCACTATTCACAGTAAGTGTAAAAATTCCGTTTGTTGGATTCGGATAAAGAGCTATTAACTCAGCTTCTTTTTCAGCAGTAATTCCTGCATAAGCACCAACAACTTCTCCTAAAATAGGATCAAAACCATGTACAATATCATTTCCTGTTCCTTCAGGATCTAACCAATACTTAAGTTGATCTCCTGGAGCAGGTTTTTCGTCCCAAGCAATTCCTAATCTTCCATAAATATCATATTGATTGTTATCTGAAGTACCATTACACGCTGCTGCACCTGCTGATAAAACACCTACAGTTCTTCTATACTCATCAAATAATGGAGAACCTGAAGAACCTTGTTCTGTAACACCCACATCCCAATCTGCAATTCTCCAAAAGTCTGCATTGGCAGTTCCGTTGAAATTTGTTGTTTGTTTCGTTGGCGCTTGGTATTCTATGGCTATTTTTTTAATATCTCCTAATGGATGATGTATTCCGACTGCTTGAACCACAGGATCATCTGTCATATTATATCCATTGTAAAAAATATCCCAAGCTGGATCTGGTTCTGCATTTAATTCTAAAAGTACGAAATCTGCATTTCCATTGGCTGCTCTCAGTGTACTCCCGTTTACATTTAAGTTTGTTGGTCCATTTGAAGAGTTTGCTGTAGTTGCACAGGAAGTTCCGTTTACAGGAGATTCCCATCTAAACCTAAAGACTGTTGACATAAAATTTGTGCCATTATTGCAGTGATTTGCTGTAAGGAAATAAGGCGTTACATCTCCTATGGTATTGGTAACACAATTAACTAAGCTTCCTGAGCACAAACTTGCTCCAGTAATAAGCATTGCTACAGAATTCCTTTGATTTTCCCAACCGTCGCCAGCCGGACAATTAACATCTACATTACAATTTCCAGATTCGTTTAAATCTTTCATTGTATGCGCTACTAATTCTGGTAAATCTAAGTATCCATGCACAACCGTACCGAGAACTAAAGTAGATAAACCAACTGTTCCTGCAGGTTCATACAGCTCAATAATAATTTTAGAGCCTTTAATCAGATCTGTACCCAAAACTTTAGCTACGTTATTATTCTCTGAGGTATGCGCACCTATAAATTGCGATTTATCTGAATTATAAATAAACAATTCAGCACCATCAGCCAATTCAAACTCATCAAAAATTAAGTTTACAGAAAGTGCCTCAGGACATTCAACACCATATTGTGTAATTATACCACCTAATCCATCGTTTATAGTATTTCCATTTTCTAAAACATCAATTTGCACGTGGTGTTCATATCCGAAACGTAAAATCTTATCATAACCGTTTGCTTTATTTTGAGCGTCAATATCTAATTGCTCTTGCACGTTTACCGCTGGCATTAAATCAAAACTAGGTAATGCATTTGCGCTGATAGACCAAGATGGAGGATTACCTAAGTTTTTGGTTTGTGCATTCGTATTAAATGCAAAACTGGCAATTAAGCCAAGTATAAGTACTGTTTTATTCATCTATTTTTATTTTAGTCTTTTAATACTACAACCAACCGCATCCGTTTTTTCAACATCAACCCTACTGCTATTTGCAGTCTGTATCATTGCGTTTTTCAAATAAGGTGTTGCTTTTTTCACTTTTGGATTAAAGGCATTATCAATCTGACCTTCATAAACAAGTTTATCTTCCTTATTAAACAGAAAAACATGAGGTGTAGTTTTAGCACCAAATGCATCTGCTAGCTTACTCTTTTCATCCAATACATAAGAAGCCATATAATTTTTTTCTTTGGCTCTTTTAACCATGTCTTCTAAACTATCTCCCTTATCTCTTTTTGCAGCATTACTGTTAACCAAAACCATACCAATGCTAGATACTTTTGCGAGTTTTGATAAACCATTGTATTCTTTTTCCCAGCCTTCAAAATTATCGCTACCTACAACAAACGGACAAGTATTGCAACTAAAAATAACTAGTGTTCCATTCTCCTGTTTAAAAGAAGATAAATTTACTTTGTCTTGATTTAAAGCTGTAAGTTCAATATTTTTAGCAGGCATATCTGCTCCTATTTCTAAGGTATCGTTTATTTTAGTTGTCGTTGAAAAAAGTATTCCAATAGGAACAATTAGCAATAAAATTAAAACAGTTCTATTTATACCTCGAAACATAGCATTTTTTTAGTTACACTTTAGCGCTGGAAAAGTACAAAAAAAAATGGGCATGAGCAGCCTTGAACTTAGCTATTCTTAAAATTTGATGGGTGTTGACAGTAATTGAGGCAATACATTGCATAAATTCTCACTTTAATGGATACGTTTTGTACTTAAATTAAAGTATATCCTTCCTTTTATCCTAATGTTGTAAATGAATTTTATATTTTTGAAAAAAATTTAATCTCTCGCCTCAAAAAGGGTGATTCTAGCAAGAAATAAAGATGGTAATTGGTATTTGTGGAGGTAGTGGATCTGGGAAAACAACTTTATTAAAAAGGTTATCCAATACCTTTCAAGAAATTCGTCCGACTGTCTTTATTATGGACAACTACTACAAGCCTTTTGAGGAGCAGCAACGCGATAAAAACGACGAAGTAAACTTTGATTTGCCTACTGCTCTAGAAAGAGATAGATTAAGCACTGATTTAAACGAATTACTTGCAGGAAATAAAATCGACGTAAAAGAATATCATTTTAATGCTCCTCCTGGAAAAAATGTCTTACTCACCCTAGAACCGTCAGAACTAACTATTGTAGAAGGTCTATTCCTATTTGAATATAAAGAGGTAGCAGAAAAACTAGACTTTAGTATTTTTATAGATGTTGATCCAGACATCCAATTAGATAGACGAATTTATCGCGATCAAGATACGCGCGGTTACTCTAGAGATGCTATTATTTATCAATGGAATAACCATGTAAAACCGTGCTACGAAAAATATTTATTGCCTTATAAAAAAGATGCAGATTTTATTTTTCATAACGATAAAAGAGCAGATGCTGAGTATGAAGTTTTAGTTAAAAAACTGAAAGAAAAACTGACGTAAGAGTAAAATATTAGAGTAATTTCTTAATTTAACCTGCTTATGCAGAATGTTAAAGATTTCTTTTATAAATACCTCATTACCTTTCTTGGTATTATTAGCATTGCAGTAAGTTTATTTCTTTATACATTATTTGTAGCACCTAACTATACAACCGAAATTGCTTCTTTTCAAAAAGATATTTTACGTCTTGAAAAAGAAATAAAAGTGTTTTCTGATCAAAAATTAAACGAAATAAAAAACACTGTATTATCACAACTTTGGCGAAAGCTAGATAAAAAAACTAAATTCGATTATTTCATTACAGAAGATGATTCTCTTGTTTTTTGGACATCTAATCAGCTCAATCCTAAAGCAGTTAATGAAAACAAGTCTATAACAAAAACCAACAACGGCATCTATTTAACAGAAACTGTTCAATTTGAATCGCTCAAGCTCATTAGCGCTCTACAGCTTAAATCGCAGTTTCCATACCAGAATGAAAGTTTAAAAAATGAGTTTTTAGAAGAAATTCGATTACCACAAGAATTAACCATTAAGAGTAATGAATTAAAGGGAACGCCTATATATAATGGACAAAAAGAATATTTATTTAGCGTGCATCCTACGGGTCAAAAAAATACAACGCCAGAACAGGAATTAAGTATATTTCTCTTCTTTATTTTAGGAGTTTACGCACTACTTCGCGCATCTTTCGGTTTATTTGAGAAAATAAAGTTAGACTATATTCGGTATCTTTCCTTTACTTTTTTCTTAGGCAGCATTGTCTGTTTAGCACTTTTAAAAACTCCCTTTTCTCTCTTCGATTCTTTTGAACTATACGACTCTCTCATCTACGCAAGTTCAGAAACTTTATTTCCTCATTTAGCGCAATGGTGTTTTAACATTTTATTCATAGCCTTATTTGTGCAATGGAGCCTAAAATTTATTCATCTTCTCAATCTATTTTATACGTCTCTCTTTTTCTTATTTCTATTAGCTTTCGGACTTTCGATAAGTGTAATTTTCAAGAGTAGTATTGTTGACAGCACTATTCCTATGGAAATAGATAAGCTATTTTCTCTGAATAAATATTCATTCATAACACTTTTAGGAATCTCCATATTATTCTATCTATACTTCGTTCTGGGTAAAAAAATAATTGTTCAATTTGAAGCTAAAGGTTTACGTGCCAACCATGCTGTGCTGATTTGGTTTTTTAGTGCGCTAGCGCTATTTTTCTTAAGTGTATTTTACTTTGAACATCCCTACTTTATCGGGTTGTGGTTAAGTATTTTAAACGGTATACTTTTCTATGTTGGTTATTCATTTAAAGGCAACTACACATTTGGTATTGGCATAATTATCATAACTGTTTTTGCCTTTTATGGAGCACTCATGCTTTCAGAATATAATTTGCGAAACGAATACCAGGCTAGAGAGATATATGCCTATGATTTGGCTTCAGAGTACGACCCAAATGTTGAATTAGAATACATTGAAATACAAAAAAAAACACATGCATCACAATCTATAAAATCTTCTGTGCTTAACCCGATTAGAGTAAGTGTAAGCGAGTTCAAAGTAGATTTAGAAAAGAAAATTTATACTGACTTTTGGGAAAGGTATGATATTGAGTTTTTTGTTTTTAACGCCAACCGCGAACCGATTATAAACTACACTAAAACAGCAGACTACAACAAACTAGAACAACAGATCAACTTACATGGAAAACCTTCTAAAATTGTAGATGGCATCTATTTTATAGAAGACTATATTGATAAAATCAGCTATATCTCAAAAGAAGAAATAAAAAAAGGTGATTCTACTATTGCTTATCTCTTCGCAACTTACAAATCAAAAAAAATACCTGAGCAAATTGGTTTTCCACGACTATTAATCAATAAAAAAGCAAAAGTATTTGAAGAATTAGAAAATTATTCAATGGCAAAATATCGTTTAGGCAAGCTCACCACACGATATAACCATTACAATTATCCTTTAGATGAAAATGTTTTCTTAAATCAGTTTAATAAAACAGCTGGATTTGTGGAAGAAAATGGTTTTAGTCATTACATCTATAAAACCGACGCTTTAAATACGCTCGTATTATCAAAACCAAGTTTAACACGATTAAGTGTACTAACCAGTTTTTCTTATCTCTTCACCTTTTTTGGAGTCTTACTGTTGTTTCCAGCAATTTTAGCCAATCAAAAACAGAAAAAACAGTTTAGACGATTCAATTTCAGCTTTAAAATTCAACTGGTTTTAATTAGTCTAGTCTTTGTTGCACTTTTAGTTTTTGGTTTAGTTTCTGGAGGATTTGTGAAAAGTCAGTACACCGACTACACCAATGATAATATTCAAGAAAGAATTTATTCTGTAAATACGGAAGTACAACAAAAGTTAGGCGATAAAGAAAATTTAGACAAAGATAGTTTGGGGAATTATATGGAATATATTCTTCAAAAATTTAGTCGTGTTTTTGTAACTGATATCAATTTATTTGATTTGAAAGGAAACTTACTCGCTTCTTCTCAACCAAAAATTTATAAAATTGGTTTAACCACTGCTCAAATAGATCCTTTTGCTTATAAAGAATTAAGATTTAACAAGCGTTCAGAATTTATACACAATGAAAGTATAGGAGAATTAAATTATCTATCTGCCTACATACCGTTTATGAATAAAAACGGAAAATTGTTAGCCTATCTTAATCTTCAATATTTTGCCAAACAAAACGAATATGAAAACCAAATTAGCAGTTTCTTAGTTGCACTAATTAATTTAGCTGTTCTTTTGATTGTTTCTACAATTGTAGTTGCCATTTTTGTTACGAATTGGATAACAACTCCGCTAAAACTTATACAACGCAGCTTTTCTTCTGTTGAATTGGGAAAAAAAACACAGCCTATTAATTACTCTGGCGATGACGAAATTGGAGCCTTAGTAAGAGAATACAATGCTAAACTTGCAGAATTAGAAGTAAAAGCGCTACAACTTGCAAAAAGTGAAAGAGAGATGGCTTGGAGGGAAATGGCTAAACAAGTAGCGCATGAAATCAAAAATCCGCTCACACCAATGAAACTGCGCCTGCAACATTTTGAGCGTTCTTTTGATCCGCAAGACAAAGAAGCGAAAGAAAAATTAAGAAAAAATACAGCGAGTTTAATTGAGCAAATAAATGCGCTAACGAATATCGCAAATGAGTTTTCTAATTTTGCCAAAATGCCCAAACCAAAAGAGGAGCAAATTAATCTGATTCCTTTGATTGAAAGTTGTATTGTTCTCTTTAAGGATATAAAAAATATAGAATTGTCGCTTCACACAGACTTAATTGAAGCCATAGTTATAGCTGATAAAAACTTAATGTTACGTGTATTTAATAATTTAATAAAGAACAGTATACAGGCTATTCCTGAAGATAAAACTGGGGGAATTAGTATAAATATATACCTAGAGCAGGCCTATTTTTATATTGATGTAACCGATAACGGGGTAGGAATTCCAAAAAATGAGCAAAGTAAAATTTTTGTTCCTAACTTTACAACAAAGTCTACCGGAACTGGTTTAGGTTTAGCAATGGTAAAACAAATTATTGAAAACCATAACGGAACAATTTGGTTTGAAACTGAAATCAATTCTGGCACTATTTTTAGAATTAAAATTCCAAAAAAAGAAAATTAAAATTTACATATGAATCCATATCTTTTAATAATGGCTGCAAGTACAGTCATCATCCTATCTTTCTTTTTCAATATTATTGCTAAGAAAACAAATATACCTAGCGTTTTAATGCTTATTATTTTGGGTGTTGTAATTAAAGAATCATTTGGTGGTAATCAATTAGAGAATGAACAATACCATTCTATACTTGAGGTTTTAGGAAATGTAGGTTTGGTTATGATTGTTTTAGAAGCTGCTCTTGATTTAAAACTAGAAAAAGAAAAAGCGAAGATGATATTGGCTTCTTTTTTAGTTGCTTTAGTTGCGCTTGCTGGTAGTACACTTCTTATCGCATACCTTTTCCAATATATGTTTCCGGATGCTGAACTTTATACACGTATCGTATATGCCGTTCCGTTAAGTATAATGTCTAGCGCCATAATAATTCCGTCTGTTGGAGGTTTAACTGGAGTTAAAAAAGAGTTCATGGTATATGAAAGTACCTTTTCTGATATTTTAGGAATTATGGTTTTCTATTTTTTAATTGGCGCAGACTCGCCAGAAAGTACCGGAGGATCTGTTGCGCTTGATATATTAATCAATATTGGTATAACCATTGCGCTTTCTGTATTTGTTGCCTACAGCTTAGTATTTCTGTTTCAACACCTAAAAATGCAAGTAAAACTATTCTTAATAATTGGTGTTTTAATGCTCTTATTTGCCGCAGGAAAATTCTTCCACTTGTCTTCTTTACTTATTATTCTTGCGTTTGGACTAGTACTAAACAATACAGATATTTTCTTTAGAGGTTATTTGGCAAAACATTTTGATACTAGTAAAGTAAAACCCATTTTGCATGATTTTCATATCCTCACTTTAGAATCTGCTTTCATAATTCGTACTTTCTTCTTTGTGATTTTTGGTATGAGTATAACCCTTGCGTCTTTTTATGATTTAAATGTATTTATCAATTCGCTCGCAATTGTTGGTGTTCTCTACGCCGTGCGCTATATTACTTTGCTCATCTTTGCAAGAAAAAACATTTTCCCAGAATTATTCATTGCTCCACGTGGATTAATTACAATTTTATTATTCTTCGTGGTAACTAATGGAGATCAATTCAATATCCCAAACTTTGATCCAGGGCTCCTATTATATCCGATTTTAATAACGAGTATTATTATGACAATCTCGTTAATTAGCTACAGAGGTGAAAAAGTAAAAGACGTTCTACTTCCTCAACTTCCGCTTAAGAGAAAAGATAAAGACAACAACGGAAAGAACGATGAATACCAAGAAAGAATTATAAAAAATGTTGAAGGACATGATTTTGACGGATTTTAAACAAAAAAATATGAAACTACTCGTATACACTATCGCAACACTATCTGCACTAGTAAGTTGTGGAATTTCAAAAGATAAAATTGAAACCAATACCCTAAATGCAAAATTAACTTTTGAAACGCACGCTCCATATTGTGGCGGTGCTGCTCCAACTCCAGAAATGGAGAAAGGTAGAAGAAGTCCTATACCCAATCAAAACTTCTATTTTCTGTTAAAAGGACAAGATAAAATAAAAGCTAGCACAAACGAAAACGGTATACTTTCTATTGACTTAGAAAAAGGAAATTATCTCATTTATAGTTCTGATAAAATTGAGTTATCCTATGATGAGTTTTACAACAAATTCAAACCTAAAAATAAATTTGAGGTAGAAAAAGATGCGCCATGCTTTAAAGATTGGTATGCCGAAGCTGATTTTGAACTTAACCTCATCTCAGATACTATTGTCACATTTACAACAAAGAAAAGATGCTATACTGGAACTAATAAATGTATCAACTACAAAGGTCCAATTGCTCCTTAAAAAGTAACGATTATTTTTCCTGTAGATTTACCGGATTCTAGAAACTCATGGGCTTTTTCAAGCTCAGTATGTTTAAAGTTTCCGCCAATTTGAGGAGTAATTTTTTTGCTTTTTGCCAAATCTACCACTTCCTGCAAACACGCTTTAAGAACGTGTGGCTTGTTATCTGCCAATTTAAGCATATTTACACCCAAAATATTTTTCGAACGCATCATTAATCCGATAGGAATAACAAGACCCATTTTTCGAACAAAATTTAACGTAGATAGAATTCCCCATTTTTTTCCAGACCTTTCAGAACCTCCAAAAAGTATGAGTCTACCACCAGATCCGAGCAAAGCAAAATCTTTCTTAAAAGAAGCGCCAGCTACCGGATTAAACGATACATCTAAGCGCTGCTCTCCCAAGTAGTCTAACAAACTTTCTTCATATGCTTTTTCTTGATGGAAAAGGATATGATCTACACCTTGGTTCTTTAAATATTGTTCTTTTTTTCGATTACTCGTTTTAGCAATTATGTGTGCTCCTTTTAATTTCAGAAGTTGTATCAAAGCTGTTCCTACTCCACCAGCAGCAGCATGTATTAAAACTTTTTCATCTTTATAAACGGGTGCTAAATAGTTACACATATAAAAAGCAGTAACATATTGAGTTGCTAAACACATCGCTTCGCCAGCAGGCATAGTGTCAATTTCTACCACTGCGAATTCTTTAGTAATTACATGCTTCGCATAGCCTCCAAATCTACAGAAAGCAACCACTCGCTTACCTATCAAATCGCTATTTACATCTTTACCTGTTTCTTTAACAACTCCAACTACTTCGTAACCAATTACTGCAGGCAAAGGCGGACACTCGCGGTACAAACCATTTCTGGCCATTACATCTGCATAATTTAAACCAAACGCTTCTGTTTCGATTAGTAATTCATCGTTCGCCAAACTAGGAAGTTCAATTTCCTTGTACTTAAAGGCAGTCTCTACTTTTCCATTTTTTACGAGTTGAAATGCGTGTGTTTTCATACAGCGAAGTTAATAAATTGAACAATTAATTAAACACAAAAAAAGCCTATCAACTAATTGACAAGCTTCTTTAAGATATCTATTCTATCATTAGTTGAGAGCAAGAAATCAAATTAGTTGTATTCTTGAAATCTTAAAAAGAAAAAGGTGGAGCACTAATTAAAGTATTCCACCTGCTACTATCTTTGATATGTTTGCCTATTTTACAATATTGACAATCTTTCCTGGAACAACTATTATTTTCTTTGGAGCTACTCCGTCTAAATATTTGGCTGTTTCTTCCATTGCCATCACCTGCTGTTCCACCTCATCTTTAGATAATCCGTTTGCTAGTTCAGCAATAAAACGCATTTTTCCGTTAAAACTTACTGGATATTTAACCGTATCTTCTACTAGATAATCCGGATTAAATTTAGGGAATTGAGCATACGAGATAGAACCTGATTGGTTGCCCAACTTCATCCATAATTCTTCTGCGAAATGTGGTGCATAAGGAGAAATCAAAACAACTAAATCTTGTAAAATTGCTTTGTTATTACACTTTAATTCTGTCAATTCATTCACCGCTATCATAAATGCACTTACTCCTGTATTAAACGAAAAACGGTCTAAATCTTCTTGAATCTTCTTAATTGTTTTGTGTAATGTTTTTAATGCTTTTTTATCTGGTTCGTCTTCAGAAATTACAACCTCATTGTTCTCATCGTGCATTAAACGCCATAACTTTCTCAAAAAATTATGTACGCCGTTAATTCCTTTTGTATCCCAAGGTTTGGCTTGTTCTAACGGACCAAGAAACATTTCGTACATTCTTAAGGTATCTGCACCATATTTCTCTACCAAATCATCTGGTGTTTGTACGTTGAATTTAGATTTAGACATTTTTTCTACCTCAGAACCACAAATATAAGTTCCGTCATCTTCTAAAATAAATTCGGCGTCTTTAAATTCTTCTCTCCAGCTTTTAAAGGCTGCAACGTCTAAAATGTCTCCATCTACAAAGTTTACATCTGCATGTATTCTTGTGGTTTGATATTCCTTACGTTTATTGAAAGTCACAAACTTATTGGAATCTTTAACTCTATATACAAATTTAGATGTTCCCAAAATCATTCCTTGATTGATCATTTTTTGGAAAGGTTCGTCAAAAGGAATGTAGTCTAAATCATGTAGGAATTTTGTCCAAAAACGCGCATACAAAAGGTGACCAGTTGCATGTTCTGCTCCTCCGATATATAAATCTACATTTTGCCAATAGTCTACTTTTTCTTTGGCTACAAATTCATTTTCATTTGTAGGATCCATGTAGCGCAAGAAATACCAAGAAGATCCTGCCCAGCCTGGCATTGTATTTAACTCCATTGGCCAAGTGCAAGAACCATTTTGTTTCTCGTTGTCTTTTAAAATTTTCTTGTTTTTGCACCAACTCCATATTTTTGCATTTCCTAAAGGTGGTTCACCGTCTTCTGTCGGAAGATATTTATCTACTTCTGGTAATTCAATTGGTAAAAATTCGTCTTCTATTAGGGTTGGAACTCCATTGTCGTAGAAAACAGGAAAAGGCTCTCCCCAATATCTTTGTCTTGAAAAAACCGCATCTCTTAACCTGTAATTCGTCTGTGCTTTACCAAAACCGCGTTGTTCAATTTCGTAGATAGCTAATTTCAGCGCTTTCTTTACTTTCATGTCATTCAAAAAGTCAGAGTTGGTAATTACTCCACTTTTCTCTGTGTACGCTCCTTCAGAAATATCAACCTCTTTAAAAATGTTTTTTATTTCTATATCAAAATGCTTCGCAAAATCCCAATCTCTTTGGTCGCCACACGGAACTGCCATTACTGCTCCTGTACCGTAAGACGCGAGAACATAATCTCCTATCCAAACAGGGATTTTTTCTCCAGAAAATGGATGAATTGCATAGGCGCCAGTAAATTGTCCAGAAATATTCTTTACATCAGACATTCTATCTCTTTCAGACTTCAACCCTGCATTTTTCTGATATTCTTCTACTGCATTTTTGTATTCATCCGTTGTAATTTTTGCAACCAAATCGTGCTCAGGAGCCAAAACCATGAACGAAACACCAAAAATGGTATCTGGACGAGTTGTAAATACTTCAATATCTAAATCCGCACTTTCAACATTCAAGGTGTCAACTTTAAACTTAACAGAAGCTCCAACAGATTTTCCTATCCAGTTGCGTTGAATGTCTTTTATAGAGTCTGTCCAGTCAATTTTATCTAAACCAGTTAACAAACGCTCTGCATACGCTTTTATACGCATACTCCATTGACGCATAAGTTTTTGCTCTACTGGATGTCCACCGCGCTCAGAAACACCATTCACGATTTCGTCATTGGCTAAAACAGTTCCTAATTTAGGACACCAATTCACCCATGAATCTGCCAAGTAAGTCAAGCGATAATGCATTAAAACATCACTTTTCTTTTTATTGTCAAATACTTTCCATTCTTCTGCTGTGAAATTTATTTCACAATCATGTTCTGCATTAACCTTAGCATTACCTTCATTTTCGAAGATAGAAATTAAGCCAGAAATTCTTTCCGCTTTATCTGTTGTTTTATTGTACCAACAATCGAAAATTTGTTTAAAAATCCACTGGGTCCATTTATAATATTCAGGAGAAGACGTTTTTACTTCTCTATCCCAATCAAACGAAAAACCAATTTTATCCAATTGATCTCTATATCTTTCTACATTAGTTTTTGTAGTAATTGCTGGGTGTTGACCAGTTTGTATAGCATATTGTTCTGCTGGTAAGCCAAAAGAATCATATCCCATAGGATGCAGAACATTATATCCTTGTAAGCGTTTGTAACGCGAATAAATATCAGAAGCGATGTAACCAAGTGGGTGTCCAACATGCAAACCTGCTCCTGATGGATAAGGAAACATATCTAAAGAATAGAATTTAGGTTTCTCAGAATTTTCTTTGGCTTTAAAGGTTTTGTTTACTTGCCAATGCTTTCTCCACTTCTGCTCTATTTCTCTAAAATTATAATCCATCTTAAGTTGCGTTTACTTTTAAAAATGCAAAGATAAGAGATACTGCCTATTAGCAAGGTCTGATTATTATGAATTCAATAAATTAAAGAATTGATTGATTTTTTATCTAAGAAAGTTAAGGTGTCCGTAATGCTCTTCTCTTAAACCTTGGGCGTTAGAAAATCGAATGTACCAAACATATACACCAGTGCTGGCATATTTGCCATTTTCTAATGTTCCATCCCAACCTTCTTCCCTATCGTAACTTTCAAAAATACGATTGCCCAATCTGTCATAAATAAACATTTCAAACTCGGCAACGTCAAAAATTACCGCTTTAAATTCATTATTAAATTCATCTCCATTTGGTGTAAAAGAGTTTGGTACATACAAAGTTGTTAACGGTTCAACATAAATCGCCTGGAAAGATGAGTCTCTGCAACCAAATTCATTTATTACTAGCTGATATGGACGATGTACGCCTCCTTCTATATAGTTGAAATAAGTATTTCTTTCTGTTGTAGAATTATCTTCGTCAAAAAAGTAAAAATGTTCAACTCCGTCTATAGAACTATCAAAAAAGTCTATCCTAGGATGGAAAACATCAGTGGTTGTTGGTGAAACCGAAAAACTAGAAACGGGTTTGGGTTTTACGTCAATAATTCCGGGTTTCGTTAACGTTAAATCAGCTATACAACCTTCTGTAACTTGTATGTTTAGGGTTACGGTATAGAGTCCGGGTAATTCATACACATTCTCTGGGTTTGGAAAATCAGAAGTATTTCCATCTCCAAAATCCCAAAAATAGGTTATTGGTGCGTCTGACATTGAGCTATCAATAAATTTTGCTTTATACGGAGCACATTTTAAACCGGGGTCTACCGTAAAATCTATTGTTGGTTCTCCGTAAATAAAAACAGTATCTGAGTAAGAAGCAGTGCATAAATTCCAATCCACATTAAAAGTAACTATATGATTTCCTGGCTCGCTAAAATTAAGATTGGAAACTGTTTCAGTTGTTGCATTGAGTGGATTTGAAAATCCGCCAAAATCCCAAGAAAAGGTTGCTTCTGTATTGTCGTAAGAACCAGATGGAACCAAGTTGTAAGAATTATCTGTTACACACAGCGAATCCATAGGCGGAAAAGTTGCTGTGATTTGATTGTTTACCGTAAAAGACTGTACAGCAGTATCTGTGCAAGTCCACCCAGGATTAACAATTAAAGTTACATCATAAGTACCTTCACTAGGAAAAGTATAAGTAGGTTCGAAATCTGTACTCACATCTGTTGTTAAAGAATCAATTCCAAAATCCCAAGCGTAATTTGTACCTCCAAATGAATTGTTTTCAAATTGAACGGTTAAACCTTGACAATACGAAATAAATGTAGACAAATCTTCTTGCTCCGTTACAATAGACTGCAGTGAAATATCACAATTTATAACCGAAAAGAGAAAATCTCTTCTTGTTTCCCCAATCAACACACCGTTTCTATATTCTTTCGCACAAACGCCCACAACGTATAAGCCAAGGTTTTGTGGACTAGCATTTAGCTGTCCAGTAGTTAAATTTAAATTAATTGGACTGGTTGCACCAAATGGCATATTTTCTGAAAAACCATTTTCCCAAGTAACTGTAGAATAAGCAGGAGCACTTGCTGGATTTGGAGCAGGAGCAATTGACGTTCCTCCCTGAAAAGGAGCACAAAGCTCGTATTCTATTACATCTCCATCCGGATCTGTGGCAGAATGATCAAAAATCAATTCGTCATTATTACACACAACTAAAGGCGGAAAATTATTAAAGCGCGGAGAGCTATTACAAACTACGCCAGTTGTTGGAGAGGGAATAGTAGTAGTTAACGTTAACCCTTCATCGTCTGGAAACATTAAGTTTACAACATTTGGTCCTCTACAACATCTTTGATAAGTGAGCGTAAGGCCATTCACGTTTTGAGGCAATGTTAAATCTGCTTGATAAACTGCTTCTTCAGTACAAACATTAGTTGGCGGTGTGATACACGGATTATCAAAAATTATTGGAAGAGTTTGACTACCTGGAAAAGGAATATCATAGGTAGTGATGTAAGAACCATTTCCATCAAAAACAGATAATGGTAATATTTGATCGTATTGAGCACCTGACGAATTACAATCTCTATATACTTTAACGGTAACTCTGTATTGATTTCCGCCCAAACAATCGTAGAAAATTTCTCCACCAACGATATGAGATCCAAACACGAATGATGGCAACAAGAATAATAATAGTATGGTAAAATTTCTCACGTTTAAAAGTAACGAACTTTTTGGTATTTGGTTGTCATTTTAGATAATAGAATAGAGACTTTACTAAACAATTGCCCTCAGAAGACATTAATTCTGAATTAATTCAGGAAATTTCATTGGATCACTATAGCGATAAACCATTCCAAGTTGTACACTTTTATAATTACTTACGGTTTTTCCTTTTGTATCATCAGAATAATCAAAATGTACAGATTTTAAACGAAGTGCACCAGTTGCAAAAAGATAATACGCTTCCTTTTTTGGATGCTTACCGGCTACTCCATTTATAATTTGACCATAAATCTGATAATTTATTACATGAAAAATGAGATGTGCTGCATCTTCTTGATGAATAAAATTAATTGGATGATTTTTACCTTTGATATTTTTTTTACCCGCTAAATAACGTGCAGGTTGTCTTTCTCCACCAACCAAACCTCCCATTCTAATAATAGTTAGCCTTTGTCTGAGTGTTTTATAAAGTTCTTTTTCTGAATTAATTAAAGTAGAACCCGATCTTTTTGAAGGCGACAACGGACTCAATTCATCGGCGATATCTACCTCATCATCGTAAACAGAAGTTGAACTAATAAACACCATCTTTTGATCTCCATTTAACATTTTTCCAATTTTGGAAACCGTTTCGGTATACTTTTCCAGCTTTGAAGGAGAAATTGCTACCAAAACCACGTTTTTAAACTCTAGCCAATCAAATAAATCTGAATCTTGATTGCTATTTAAATCCAATACCGTAGGATGAATTCCGTTTTTAATTAGTGCATCTAGTCTGCTGTGAGAAGAAGTAATACACGAAATTTCATTGGCAATAGTTGCAATTTTTTTTGCGGCAGACAAACCCAGCCATCCACATCCAATTATACCAATATTTACTTTTTCTTCCATTCAATTTTAACCGAATTCAACAAATCGCTGTCAAACCTACAATTTTCTTGCACAACAAAGCCCAAACGCAAATAGAAATCTAACGGAACCTTATACGGTTTACCTTCTAGCGTTTTATATCCAGGTTTATCTACCATCCAACCGCAAAGTTCATCATTATCCGCTTTCATTTCCTGAATTAATGCCTTTCCAAGTCCTTTTTTTTGATGCTTTGAATCCACTAGAATGGAAATCCAACATTGCTCATTACGCAAGAACGTAAAACTCCATGCTATCATTTTATACGCATTCTTAATTACATAATGTGTTCTATTCTCTTTGGTATTTATGAATTCTACAGTTTGCTCTAGAGAAATATGAGCAATACCAGATGGATAAACTAAATTCCATAAATTTCTTAGGTCTTCAATTTCTGTTCTCGATAAACACTTTTTCTTTTCGATTAAAACCATTCTAAATAAAATTAAACAATTTTCTCAATTTAAAAATAAACACGTAGTTATAAAATTCTAATGTATTTTTGTAGTATGACACCAGTATTTAGTAAACGATTTATTCGATTCAATTGGGTAACCCTTGTTCTCATTTACTTAGTAGTAATTGCCGGAAGTTTTGTTCGTGTAACAGGCAGTGGAATGGGGTGTCCAGACTGGCCTAAATGTTTCGGACAATACATCCCTCCTACAGAAGCAAGTGTTTTGCCAGACAATTACAAAGAGATTTATGCAGAAAAACGCGTAAAAAAAGTAGAGAAGTTTAAAGCGTTCTTGTCTGCAATTGGTTTACATAAAACAGTAGAAAAATTAGAAAACAATAAAGCAGAGATACTAAAAGAAGAAGCATTTAATGCTAAAAAAACATGGACAGAGTACATCAATCGTTTGTTAGGTGCTCTTGCCGGGTTAGGAGTCTTTTTTGTTGCTGTTTGGATACTGTTGAAGTATAGAAAACGTAAATTATTACTCTTAAGCTTAGTAAACGTTGTGCTTTTAGCCATACAAGCTTGGTTTGGAAGTATTGTTGTTGCTACAAACTTAGTGCCTTGGACAATAACGGTTCATTTATTTTTAGCACTCGTAATTATAGGATTGCAACTCTTGATAATTAGACAAATATCATTTCCTACAGGTAAACCGATAAAAACCTCCAATGCATTAAAATGGTTAGTTAGTATTTCTTTTTTAATCACATTTGCCCAGATGTTTTTGGGAACTCAAGTAAGAGAATATATAGATGAACTAACCAAACTAGGCTTTGGAAGAGAAGACTGGAGTGAACAACTTGGCGCTATATTTTTTATTCATAGAAGTTTTAGTTGGCTCGTTCTTATCTTATTAGCAGTTGTTTTTTATGTCAACAGAAAAACCGTAAAATCGAAATTACTGAATAGTGCTTTCGTTATTCTTGTAATAGAATTAATATCAGGTGTTCTTTTGGCCTATTTTGATTTGCCTGGGCTAGTACAAATTGCACATTTACTTTTTGCTACCATCATCTTTGGCATTTTATTCATCGCATCTACACGCGTTTTCTTTACAACTCCTCGTTTACAGATTGGAAACTCTTGAATTAATCGGTTATTTTTGTTCCGTTTTAATTGGAATTATACTCGGACTAGTTGGAGGTGGTGGATCTATACTCACCACTCCTGTACTTATCTATTTTTTTGCAACGGACGACGAAGTTGCAACCAGTTACTCGTTATTTGTTGTTGGTATTTCTGCACTAATTGGAATTCTTCAACGTATTGGCACTCCTTTTATAGCACTTAAAGAAGGATTAATGTTTGCCATTCCCAGTACAATTACCGCTTTCATTATGCGCGGACTAATAATGCCAAACATTCCTGAAAAATTAAGTTTTTTTACCACAAGCGTTGAAAAGAATACACTTATTATTGTTGCTTTAGGAGCATTAATGATTTTTACTTCATTAAAAATGCTTCTTACGAAAGAAAAAAACAACGTAGGAAAGCACATCCCATTTAGTTTAGTGATAGCCTTTGGTATTGCCACCGGTATTTTAGCAGGATTTGTAGGAGCTGGAGGAGGTTTTTTAATTGTACCCGCACTTATTTTCATGGGAATTCCGACAAAAAAAGCAATAGGAACTTCAATGCTCGTAATTACGATACAGTCTTCAATTGCCTTTCTAGGAGATTTTAATAGTGATAAAATAATGGGAGAAAACGGATTAAATTGGTCACTTTTACTAACGCTATCCGGCCTAACAATTATAGGAGTTGTAATTGGTGGAAAATTTAGCAAAAAAATAAACGGTAACATATTAAAAAAAGGATTTGGTATAATTGTTTTAATTATAGGCACCTTATTAGTTGTAGATAAACTGAATACTATTTAGAAAATGAGAACAAAGTATATAGATCTGGTAGACCAAACGTTTGATTTCCCTCAGGATGAATTTCAACTCAATGGAGACCAATTAATCTTTCATGGTATAGACATGATGCAGCTCGTTAAAGAGCATGGTACGCCTTTAAAATTTAATTATTTACCTCAAATTTCAAACAATATCCAAAGGTGTCAAGGTTGGTTTAGAGAAGCCATGAATGCTATCGGATATACAGGTAAATACAATTATGCCTATTGCACTAAAAGCTCTCATTTCTCTTTTGTTTTAGACGAAGTGCTGAAGAATAATGTTCATTTAGAAACGTCTAGTGCCTACGATATTGATATCATTGAACACCTTTTTCTTAGCGGTAAATTTGATGCTTCTAAAAACATAATTTGTAATGGATACAAGCAAGAAAGATACATCGATAATATAGCCCGACTAATTAATGAACACAGTTTAAACGTAATTCCGATTATCGATAATTACACAGAACTAGATCTTTTAGAACAAAAAATTAATAAAAAAGTAAATATCGGTATACGTATTGCATCTGAAGAAGATCCAAAGTTTGAATTTTATACTTCTCGATTAGGTATTCGCTACAAAAATATTTTACCCTATTATCAAGAACAAATTGAGAATAACGATAAAGTAGATCTCAAAATGTTGCATTTTTTCATAAATACAGGAATCAATGACAACGCTTATTATTGGAATGAATTAACAAAGTGCTTGCGCGTTTACGGAGAACTGAAAAAGGTTTGTCCGACTCTAGATAGTTTAAATATTGGTGGTGGTTTTCCGATTAAAAAATCTTTAGCATTTGACTACGATTATCCTTACATGGTAAAAGAAATTTTACTGCAAGTAAAAGCGGTTTGTAAAGAATTTGATATACCAGAACCGCACATATTTACCGAGTTTGGATCTTATACCGTTGGAGAAAGCGGTGGAGCTATTTTTAAAATACTGAATCAAAAACAACAAAACGATAGAGAAAAATGGAACATGATAGATAGCTCTTTCATGACTAACTTACCCGATACTTGGGCAATAAACCAGCGTTTTATATTGTTGCCTTTAAACAGGTGGGAAGACAAGTATGAACGTGTTTTATTGGGCGGTTTAACCTGTGATTCTGATGATTATTATAATTCTGAACAACATACAAATGCCATTTATTTACCCAAATTTGATCAAGAGAAAGACTTATATGTTGGTTTTTTCAATACAGGAGCGTATCAGGAAACAATTGGTGGGTTTGGCGGACTAAAACATTGCTTAATTCCAGAGCCAAAACATATTTTACTGAATAGAGACGAAAATGGTAACCTAACGACAGAAATATTCTCTAACGAGCAAACGGCGGGAGACTACCTTAAATTACTGGGATACAATAAGTAAGCTGTAATTAAAAGTAAAAAGTTGACAAAAAATTCCTTTTATCGTTTGTTTTCTCTTGAATAACTGTACTTTTGCGCTGCTCTTTGCGCTTTTAGTGCAAGTTGATAAAAAATAAAATGCAGATTAAAGACATATACATCACCGAAGAAAATCAATTTTCAGCCTTACTTAGTGAGTGGTCAGAACGCATGGGTGTACAAATCAATACTGTAGGTTCTAATGACAATGAATTGTACGAAAAAGTACAGGGAATTGTGATTTTTCATGAAAACCACGACATTTCTAAAGAAGCAGAGGAAATATCTAAAGATTTAGATAAAAGCAACATTGCTACACACAAGGTAGATATTAATGGTACGGTTACGGCAACAGTTACCAATTTAAATATGTGGATAGAAAGAAATTCTTGTGAGAGTATACTTGTCTTAGCTGAGAAAAATTTGGAAAAAAATGAAAACCTTCACAGATTTTTAGAAAAATTAGAAGCTAGTTACAAGTAAGCGTTTCTTTTCTTATCTCCTCTAACATTCTAGGCTGACCTTTATACTTTACCTGAATAGAATCCATCATTTCAATACATTCCATTCTAGCAAAGTCATCGCCCATATTTTTTTGAAGACACTCGCAATAAGCCTGAACTTTTTCTTTCATTTGATTGTTTTCGCAGCTTGAGAGTAGAATAACACTTAGAATTAAAGCTATAATCGTTTTCATAATAAAAAGTACTTCGGTGAAGACATTCAAAAAAGACTAGTTTACCAATTTAAGAGCATCCATTTTCATTTTCTTCACCATGCTTACCAAGCCGTTTGCTCGGGTTGGAGAGAGATGTTCTTGCAAGCCTATCGCTTTAATGAAGTTTAATTCTGCTTTGGCTACATCTGTTGGCGTTTCGTTATCCAAAACACGTATAAGTAGAGCAATTATACCTTTTGTAATAATAGCATCAGAATCTGCTGTGAAACGCATTTTACCTCCTTCTAATTCAGAGTTTACCCAAACTTGAGATTGACAGCCCTTGATAATCTTATCTTCTGTTTTTAGCTGTTCTTTTATTATGGGTAAATCTTTTCCGAGATCAATGATGTACTCGTATTTTTCCATCCAATCTTCGAAAATGGCAAATTCGTTTATGATGTCTGTCTCTTTCTCTGCTATTGTCATATGATAATCTAATATTATTGTAACATATTTAGAATACGCGTTAACGCACTTACAAAATAATCTATTTCTTCTTTTGTGTTGTAGAACGCAAAAGACGCTCTAATTGTTCCTGGGATATTGAAAAAACTCATAATCGGTTGTGTACAATGATGTCCGGTTCTTACTGCAATTCCCATTTTATCTAAAAGTGTACCTACATCATACGGATGTGTGCCTTCTACTAAGAAAGAAATTACACTTGCTTTGTTTTCAGCTTCTCCGTAAAACTTAATGTTCGGAATTTTTGAAAGCTCGGCAGTAGCATAATCTAGTAGTTCTTTCTCATACTTTTCTATGGCGTCAAAGTCTAAACTATTGAGATATTCAAAGGCAGTACCCAAACAAATTCCACCTGCAATATTTGGAGTACCAGCCTCAAACTTATGAGGCAATTCATTATAAGTAGTTTTTTCAAAACTCACTTCTTTAATCATATCTCCACCACCTTGATATGGAGGCATTGCGTTTAGAATATCTTCTTTTCCGTATAATACACCTACTCCGGTTGGACCAAACAATTTGTGTCCAGAAAAAACATAAAAATCACAATCTAAGGCTTGCACATCCACTTTGGTGTGCTGGATACTTTGTGCTCCATCAATCAGTACTTTTGCACCAACCGCATGCGCTTTTTCTATGATTTCTTCTATCGGATTTACCGTTCCTAGTGCATTAGAAATATGGGTAACACTCACTAATTTTGTTGTCGGAGAAAGTAAATTCTCGAAAGCATCCATATCTAATTCGCCTTTGTGCGACATTGGGATTACTTTCAAAACTAGCTTTTTTCTTTCGCACAGCATTTGCCAAGGAACTATGTTTGAGTGATGTTCCATAGCTGAGATCATAATTTCATCTCCTTCCGCTAGCAGCTCTCCAAAGGAAGAAGCAACTACGTTAATTCCATCTGTAGTTCCCTTTGTGAAAAGTACTTCGTAATTGTGTTTGGCATTTATGTAGGATTGAATCGTATCTCTTGCTTTTTCATAAGCAGTTGTAGCAACCTGACTCAAATGGTGCACTCCACGATGTATATTTGAATTATAATCAGAATAATACCTCGAAATTGCATCAATCACCACTTGCGGTTTTTGCGATGTAGCACCGTTATCAAAATAAACCAAAGGTTTTCCGTGAACTGATGTTGAAAGAATAGGAAAGTCTTTTCTTATTGCATCAACATCGAACTGTTTTTTGTGTGCTACTGAATCCATTCTACAAAGATACAGATCTTACAGAATTGAAGAGTCAATAAACTAGAATATTCGCGTAAACTGGACAACCAATTACGCCTTTTTGAAATGCATTATAAACTCTCTGTTTCCGTTATTACCTAGGATAGGACTCTCAATATAATCTTGAAAAATTAAGTTACTTAAAGCTGCTTGTTGCTTCACGTGTTCTATTAAAGCTGGAAATAACTTTACGTTTTTCACAACTCCTTTTTGCACCTCTTTTTTAGGTAACTCAAACTGTGGTTTTATTACCACAATAACTGAAGATTGTGGTTTTAAAAAAGCATGAATAAAAGGAATTACTTCGTTGGTCTGAATATTATCTACATCTACCGCACAAAAATCTATTTCTTCGTTAATGATTGCTGACGTTAACTCTCTCACATGTGTTTTTTGCAAATCAATCACTTTATCCGTTCTGAGATGAAAAGACAAAAGGTGCTCTTCTTTGTCTACTGCATAAACCTTTTTTATATCAGAGTTTAATAAAACATGTGTAAAACCACCTTTCCCAGCACCTATATCTAAAGCAACTTTGTTTTGAACAGCTATAGAAAAAGTAGCCAATGCCTTTTGGAGAATTACAGATCTGACTGAAATAGCTGTATCATTAACCACCACTTTTTCTATTTGAATAGAGGAAGAAAATTTCTTTCCTGGTTTATTTACCAACTTACCATTGACCAAAACTCCATAGGTTTTAATTAGTTGTTCTGCTTCCGTTCTATTTGAAGTCAATTCTTGATCTACAACTAATTTATCTAGCCTAAAAAGTTCATTACTTGTCATACCACAAAGATAAATAAAAAGACTTTGGCAAAGTCTTTGCTTCTGTTGGTTTAACCAATAAAATTAGAAAAATGAAAAAGTTATTATTTATATCAAGTGTTGTAGCGTTAGGACTTGGTTTTACAAGCTCTTCATTAATTTCTTATCCTACAATAAAAAGCAACAGTTTTAAGACAGGAGAAAAGTTAAGATATCGTGTAACTTATGGTTTTATGGATGCCGGAGAAGCTATTTTAACTGTAAATGAAACCTCAAAAAAAGGTGCAGGCAGAGCATTATATCATGTAAAAGGAGAAGGAAGAACACTTGGTGGTTTTAACCTTTTCTACAAAGTTGAAGATACTTATGAATCTTATATAGATAAACAAGGTGCTTTTCCTTGGTATTTTAAAAGAAGAGTGAATGAAGGTGGTTATAAGATTGAGCAAGACTATACTTTTAAACAAGATAAACAACGTGTTCATAATGGTAAAAAAGAGTTTAAAGTTCCATTAGCCATTCAAGATATGATTTCTTCATTTTACTATGCGAGAACCTTAGATTTTGAAAATATGAAAAAAGGTCAAATCACAGAATTCAATTGTTTTATGGACGATGAAATTTGGCCTTTGAAGGTAAAATATGTTGGTAAGGAAGAAATAAATATTAGAAAAGGGAAATTTGATTGTTTAAAGTTTGTTCCTGTAGTGCAAGAAGGTCGCTATTTTAAAAGCGAAGAAGATGTTGAGTTTTGGGTAACGAATGATAAAAACAGAATACCAGTTCTAGTAAAAGCAAAAATTCCTGTAGGAACCATAAAGATGCACCTCGTAGAATGGGAAGGTCTTAAATACAATTTGGCGAAGAAATAACTAACACCAAATATCTAAATCAAAAAAGCCTCGATTCAAATGAACCGAGGCTTTGTTTTAAGTTAATTTTATTTAGAGATTACTTCTCAATTTCCAACCGGCTTTTTTGTAAACCCACAGTTTAAACCTATATACTAATAAGTACATTGCAGGAATAATTACAAGCGTTAAGAAAGTTGCAAAGGTTAAACCGTAGATAATCGTCCAACTCATAGGTCCAAAAAAGATGTTGTTATCTCCACCTATATAAATTTTCGGATCATATGACGACAGGAAGCTAAAGAAATCAATATTAAAACCAATAGCTAGTGGAATTAAACCTAGAATTGTTGTAATTGCTGTTAACAATACTGGTCTTAATCTCGTTTTACCACCTGCAATAGTTGCTTTTACAACTTCTTCAAATGGCAATTGCTCATCTTCTGTCAAGCCGAGTTCTTCTCTCTTTTCTTTTCTAAGCAAGTTGGTGTAATCTATCAATACAATGGCGTTGTTTACTACAACACCAGCAAGAGATATAATACCAATCATTGTCATAATAATCACAAATGTTTGCCCGCTAATTATTAATCCTAAGAAAACACCAATCATAGATAAAAACACAGCAAACAAGATAATTGCCGGAGTAGAATAAGAATTAAACTGAGTAACAATAATCAATAGAATTAAAAATACAGCAATTAAAAGAGCTCCACTTAAGAAAGCCATTTCTTTTGCTTGCTCATCCTGTTGACCAGTAAATTTATAAGCTATCGCTTCCGGAATTTTTTGATCAGCTTCATACTCTACCATCAACGCTTTTAACTCTTCAACAACCTCATTTCCATTAAATCCTTCTGTTACATTAGAAGTAATTGTAACCATAGGAACTTGGTCTTTTCTTACCACACCCGTGTACGAAATATTCTCTTCTGGTTGTTCAATTACAGATCGAATTGGAATTCTTAACAACTTTCCTTGGTTGTTTCTAAACATTAATTTTTGATCCAACAAAGCGTCTAAATCGTTTCTATCCGACTCTTGAAAACGTACAACAATATCGTACGTCTCTTCATCTTTGGTATACGTTGTGATGTCTTGTCCTAACAAAGCCTTTCTAATAGCCATACCAACAGCCATCGTAGAAGAGTTTAGCTTTCTTACTTGGTCTCTATCTACAACAATTGGTATCTCTGGACGATTAGACTCAACATTTAATTTCAGTTTTTCAACACCATTAACTGCATTTCTTTCAAGATAATTTTTAACGTCAGTTGCTGCAAGGATAACATCTTTGTATTCTCCCTTACCTGTCATCTCAATATTAATTGCAGGAGGCAATGGCGGACCATCTTTATTCTTATCAACAGAAACTTCTATCTCTGCAGTAAACTTACCTTTTAACTCATTTTGAAGCTTTTTTACAATGTTCCCTGTTTCTATTCCATTCCTAAATTGAAACTCGGCAAAACTTACTGTAACTCTTCCTTTGTGAGGTGTATTTCCCATACTAACACCCTGACTAGGATCAGAAGCACCTTCTCCCACCTGAGAAATAATCGACTGAATCATCAATTCATCTTTCTCTTTACCAACGGTATCAGCAATTAAATCTGCTAAAATTGTATTGATTTCTCTTTCAACTTCAAGTACCGTATTGTTGGTTACTTTAATGTCTGTTCCAATTGGGTGACTCACAAAAACGTTAGCATAATTCGGTTGGTTTTCTGGAAAAAACTCCACTTTTGGTTGAAAAATCACCGTTAACATAATTGAAAATATTAACAACCCGATTGTTCCTAACAAAAAGTAACCCGGACGTTTCCCTTTCAAAGCATACGTAAGAAAGTTGTTGTACGTATTTTCTAATCGCGGTAAAAATTTATTTTGAAACACCTGAGTTCCTGGAAAGAAAACGAAAATATTTAAAATGATAATTACACCCACAAGAATAAGTAAGTTACCAAAAGTTAATGCTCCCATAGCAACAAAAAGAATTCCTAAAACAATAGCAACTGCAGCTAAAATTAGATTTTTCTTTCTTTTCGGTTGATTCTCTCCAACCTTCATATAAAGCGCTGTAAGCATTGGATTAATAACCAAAGCAACAAACAAAGAAGAACCCAATACAATCATCAACGTAATTGGTAAGTACTTCATAAACTCTCCCATTAACCCTGGCCATAAAGCCAACGGTACAAAAGCAGCTAGAGTAGTTGCAGTAGAAGCAATAATTGGCCAAGCAACCTCGCCAACTCCTTCAATAGCAGCTTTAAAAGGAGGAACACCTTCGTCCATCAAACGATAGATGTTTTCAACCACAACAATACCGTTATCTACAAGCATACCCAATGCAAGAACCAGAGAAAACAACACCATAACGTTTAAAGAAACATCCATCGCATCTAATATCAAGAAAGACATTAACATAGAGAGTGGAATTGCAATTCCAACGAACATTGCATTTCTACCTCCTAAGAAGAATAAAAGTACAAGTACAACTAGTAAAATACCAAGTATGATAGAGTTTTCTAAGTTAGAAACCATATCTCTCGTCTTGTTCGATTGGTCATTTGTTACCGATACTGTGATACTCTCTGGAATAGTATTATCTGCTTTCGCTTGCGCTAATATTGCTTCAATTTTTTCCGATGCATCTAGTAAGTTTTCTCCAGCTTGTTTTTTAACATCAAGCATTACAACAGGCAATCCAAATTCTCTGGCGTAAGAAGTAGTATCTGCATTACCGAAATATACCTCTGCGATATCTTCGAGATAAACAGGCATAAACTCCTCTTGTTTTACAACAATTCTACCCAATTCTTCAGCGTTTTCAAACTCTCCTTCAATCCGAATTGTTTTACGTAAACCGTCCATTAAGATTTCTCCACCTGAAATGGTTTGATGTTCTGTTGAAACAGCGCGTTCTATATCGTCTAGTGTTACGTCTACAGCCTCTGCCTTTAAACGATTCACTTCTATACGCATTTCTTGTTCTTGCACACCGCGGATATCCACTTCGCTAATTTCTGGTAAATCTTCAATGTCATCTTCTAAAATCTCACCCACTTCTTTTAAAAGTTTTGGATTATTTCCTCTCAAATTAATATTTAAGATAGGCATAGCAGAAGGATCTAACTCAAATACATTTGGTTCTACTGGTAGTTGAGGGAAATCTGACTTAGCTCTGGCATTGTCTATTGCATCTTTTACTTTCGTTAGTGCATCAGAAACTTTCATATCAAAATCAAACTTAACGCGAATAGTTGTGTATCCGTGAACAGAATTTGAATTGATTTCATCTACCAACTTAATACCTGCAATTTCTTTTTCAACTGCTTCGGCAATTTTCTCAGACATGTAAGACGGAGAAGATCCAGGCTTTGCAATTCCTACATATATTTCGGGAATTTGCAACTCAGGAAAATTCTCTTTTGGCATACCTGTATATGCGCCCAATCCTCCAAATATGATAATCATCATAATTAGAAAGACTGTTTTTCTATTGTTTACAGACCAGGTTGATAAACCAAAGCCTTTGCTTTTTTTCTCTGACATTTTTTAGTTTTTTGTGATGACTAAATCTTGTTCTGTAATTCCACGAGCTCCAGCAGTAACAACCAAATCACCTTTATTCAAAGTTCCAGATAGGGCTTGTACTACCGTTTCTCCATTGTATTTTGTAAGTACTTCTACAATTACTTTTTCTACTTTGTATTGATCTCCAGATTTAGAAGCAACAAATAAATAGTCTTCGTTTTGTTGCGATTTAAGTACAGACTTAGAAGGAACCGTAATCACTTCTGAAAGATTTAAATCTGTGATATTCAATTCTGCCAACATATTTGGTAAAAGCCTTGTGTTCTTCTCCAATTTTGTTTGAATACGAAATGTTCTGTTTGTAGGATTAATGTAATTTCCAACATTAGTAACGTGCATCATAAAAGTATCTTTAATCGTAGGCACATAAACGGCAATTGGTGTACCTTCTTTAATCGATGCGTAGTGACGCTCAGAAATATCTGCTGAAATCGTTACCTTATCATTATTGACCAATCTCAAAAGTGGAGCTTGAGCACCTGCCATTTCTCCTGCTTTTGGGAAAATTTGGTCGATCACACCCGAAAACGGAGCTCTAACTACAGACTTTCCTTTTTGTGTACCTAACGTTTTTAACTTAGAATTAAGTGCATCTACTTGGCTCTTTGCTTGCTTGTAATCAAACTCTGAACCTACACCTCTGGTTTTTAATTCTTCTTGCTTCTCCAACATATATTCTGCAAACTCTAATTGCGTCTTTATTTCTTGGATATTACTCGCCAATATATCTGAATCAATCGTAACCAAAACTTGTCCTTGTCTTACTTTATCTCCTTCTTTGACATGTATTCTTTCAATAGTACCGCCCATTTCAGCATTTATCAATGCATCTTTATCCGTTTCTATCGCTCCTTGAGCAGTAATTTTGTGCTGAAAATCTTTTAGCTGCACTGCTGCCAATTCTACCAGCGGAAAAACAGTAACTGTTGTTGTATCTAAAGCTTTAATTTTATCGTCAATCTCAGCAATTTCGAGTTTCAGTTTTGCCTTTTTTTCTTTTAATCCATCTAAAGATTTAGTAGACGATGGTCCACCACAAGCCGAAACGAAAAGTGCAACGATTGCTAATCCTGTTATTTTATTCTTTTTCATAATTTAAGAGTTGTGGTTGTATTAATTTTTGTTACCTACTTTATTATATAATTTATCTAATTCTAATTTTGCATTAAACACTTCAATCATAGCTCCTACATATTGTGTTTGAGCACTTATAAGTTGAGTGTATTTTTGAGTTACAGAGATACTATTTCCTTTACCTATCTCTTTTTTAGCAACTTCGTTTTCATAAATTGATTGCGCTAGAGCAACATTTTGCTTTTGCAGATCTAAGTTTTGCTTAGCCGTTTCTAGATTATTCTTTACTTGAATTTCTTGAAAAGAAAGTGTACGCTGAAATTCTTCGATATTGTTCTGGTTCTTCATAACGTCAATCTTTGCTTGTTGCGTTACTGCCCATCTTTGTCCGGATGAAAAAATAGGAACATTGATTTGAACTCCCCAAAACGTTTGAGAAAACCATCTTTCATCTGCAAACAACAAAAACTCTTCGTTTCTAAACGTATTGTATTGTTGTTGAAAGAAAGCGCCCACAGAAGGTAAGTTTGCAAACTTGGTATTTTTCAGACTATACTCAGAAAGAATTAACTGTTTTTTGAGCAATTGTAAATTGAGATTATCTTCTTTATTTCCGTTTGCATCAAGTGTTGATTTTGCTAAAACAGTTTCTAACTCTTCTGTTAAAACAATTTCTTTCTCTTGCGGAAATGCCATTGTTAACTTTAAATATGCTAAGGCCGACTTCAATTGATTCTCGGAATTCAACTTAGCTGTTTTAGCATTTAATAAAGAAAACTCTAATTGATCCATATCTTCTTTAGTCATTAAACCTAACTCAAAATAATTGCGTTGTTTATCCACTAAAACTTCAGTACTTTTTAATAAAGATTCTACAAAAACTAAATTACTTTTACTTACCAAAGCCATTTGATACGCTTGTGTAACATCTGCTAGCACATCTTGTTTTGTTCTTTCTATACTTGTTCCAACAAACTCTGTATAAAATTTAGACACCTGTAATCCAACTAGATAAGATCCATCAAATAGAAGTTGATTAACACTTAACGTTCCGTTTGCGTTATAATCTGTACCTGCTCTAAACTGAACTGTCTCTCCAGGTTGTGCATTCGGATTTATAAAAGATGCATCTACCACCTGTACAGGTAAATTTAAAAAGTTTTGAAAGCTCGCACTTGCACTAATTTGAGGCAAACCAATTGCTCGTGTTTCTATTACTTTTTTTTCTGCCGACTCTAAGTCTAGCTTTGCATTTTTCAGCTTTTCGATATTGTTTATCGCATAATCTTGCGCTTCAAATAAAGAAAATGACTGCACTTCTTGAGCGTGGGAGCCCAATACGAATAACACAGCAATAATTACCGTTTTTAATTTAAACATCTGTTTCTCTTTTTAATCGTTCTTGTAAATAATTAAGACCAGTTGGATTAACTAATCCGCGTAAAAAAAATCGTGATACTTCTATGTAAACTTTACCAAAAGGAATAGAATCCTGATTCATAACCGAATCAATACATGCTGCATACATTAATGACACAATTTCTGGATTTACATTATCCCTATATATATTTTCTGCTATTCCGCGCTGTACGTTATGAGCAATCATATTTTGCATAAACTTGCTTTTATGATCTTCCATTATCATCCAAGCTTCTGGATGATATTTTTGCATATCATAAAACACTGATGGGTGTATATCCATTAAATGGCTCTCCAAAACGTGCTGATTCACTTTTATTAATTCATCTATCGCATTTTCAGAATTTTCAGCGCATGTTTGACAAACCAATTTATCTTTCTGTGTTTCCTCTTTTATTATATGCATTACAAGATCAGACTTGTCTTTGAAATACTTATAAATCGTTTTTTTAGAAACACCAAGTTTAGAAACCAAATCATCCATGGTGACACTTTTCACACCAAAACGCATAAATACGCGAGCCGATTTCTCTATTATCTCTAATTTCTTTTCTTCCACGGCGCAAATGTACTATAAAAATGAATATAGGAAACTTTTTTTGACTATTTTGTTTCCATTGTTTCTTGTGTGACCAAAAAAAGAAAAATAATCTATCTGTTTTGGGTAGTCTATTTGAGAAAATAGAATAGAAAAAATAGCTTTATGAAAAGTCTAAGTTCAGTTAAAACCTAAACTGTAATTGAATTTGATTGGAAGATATAGTTTAAAAAAGCTGTAATTATAGGATTAGGCATTTCTCTGGTACTGCACACTTGCGGACAAAACATTGTAGCCAGGCAAAAATCATGTGTTTTGAGCGAAATAATCTCAGGTTCTTCAAATTCATTTATGGCTTCCACGTCCATTACATCATCTTTCAAATAATTAATTAACTGAGGATATAAAGAATAACGCGAAGAAGATAACTCAATTCGGCCTGTACTATGATAGAGTTTTTTCAGCGTTTCAGATACAGGGTAAACCTCTACCTTATGAAAACTCTCTCCAGCAACTAAATTATCAGAAATAAGTTTCTCTTTATTTGGATTTAGATTATAATTGGCGATTAACAACTCGATTAATACTTTAAATGCATCTCCCGTAATTAACATAGGAATACTTGTAGAAAGCACCGTTTGAATAACATTACTTAAAAAGAAAACATTTTCAAAAGGACCGGGCGCAATCCACACCGCATCGTAGTTTTTCCATTGGTTGAGCTTCATAGAAGAAGCTTCGTTAATTCTTAGCCAATAATAACTAATTTCTATATCTAGTAAATTTTGAGAATGCTCGATAGAAAGATTCGTAGCATGATGCGCGTTGTACGAAAAATTAAAATCTCCAACAATTGCTATTTTTATTCTATTTGGCATTTTCTGGCTATGTGTATGAAAGTATAAAAAAAAACGACTGTTTCAAAAGAAACAATCGTTCTATTTATGTCTTTATATCATTACTTACGTTTAAAAAACGCTTTATAAATTCCGTTTTCGATCGAAATAAAGTCTGTTGTATCTGAATTAAACAACTTACAATTGAAAGCTGCTTCAAACTTCATGTAATCTGCATTTTCGTCAGATTCTTGCACAAACGAAGTAAACTCAAAATTTTGTGGTTCTAAGCTAGAAGCATCTGAGCTCCAAACATTGTTTGCATGATCTGTGTAGGTAATTTCAATTCCACCTTCTGCACCTGATGCAAAAGCAGGCTGAGTATTAGACAACATAAAAGCTTCAAATTGCGCTAAAGACGGTTCTTGCGTAACGCTTGCTTGGAAATCAACTTTTCCAAGAGCAATTTTAAACAAATCACTTTGTGAGTTAGATTTCATCTCTGAAAAATAGATTGCAGAACTCGGATCTGGATCTGGTAAAATTTCTTTAGAAAGAGTACCTTGAGCATACATTCCGTTCACGTTTTCAACATATTCTATGGTTGTTCCATCAATGTCTGCAATAAAAGTAGAAGATAAATCTACTGTTGTGCTTGGTGGTGGAACTACTTCGTGTTCTATACAAGAGAAAAGCGAAAAAATCGCGACTAATGCAACTGCAAATATTCTAAATTTCATATTCATTCGTTTATTTCGACTTACTAAATTACGAAAATAAACTACAAAGGGTTGCGAAAATCACACAGTTATTTCCAAATCTAATCCATCAGTAGGTAAATATTTAGATTTTGAAACACTATTTACGCGTGCTCTGAAAGAAATAAAGTTACTTGATAAGGTTTCTATCCATTTCGGAATTATCACATATCCTAAACAAAAACCTTTGTAAAACACACTGTATCTTGAAGGGTTATCGGTCAACTTTACGAGCTCAACATCATTACCTACATGCAGATGATGGTAAATATAAATAAGATCGTGTCGGGTTAAATCTTCTACTTTAGTTATAAATTTAATTGTATCCATTATGCGCGTATTTGTTTTACTTTTCCGTTAAATGCAATTTCTTGAACACATAGTGTATCCCAACCGTAATCTTTCATATCCAATTGATATAATGTACCATTTTCCGTTTGAAATGCAGAAAAGTTTTCGCTGAGAGAAATATCTACATCCAAACCACGAAACTTATTAAAGAGTTGGTTGAGATCTGTTTGATTGAGAAAGAACTTTGTGTGAACAGGTTTTCCGTGCTGAGAGATTACAGCATCTACCGTTGCTTCTTTCACACCTTCTTCTATTAAAATATAGTTTATCTTTACTTCTTGAAATATTGCTTTCATAATTGTGCCTTTTAATTATGATACAAATATCTATTAGTAGAACGTAAACTACTTACGATCTGGAAATACCTTAGAATTTTATTATCTTCGTTGCCATATAATTTTAAGCATTCACTATGAAGTACAATAAAATTGACAAATCCCTTTTCATTAAGAATAGAAAGAAATTCGCAGATAAAATGGAAGGTAATTCTATCGCAATATTCAACTCTAACGATACCTATCCAATTGGAGCTGACAGCACTATTCCTTTTCAGCAAGCCAGAGATTTATTTTACTTATCTGGTGTTGATCAAGAAGAAAGTGTTCTCGTTATTTTTCCAAATGCAAAAACAGGTGCATTCAAAGAAGCGCTCTTCTTAACAGAAACAAATGAGCACATTGCCATTTGGGAAGGAGAAAAACTTACAAAAGAAGCAGCCACAGAAACATCTGGAATTGAAAGCGTATATTGGTTAAAAGAGTTTGATTCTGTAATAAATCAAATGATGACTGAAGCTGATACGCTTTACATAAATACAAATGAGCACCTCAGAGCGAATACGGCAGTAGAAACGAGAGAAGATCGTTTTATAAAGAATTTCAAACCAAAATATCCTGCACACCAAGTACGCAAGAGTGCGCCAATTATGCATCAAATAAGAAGCGTAAAAGAAAGCATTGAAATTGAAATCATGCAAACGGCGTGCAATATCACTGAAAAAGGCGTACACAGAGTATTAAACTTTTTGAAACCAGGTGTAATGGAATATGAACTTGAAGCAGAAATTATGCACGAGTTCCTGCGCAATAGATCGAAAGGTTTTGCCTATACTCCAATAATTGGTTCTGGAAAAAATGCCTGTGTTTTACACTATATTGAAAACAACCAAATGTGTAAAGATGGCGATGTAATTTTAATGGACTTTGGTGCAGAATATGCGAACTACGCGTCTGACTTAACACGCTCTTTTCCTGTGAATGGGAAGTATACAGAAAGACAAAAAGCAGTTTACAATTCTGTATTACATGTCAAAAAAGAAGCTGAAAAACTACTTGTTCCTGGAACACTGATACCAGAGTACCACAAAGAAGTTGGTAAGTTAATGGAAAGTGAATTGTTAAAGCTTGGGTTATTAGATAAAACAGACATTAAAAATCAAGATAAAAATTGGCCGGCATATAAAAAGTATTTTATGCATGGAACTTCACATCACATTGGTTTAGATACGCATGATTTAGGTATTTACACTAATCCGATAGAAGCAAACATGGTATTTACATGCGAACCTGGAATTTACATACCAAAAGAAAATCTAGGTATACGTTTAGAAGATGATTTAGTGGTACAAGAAAAAGGGAATCCTTTTAATCTCATGCGCAATATTCCGATAGAAATTGAAGAGATAGAAAATATTATGAATGACAAAAAGTAATTATTTATCACACAGGATAGTTGGAGATGGCTATCCTGTTGTTTTTTTACACGGTTTTTTAGAAAGCTCTACCATGTGGAATTATCTAAATCTAGAACCGCAACAAAATCAGCAATTTATATATATTGATCTTCCTGGTCACGGAAATTCTACACAGCATACTGCAACAAGCGTGAAAGAAATGGCGCTCAAAGTAAAAGCTTTACTGCAATCACTATTTATTAAAGAATATAGTATTGTTGGCCACAGCTTAGGAGGATATGTTGGATTGGAATTGGTTGATGATGAACTAATCGCTCCCGAAAAAATATGTTTGTATAGTAGTCACCCGTTTGAAGATTCTCCATTTCGGAAACAAAATAGAAACAGATTTATTCGTTTGGTAGAAGATAGAAAAGACTTATTTCTAGAAGAAGCCATACCTGGTTTATTTCACTCTCCTAAATCAGTCTCAAATGCAATTGCTGCATTAATAGACGAAGCTAAACAATTAAACTTTGAACATATACAAAACGCAAGTATAGCCATGCGCGACAGAACAGATTATCGTGAAAGATGTGTTCAGTCTAGTTGCGAAATAACCTACATCGGCGGAAAACAAGATTTACTTATAGATCAAAACCGTTTAGGTCGTTGGATAAAAAAAGAGAATATTGCCAGTTACATTATTGATGATACGGCACACATGGCTCATATAGAAAAAACAGCAATCTTAAAAGAACACCTAAACACTTTTCTAGAACAAGCGTAGTCTACAAAAAAAACGGGAAAATTAATTCCCGTTATCATTAAATATCCAAATTAATTGTTGCGTTTTAAGTAATGTTTTATCCATATTTTTTGTGTTTTAGCAAGTGTAACAATAGTATAAAGTTACGGCAAGCTCTTCCTAATCTTTAGAACTACCTTTTTATTTCTAGTAGTTTTTGATTAATTAGTATATAATCTTAATTTAACGGTTGTTTAACAGTCAAAAAGTACTGTTGCTAAAAATCAAAGGCTCAGATTTTTTATATATTAAAGAAATTATTTTCTATGAAATTACGCGCTATAGTTATCGACGATGAAGAAATGGCAAGAAAAAATCTTGCAATGTTAATCAATGATTATTGTCCACAAATAGACCTTATTGGTTCGGCAGACAATAAGAGTTCGGCAAAAGAACTCATAGAAAAGGAAAAACCAGACCTACTTTTTCTCGACATTCGAATGCCCAGTGGATCTGAAGGATTTGAGCTTTTAGAAGAACTCTCTGAGAGAGATTTTCAAGTTATTTTTGTAACGGCTTTTAAAGATTTTGCAATAAAAGCGTTTCAAGCCAATGCCATTCATTATTTATTAAAACCTATAGATATTGAAGAACTGAAACAGGCTGCAGATAAGGCAGTAGATTACTATCAAAAGTTTGAGGCTGATCCTGAAAACAAGAAAAGTTACAATGCATCTTTGGCAAATTTATCTCAAGAACTTTCAACAAATGTTTTAAGCAACAGAATTGCAATAAGCTACACGAAAGGCTTAAAGATTATTGAAGATGATACAATTGAATATTTAGAAGCAAGTGGAAATTGCACAACACTCTATTTCAATAATAAGAAGCGATATTTAGATACACGCACCTTAAAAATTTACGAGAATATTTTGAATAGCTCGAAATTCTATCGTATTCATAAATCATACATAGTAAACCTGAATGAGCTCTCTGAATATATTAATGAAGATGGACATACAGTTATACTTAAAAGCGGAAAACATCTTCCGGTGGCAAGAAACCGCGTATCTGCTTTTCTTAAAATGCTTAAAAGTTCTTGATGCGTTTTTTGCTCTTAATAATTGGACTCCATTTTGTACTTACAAGTACTGCTCAAAACTACAGTTTCGTTAAGTACAGTAATAATGAAGGTTTACCTCAGTCGCAGGTAACTTCTATCAATCAAGACAGTACCGGATATTTATGGATAGGAACACTGGGTGGATTATCTCGCTTCAATGGTTCTGAATTTAGAAATTATACACCTGAAAACGGACTTTTTAATAACAGAGTTAGTTCAATTAACATAATCAATGAAACCCTTTACATTGGTCACGAAGGCGGAATTTCTATCTTACACAAAGACACCATAATAGGATTGCGTTTACCTAGTGAAAATAATATCGTTCAAGTAAAAAAAGTATTCGCATTTAAGAATAAAATACTGATTGCAACCAATGGTTCTGGGTTATTTGAACTCATCGGAAATACAATTACACCATTCAACCCGTCTAACTCTTCTGTTCATTTAGATAATTTACTAAAAATAAGAGATGCTATTGTTGTAGAAGGAATCGTCTATCTAGCTACTCAAAAAGGAATTTTTACTTTCACTGAAGACCAAGGGTTTGAAGTCATAGAAACATTATCCAAAAATAGTTTTTCTGGAATTTCCTTTTATCGAAATAAAATTTATGCCTGCTCGTATAATGGAAATTTAATTGAAATTAATCCTCAGAGTAAAACAAGTAAATTATTACATTCTTCTGGTGAATACCGTTACAGACAACTCATCGTTTTTAAAAATCAAATTTGGCTAAATGCAAAAAATGGCGTAGAAAAAGTAGACATAAAAGGTAATCCAATAAATATATTTACTAGTGAAAATGGTCTACAAACTCAAGATATCAACTGTGTTTTTACAGATAGAGAAGCAAATATCTGGTTGGGTAGTAGTGGTAAAGGTTTGCTAAAATTAACAGGCGAAGCATTTACATATTTTAATAAGCAAAATGGTTTAAGTAGTGATTTAATCTTATCTGTTTTAGAAACACGTGCGGGCGACTATTACTTTTCTTCTTATGACAATGGTATTACGCTAAACGAAAAAAATGGCTTACAAACTCCTGTACAAATTAATTCACAGAACGTTTGGTGTTCTTTAGAAAGTAGCTCCAACGAAATCTATTTTGGTACCAGCAAAGGATTATATACACTTACAAGTAAAACAACTGCAAAAAAAATAGATGCAGTAAATGAATTTACTACGAAAGTAAGTGCACTCTACGAAGCCCAACCTAATCAACTATATATTGGCGGAAAACATGGCTTTGGCGCCCTAACTCCTGATGGTTTAGAAGTTGTGCAAAGCAACTTAACGAAAGATGCAGAAATTAAAGGGTTTATTGCAGATCAAAAAACACTCTATGCTTTAGGTCAGACCGCAATATTTAAATACCAGGCCAATACTTTAACTAGAATTCCTTTAAATCAGACCTACACCTTCTCTTCTATTACTGCAGTTAATGGAAAAATCTACATTGGTGCAGAGCAGGGTTTATTTGAGCTTAAAAACGATCGTTTGCAGCAAATCTATCTTTCAAACAAAACCAGTGCAAACAATGTCACTTTCTTAAAAGTTAAAAACAAAGAAATATACATCGGAACTAACGACGGACTATTTATTTTCAACACACTCACAAAATCCAACACACATTTTGGAATCAACGAAGGTTTAATTGATTTAGAAACAAATATTAACTCTGGATATTTTGATAGAAAAAATAACTTTTGGTTTGGAACCTCTAACGGTTTAATGCGTCTTGACTTAAACAAAAAAGAAGACGTTTTTAATGCTGCCGTTCCTTTAATTACCATTGCTAAAATTTCGCTCTCTAAGTCGAGCAAAAACATACTAAAATATGCCGATGGTCTGGATAAAAAAGGCTTACCCCAAAATCTTAAAATTCCGTATAAGTACAATGGAATTTACTTAACCTTAGACGGACTCTATTTAAGTAATCCTAAAGGATTGAAGTACGCTACAAAATTAAATGATGACGAAGAACAGTGGAGTAATTTATCCGAAGAAAAAACAATAAACCTAGCCAGTTTATCTTACGGGAAATATACATTGAGTGCCTTTGCAGAAACACAAGAAGGAAAAAAAAGTGAAACCCTCTATTTTTCATTTGAAATACTACCGCCTTATTACGCGCAGACCTGGTTTATAGTTGTCTGTATTCTATTTATATTATTTGTATCTCTCTTAATAATAAAATGGAATGGAAATAGAATTATAAAAGAACAGAAGCGTAAACAACTGGAAGATAAACTCCGTTATCAAACCCATCTTTCGAAACTGGAACAACAATCTTTGAATGCAAGTATGAACAGACATTTCATTTTTAACTCGCTTAACTCCATTCAATACTATATTAATGCAAATGACAAACTATCTGCAAATACATTCTTAACGCGGTTTGCAAAACTCATAAGACAAAATTTAGACAGCTCTAACACGAAAAATGGTTTACTTAATTTAAAAGAAGAAATAGACCGCCTTGCACTCTATATGGATTTGGAACAAATGCGCTTTTCACATAAATTTCAATACACGTTTAAAATTGACGAACAAATTGATTTAGAAAGTATAGAAGTTCCAGGAATGCTCTTACAGCCCTTTGCAGAAAACAGCATAATACATGGAGTACTTCCTAGAAAAGATAAAGACGGCAAAATTGAAATAATAATTTCTGAAACTGAAACACATTATACCATTAAGATATTAGACAATGGCGTTGGAATAGATAATAGTGTTGCACAGAAAAAAACGATGAGCGGAGACCACAACTCACAGGGAATGGAAATTACATCTAAACGAATTTCTATAATGCAAAAATTAACCAATCACAAAATGGAACTAATTGGTCCACAGCAAATAAACAATCAGTACGGAATACTCAATGGAACAGCTGTTTTAATTACTATTTCTAAAATTAATTTGGAAGAAATATAAAAAGTTTGTATTTTTGAGAGACTCAATGCTAATTTGAGTGTATTTATATGAGTAAAATAGTTTGTATATTAATTCTTCTTGCTTTAACAGTGATAAGCTGTGAGAAAGAAAATATTGCACCTATTTCTGAAGTAACATCTACTTCTGAGGCATCTCAAATTCAATCAAAATCTAACACTTCTAACACTTCTAATACTTCAGGAACTTCAATCACCGCTGAAGGTTCAATCGTAGATCCGAATAACGATGAGGATGAAGATACAATTGGAGACACTGGAATCGTTGATCCAAATAACGATGATGATGAAAACACAGATGCTCTTGATAGTTCAAATGAAAATTAAGATTAAAAAATAGCATAGAGCCTCGGAAATTTCCGAGGTTTTTTTTTGCCTAAACCTACCGTTTAATCAACAATAAACACGTTTTACTACCTTGTAAAGTATACCTCTCTAAATTGTATGTAAATTAGAATTTATAATAAGGATCCTTTAAAATAAACGGCTTCTTATAAAAAACTAATCGTAAAAATAAATATGTCTAAAACTTCGTCTAACGCTATTCACGAGTTAATTAAATCACTCTCAAAATCTGAAAAACGCTATTTTAAAGTTGTTTCTTCAAGACATACCATAGGTGGTGAAAACAATTACATCAAACTCTTCGATTATATAGACCAGCAAGAGAATTATGACGAAGATGCGCTCTTTTCTCATTTTAAAAATGAAAACTTTCTCAATAAATTCTCAATCACTAAAAACAGACTTTACGAATCTATAATGAAAGCATTATCCGCTTATCATTCTAGCAGTTCTATTGAAGCTCAAATTCATAGATTAATTCACAGTGCAGAGATATTATTCAAAAAAAGTTTATATCAACACGCCAAGCGTCAGCTTTTAAGCGCTGAAAAACTGGCTAAAAAAAATGACCGCTTTGGAATGTTGATTGAAATTAGCAACCTACAAAAGAAACTTATTGAAACAGAAGGCTACGCCAACATCACACAAGAAAAATTAAATAAAATAAAACAACAAGATGCGCTGTACTACTCTAAATTACAGTATTACGCAGAATTATGGAATATAAAAAGTAAACTATTTATAGAATTAAACAAACGTGGAAAAGTACGGTCTAACGAAGAAGTAGAAGCCTACAAATTATTAATTGATGAATTACAAATAGCTAGTAAAACGGACGCTCGAAGCTTTGATAGTGAATACTTATATTATCATATCAACAGTGCCTATTACTTTGCTGTTAATAATTTAGAAAAATCTTTGCATTACCTCTTAAAAAACAGCACCTTACTAAAAAACAACACAAATAGGATAAAACAAGAACCCAACCTCTATTTCTCCTGTTTATCCAACGCAATTTACATACAATCTAAACTTGGAAATTATAGAGAAGCGCTCATTTTACTCAAAGATTTAAAAGAGTTTCCTGCTACGTTTTCTATAAAAATGAATCAAGATCTAGAAATAAAACTATTCTCGAGCAGTTTAAGTATAGAACTAACCCTGTTAATACACAAGGGAAAATTTAAAGAAGCCATTGCACTTGAAGAAGAATTATTAATTGGCTACAAAAGCTATAAAAACAATATTGCACCTTTGCGCAGAGCTTACTTAAATTTTAAAATGGCAGTAGCTTATTTCGGGTTAGAAGATTATACCAACGCACTTCAATGGATAAATAAAATTCTAAACCACCAAAATGTAGACGACAAGGAAGATCTTCTTTCTTTTACTCAAATCTTAAACGTAATGGTCCATTTAGAGCTGAAACATGAAACATTATTGCCTTATGCCATTAAAAGCACACAACGATTTTTAAAGTCTAGAAATAGAACCTATCAGTTTGAAACCTTGTTCTTAAAATACATGAACAAAATAAGTAAGAGCGAAAATCCTTTTGAAAAGGAAGACATTCTGGAAGAAATTAAAGCCAAGATTAAGCTACTCCAAGAAGATAAATTTGAATCTGAAGCCTTTGACTATTTTGATTTTGAAAGCTGGATAGAATCAAAACTAAAAAAAGAAACGATGGCAGAAATTAGAAAACAAAAATATCAGCTATTTTTAAAATGATTCCAACCCTGTGCTTTCAATTCAATTAATGCACCTTGTTTATCCACGAGCTGTAGACCAGAATTTTTATCTACCATATGTCCTATAACCGTCATGTGTGGGTTGCCTTTTATCTTTTCGTAATCTTCTTGGGCCACCGTAAATAATAACTCGTAATCTTCTCCGCCGTTTAAGGCAGCAGTTGCAGGATCTAGATTAAAATCAATTGCAGTTGTACTCACTTTAGCATCAATCGGAAGCTTTTCGTCATACACCCTACACCCAACTTTACTCGCAGAGCAAATATGAAAAATTTCTGATGCTAACCCATCAGAAATATCTATCATCGAAGAGGGTTTTACTTCTAACTCCTTTAAAAAACCTAGAATATCTTTTCTTGCTTCTGGTTTTAATTGGCGTTCTAATAAATAATCAAAACCTTCTAAATCTGGCTGTATATCTGGATTAGTTTTATACACTTCTTTTTCTCTTTCGAGTACTTGTAATCCCATGAAAGCAGCTCCTAAATCTCCTGTTACAACCAAAAGATCTCCATCTTTAGCTCCAGATCGGTAAACTACATCTTCTTTTTTAGCTGTTCCAATAGCAGTTATGCTAATCGTTAAACCCGTTAAAGAAGATGTTGTATCTCCTCCAATTAAATCTACGTTGTACACTTCACAGGCTTTTTGGATGCCCTCATAAACTTCTTCTAAGGCTTCTAAAGGGAAACGATTTGAAACAGCGATACTCACCGTAATTTGTTCCGGTGTTCCATTCATCGCATAGATATCTGAAAGATTTACAACTACAGATTTGTAGCCCAGATGCTTCAAAGGCATGTACATCATATTAAAATGCACACCTTCAACGAGCATATCTGTAGAAATAAGCGTTACTTCATCTTCAGTTTTATGTATGACCGCAGCATCGTCTCCAATACCAAAAAGAGTTGAGTCTTTTCCTTGTTGAAAACCTTTGGTTAATCTTTCAATTAATCCAAATTCTCCTAACTGTTCTAATTCTGTGCGTTTCTCACTCATAATTTATGGATAATGGGATAAAAGTGTTTGCTATTCTTGAAGCGATCTGTTTAATCGTTCAATTTTAGTACTGCCAAAAATGCTTCTTGTGGAACTTCTACTCTACCTACTTGACGCATTCTTTTCTTTCCTTGCTTTTGTTTCTCTAAAAGTTTTCTTTTTCTAGAAATATCTCCACCGTAACACTTTGCGGTAACATCTTTTCTCAATGCCTTAATTGTTTCTCTGGCAACAACTTTTGCTCCAATAGCTGCCTGTATTGGAATTTCAAATTGTTGACGCGGGATCAATTCTTTTAGCTTAAGACATATTTTCTTTCCTAACGTAAACGCATTACTTCTGTGCACAAGAGCAGATAAGGCATCTACTTGCTCGTGATTAAGCAACAAGTCTAATTTAATTAAATCTGAAGTTTTATAACCTATCGGGAAATAATCAAAAGAAGCGTATCCTCTAGAAACCGATTTTAATCTATCATAAAAATCAAAAACAATCTCTGCCAACGGCATTTCAAATGAAATTTCTACTCTATCTTGCGTTAAATAGACTTGATTTTGAAGTTCTCCTCTTTTTTCTATACACAAACTCATTACCTGACCAATGTATTCCGATTTTGTAATAACTTGTGCTTTAATAAACGGCTCTTCTAGTCTTTCCATTGCTGCAGGATCTGGAAGTTCTGAAGGATTATTCACAATAATTCTATCTTCCGGATTTTTTCGCATGTAAGCGTAGTAAGATACGTTGGGAACCGTTGTGATAACCGTCATATTAAACTCGCGCTCTAGTCTTTCTTGAATAATTTCCATGTGCAACATTCCCAAGAATCCACATCTAAAACCGAAACCTAATGCTGCAGAAGACTCTGGTTCAAATACTAGCGAAGAATCATTCAACTGCAATTTCTCCATAGAATAGCGCAACTCTTCAAAATCATCCGTGTCTACAGGATAAATTCCTGCAAAAACCATTGGCTTTACATCTTCAAAACCTTTAACAGATTCTAAACATGGATTTGCCATTGCGGTGATTGTATCTCCAACCTTAACTTCAGCTGCTTTTTTGATTCCAGAAATGATATATCCCACATCTCCTGTGCCCACCATTTTCTTCGGCACTAAATCCATTTTAAGAATACCTACCTCATCGGCTAAATATTCTTTTCCTGTATTCATAAACTTTATGCGTTCACCTTTAATAAGTTTCCCGTTTAAAATTCTGAAATAGGCAATTATTCCTCTAAAAGGATTAAAAACAGAATCAAAAATCATTGCTTGTAGTGGTCCGTCTGGATCACCAACCGGCGCCTTAATTCTATTCACAACGGCTTCTAAAATTGCGTCAACTCCTAAACCTGTTTTACCAGAAGCAGGTATAACATCCTCTGGAGAACACCCAATAAGCTCTACAATTTGATCTGTAACTTCTTCTGGCATCGCACCAGGAAGATCCATTTTATTAAGAATTGGTATAATTTCTAAATCATGCTCTAGCGCTAAATAAAGGTTTGAAATTGTCTGCGCTTCAATACCTTGAGAAGCATCTACAATAAGTAATGCTCCTTCGCAAGCTGCAATTGAACGGGAAACCTCATATGAAAAATCTACGTGTCCGGGAGTATCAATTAAGTTTAAAATATATTCCTCACCTTCATGCGTGTAGTTCATTTGTATTGCATGCGATTTTATTGTTATCCCACGCTCACGCTCAATATCCATATCATCTAAAGCCTGATTGGTCATATCTCTGTCCGCGATAGTACCAGTAGTCTGTAATAATCTATCAGCCAAGGTACTCTTCCCATGATCGATGTGTGCGATGATACAAAAATTACGTATATTCTTCATACTTTTTTTCTATAGTTATAATTGCTTTAAGTGCTTGACTTAAGGCTTTGCAAAAGTACTGAATTTAGTTGTGAATAAACACTACTGTCATCGAAAATAGTAAGGCTTGTCTTTACGAATAATAAAAGTAAACCGAGCTACTTATTTTGCTTCTATGAGTAGTACTATCTCTCCTTTTGGAGCATTTTTTTCATAATGCGCAGCTACTTCTGACGGAAATCCAATTTGATATTCTTCGTAAATCTTTGTTAACTCTCTTACCACGCAAATTCTTCTGTCGTTTCCAACAAACTCTTCTATCTGCTTTAAACATTTTACTAATCTGTGTGGAGATTCGTAAAGGACTACAGTTCTGCTTTCTTCGGCAATTGCTTTAAGTCGCGTTTGTCTCCCTTTTTTATGTGGTAAAAATCCTTCAAAAACAAAAGACGCACACGGAAATCCACTGCCTACTAAGGCGGGTATTAGTGCGGTTGGACCAGGAAGACATTCTACCGCTATTCCTTCTTCTCTGCAGGCGCGGGTTAATAAAAATCCTGGATCAGAAATAGCAGGTGTACCTGCATCTGAAATCAATGCAACTACTTCTGCATCTTTAATTTTAGAAATTGTTTGCGTTAAGGTTTTATGCTCGTTATGGATGTGATGGGCTATCAACTGATTTGTAATGTCTAAATGCATCAATAGTTTTTTAGAAGTACGTGTATCTTCTGCAAGAATGAAATCAGCTTCTTTCAAAACTCGAATAGCACGTAATGTAATATCTTCTAAATTTCCTATCGGTGTAGGAACAATAACTAACTTTCCCATGAAACAAAAGTAATTGTAAATTCAGAACGAAAAAACTTAAATAAGAAAGGATCTGTATATTTATACGACAAAAATATAAAAATGAGAACGCTACTTATTATCATTGCTTTATTCTGCTTTTCTTTAACTGGGGAATCTCAGGGTTTACTAGACGGATTCCTAAAAGGAAAAAACAATCTGGATTTGGCTTTTTCAGCTTTCCATCAAACGTCTAATCAGTTTTATGCCGGTGTGAGTAAAGTTAAACTTACTCGAAATATATTCTCAATAGGAGCTTTTGGTGCTTACGGAATTACAAATAAATGGGATGTTGTTTTAAATCTTCCGTTAATCAACGGACAATTACAAGATGCTGCAATAGGTACTAAATATGAATTGATAAAAACAAAGCTATTTGGCAAGCAACTCTCAATTTTGCCTTCTATTACTTTTTCTACTCCACTATCTAACTACAATACTGAAAATAGTCAGGCTGTTGGACAAAAAGCTACAGTAATTTCTCCACGTTTAATTGTACAACAAAATTTGCCTTTTGGATTATTTATTCAACTCCAATCTGGTTACAACTATGCACTTTCTCCTGTAACATCATCTGTTCCATTTTCCACAAAGTTGGGTGGTAGCTTCGGAAAGCTATATGTTGATTTTTGGTACGATTATCAAAAAGGTTTTGGCAATAAAGATTACTCTGGAGCAGTACCTTATTCTTCTTTTAGAGAGTTAGTAGTCAATCATAACAGAGTTGGAGGAGTTTTCTATTATACTTTGAAAGAAAAAACAGGTGTATTTTTTAACTATTCCTACACCATCAATGGCAGAAATACTTCTCAGGCTCTAGGACTTGGAGCGGGTGTTGTGTTTAAACTTAAAACAAAATAAGCATAACTCACATTTCTGATGTATTTTTGAACACATACAAGAAAAGCATGAAAAAACTTAGTTTACTCGTATTCTTTTTAGGATTTATCCTCTCATTCAGTTTTGGTCAAGACAGCACACTGCTCGTTCAAGAACCACTTTTAGAAACTACAAATTTAGAGGAAGAAAAACCCGGTGCTCTGTTCTGGATTTCTTGTTTTATTGCCGGCGTTCTACCTTGGGTTTTCATCTATTTCATGAAACAGCGACTGAAAGATAAAAAATAAGTACGCTCCATTCTATCCAAGTAAGAAATACTGCTTACTAATTAATGGTAACTATCTACCAATTTCTAACTCAAATCCTTACCTTTGTGTGAAATTTAAAAAAAATTCATACAATGTCTGAAGTAACGACCGGAGTAAACATCCAAGAAGTATTAAGTCAGTTAGGAATAGAATCTGTAAATCACGGTGCATCAACAGGTAGCGTTTGGTTCGAAACTAAAGGAGAAAAAATCGAATCATACTCACCAGTAGATGGAAAATTAATAGCAACAGTTAATGCTGCAACTGAAGCAGATTACGATAAAGCAGTTGAGAAAGCACAAGAAGCTTTTAAAACGTGGAGAATGAAACCAGCACCTTTAAGAGGTGAAGTAGTTCGTCAACTTGCAGAAAAATTAAGAGATTACAAACAGCCGTTAGGAGAGCTTGTTTCTTACGAAATGGGTAAATCTTTGCAAGAAGGTTTGGGAGAAGTACAGGAAATGATCGATATCTGTGATTTTGCTGTTGGACTTTCTCGTCAACTTCACGGTTTAACAATGCACTCTGAACGACCAGGTCACAGAATGTACGAACAATACCATCCACTTGGAGTAGTTGGAATTATTTCTGCGTTTAACTTCCCAGTTGCTGTTTGGAATTGGAATACAGCTTTGGCGTGGGTTTGTGGAGACGTTTGTATCTGGAAACCATCAGAAAAAACACCTTTAACCGCAATTGCTTGTCAGAAAATTACCGAAGAAGTTTTTGCAGATAACGACATACCAGAAGGAGTTTCTTGTTTGGTTATCGGTGGAGCTGAAATTGGTAAGAAAATGGCAGATGATACACGCGTACCTCTTGTTTCTGCTACTGGATCTACAAGAATGGGGAAATCTGTTTCTCAAGCCGTTGGTGCTCGTTTAGGAAAATCTTTATTAGAACTAGGTGGTAATAACGCTATGATTATTACTCCAGATGCCGACTTAAAAATAGTTGTTCCTGGTGCAGTATTTGGTGCTGTTGGTACAGGTGGACAAAGATGTACATCTACGCGAAGATTGATTATACATGATTCTATCTACGATAAAGTAAAAGATGTTATCGTAAATGCATACAAGCAATTGAAAATTGGTAATCCATTAGATGAAAACAATCATGTTGGACCAGTTATCGATAAAGATGCTGTAAATATGTACTTAGCTGCATTAGAAAAAGCAAAAGCTGAAGGTGGAAACATTTTAGTTGAAGGTGGAGTTTTAGAAGGAGAAGGATACGAATCTGGATGCTATGTAAAACCGGCTATTGTTGAAGCTGAAAATGGATATGAAATTGTACAGCACGAAACATTTGCTCCTATTTTATATATACTTAAATATTCTGGAGAAGTTGAAAATGCAATTGAAATTCAAAACGGTGTAAAGCAAGGACTTTCTTCTGCTATCATGACCACTAACTTAAGAGAAGCTGAAAAGTTCTTATCTGTAGCTGGTTCTGATTGTGGAATTGCAAATGTTAATATTGGTACTTCTGGTGCAGAAATTGGTGGTGCTTTTGGTGGAGAAAAAGAAACAGGTGGAGGACGTGAGTCTGGATCTGATGCTTGGAAAATCTACATGAGAAGACAAACAAATACAATTAACTACACTACTGAATTACCTTTAGCACAAGGAATTAAGTTTGATTTATAATATTCAAATGTATAGGAACAAAAAACCCAACCAATTGGTTGGGTTTTTTTTATGCGCTAAGTATTTTATCGGTTCAATACCAGTTTAAAACATTCTTCAATGCCATCAATGAACAAGAAGTAAGTACCCAATTCTAATGTACTACAATCTATTTCTGAGCTAATACTTCCTGTTTGAACAACTTTCCCTTGCAATGAAATTAATTTGTAATTAGCAGCAACTGCCAAACCATCAATATTAAATCTTCCGTTCGAAGGATTTGGATAAACCTTAAATTGAGAAGTCTTTTCGTTTGATACGTGCGCCAAACCTAAAATTCCAAGAATGGCATGATACGCATTTACTTTTCCCATTCCCCACTCTACAGAACCAGGAGCCGAAATCACTCCTGTTTTATCGTCTAATCTTGCAGTAAGTTGAATAAAATCTTTTACTTGTTGCGGTGTTAAATTAGGATCTGCTTCTAACAATAAAGCTACTACTCCTGAAACAACAGGAGCAGACATAGAGGTTCCACTTAAACTACCGAAAGGATAGTCAATTCCATTAAAATTAACTGTTGTAGATACTGTAGGATTAACGTTTGAAAATGAATTTAAACTTGAAGTTACAGATCTGCCAGGTGCTGAGATATCTGGCTTAATTCTTCCGTCTAATGTTGGACCAACAGATGAAAAGCTAGCTAAATTTCCTCCGTAAATACTACCATTACTCAAAGTGTATTCTGAACGATAAGCACCAACAGCAATTGTGGTTTCATTACACGCAGGTTCTCCAATACCAAACTGGTTGTCTCCACCAATGGTTCCTATTCCTGAAACAGAAAATGGCATTCCCCAATTTCCTAAATCATTGGTTAACTCGGTAACATTCCAAAAATGTACTGTACCAGTACTTGCTTTAGCATTCATAACTATTGAAAGTGAAGTATTGGTGTTTTTTATTCTTAAACGCGCATGCGGTCTTTGGTTTAAAGGAAACACATTGTCCATTGTAAGGTTATAGAAAATTGTATCTGAATTCACTACCAAGAAAGAATCTATATAATTTGTTGTAGTAACTGTGCTATACCAAGGAGAAACTCCCAGAATATTAACGCCTTGTTTTACTTCAAAACGCGTTTCAAAACTATGTGTTGGCTCTCCCCACATGGTTAAACTTTGTCCCCACATATTTGAATTAGCGCTGTAAGGATAAAACTCTACCTTAGATTTAATTTCATCGTTATTAAAAGTATACTGTAAATGAAAATTAACATCTCCATTATTTCCACCAGAAGTAACGAAAACAACATTTTGATTGGTATAGTTTTCTAAAATCTGACCTAACAGCGAGTTTCCGTCAAGCGTTCCAAGATGATAAAGTCCCCAACTCATATTTACTACGAGACGTTTGTTTACTTCGTCGGCTTTCTCTTTCATCCAAGCAAATGCATCCATGACAGAAGCTTCATCGTGATAAAACGTTGTGAAAAGTAAATCTGACTCAAACGCAACACCTCTCAACGCTGGATTTCCACCACCACTTCCGGCAGCAATACCCGCTACATGAGATCCGTGATAAGCATAACCATAGGCATTAAATGTATCTGCCTGCGCAGCAACAATATCTTGTGGAGAGGTATATTCTACACCATAATTAAAATTAGCCGGGGCTGCACCGTCTGTTCGATAATGATCCCACACAGCATAAATACGCGTATTGTTAAGTAAAGTATCGTAAAAATTTGGGTGCGAATAATCAAATCCCCAATCTGTAATTCCTATCATCACATTTTTACCGGTATATGGTTGGTCTAATCCAATACCTAAATGCACACTATCCGCTCTAACATCTTTTACAGCTTCATCAATTGAAGGCGCAATCTTTTGTGCAATTTGCAAATACGTAATATCAGCATGGTTCAAGAGTTCAGAAATTGCACTAATTTTTGCATATAAACTTGCTATTCCACCAACTTCACTACCAATAAAAATATTCGTGCTTTCAAACGTATTCTCAAGTTTCGCAACGCAGGCAATAACTGTATGCCCAAACATTTTTCTGATTGGCAATTCATTTGATAATTTTTCTAGCGCTAAGAAGTCGTTATTTTTTACCGCTAAGTTTAAACTTTCCAGTGAAGATCTTGTGTAGTTAGACATTGAAATTTGAGCAACACTGACTTGTATCACAAAAACGAAAAGAAATAATAGTCGAAACATATCTGTATTTTTCAATAAAGATATAGAAATCTACTTAGAGAAAACAGAATATTCTATATAGGTCGTTTCGAGAACCAATCACAAAAAGACCAATCAAACTCTGCAACACCTCTTATTTAGGCTTGTTTTATGTACACCCTAGGAACCCTTTTTGATATTCCTGTCATAAGTTCATACGGTATAGTGTTCATTTTTTGCGCTAATTCTTTCAGAGTAATAGTATAACCTAGCAGTTCAACAATATCACCTTCGGTACAAGAAACAGCCGATACATCTACCATGCACATATCCATGCAAACATTGCCAACAACAGGGCAGGCTTTATCCTGAATAACAACTTCTCCTACGCCATTTCCAAGACTTCTTCTAAACCCGTCAGAATATCCAACAGGAATAATTGCGATTTTCATCTCCTTTTCTGCTGTGAATGCTCTTCCATAACCAATGGTTTCTCCAGCTTTAATTTCTTTGATTTGCGATATTCTAGAGTACCAGCGCAGTACTTCTTTCAATGCCGGATTTGAGCCAATACCGTACATCGCAATTCCCAATCTTACCATTCCCATTTGATATTGCGGGTAAGACTGTATACCTTCAGAATTTAAGATGTGTAGCCACGGTTCTTCATCTAACTCTTCTAAGACAATTTCTGCGTTGCGTGTAAATCTTTCCACTTGTTGATGTACATACTCATCATCCGATCCGGCAGTAGCCAAATGAGAAAAAATACTTTTTACGTACACTTCTGGCTGTGTATTCAAAATAGCAACTAATTCAGACAGTTCTTTTGTTAAAAAACCAAGTCTATTCATACCCGATTCTAATTTGATATGAATTGGATAATTCTTCACTCCCAACTGTATCAAAACATGAATAAAATCTTCTAGTTGACCGAGTGAATAAATTGCAGGCTCAAGTTGGTAGAGAATAATATCCTTGAACGCATTTCGTTCTGCATTCATTACAATAGTTGGTGTATCTATTTCTTTATTTCTGAGCGCTACGCCTTCATCTGCATAAGCAACTCCAAAATAATCAATTTTACGTTGCGCCAGAAAATGTGCCATTTTAACATCTCCAGAGCCGTAAGAAGAAGCCTTGAGCATTGCTAAAACCTTTGTTTCAGGTTTCAAATTACTCTTTAAAACATTGATGTTAGACGCAATCTTTGATTGATTTACTTCAAGCCAAGTTTCATGTTTTTTTTTAATGCATTGGTTCACTACAGATTTTAGGGTAGACTGATAATTTCCTTTAAAAAGGAGATAACTGTTCTCTATTCTATCGAGTTGTGCATAATTATCATTGGTTACATACAAAGTCCCATCCAACGTATAATCGGAAGTAATTTTAACAATATCTTCCTTTTGGTCTGTCGTTAATTCGGTTTCATTTAAGACCAGAAACTTCTTTTCTTTTTCATTTTGTTGCGAGAGATAGGTTAAAGCAATTCTTAAACTATTCTCGTCTAGCGAATATGTATCGTTAATTAAAGTGTTGTTATTTACACCTTCCAAAACTTCTAATCGAGAAGAAACCGCAGGTAATTTCGCAACTTTCTCTTCTAAAATTGAACGTGGAATACCATAGAACAAAGCGGTCTCGATACAAATTGCCAAGGTTTCTTTAAAAGCCGTATTTGCCGCAGCAGCAATCTTTATTGCATCGTCTGAGCAAAACACGCCATTGAGCTTATTTCTTCTAAAAACACTTTTAAACGCATCTTTAGTAAACACGAAGTTAGCGTGTCTAAACAACTTCAGTTTTTCATTTAATCGCTGTTTTTCGTCGTCAAAATTAATTGCAGCTGCATTTTCTGTACCTGTAAAAACACCTAGTGTAGGATCTACCATCTGCTCTAAAAACTGCATTTCGTCTGGTTTAGAAATACCCACCTCAAAAATACCCAGTGTATGTTGTTCGTTGATTTCTAAAATACTCAATGCAATACCTAAAGCGGTATTGTAGCTTTTTGGACTTCGGACGATAGTAAACTCTTCTTTTAATAAAAAGTATAACCATTCTTTTGCAATTGTTTTTCCGTAACCACCAGCAATTGCAATAATGGGAATGTTAAATTTTAATCTGTGTTTATACGCCAACACTTGTAGTGCAGACAAGGTATTTTCTACACTAAAAACAGTAACATCTTCTGGAAGGTCAACTTTTTTAGAAACAACAAAAGCACGCACACCTTTTTCATAGGCTTCGGCAACGTATTTATGTCCGTCATTTGAAGGAGTTGTAAGCGCAAAAAAGACAAGGTTTTTTTGATTCACAATTAACCGAGAATCCCATGCCACGGCATCAATAATACCTTCGCAGATACCTTCACTCTTCGCTTCAATTAACGCTGAAAATTCTTGGTGTGTGTATTTTAATTTCAATGTTCTATTTTATTGTAACAATTTCTACAAAGTGGTTTATATTTCTCTACTGCTCCTAAAAGTACCTGACTCTCTTCTTTCACTGTTCTATGAGAAAATTGTGCGAGGTTTCCGCAAGAAACGCAGATTGCATGTACCTTTGTGGTATACTCAGCTGCTGCCATCAAATAAGGAACTGGACCAAATGGTTTTCCTTTGTAATCCATATCCAATCCGGCACAAATCACACGTACACCTTTTGAAGCTAATTTGGTAACCACTTCCAAAATAGAATTATCAAAAAACTGCACCTCATCAATCGCAACAATTTTTTGGTTTTTCCAATGTTCCCAAATTTGTGCGGCGCTATCTATATTTATAGCATCAAACTGATCTCCGGCATGCGAAACCACTTTTTTATCGCTGTATCGGTTATCTAATTTTGGTTTAAAAAGCAAAAAACTCTGGTTCGCAAACTCGGCTCTACGCAATCTTCTTATTAACTCTTCTGTTTTACCAGAAAACATAGAACCACAAACTACTTCTAACCAACCGTGACTTTTTCCGTCTTCCGGAAATTGCTCTAAAAACATAAACTTTTCTTCGTTAAGTGGATACGATATCAACAACCTGTTCCTTAAAAGTAGGAAGAAATTGTTTTAATTGTGTGCGAAAACATCGTAACTTTGAATACGAAATTCGTTAATTTAATTGAGGCAATAAAGATAGAGTTAGTAATTCTTTCAAATTGTTGAAAATTCAGGAGGTTTTACCTCGTTTAGTAAAAAGATATGGCAAATACTCAATCACAAATCGTAGAACGATTAGTTGAACTAAATAAAGCACTTGAAGTAGGAACTATCAACGAGCTTGAACTAGAAGAAATGGTTCAACTTTCTAGAGAGTTTCACGAAAAAATGGTGATTATTCAATACAAAGCAATCGAGAAAAATGTTTATGCTAAAACTGCTGTATCAGAAGCTCCTGCACCGGAAAAAATAGAAGAAACGGTAGAAGATGAAGTAATTACTGCAGAAGATGAAGGGTTCGATTTTTCTAATCCTGCTGTTGAAAATCCTGAAATAGACTTTTCTATTTTCGATGCGGACAAACCAGAGCAAACAGAGAAAAAAGAAAATACCTTGAATACGGAAGTTAAAAAAGAGGTAGAAGCAACTCCTTATCAAGAAAAAATTATTGAAAAGCAATCTTCTATTTTAGAACAAATAGACGAAGAGAAATATGCTTCTTTTCACGAGCGTTTCGCAAAATCGGAAGACGATTCTTTTATAAGTAAAATGAGCGCAAGTAAGATAGAATCACTTAAAAGTGCTTTTGGATTAAACGAAAAAATGCAGGTAATTAATGAACTGTTTAACGGTAATTCAGACTTCTTTAATAAAGCAATTGAAATTTTAGACAACCAGGCTTCTAGCGAAACTGCGCGACAAAGATTAAGCGAAATTGCGGTTACTAATGAATGGAATTTGGAACAGGAAATAGTAGAAGAATTTGTTCGTAAAGTTGAACGCAGATATGCTTAAAATAGCACTTTTGATATTACTTTCTACTGCTTTTTCTTTTGGGCAACTCGCCGAAGCAAAAAGAATAACCGAAACCTTATGCTCGCCTGCATTCCATGGGAGAGGATATGTAAACAACGGAGATAATATTGCAGCCAAGTTTATTGCAGAAGAATTTCAAAAAATTGGTCTAGACGCTTTTGAAGAAGGATTTCTTCAACCGTTTAATTTAGACGTAAATACCTTTCCTAATGCGCTGTCTGTAAACTACAACAACAAAGATTTAATACCTGGGAAACACTTTATTGTACATAGTAGTTCTGCTGGTTTTGACGGACAATTAGTGCCGGCCGTGATAGATTCTCTTATCTTAACCGATGAATTAAAGATTCAGGCTGTTTTTGAAGCGTTGCAATCTGAAAAGAAAAATACCTTTTTAATTGATACTCGAAACGTAACGGCCAAAACAGAAAGGGAAATGACGAATGCGTTGTTGGGCTTGTCTGATTTTGCTCCTGTTGTTTTTTTAACGCATCAAAAATTTACTTGGTCTGTTGCAAGAAAACAGTCTAAAAACCCCATTCTTGTTGTACAAGATTCTATTTATAAAGAAGGTGCTATTTTTAGAGTAAACATAGATGCAGAATTTAAAACGCACACCTCAAATAACGTAATTGCGCGTTTGCCAGCTAGAAAAAAATGCGCCAAAACAATTGTTTTTACCGCTCATTTCGATCATCTAGGAAGAATGGGGAAGAATACTTATTTCCCTGGTGCAAACGACAACGCATCTGGTACAAGTATGCTCTTAACACTCGCAAAGTACTTTAAAGAAAATCCCTCTAAATATAATTTAGTTTTCATTGCTTTTGCCGGAGAAGAAGCCGGACTAGTAGGTTCTGATTATTTTGTGAAACATCCTTTTTTCAAACTAAAAAAGATAAAATTCTTGTTGAACTTAGATATTCTTGGCTCTGGAGAAGATGGAATTACTATAGTAAATGCAACTGAACATACAGAAGAGTTTGAATTATTTGAAGCAATCAATACACAAGAAAAACTAGTTTCACGTATAAAAAAGAGAGGGCCAACAGCCAACTCAGATCATTATTATTTTACACAGAAAAATGTTCCGGCGTTCTTCATTTACACTATGGGAGAGAATCAGCATTACCACGATATATTTGACACCTATGAAGAACTCTCTTTTAGCAGCTACCTAAATTTACAGCAGCTGCTCGTTAAATTTGTAGAATTACTCTGATATTGTGCACACAAGGTTTCCTTTTATAACAGAATTGCTTTACTTTAGCAGTACTAAAGCGTTGCTATGAAATTTCTTGTTTTAATCTTATTTATTATACCATCTGTGTTCTTTGCCCAACCTTACATGGGATCAGAAACTGTAGAAATAAATAATTTCCAAGTAAAAGCCGGCTCTTGTCCGCCAGCAAATACATCTACATTTCTTGAATTAAACAATGTTTCTGCGCTTATACATACCGCCGGAAACCTTTGGCAAATACAAGGTCAAAATTTTAGCCAATACGAAGTACCAAAAGGTTCGGGAATAATGGCGCTCTTTGCATCTGCACTTTGGTTAGGAGGTAAAGATGTTAACGGACAACTGAAACTTGCAGCCTTGCGTTACAGAAACGGAAACGATTATTGGACGGGACCACTTTCTATAGGAAACGCAACCATCAACTCTGAAGATTGTGAAAAATACGACAAACATTTTTATTCTAACCAAGACGAAGTAAGAGAATTTGATGCGTGGTTTTCTACAGGATTATTGGATCAAGAAAATGGTACAAATCTTCAAAGCTCACTGTTTCCAAACTATGAAATTCCGTTGTTCATTAAAGATTGGCCCGCACATGGAGATCCATCTAAAGGTCAGGATTATTACTTGGCTCCATTTTATGATAGAGACGAAGATGGCAATTACGATTGGACGCAAGGAGATTATCCATGGTATGATTTAGAAAACAATATTAATTGTAGATCAGATAGAACGGTTACTGTTTTTGGTGATGAAAATTTATGGTGGGTAATTAATGACAAAGGAAATATTCATACAGAAACCGGTGGAGACCCGATAGGAATGGAAATTCGTGCACAGGCTTTTGCTTTTGCTACCAATGACCAAATTAATAACATGACTTTCTACAACTACGAACTTATTAATAGAAGTACTCAAACACTTCAAGATACTTACTTCGGAGCAATGGTAGATGTTGCCTTAGGCGGACCATTCGACGATTACGTAGGGTGTGATGTAAACCGAGGTTTAGGTTATTCTTACAACGGAACTGCTTTTGATGCAGATGAAGCTGGTTTTTTAGGTTACGGTAACCAACCGGCAGCAGTAGGTGTTGATTTTTTTGAAGGCCCGTATCAAGACGATGACGGAATTGATAATGCTTTTGGTATTGGACCAAACGAAGCACTTAACGGAATAGGCTACGGAGACGGAATTATAGATAACGAACGTTTTGGAATGCGCCGATTTATATACTACAACAATACAGGAGGAAGTGCAGATATAAATACTACAGATCCAATAAATGCGGTAGACTACTATAATTATTTAAGTGGATATTGGAAAGATGGTACGCGCTTTTTGTATGGTGGTAATGGTCATACTTCTGGCGGAGGAAACCCCGCAGTTGAAGCTGATTTTATGTTTCCAGGAGATACAGATCCTTTGGGTTGGGGTACAAACGGTGTTCCGCAACCTGAGTGGACAGAACAAACTGCAGGTAATCAACCGTATGATAGAAGGTTTGCTCAAAGTGCAGGGCCTTTTGTACTCAAACCAGGTGCCGTTAATAATATTACGATAGGTGTTGTTTGGTCGCGCAGCGGAGAATCTGAACCTTTTGCTTCTGTAGAAACATTGCGTATTGCAGATGATAAAGCCCAAGCTTTGTTTGAGAATTGTTTTCGTGTAATTGATGGTCCGCATGCGCCAAACTTAACTGCACAAGAATTAGAAAACGAAGTGCTACTTTTCTTATCCAATCCAAATAACTCAAACAATAAGAATGAAGACTATGAAGAAATAGATCCTTTTATCGTTGGAAATGACTCTATAGACAGAGCGTATAAATTTCAAGGCTATCAAATTTTTCAGCTGTCTGGAAAAGAAATTTCTGTATCTGATTTAGGAGATATAGATAAAGCAAGAATTGTATTTCAATGTGATATTAAAGACTCTGTTTCTACACTCATTAATTATGAATTTAACGAGCAATTACAAATTGCAGTACCGAGCTTAAAAGTAGACGGAGAAAACCAAGGTATAAAACACAGCGTTTCAATTACGCAAGATGCCTTTGCTTCCGGAACAGATAAAAAACTCGTTAATTTCAAACGCTATTACTACATGGCTATTTCCTATGCATACAATAATTATAAAACATATATACCAACAGATCCTAACAATTTAGACGGACAACAAAAACCCTATTTATCCTCCAGAAAAGCGCCAATTGGTGAAGTTAAAACAATCGAAGTTATCCCACATTCTCCTTCTCCAGAAGCCAACGGAACGTTTAGCACCGTTTCTTATGGATTTGAATTTCCTATAAAAAGAATAGACGGAGCAGGAAACGGTGGTAGGTTTTTAGAACTAAGCACAGAAAGCGAATCTCGTATTCTAGAAAATGGAAAATTAGATGAACTTACCTATGCTGCTAATGGCGGACCAATTGCCGTTAAAGTTATTGATCCACTAAACATAAAACAAGGAGAGTTTCAATTGAAATTTTATGAAGATGAAGACGGAAAACTCGATGCAGCTAGCTGGACACTCTACGAATTAAATTCTGGAGATTCCGTTACCTCAGACCAAACCATTAATATTATTAACGAACAACTTATACCCGATTGGGGAATTTCAATTACGCTAGAACAAACAGCTTATGTTCTATCCGGACCAAATATAAAATACACCGCACCTATTGATGCTAAAATAGAATATGCAGACTCTAGCAAACAATGGCTAAGCGGATTGGAAGACAACGACGCTTATTTCTACAACAATTGGATACGCGCAGGAACTTTCCAGCCAAGTGCTGATGAATGTAATCCCAATTTAGGAGATTTCGATCCATGTAACTTTAACGATAGATTTTCTATCGATGACGAACAAACCTACCCGCAACTTTTAAATGGAATTGTTTCTCCCTATGGATTAATCGGATACCAAATCACCGGAATGCCAATAGGAGATCTAGTAGGTGCTACGAGTTCTGCCACCATCAATTCAAGCATAAACACATCGCAAGTTGGACGCACCAAAAGTGTAGATCTTGTTATTACTAATGATAAAAGTAAATGGACAAAAGCTCCAGTTATAGAAACAGGAAGAAATTATCTATTAAATCAAAATCAAGGAACATCTTTTGCACTGCGCAACAGTAAATCGTTAGATATAAATGGCAATGAAATAGACGGAGAGTTTGGTTGTAGTTACTTTCCAGGTTACGCTATAGATTTAGAATCAGGAAAAAGATTAAACATTGCTTTTGGAGAAAACTCTTTCTTAGCAGGAGAAAATGGAGCAGATATGAAATGGAATCCAACTTCCAACTTATACAACTCCGCTAACGCTCCAAAACTTGGCGGAATGCACACTGTTTATATTTTCTCGGGAGATGAATATAATAACGGAACCACTTATTATAATGGCGACTTAACAGATTTCACCTCAACATTAAAACAAAACAATTTAAGTCAGATTGATGTTACCCAACTCTACAGAAGTTGTATGTGGGTGCTGTATCCTATCCTCGCACCAGGAAATGAGCTACTCGCATCAGACGTGCGCATTAAGTTACGCGTAAATAAAAAGTACGAAAGCTATGAAGCAACCGGACAAAACAACAGTTTGCCTCTGTATGGCTTCTCTACAACTAATTACAGTACAGAATTTGATAGATCAGATGTGTTATCAGACATTTTAACACAAATTAATGTAGTTCCTAATCCGTACAATGCATTTTCTGAATATGAAAACGGAAGGTTAGATACACGTGTGAAAATTACGAATCTACCAGAACGTTGTACAATGCGTATTTACAATTTATCTGGAAAACTAATTCGTAGTTTTAAGAAAGACAATCCCTTAACTTTTCAAGATTGGAATTTAAAAAATGTAGACAATATTCCTATCGCATCAGGTGTCTATTTAATTCATATCACTGTGCCTGATATTGGCGAAATTGTACTAAAATCATTTATTACGATGCGCCAACCCGATTTTGATAATTTTTGATTAACATATTTTAAGAAAAGGTGAAAAACAAATTGAAATCTAGCGCGTTCTATTCTTAACACCTAAATAAACAGGTAA